>JADLHZ010000044.1 GCA_020848545.1 Deltaproteobacteria bacterium | reverse complement strand
AGCTGGCGGTGTCATCTCCGGCACCAAAGGCTGCATCAAGCAATTCTCCCCGGATGTGAAGTTTCCATCGCGCGAGCCGTTCACGACGGCGGACGGAGCCTACGCTTGGACCGGCGCCTACGCGAACACGCCGGGGCTGCTCGCGCTCGTCTTCGCCAGCACGACAGACGCAAACGCGAGCACGCGCCGAGTGCTCTTGCTCGACGTCGTCACCGAGGCGACGCGCTGGCTCGTCTTTCCAACCCCAGCAGGCCCGAGCCGGGACGCGGGCGTCCATCGCTTGATGTTTGCGCCTGACGGCACGCGCCTCGTGATCAGCGGCGACCACCGCTACGATGTTTTCTCACGCGATGGCGCGTGGCTCGCTGGCGAGTCGGCGCTACCCGAGGGCTGCGGCGTCATTCAAGACGTCGTCATCGACGCCGCACATCGTCTTCGCGTTCGCCTCGCCCGCTGAGCGCCGAATGGACGCGGCTGGCGTCAGCCACGTCGTGGGCTTCACCCCTAAAGACAAATTCCAACCGTGTTGGTGGGATCGCGGGTGCAGGTCCCCGCCGAGCAGTTGACGGCCGAATTGCAGCCGCAAAAATCGGTGCTCCCGGGGCCGTTTTGACACGCCGTCCCCGAGCTCATGGAGGAGCACTGGGTCGGGCTGCCGCCGACGGTGCACTGACACGCGTTGACGACGTTGGTGCCCGGTCCGGGATCGTCTGCGCCGAGGCACGTTCGCGCCCCGCAGTCGTCGCACATCAGCCCGCCATTGCCGCATGCGTGCTGGGTGTTTCCGGCGGAGCAAAGATCGGTGAAGGTGCTGCAGCACTGCGACGCCGTGCAATGTGATGGAGCAGTGCAGCCGCAAGCGCGATTGACGCAGGTCTTGTTGCTCGCCTGTCCAGAGCAAGCCGAACAGTTGCCGCCGATCGGGCCGCAAGCGCCCGCGCTCGTGCCAGGCTGGCAAGCGCTGCCGTCGCAGCACCCGCCGTTACACGCGAGGTTCGCGCCGCCGCCGACGGGCGAGCAGTTGGTGGAGCAGAGGCCGCTGCGACAGGCTTTGAGCGACGAGCAGTGCGTCGACGCGGTCGTGCAGCCGCAGCGGTTTGCGCCGATCGCTTGCGCAGGCGTCGTGCAGGCCTTGTTGTCAGTGAGCGCCTGGCAGCTGAAGCAGCTCCCGCCGGTCGTGCCGCATTGGTCGTTGGCGGTGCCCGACAAGCAATCTATCCCGTTGCAGCAACCGTTGCAGAGTCGACCAGCGCCGCAGTCCGCTTCGCAGGTGTGCGTCGTCGTATCGCACGCTTGCCCCGCTGGGCAGTCGGCTGCCACGTCGCATCCGCATTGTCCGGTTCCGCGGCAGACGGGTTGCTTCGGATCGCTACAGTCCGGCGAGCTGACGCAACCGCAGTCTCGCACGCCGGCGCCGACGTTGACGCACTCGTCTCCCGCGCTGTTGCCCGCGCAGCTCTTGCACAGCGCGCCGGCCGATCCGCAAGCCGCGGCGCCGGTGCCTCCGACGCAGTGGTCAGTGAGGTCGCAGCACCCGCCGTTGCACACGAGCCCGCCGGCGCAGGAGCTCGAGCATTGATGCGTCGCTTGGTTGCACGCTTGGCCGAGCGGGCAGTCGTCGCTGGCGGCGCAGCCACAAACGCCACCGAGGCATTCGCTGCCATGCGCCGAGGTCACGCAGTCGGCGTTGTCGGCGCAGCCACAGGCGCCGTTGGCACACCGTCGGCCTTGCGGGTTCGTCGTGCAATCGGTGCACACGCCGCCAGCGGGACCGCACGCCGTCTGTTCGATTCCGGGTCGGCAACCCGCGCCCGCGCAGCAGCCGTCGCGACACGCCTGACCGCCCGAGCAATCGGCGCTGCAGCGGCCGGTGCTGCCGATACACACGCGCAGCGCCTCGCAATCGGCCTCGCTCGTGCACGCGCACTGCCCGTTGAGGCACTTGTGTCCGGCGCCGGAGCTCGTGCAGTCGACACATGCCGCCGAGACGCCGCACGCGGTGTCGGCGAGCCCGGGCTGGCACCCGCCTGGGGAGCAACAGCCCAGCCCGCAGGCGCTGGCATCGCAGGCCGAGGTACAGACGCCACCGATGCACGTCGGCGTCAGTCCGCCGCAGGCTACGCAGACGCTCCCGTTCGCCCCGCAGCTCGCATCCGAGACTTCGATGCACTGGTTGCTGACGCAGCAGCCGAGCGCGCAGCTCTCGGGCGAGCACAAGCAGCGTCCCTGCACACACGACTGGCCGGTGGCGCAGCCGCCTTCGCACGGCGCCTCGATCGACGCGCTCTGGACACATATTTCGCCGGTGCAGACGAAGCCAGTGCCGCAATCGGCCGGCGCGCGGCACGGCTTTTCACATCGACTGTCGATGCAGACGAGCCCGGAGGTGCAATCGTTCGTGGTGCGACAATCGCCGCCGATGCGCGTCACGAGCGGAGGCGTGCAACCCGCTGCCTCCAGGCCGAAAAGCGCGAGGAGGAGAGGCAGACGAAGGAAGTTGGCACGCATCCTAGGGCTAAGGTTGCTTGATCGAAGGCGATCGCGCAAGCCGGCGCGCGCTACGTCATGCGCACGGCGACGACGCCTTCGGGTCGATCGCCCGCGCGCGCGCCGTTCTCGGCGACGAGGCGCCCGCGGTTGAACACGAGCATCGGTGGATCGAGCGCGCTCGATCCGATGAACGGATTGAAATCATCGGAGGTCTTCGGGTTGCGCGGCCCGAGCTTCTTCTTCTTCGCCGGATCCCAGACAGCGATGTCGGCCACGCTGCCGATGTTGATGACGCCACGTTCGCCGCCGAGGCCGAGAAACGCCGCCGGCCCGGCCGCGAGCGCGCTGACCAAGCGCCGCGGCGAAATGATCTTCGCCGCGGCGAGCGCGACGAGGACGGCCGGCGCCCACGGCAAGCCCGCGAGCGCCTGCGGCTTCGGTTGTTTCTCGAGCGTCCACGCCGCGATCGCCGGAAAGGGCTGCGCGCCGGCGCCGAGCGCGATCAGGGCAGAGCTCGAGCGCGCGAACATCCGGCGCAAGGCGATCCGCTCGCGATCGCTGCGCAACGGCGGGATCGGCCGATACCAGCGACCGCGACGTTTGCTGTACACCTTCGTCGACAAGAGCAGCGAGTGACAGCATGGCATCGCTTGCACGCGCGCGCCGCGATCGCGCGCTGCTTCGATAGCCTTCAGTGTCGTCGCCGTCGTCGGCCCGAGCAGCGCCATCTTCGCGCCCGAGACGAGCGCGATGGCGCAGGCACGTTCAGCGGCGACCCGTTCGCCCTCGACGCTCTGACGTCCGAAGAGATCGGCGCGCGCCGCCTTGAAGATCCGCGGCGTCTTCTGGTGCATGTGCTCGGCGAAGGACGGATGCTCGAGGCTGACCGCGAGCCCGACACCGGCGTCGCGCGCAGCGATCGCGAGCGCATAGAGCTCGGCGTCATCGAGGCCGAAGCCGTCGACGCGCGGCGAGAGCTGCGCGAGCACCGCCGCGAGCCCGCGCGTCTTGGCGGCAGCGAGCGCGTCGGCGGCCGGCACGTGCCCGGCCATGATGCGCAGAACGAACGCCCGATCGATCCACGACTGCGAGAGCCCGCGCGCGCGCCGATCGATCGCTTGCTCCACGGACTCCCAGGGCTTCGGAACCACGACCTCGGCCAGCGTCGTCACGCCGCCGGTCGCCGCGCGCTCGCTGTGCTGCAAGAAGCGCGTCGCGCCGTCCTCGAGATCGCTGACCGCCGCCCCCATCGTCTCGATGAAGCCCGGGAGCACCCACTTGTGGCGCACGTCGTAGACCGGGCACACCCGGTCGGAGGCGAGGTAGCGGCCGATGGCGACGACGAGGCCGTCTTTGATGCCGACGTCGGCGGTCATTTTGCCGGCGCCGGTGAAGACGTCGCCGCCTTTCAAGAGGAGATCGAAGTTCACGGCGTCCTGTTTCGGCGACGGCGACGGCGACGTCAACGGCGACGGCTAGAGAGAAAGGCCTTCCTTCAAGAGCGACTGCGCGATGACGATGCGTTGAATCTCGCTCGTGCCTTCGTAGATCTCGGTGATCTTCGCGTCGCGCATGTGGCGCTCGGCGGGGTAGTCCGTGACGTAGCCGTAGCCGCCGAAGATCTGCAACGCCTTCACCGTCGAGCGCATCGCCATCTCGGACGCATAGAGCTTCGCCATCGCCGCTTCGCGCGAGAACTTCGCGCCCGCGTCCTTCATCATGGCCGCGCGCAGCGTGAGCAGACGCGCGGCTTCGAGCTCTGTGGCGATGTCGGCGAACATGAACTGGATCGCCTGCTTCTCGGACACCGGCGTGCCGAAGGTCTTGCGCTCCTTGGCGTAGTCTTTGGCGTCTTCCAGCGCCGCCCGCGCGATGCCGAGCGCCTGCGACGCGATGCCGATGCGGCCGCCGTCGAGCGTGGTCATCGCCACCTTGAAGCCGTCCTTCTCGCCGCCGAGCATGTTCGCGGCCGGAACCTCGACGTTGTCCAAGTGGATCTGCGCCGTCGACGACGCCTTGATGCCGAGCTTCTTCTCGAGCTTCGCCACCGAGAAGCCCGCGCTCTTCGTGTCGACGACGAACGCGGCGATGCCCTTGTGCCCAGCAGCCTTGTCGGTCATCGCGAAGACAATGGCGACGTTCGCTTCCTTGCCGTTGGTGATCCAATTCTTCGTCCCGTTCAGCACGTAGCCTTTGTCGGATTTCTTGGCGGTCGTCGTCTGTGACGCGGCGTCCGAGCCCGTGCCCGGCTCGCTCAAGCAGAAGCAGCCGAGCAAGTCGCCCTGCGCGAGCGGCGTCAAGAAGCGCTTCTTCTGATCGTCGTTGCCGAACTTCATCAACGGATCGCAGACGAGCGAGTTGTTGACGCTCATGATCACGCCGGTCGACGCGCAGCCACGAGAGATCTCCTCCATCGCCAGAACGTAGGACACCGTGTCGAGCCCGGCCCCACCCCACTGCTCGGGCACCATCATGCCGAGGAAGCCGAGGCCGGCCATCTCCTTGACGATCTCGTGCGGAAAGCGCCCGCTCTCGTCGAGCTCGGCGGCCTTCGGCTGCACCTGCTTCTTCGAAAAGTCGCGCGCGGTTTGTTGGATCATCGCCTGCGCGTCGCTGAGCTGGAAGTTCATGCGGGCTCCTTCGCTTCGAGCCCGCGCTTCTGCCATCAGCCCCCACAAATGACAACGCCCCGGGGTTGCCGGGGCGTTGCCGATTCTACATGTTCAGAGACTGATTACGGGACGCAGGTTCCCGTCACGGTGTTGTTGTTCGTGTACGGATCCGGCGTGAGCGTGACCGGCTGCGAGATGTAGCCGTCCTGGTCGCAGTGGCCTTGGCCGCCACAGTCGACGTCCTGCGCACAAGCCTTGAAGCACTTGTTCGTGTGCGAGACCGTCACGTTCAGCGGCGGGTTGATCATACAGGTGCCGCTCGAGCACTCGTCGTCCACGCTGCAGGCTTCGTACACTTGCTTCGGGCCCGTCGGCACGCCGCAGTAGTTCGAGGACTTGCACGAGTCGACCGGGCTGCGGGCGAAGCGGCAGGCCAGGCCGGCCGTACAGCTCGCGTCGCCGGTGCAAGGCGTCGTCGTGAACAGCGCGTTCAGAGCGCCGTCCTTCTGCTGCACCGTCGCGCCAGCGCCGGTCGCCTTGAAGGTGAAGGTGCCGCTCAAGGTGTCGGTCTGCAGATCGTTGTCGTTGTCGGTGAAGCGCGCAGCGATCTGCTGCTTCAAGTTCCATTCTTCGCTGCCGCTCGTGTTGAGCGCGCCGGCGAGCTGCGTGGTGAGCGCACCTGCCGCGGCCGACACGGCGTCACACGCGATACGCTCGGACGAACCCGGAGAGAGCGAACCGCAGTTCAACAGGCCGCTGAGCAGCGAGCTGACGCGCACGCGGCCTTGCGGATCGCGCGGGTAGCGCGTGGTGTCGGTCAAGATCGCCGGGAGCAGCACGCCCTCGATGAGCGCGAGCGCCACTTGGCCGTAGACGAGGCTGAGGTAGGTCTCGTCGAAGGTCGCATCGTAGGCGAGGTCGGTCTGGCCGGTGACCTTCGTCAGATGACCCGCGAAGGTGCTCGTCTCGGTGCCGTTCGGCAGCTTGATGACCGCGGAGAACGGCTGCACGCCGATGTCGCCGCCGTTGAAGATGCGGTGGCCGCAGCACGCGTCGGTGCCGGTCGGCGGGCATTCCCACGTCCACACGAGGTTCCACTTGTCGAACTTCAGCTCGGCCGTGATGTTGCCGGTCGCCGGATCGTGCGTCTTGATGTCGAGCACGCCGCCGACGCGGATCTTGCGCACTTGCGTCGCGACTTCTTTGATCGCGTTGTAGACGTTCTCGGCGGTGCCGGAGTTGTCCAAGCGGAGCAATTGATAAATGAGCGGCTCGACGAGCTGCGTGCCCAAGGCGACGCAGGTGTTGCGCGAGCTGCCGGCCGGGAAGATGTTACAGCCGCCGGCGTAGTTGCCGGGCGAGGTCTGCGCGCCTTGCAACGCGAACGCGATCGGGTTCGAGAGGAAACGCAGGATGTTGTCGAGCACGAGGTAGGTCGTGCTGTTCTTGTCCATGAACTCGAGCGGCTCCATGACTTGGCCGAACTCGTACTTGCCCATGACGATCGGCTCGAGCGTGTCGAGCTGAACGTTCAAGATCTTGTCGCGGCCGCCAACGACCTCTTCCGGACCGCCGCAGCCGTACGCCACGGGTCGGTTGACCGCGTTGATGCCGACGACCGTCGCGATGTACTTCGTCTTCTCGGTGAGGTTGTTGAAGCGCGCGTCGGTCGCCGTGTTCGGCACCGTGAGGGTTTGGACGGTGGCGGGCAGGCCGTTCGGCGCGGTGGTCTTCCAGGTGGCGGCGCAAGGAATGCGGCCGTCGTGGAGGCGAACCTCGAGGCGCGCGATCTTGATCGGGCCGCTGTAGCCCGAGCGAACCACCAAGTTACCGGCGTACTTGCCGTTGACGTCGACGATGACGCTCGCGGACTCGAGACCCTCGGCGGCTGCGGTGATCGTCGCTTGGCCGTTCTGGCTGCCGGCGCGAACCTTCACGGTCACGGTGCCGTCCGCCTCAGACATCAAATAGTCAGAGCCGACGAGCACGTCCGGAAGCCCGGTCTTCGAGAAGTCGATGCGCATGCCGGAGACCGGCGTGCCCGTCTCGCCGCTGCCGAGCGTGACGAGGAACTTCAACTGCACGTCGCGGTTCGGCGCGAGGATCACGGTCCTTGGGCCGACGACCGAGATCGTCAAGCGACCGGCTTGGGTGTCGCCACCGTTACCGCCGTTGAGCCCGGGCTTGTTCCCGTTGCAATTACAAGCGGTGCCGCCCATGGCCACCAAAGTCAAACTGAGCGCCGTGACTAATACTCTCGTCGTTGACATTTCGAACCCTCTCGCCTTTCAGGGCGCCGCGGCCCTAGCCCACCTGACACTTCGCGTCAAACAGAAAGTGGGACGCCGCCTCCGATCATCCCACACACGCTTGTCAGTCATTTTCGGAAGGAGTGGCGAGATGTTGTGTCTAGTGAGAGCTGTGAGCCGTCAGCTGTCATCCATCAATGGGTGACAGGCCAACGAGCGTCTAATGATAAGTCGGATTATTACTGATAGCTGCCGGCTGACGGCTACTTCCCGCAGCCGCCGCTCGAACACGTGCCGCAACTGCCGCTGGAGCAGCCGCCCCCGGCCCGGGAGGACCCGCAGCTGCCGCTCTTCGAGCAACCCGAGGTCTTCGGCAGCTTGGCTTCGACGGGATTTTTGCCACGCACGCGTAGCCCTTGCGCCGAGAGCACGCTGTCATCGACCCAACGCGAAATCGCGCCGGCGCCGCCGCAAAGCGCGCAGACGTGAACGAGCTCACCACTGCTGTCGAGATCTTTGAACGCCAAGCGTTCGCCGCCGCACGTGGTGCAGGCGATCAAAGGAAAGAGCGCGAAGTCGTCGGGAGCGAGTGATCGCCCGGCGATCACCGGCGATCGGGCTCGATGACGTCGTTGACCGACGGCATCTTCTTGATGTCGCCGCGCGCGAGCTTCCACGCGGTCTGGACGATCCACGACATCGAGCGATCTTGGCGCGTCGCTTCGCGTTGGATCTCCTGCAGCATCTCTTCGGGAAAGTAGAGCGACTGTTTGCGATTGTCTGTTTGTGCCACAGCAGGCTCCTTATTGTTTCGGCGCGCTCGGTTGATCGTCTGCGTCGATGACGGCGTTCACCGAGGGGAAACGTTGGATTTCGCTGCGCGCGAGCTTCCAGGCCATTTGCACGATCCAAGACATCGAGCGATCTTGGCGGGTCGCCTCGTCTTGAATCTCTTTGAGCATGTCTTCGGGGAAATAAAGCGACTGCTTGCGCTTGTCGGTTTGACTCATGCTCGTCGGTGTAGCCGGAGGTCCGAGTGTCGTCAAATGTGATTCGTGAGTCTTTCTTCGCCACCGCGGAAACGACGCTACGACAAGATCCACCAGTGTACGGCGATCACCGCGCCGATCGCCGAGAGCAGCAGCAGTGGCCGCCACCACGTCTCGGCCGTATCTTGTTCGTCGTCCTGGTTCATCGAATCGTTCAGCGAGAAACTCATAACGACATTGTGCTACATCATCGCACCTGGCCAAAAAAATCTGCCGCTTTCGCACCTAAGCCCGCGCAACACGCACGGTTTTCTCGCGATATACCCACGGTATGCTAGCTTGAGGTACATGATGGTTCGTCTGCTGCTTTGGGCGACGCTCGTCGCCACGCTGACCACTTCGGGATCACAGACGGCCTTCGGCTCCACTTTTACCGACAAGCAATTCGCCGCTGCCAGCCACCTGATCGATCGCAAGGCGTTTCCGCTCGCCGAGCAACTCTTGAAGACTTTGCCCGCCGCCGCGCTCGACGAAGAGTCGGCGCTGCAACGCGATGCACTGCTCGCGCGCGTATACTTGGCGACCAAGCGGCCGGAGAAAGCCGAGCCGTTGCTCATGCGCCTCATCGACAAGGATCCCGCCGTCGCCGACAAGCACCTCTTCGAGCTCGGCAAATTACGGCTCGATCGCGGCGACCACAAAGCGGCGATCACAGCGTTGGAAGGTGTCGACAGCGAAGGCATCTACGCCGAGCCGGGCGTCGTCCTACGCGTGCAAGCGTGGCTGGCGCTCGGCGACGCCGAGGCCGCGCTCGCGCTATGCAAAGACAGTGAGCGGGCGCTCGATCAACAAACGCCCGAGCGCTTGCTCGCGTGCGGCCGCGCGTATGCCGCGGTGAAGAACGTGCAAGCCGCCGAAGCGCGCCTGCGTTACCTCGTGCGCCACCACTCGAGCCGCGCCGAAGCGCTCGCCGCCGGTCAGGCGCTGGCGGGCGTGGCAGACTACGCGAAGCGCCATAAGAAGACCGACGATTTCTTCGCCCAAGCCGAGCGCCACTTGAAGCGCCGGCACTTCGACGCCGCGGTGAAGCTCTACGCCCAAGCGCTCACCGCTGCCGGAGATCCCGACGCGAGCGGCGAAGCGCGCTATCGCATGGCCGACGTCGACGAGCGCGAGCAGCACCTGAAGCGCGCGCTCGACGGCTACATCGAAGCTGCCGACTACGCGCCGAGCACGGCGATCTCCGCGAAAGCGTTGTTCGCGGCCGGCGGCCTCGCGACGCGCATGAAGAACCTGACGCTGGCGCAGACGCTTTATCAACGCCTGCTCGTCGAGCATCCATTGACGACGGGCCGCGACGAAGCGCTCTTCGGCCTCGGCTTCGCCGCGTACCTCGGCCACGACTTCGAAGCGGCGAAGCAGTTTCTCTCGACGCTGCTCACCGTCGAGCTCAAGCGCAGCGAAAAGCAGCGCGCGCGTTACTGGTACGCCCGCGCGCTCGAAGAGACGGCGCGGCCCGAGCTGGCGCAGGTCACCTACTCCGAGATCGTGCGCGACGATCCCGTCGGCTACTACGCGGTGCGGGCTGACGAGCGCCTCGCCTCGTTGCAGCTGCAACGCCTCGATCTGCCGTTCGACGCGCCGGAGAAGCCGACGATGGCATCGCACGTGAAGACGCTCATCACGCGCGCGGTGGCGCTGGCGAAGCGATCGTTCCGTCTGGAAGGCCTGCGCCTCTTGGAGAAGGTCGCGCGCGGCAAGATCCCGACGCACGAAGAAGCGCTCGCGCTGCGCGACGGCTTCCTGGCGCTCGGCGAAACGCTGAAGGCCGACATCGCGCTGACGATCTGGCGCTACGATCACTTGGCCGAGCTCTCCGACGCCGATCGCGTGGCGACCTTGCGCTCGCGCCACCCCCGCCACTTCGCCGACGTCATCGAAGCAGCGGCGAAGCAGAAGGGCTTGAAGCCGGCCGACGTCTTCGCGATCATCCGCCAGGAGAGCCGCTTCATCGTGAACGCGCGCTCGCCCGCCGGCGCCCGCGGCCTCATGCAGCTGATGGTGCCGACCGCGCACGAGATGGCGCGCGTCACGAACACGCGGATCGGCGGCGCCGAGAGCTTGTACAAGCCCGACCTCAACGTGCGCCTCGGCACGACGTATCTTTCGTGGCTGATGAAGCGCTACGATCGCAAAGAGCTCGCCTTTGCCGCGTACAACGCCGGCCCAGGTAACCTCGGACGTTGGCTGGGGCTCTTCGGCGACCTGCCGGTCGACGTCTTCTGCGAGCTCATCCCCTTCGACGAGACGCGTGAATATGTGCACAGAGTGGTCGGCTACGCGCGCGGCTACGAGCTCATCGGCGAGCTCAAGTTCGGTTCGTTGTAGCTGCTCTTGCCTCGACAGCGGGGAACATGTTTATTAGGACCAATTCGGTCCTGATAACATCCTAAGGACCAAGAGAGAACACATGGAATCGATCCATAAAGAAACCCACGATCATCCAGCGCCCGCGACCGCCGTGCCGGACTTCCTCGTCAAGCTGACCGAGAAGGCCGTAGAGATGGTCAAAGACGCCATCAAGAACGAAGCCGGCTTGAAGCCCACGGCGGCGCTGCGTGTCTATGTCGAAGGCGGCGGCTGCTCGGGTTACAAGTACGGCCTCGACTTCGACGAGAACGAAGCGTCGGACGACGACCTCATTCTGGCTCAAGACGGCGTGACGATCTTCGTCGATCAATACAGCGGCGCCTACCTGCGCGGCACGACCATCGACTACGTCTCGGGCCTGAACGGCTCGGGCTTCAAGTTCCTGAATCCGAACGCCCAGCGCACCTGCGGCTGCGGCTCTTCATTCTCCGCTTAACCACTCCCCGGCTGGCAGTGTAGGTTATAATGACAGGACTGGAGGGATAGCCATGCCCAGCGTTTCAGGCGCCGGTGGATCGAATGCAGCTTCCGACGCAGCTGCGATGGACGAAGCAAACAAGGCCGATGCGGCGCAGCAGCAAAAACAGCTCGACGCCGCTCAGATGGACAACGCGACCGCGGAGGCGAACCAAGCCGCGCAGCAGATGATGGGGCAGCAAGCCGCGTCGGCTGAGATGTATTCGCAGTTGAAGCTGCAAGCGATGGGCAGCACGCAGTCCGCCGCGGCCGGCCCCGAGTCCTTGCCGCCCGATCAACGCGACGTCGCCAACAACATCGCCGGCACAGTGATGACAGCCCTGCGCGCGAACATGAGCTCGATGCAGGGCCAAACCTCCGGCGGCGGCGGCGGCGAGGAACAAGAGGGGTTGCGCGCGCAGACCGCGAACATGGGCATCAACTTCGGCGGCAGCGACAGCTTCGGCGACGCGGCCGACAAGAAGATTCAGGACGCGGCGAAGGTGGCCGTCTATCGCGACATCGTGGACATGCTGAACGGCATGGAGAACAAGCGCCAGACGAAGGGCAACATCCAAGAGGCGATCTCGGCCTACGACCAGCTCATCGCGGCCAGGTACGCGGGCAAAGGCAAAGACGCCAAGGTGTCGATGCCGGTGTTCGAGATGGACGAAAAGACTGGCAAGATGAAGAAGGTCGGCATGCGCGAGATGACCAAGGAAGAGGCCGAGGGCGAGCGCAACAAGCTGAAGGATAAGAAAGACAGCATCAGCGAGATGGGCGAGATGGACATGCTCCTCCTACAGCAGATGATGGAGAAGAAGAATCAGTTGGAGACGATGATCTCGAACGTGATGAAGGCCGGCTACGAAGGCGGCCAGGCTGCAATTCAGGCCCTCAAAGCGAGCTGAAACGGCGGCGCGAGCTTATTGGGAACGTTTCTTGGTTAGAGCGATCAACTCGGCGAGCGTGTTGAGGGCGTCGATCGGCGTCATCCGTTCGAGGTCGATCGCTTTGAGGCGTTTCTCGAGCGCATTGATGCTCGGGTTGGCTGGGACGAAGAGCTCCATTTGCGGCGCTTGGGCGGGCGATGAGGTGCGGCGTTCGCGCTCGAGCTCGCTGAGCAGCTCTTTGGCGCGCTCGAGCACCTTCGTCGGCAAGCCGGCGAGGCGACCGACCTCGATGCCGTAGCTCTGCGACATGCCGCCCGCGCGGAGCTCGCGCAGGAACACGACCTCGCCTTTGTACTCTTTGACCGCCATGTGGAAGTTCTTCACGTTCGGGCACTGCCGCTCGAGCTCGATGAGCTCGTGGTAGTGCGTGGCGAAGAGCCCGCGGCAACGAACGACGTCGTGCAGATACTCTGCCACGCTCCACGCCAGCGACAGGCCGTCGAAGGTGCTCGTGCCGCGGCCGATCTCGTCGACGATGACGAGCGATCGCTCGCTGGCGCCGCGCAAGATCGCCGCGGTCTCGCTCATCTCGACCATGAACGTCGACTGGCCTTGGCTCAAGTTGTCCGACGCGCCGACGCGGGTGAAGACGCGATCGGCAACGCCGATCAGCGCGCGCCGGCACGGCACGAAGCTGCCGATCTGCGCGAGGATCTGGATCACCGCGACCTTGCGCAGGACGGTGCTCTTTCCTGCCATATTCGGGCCGGTGACGACGAGCAGCTTCTCGCCGTCCTTCAAGCGCACGTCGCAGGGCACGTAGCGCTCGCCGCTCGATCGCACGAACGCTTCGACCACCGGATGGCGCGCCGCTTCGAGCTCGGTCGTGCGGTCGTCGCCTTCGCCGATCTCCGGCCGCGTCCAATCGTCGTCGCTCGCCACGGTCGCGAGCGAGAGCAGCACGTCGAGCTCCGCGATCGCTCGAGCCGCCGCCTTCAACGCCGGGCACAGCTCGACGAGGCGCGCGCGAAGCTCCAAGAAGCGCGCTTCCTCCAACGCCAAGCGGCGCTCGTCGGCGTGCAGCACCTTCTCTTCGTAGGTCTGCAGCTCTTCGGTCACGTAGCGCTCCGCGTTCGCCAGCGTTTGCTTGCGAATGTAGCCCTCGGGCACGCGCTGCAAGTGCGACTTCGTGATCTCGATGCCGTAGCCGAACACGCGGTTGTAGCGGATCTTCAGCGACGGGATCTTCGTGCGCTCGCGCGCGCGCGCCTCCATTTGCAGGAGGTAGTCCTTGCCGCTCTCGGAGAGCGCCGTCAGCTCGTCGATCTCTTTGTCGAAGCCGCGGCGAAAGATGCCGCCCTCTTTGAACGAGACGGGCGCCGCGTCGACGAGGCTCGCCGCGAGCTCGCGCTCCGCCGCCGAAAAGTCGCCGAGCGCAGCAAGCAAAGCACCCAGGCGCGTCGGCAGCGCATCCGTGAGCAGCTCACCCCCGGGCTGGGTCACCGCGGCGGCGATGCGGGGCAAGAGCGCGAGCGAGTCACGCAAGCTGCCGAGATCGCGGGGCGTCGCTTGGAGCGCGCCGAGGCGGCCGTTCAAGCGCTCGAGATCGTAGAGCGACGAGAGTAGCCGCGAGAGCTCGACGCGCAGCGAGGGCCGATCGCAGAAAGCCTGCACGACGCCTTGGCGATCGAGCACCGCGTCGCGCGAGAGCAGCGGCGCCGTCACCCACGCGTGCAAAAGGCGCGCGCCCATGCCGGTCTCGGTGCGATCGATGTGCGCCAGCAAGGAGCCCTCGCGCTTGCCGCCGATCAACGTGTGGGTGAGCTCGAGGTTCTTCCGGCTGGTCTCGTCGATCAACATGATCGCGTCGAGCGCGTAGCGTTCGGGGGCGCCCACATGCCGCGGCGCCGACGGCAACGCACTTGCGAGCTGCTGCAGACAAAGGGAGGCAGCGGCGGCGCCAGCGTCGGCCGCGCTCGAGTCCGCGGCGGCAGCGACGACGCGCGCGCGCTTCAAGCGGGCAATCGCCTTGTCGAGCGCGGCGTGATCGCGCACGCCGGCGCCGACGACGAGCTCACGCGGCCCAAGGCGCAAGAGCTCGTCGGCGATCAGCGACGCGTCGTTCGCCTGCGTCGCACGAAAGCGACCGGTCGAGACGTCGATGGCGGCGATGCCGAACACACCGCCGAGCACCGAGAGCGCGCCGAGCAAGTTCTCACTCTTCGCCTCGAGCGACTCGTCGTCGAACACCATGCCCGGCGTGACCACGCGGCTCACTTCACGGCGGAAGATGCCCTTCTTGCCGGGCTCCTCGAACTGCTCGCACACGGCGACCTTGAAGCCTTCGTCGCAGAGGCGCGCGATGTAGCCGCGCGCCGCGTGGTGGGGCACTCCGGCCATCGGCACGGGGTCTTCACTCTTGTCGCGCGAGGTGAGCGTCAGGCCGAGCACGCGGGCGGCGGTCTTCGCGTCGTCGAAGAAGAGCTCGTAGAAGTCGCCGAGGCGGAAGAGGAGCAGCGCGTCCGGGTATTTTTCCTTCGCCGCGAGATACTGCTGCATCATCGGCGTCAGTTTCTTGGCAGTCGCGGCAGCCGTCACGATGGGCGCGCGTACTAGGTTCGCGGGAATCCGGCAACGGCTGTTTCGGCGACGGCGACGGCGACGGAAACGTCAACGGCCACGCGCTAGAAAGCTGCCGGCTGCGATGATACACGCCGCCGAGTAGTGGAAACCATCTTGCCGTTCATCCAGGAGTATCACCTCCTCGGGATCTTCGTCGCGCTGCTCGCATGCGGGTTCGGCTTTCCGATGCCGGAAGACGTCATCCTCATCGCCGGCGGCATCCTAGCGCAGCAAGAAGGTCAAGCGATCTGGCCGAGCGTCGTCGTCGCGTACTTTGGCGTCATCATCGGCGACGGCGTCATGTTCACGATCGGCAGGAAGCTCGGCACGCGCCTGCTCGATCATCGGCGCTTGCAGACCATCTTCTCACCGGCCCGGCGCGCGCGTGTCGAAGCGTTGTTCACCCGCTGGGGCGCCTACGCGGTCTTTGCCGGCCGTTTCGCCGCGGGCGTGCGCGCGATGGTGTTCATGACCGCCGGCGCGATGAAAGTGCGCTACTCGCTCTTCCTCGTCTTCGACAGCCTGGCGGCGATGCTCAGCGTGCCGCTCTTCATCTGGGTCGGCTCGAAGTTCGGCGAGAATCTCGAGGCGATCAAGCGGGCCAAGCTCGTCGTCGGCGGCGTCGCGCTCGGCGTGTTGCTCATCTACTTCGGCTGGCGGACTTGGCGGCGGCGCAAAGAACGCCTCGCGCTCGCCGCGGCCGAGAGCTCAAACCCGCAACCCGAGTAGCACCTGAGGCGAAAATACCCCCCACAGGGTCGTCGGCGACCCGGCCGAGGGGGCTCGCATTCTCCAACGATTTCACGCACTCACTCGTGGCTCGGTCCTTGAAGTCTCGACTGCCATGACTCGCTTCCTGCTCTGCCTGTTCCTCGTCGCTTGTGGCAAAGACGTGACCGCGGTGGCGCTCGCGCCGTTGAGCGCACCCGAGATCGTCGAGACCTGCGAGCGCGCGGCACGCATGCCGAGCACGCTGTCGGTCGGCGTCGCCCACGCGAACGGCACCTACCCGAAGATCGCCGCCGGCGAGTCGTTCCTGAACGCGGGCGCCAGCGAGGTCGAGGGCCTCGGCGCCAAGACGATTAAGCTCTTTCTGACGCCCGACTACGCGATGCGCTACCCGGAAACGTGGCCGACCGGCATTCATGATCTGAAGTCGCTCGCGGACAGCGCCAACTACCGAAAAGTGTTCGCGCAGCCCTTCGACACCTATTCACTGCTCACCTACTCGTTCGCGCTCGGCGTCGGCGATCCGTGGCGCGATCATCCGAGCGCCGCGCTGCTCGCCGCCGAGACCGCGGAGATTCAAGCGCTCGCCGAGCACCTGCTCACGACCTACGCCGGCACCGGCAAGACGTTCATCCTGCACAACTGGGAGAGCGACTGGCCGCTGCGCGCCGGCGACGTCGTCGACGAAGCGACGCTGAAGCTGCGCGCCGAGCGGATGATCGCGTGGATCAACGCGCGCCAAGCCGGGGTCGCGGCCGCGCGCAAGAAAATCCACGCCGACGGCGTGCAAGTGCTGCACTCGATCGAAGTGAACAAGGTGATCGACACGGCCGTCACTGTGCGCGCCGCGACGCACGTCCTACCGCACGTCTGCACCGACCTCGTCTCGTACTCGGCGTACGAGGCGACGAACGTGTCGCCGGCGCTGACGCAAGCGGCGGCCGAAGCGCAAGTGACCGACGACCTGACGCGCGGTTTGCGCACGCTGCGCACGCTCGCCGCGCCGGGCACGGAGCTCTACGTCAGCGAGTTCGGCTTTCCGGAGAACGACTTCATCGGCAGCAAGATCGACGTGGCGAAGCTCGTCGAGCGCGTGCTGATGGCGGCCGAGCGCGAGCACGTGAGCCACGCGGTCTACTGGCAGATCTTCGACAACGAGTGCACCGGCGCCGGCACCGGCTGCCGCGGCTTCTGGACGGTGCGCCCGGACGGCAGCGTGAGCAAGGCGGGCGAAGGTCTGCAGCGGTTCATGCGGGCACGATGAAAATTTCTTCTTCGCTGATTCGATCAGCGGCACACTCGCGACGTGCTTCTCCTTGTCGCGCTGATCCTCGCCGCACCGTCGAATGCGTACCGCCGCGTCGCGGTCGCGCATCCGGCGCCGAAGACGATCGCGATCGACGCTGACCTCGGCGAGTGGAACGTCGGCATGTACGCGCTCTCGCCGGCGATCAACCTCGGCGGCGGCTTCATCGAAGAAGGCGCGATCACGAACGACGCCGATCACCAGGCCGAGATCTTCGTCGCGTTCGGCGAGAACGATCTCTACCTGGCCGCGCTCGTCGCCGACGATCATGTGATCGCCGAAAGTGAAGTGTGGAAGGGCGACATGGTGGAGCTGCTCGTCGAGCGCGACGGCGCCAGCTATCTGCACATGGGCGTCGGTCCGAAGGGCAACGTCGAGCAGTTCGCGCCGGTGGCGAAGAAGGGCGACGCAACGATCGTCGCGGCTGGCCAGATCGAAGCGCGGGGCTACGTGGTGGAAGCGCGCGTCCCCTACTCGCTCCTCGGCGCGCGCCCGCGGGCCGGCAGCACGCTGCGAGTGAACTTCGCGTCGCGCGACGCCGATCCCGGCGAGAGCCCGCCGGCGCACCGGGTGTGGTCGGGCTATCGGCACAATCGGGTCGTATCGTTCGGCGAGCTCGCGCTGCAAAAGGCGCCGCCGCCGCCGCAGGTCGACCTCGGACGCTGCGCCGTCAGCGGCCCTGAGATCACGATCAAGGGGCCGCTCGCCGCGAACGCCGGCCGCCTGGTCGCGGGTGACAAAGAAGTGCTCCTGCGCATCATCAACTTCCAATCGGCACAGAAGAGCTGGGGCCGCTTTTGGACCGACTTCGATCTGCGGCAGATCGAGCGCGACCTCGATCTCGCTCGCGCGCTCGCCGCGAACGCGATCCGCGTCTTCCCGCCCTACGCGATTTTCGCCGGCAAACCTGCGATGATCGCGCGCCTCCGCCAGCTCATCGACGCCGCCAAGAAGCGCGGCCTCTTGGTGATCCCGAGCCTGTTTCCCGATCGCAAAGAGTTTCAGAAAGAGCGCTACGCGGCGATGGAGGCACACGTCGCGGAGATGGGCCAAGCGTTCGCTGGTGAGTCCGCCATCGCGATGTGGGATCTCATGAACGAGGCGGACCACGGCTTCGGACTTCCCGACGCCACCTTCACCGCCGCCGAGGTCTTCGCGTGGAGCCGGCACATGGCCGCCGCGATGAAGAAGGCCGACCCGAGCCACCTCGTGACCCTTGGCCTCGCCGGATACTTCGCGAACCGAGACGGCGCGATCTTGCCGGAAGAAGCGATGCTCGTCGGCGACGTGCTGTCTATCCACTGGTACTTTCCGCCGGAGCGCATCGAGCACGGCCTCGCCCGCGCGCGTGAAGCCGCCGCCGGCACGCCGCTCGTGCTGCAAGAGTTCGGCGTCACCTCGATGTACGAAGACGACGCGAGCGCCGACGCGATCTACGCGAAGCTCTGCAGCGCAGCCGAGAAGGCGAAGGTTTCGGGCGTCGGAGCGTGGGAGCTCTTCGACCATCCTGTCGGGACCATCGAGTACGTCACGCCGCGCTGGACCGAAACGACCGAGAGCCACTACGGCCTCTTTCGCGTCGATGGTTCGCCGAAGCGCCAGGCCGCCACGTTCTGCCGCTGCCTGCGCGAGGTGCCCCGCGTAGTGATCGCGCCGAGGGCGCCGTGAGCAAGGAGCTCCGGTCGCTCGAGCAGATCGGCGTCGGCCTCGCGATCATGCTCGCCGTACTGAGCTTGTTCTCGGGGCACCAGCAGCGCTCGTTCGACGCTTACGTGCACATGTTCTTCGCCGATCACTACCTGCGCTCGTGGTTCGACCTCTGGGATCCGCGCTGGTACGGCGGCTTCTCGGTCGCGAGCTATCCGCCGCTCGCCCACCAAACGCTAGCGATCCTGAGCGCGCTGCTGCCGCGCGAGACCGCCTACGCGCTGCTCACCGCTGCCGTCATGACCGCGCTGCCGCTGAGCGTTGGCGCCTTCGCGCGGATCTTTTGCGACGCGCGCACCGCCGCGTTGGCCGTGATCATCGCTGCGCTCTGGCCTGTGCAACAGCGCGTCGCCTACAACTACGGCCAGCTGCCCACGCTCTTCGCCGCGCCGATCGTGCTCTTCGCGACGGCGCAGCTCGACGCGTTCTGCCGCGGCGGCTTGAAGCGCAACTTGCTTCGCTACGGGTTTCTCATGGGCGCGATGGCTGGCGCGCATCATCAGACGATGCTCTTTGGCGCCTACGCGAGCATGATCGTCGGCTGCGCGCACGTGCTCTTCGGTCAGACGTCGCGGGGCGCGCTCGTGCGACGCATCCTCTCCGCAGGCGCGGTGGCCGGCGTCGCGGTGGTGACGGTCGGCTGGCCGGTGATCCTCTACGGCGCCCAAGGGCCGCAGACGGAGATCCCTCACTTCTCACGCGATCCTTTGTGGGAGCGTTTGTTGACCCTCGATCTCGTGCAGCAAGTGGGCTCCGCGCTCGTCGTGCTCATCGCGGCGCTCGCGCTCATTTGGAAGCGCCTCTGGCACGCGGCGTTCTTCGCCGGCGCCGCCTTCTTCTTCTTCGTGCTCTCGTTCGGCACGACCACGCCCTTGCCGGATCTCATGTTCCGCGCGATGGCCCGGTACTTCGTCTACGATCGCTTCACCTTCTGGGGCTGCTTGCTCGGCGCGCCGGTGATCGCAGCGGCGATCGTCCACGTCTTCGGCGACGGCCCGCGGGTGCGGCTCGGGCTCGTCTTCGCGCTCTTGCCGCTGAACTTGCTGACGGTGAGCTTCAGGGAGTCGGCGCGGCAGCCGGCGTTCATCGAAGATCTTTCGCCGATGCTCGCGGTGCTCAACGCGCCCGGCGCCGAACGCTTTCGCCACCTCACGCTCGGCTTCGGCGATCAGATGTGCCGCCTGGACATGGAGAGCCGCTCGCCGAACGCCGACGGCGATTACCATGCGGCGCGCGCGCTCACGATGTTGAAGGAAAGCGGCATCGCGGCGCTCGATACTTGCAAATACTTTCCGCAAGGGCCCGACGTGCTGAAGCGCTTCCTCGGGATGGCCGACGCGCTCAGCCTGCGCTGGGTGCTCGTCTACGACGAGTGGTATCATCCGCACCTCTTCGAGAGCGGTTACGAGCTTGCCGAGGTGTGGCCGAACGGCGTCACGCTCTTCGAACGCACCGTGCCGCCACTCGTCGCCAAGCCAACTCCTCCGTCCGGCTTCGGCGGCATCGTTTGGGGCACGTTTCCGCTCGCGTGCTTAGTGATCTCGGCAGCGCTCGCCGTCCTGGCGCGTCATCGCCGCATCACTCCGAAGTGAAAATTTGCACCACCCCGGATATCCTGAGCGATGGAGGTAACGCCCATGCCGCGGCTGTTCATAGCGCGTTGTCTTGCGCTCGGCGTCTCGGTCTCCCTCTTCGGGTGCACGCCCCCCGCCGGAGAAAACCACATGACAGCCGCCTGCGAGGGCGACGCTTGTGTGTTCGAGCCGGGAGACGAGCACGACCCCGTGCTCGGCTTCGCGCGCAGCGCAGCGTCGTCGAGCAGCGCGCCGTGCACTGTGGCCGATTGCCCCGCCGGCTACAACGTCATCAACGGCACTGCGGGCAACGACAACCTGAGCGGCACCGACAGCAGCGACTGCATCTTGGCCGGGGCGGGCAACGACCAAATCGACGGTAAGAAGGGCAACGACTACATCTGCGGCGGCGACGGCACCGACGACATCAAGGGCGGCGACGGTAACGACGTCATCCGCGGCGAAGGCGGCAACGACACGATCGACGGCGACGCGGACAACGACAACATCGACGGCGGCACCGGCGACGACAACCTACGCGGCAGCAACGGCGACGACTACATCACTGGCGGCGACGGAAACGACGCGCTGCGCGGAGACAACAACAACGACGTGCTCGACGGTGGCAACGGAAACGACACTCTGCAAGGCGACAACGGCGGCGACGTGCTCGTCGGCGGCCCCGGCACCGACAACGTCGACGGCGGCAACGGCGTCGACACCTGCGATCAAGCGGGCCCTGGCTGCGAGACCGCGAGCGGCACCGCCTGCGCCGCGCCAAAGGCCGCGAGCTGCGTGCCGATGAGCGGCACCGCGGTGCTCGTCGACGAGAGCTTCGCGAGCGGCGCTGGGCAAGCGATCTGGCCGGAGAACATCGGCTGGGACGGCGACTTCAACGGCGACTGGTTCACTGACGGTGTGACCGCGCGACCACACAATCGGAGCTGGGGCACCTGCGCGACCTGCCCGCTCCCTGCGACGACGGGCTTCGTGAAGACGATCAACGTGTGCCCGGGGAGCGGCGCGCGCCTGTCGATGGTCGCGAACATCGCCGCGCTGCAGACGAGCGCGCAAACGCGCACGACGCTCGTGCTCTACTTCATCGGCGAGACCTGCAATCAGGTGAGCGTCACCACGAGCTACCCGCGCTTTCAGAACGCGCAGTCGACGCTCGCGTTCTACGACGCGGCGATCCCGGCCGGCACCGTGCGCATCATCGTCGCGCCGATGGCGTACCTCGCGGCAGACGAGACGAACACCGTGTTCTACAAGAGCTTGAAGGTCACCTACGAGCCGAGCACGAAATACCAAACGATACGCACCATCGCGGCGGACGACTTCACGGCGACGGAGAGCGGCCAGTACGGCGATCAACACCCAGCGGGCTGGGGCGAGTTCGGCGGCGACTGGCTCGTGCATCCGAGCGGGCAATGGGCGACGTTGTGGAACGCGAGCTGGAGCGGCGCCGGCGCGCCCGGGCAACCGCCCGTAGACACCGGCATCACGAAGTCGTTCACACTCGGCGCGTTCAACCCTGGCGACGTCGTCGACGTGCGCGCGTTCGCGGCGACGAGCTTCAGCTCCTCCGCTTCACTGGCGCAGCTCCGGCTCATCTTCAACGACGCCGCGCAAACGACCTTCGAGTCGAACCGCCTGACGAAGAACAACTGGGACGAGCTGCGCGTCCGCCGCGCCGCGATCCCGGCGGGCGCAACGTCTGCGAAGGTCGTCATCAACGCCTACCTCGGGGCGACCGAGAGCTCGTCCTTGTACGTCGACGATCTCGCCGTGACGCTCGTGCGCCCGTAGCGATGGCCAGGACCGAGCTCATCGCGAGGTCGGTCCGCCGCCGCGTCCGTTTGCGCGCTTCGATCCGCGTCGAAGGCGAGCGTGAGATCGCCGCCTCGGTGATCAACGTCAGCGTCAGCGGTGTCTTCCTGCGCGTCGAGCCCCGCCGCCTCGAAGGGGTCGCGCTGCTCCCGGGCGCGCCGCTCGAGCTCCGGTTGATGCTGCCGGGCGACGCTGAGGCGGTCGTGGCACGCGCCGAGATCGTATGGACGAACTCGAGCGATCGCGAGCTCGACGGCCGCGTCGTCACCGGCATCGGCCTGCGCTTCGTGTCGCTCGAGCGGACCGGCGGCGCTCGGCTGTCGCAGTTCATCGACGAGTTCCGCTACGCCGTCCTCGTGCTCGACTCGGAGGCGCGGGTCGAGCCGGTGCGCCAAGCGCTCGGCGACGGCTTCCGCGTCTTCGCCTCTGATGCTGCCGACGACGCGCTGAAGAAGGTGGCGACGCACGACATCAGCGTGATCGTCGTCGGTGAAACGCTCGGCTTTCCTCGCGGCCTCGCCCTCCTGCGCGAGCTCGCCGCCAAGCTGCCGCAGGAGCGCGCCGGTAAGATCATCGTCTACGACACGGCGTCGAGCGAGCGCGTGCTCGAGTTCTTGCGCACGCGGGCGGGCGGCTGTTGTCTGCGCGAGCCCTACGCCGCTGAGGAGCTGCGCGCCCTCGTCCAGCAAGCGGTCGACGCGTACGCGCTCGGCGAAGAGAACGATCGCCTGCGCGAAGAGCTCGCGCTCGCCGTCGTCCGACTGCAACGCGAGAACACGGTGCTCCGCCACCAAGGCGATCCGGACGAGTTCGGTGAGCTGCTCGGAACGAGCGCCGCGATGTTGAGCCTCGTCGATCACCTCGAGCGCGTGCGCCACACCGACGCCTCGGTGCACCTGCGCGGCGAGACCGGCACCGGCAAGGAGCTGGTCGCTCGCGCGCTCCACCACGGCAGCCAGCGCGCGCGCGGCGTCTTTCTCACACAGAGCTGCGCCGGCCTCAACGAGACGCTGCTCCAGTCGGTGCTCTTCGGCCACGTGCGCGGCGCGTTCTCCGGCGCGACGAGCGATCACCCCGGCGTGTTCCGCGCAGCCGAAGGCGGCACGCTGCTCCTCGACGAGATCTCGGCCGCCCCGGCCAACGTGCAGGCGAGCTTGCTGCGCGTCTTGCAGGACGGCGAGATCGTCCCGCTCGGAGCGGCCGCGCCGGTGCGGGTCGACGTGCGCTTGGTGTCGGCGACGCGGATCGATCTCGAGGCCGAGGTGCGCGCCGGGCGCTTTCGCGAGGAGCTCTACTATCGCCTGGTCGTGTTGACGATCGACGTACCGCCGCTGCGCGCGCGCGCCGGCGACGTCGCGCTCCTCGCCAAGCACTTCCTCGACCTCTTCGCCGCGCGGTATCGCAAGCACGTCGCCGGGTTTTCCACCGATGCCGCGCGCGCGCTCGAGCGCTATGATTGGCCCGGCAACGTGCGCGAGCTGAAGAACGAGGTCGAGCGGCTCGTCGTGCTCGCGCGCGACGGCGACATGATCGGCGTCGAGATGCTGTCGCCGTCCGTCCGCACGCGCCAGAGCAGCGTCGCCGCGAACGAAGGCATCGTCATCCCGCGCGGCTTGCCCTTCGACGTGGCGATGGAGCAGCTCGAGCGCACGATGATCGAAGAGGCGATGGAGAGATCCGGCGGCGTCGCCAGCCGCGCGGCGGAGCTCTTGGGGATGGAGCGCACGCGGCTCCTGAAGCACCGGCGGCGCTGGAGCCAGCTCGCCGTCGCGGACGCTAGGAAGAAGACCGAGCCCTGAGCAGGCGCAGCGAGAACGCGCCGATCGAGCAGGCGAGGACCAGCAGAGGCGCCAGACTCCAGAGCACGCCCCAGCCGCGCACGGGCAGACCCTTGGCCCACACTGGCGGTGCGGGCGTGGCGGCGACGAGCGGCGTCACTTCCTTCTGATACAAGACGACGCCGCCTGGGAACGCGGCCAAGGTGGCGTAGCCGTAGCGCGCCGCGATTTCGCCAGCGCGGCCGTCGGCGCTGATGAGCCACGCCAAGTGCAACGCATCGGCGCGTGCGAGCACAGCTTCGAGCACGCTCCGCGCGCGAGCGTCGTCGAGGGGCAGCTCGTCGAGCGAGTAGAACGGCTGCGCGTCGAGCTCGGGCAGCGTCTTCAACCAGGGCATGCCGCCGTCGATGGATCCGGCGGCTGTGCGGCGACCGATCTCGAGCGCCTCCTTTCCGAGACCGACCGTCATGTAGCGAAAACGATCGTGCCCTTCGCGGGCGAGGAACGCCGACGTCTCGACGAGAGCCGCGCGCTGATCGCGGGTCCTTCCCGGCTTCTTCAACGAGAGCGCGTACGACGCCGCGATCATGACCAGGAGGAGGACGACGCTGCTCAGCCGCCGCGACAGATCGAGCGCCAGGGCTAACGCCGTCGCGAGCGCGGAGAAGAAGAGCAGCTTGTCCCAGTACACCGGCCCGACGCCAAAGTGGGCCACCGCGGCGAGGGCGAGGCCCGCAATGCCGAGACCGCGTGCGTTCCGGCTGCTCTTCTTGTCGACGGCGACGAAGAGCGCGACCCCGCCGAGCACCATCGCCGCGACGATGGCGAAGCTCGTGCCGCTCGCGAGCGAGAGCGGGTTCTTCGGCAGCACGCGCGTAAGGCCGTAGACGTAGCCGGCAAAGAACGGCCACATCGTCACGAACGACACCGCGAGCATCGCCACGGCCGCGATGGCCACGCGGATCCGCTGCGCGCGCGCGAGGCCCACAACGACGCCGGCGAGCGGCAGCAAGAGCCCGAGCGGATGACACGCCGCCGCGGCCGCGCCGAAGCCCGCTGCGACGCCGGTCCGCCCCTCGAGGAACGACGACGCCGAGAGCAACCCGAGCGCAACGGCCAACACGAACGGCGCCTGCCCGAAGGGAATCAGCAACAAGTAGACGAGTGGATTCAGCGCCACCAGCAGGGACGCCCGCGGCGCCGCCGACGATCCGCGCGCAAGCACGCCACCCGTCATCCACGCGGCGACGACGAGCCCCATCGGGATCGCCGCGAGGATGATCGCGTACGCGCGCTCGATGCCGAGGCCGGGCACGCGCCCGAGGATCGCGGTCAGCGCGTGCAGGAGCGGCGGGTGACCCGTGATGTAGAAGCCGCCGTACCAGCGCGGCTCGTAGAGCGAGAAGAACGCGTGCTCGTAGTGGCTGGCGACGAAGAGGTGGAACTCGTGATCCGGCTGGCTCGGCAGCCCCGAGAGCGCGCCCATCAGGCCGAACGCGCATGCGATCGCGAGGGGCACGGAGATCGGCGCGCGATCGAAGGTCGAGGCGAGCGACGTGGTGAACATCGGCGGAGTGAGCATCGACGAAGGCGGGCGGGCTGTCCAATCGTTGGCGCTGGCGAGATCCTGGGCCGCGTCGGGATTCGCGGGTAGAACGGCAAGCGATGCAAGACGCCCTCGTCCGTTCGCTCCTCGACGAGTTCCTCTCGGTCTACGTCTTCCAGCCGGCCACGGCCTTCTGGCGCGCGATCGAGATCGCGGCTGTCGTCGAGGCGCCGTTCCCCAAAGGCCGCGGCCTCGATCTCGGCTGCGGCGACGGCAAGCTGACGAAGATCGTCGACGCGCGCATCGGCGGCAGAACCTGGGTCGGCGTCGACCTCAACCCCGTCGATGTCGCTTTGGCGAAGGAGCGCGGCCTCTACGAGCGCTTGGTCGTCGCCAGCGTGGCGAAGATCCCCGAGCCCGACGCGAGCCTCGACTTCGTGTTCGCGAACTCCGTCGTCGAGCACGTGCAGCCGATCGACGAGACGCTCGCCGAGATCGCGCGCCTGCTGAAGCCCGGCGGCGAGTTCGTCAACACCGTCCCGAGCTCCGACTACCACGCGACCTTGCGCGGCCCGCTGCTGCCGTGGGTACGCCGCAGCGACTACCTGGACGACATCGACCATCGCATGGCCCACTTGCGCTACTGGTCGCTCGCCGAGTGGCGGACGCAGCTCGCCCGGCACGGCCTCGAGATCACGGAGACCGTCGACTATTTGACGCGCGGCGAAATGCGCCGCTACGAGACGCTCGTGCGCATGACGTCGGGCGTCGTCGCCACGCTCTTCGGCCGCAGGAAGACGACGACCCAGATGCAGGAAGCGCTCGGGCTTCGCCGGCAAACCCTCGCCCTCCCCGCGCCCGTCCGCGCCGCGCTTGGCGCCGCGATGTTCGCCGGGGTGGACCGCCGCCTTGGACCCTTCGGCGGCCTTTACATGCGCGCAACGAAGCGCCGGTAGAAAATGGTCCCAGGGACCTTTTTCCGATAGTTTTCGAGGCAGTGCCTTCCGTTTCGATCGCAGTGTTTTCACTATGGCTCGTGGCGGGTCCGGCGCCGGCATCGGCACCGGCGTCGCAGCCGAGCGCGGCGCCGGCGCCAGGATCGAACGAGTGGAAGGTGGCGTACCTCCTCTCGCGGGGATGGCAGGCGTTCTCGAACCACCGAAACGCCGAGGCCGAGCAGCTCTTCAAGTCCGTGCTGAAGACGGCGCCAACGAACGAGATCGCGCTGATCCACCTGGCGGTCATCAACAACGAGCGCGGCGATCGCGAAGCCGCGGCCGGCTATTTGCGCACCGCCGTGAAGGCGAACCCGGCGAGCTTCGCGGCGCAGTTTCACTTGGGGGCCACGTGGCTCGCGTTGAAGCGCTACGAAGAGGCGGCCGCCGCGTTCAACGCTGCCGCGCGCGCCGATCCCAAGAGCATCGATGCGCGGGTGAACCTCGGCGACGCCTACGAGCTCTTCGGCCGCGGCGACGACGCGAAGAAGGCGTACCAAGCGGCGCTCGCGATCGACCCGAAGAGCGGCTGGGCGCACCGCCAGCTCGGCTACAGCGCGTTGAAGGCAAAAGACGCCGCCACCGCCGCGCAGCACCTGACGCTCGCCCGCGCGACCTTCCCTAAGGACGCCGATCTCGCGCTGAACCTGGGCCACGCACAGTCCTCGCTCGGCAACGACGCCGCCGCGCTCGAAGCGTACCAGTTCGCCGTCACGCTGCGGCCGAACGCGAGCAGCGGCTACGTCTTCGTCGGCTCGGTGTTCGAGCGCATGGGCAAGAAGGTGCAGGCCGAAAAGACGTACAAGCAAGCCGTGCGCGTCACGCCGAACGATCCGCTCGCGCGCACGCTGCTCGGAAACTTGATGCGCCTCGACGGCCGCACGGTGCAGGCGCGCAAGGAGTACGAAGCGGCGCTGCGGGCGAACAAGGACTTCGTCTGGGCGCTGACCGAGCTCGGCTCGTTACTCTTCGAGAGGGGCGACACTGTGCAGTCGGCGAAGCTGTTGAAGCGCGCGTTGCAACTGGCGCCGAACAACGACGACATCGAGATCGCGCTCGGCGACATCGATTCGTTGAAGAAGCGGTACGACGAGGCCGCCGCGCGCTACCGCCGCGTGCTCGCGCGATCGCCCCTGAACCTCGCGGCGATGGTGAAGCTCGGCTACATGCTGCGCGCGAAGAACCGCCTGCAGGACGCGCAGAAGATCTTCGAGCGCGCCGTGGCGCAGTTCCCAAAGTCGGCGTGGGCGCTCATCTCGCTCGGCGACTGCGAGCGCATGCTCCGCCGCTACGAGCGTGCCGAGGCGTTTTATCGGCGGGCGCTCGACGTCGATCCGAAGTCGACCTGGGCGCGGCGGCAGCTCGGCTACGTGCTCTTCGAGCTGCACAAGCCGCTGCAGGCGCGCGAAGCGCTGCTGCTCGTCGAGGCGGCGTACCCGACTGAGGCCGAGATCCCGCTGACGCTCGGGCACGTCGCGCGCATCCTGCAGGAGCACGACGCCGCGAAAGACTACTACGAGAAGGCAGCGAAGCTCGCGCCGAAGAACCCGCTGGCGCCGATGTTCCTCGGCGTGCTCGAGCAGGAGCAGAAGCACTACCCGCTCGCCATCGACGCCTACGCGCGCGCGACGAAGGTGGATCCGAAGCTCGTCGAAGCGTGGGTGCTGCGCGGCGACGCGGCGTCGTTGGAGCGGAACATCGCGCTCTCGCCGCTGCCGCCGGTCGCGGCGTCACAACCCGCGTCGATGGCCTCATCGCTCCCGGCGTCGCTGCCCTCCTCGATCCCCGGCGCGCCGCCCGCTCCGCTCGACGACAAGCCCCGCGATCCGGCGCTCGCCGAGAAGATGTACGAGATCGCCAAGGACGCTTATCGCAAGGCGCTCGACATCAACCCGAACGCCGGTTGGCCGTCGCGCCAACTCGGCTTCCTCGAGTTTTATCACGAGCGCTTGGAGCAGGCCCGGCCGCTGCTCATCGCCGCGAGCAAAGACTTTCCCGAGGACGTCGAGATCCAGCTCGCGCGCGGCCACATCGAGCGCGCGATGAAGCACGATCCGGAGGCGATCGCGTTCTTCGAAAAGGCCGCCGCGCTCGCGCCGAACGACGTGCGCGGTCACGTGTTCCTGGCGATCCTGCTGCGCGATCAGAAGCGCTTCGGCGAATCCTTCGCGCGCGCGACGATGGGCATCGCGGCCGACAACACTTCGGCCTGGGCGTACTACGAGCGCGCGCTCACGGCCTTCGAGATGAAGCGGCATAAGCGCGCGCTGAACGACGCCGAGCGCGCGACGAAGCTCGATTGGAAGACGCGCGGCGCGTGGCTGCTCGTCGGCCGTTTGCGCCACGAGAAGAAGGACTACGACGAAGCGATCAACGCCTACGGCATCGCGATGACGCTCGGGCCGAATGATCCGGACGTGCAGCTCGCCTACGCCAGCGCGCTGCGCGATCGCGGCCGCTACGGCGACTTGCTCGAAGCCGCCGAGCGCGTGGAGCAAGCCGTGCAAGCATTGAAGGACGTCGCCTTCGCGCACCTGGTGGCCGGCCACGTCTTCGCGCGCGTCGCCGACGTCGAGCAGAAAGAGAAGGACAAGGTGAAAGGCATCGCCGACGTGATGCTCGGCGACGACGTGGGGCTGCCCTTCGTCGACGTGGCGGCGCGGCACTTGGCGCGGGCGGTCGAGCTCGCTCCCGAAAACGCGGCGATGCGCATCAGCGCGGCGCGCAGCTTGGTGGGCTTGAAGCGGCCCTCTGAAGCGCGCACCGTCGTCGAGCCGCTGCTCGAGCTCGGCAAGCCCGAGTGCCCGGAAGAGGAATGGAACGTCAGCTGGCGCATCGAGAAGAACCGCGCCGAGCTCTTGCCTGGCACCGACACCGATCGCTGGAAGAACGCGAGCGACGCCGACTACGTGTCGATCGCGTACTTGCTCGCTGGCGATCTCGCGCTCGAAGCGAAGAGCTGGAAGCAAGCGCGCCTGCTCTATGCGTGCGCTGTCGTGCATCAGCCGAACCGGCCCGAGAGCCACCTGCGCCTCGGCGCCGCGCATGAGGCCGACGGCTTCGTGCGCCTGGCCGAAGAGCACTTCGTCGTCGCGCGTTTGCTCTCGGATCTCGCGCTGGCCCGCGCCGCGAAGCAAAAGGAGGAGCTCGACGACGATCTGCCGGCGTCGCTGCCTATCGCGGCGGCCTCACAGCCGGCATCTCTCGCCGCGAGCGCACCCGCCTCCGAGCCGATCGCCGCGAGCGAACCTGTGTCGCAACCCGCAAGCGATCGCGTGATCATTGCGAGCGCCGGAGCTCCGCCCGCGGCCGCGCCAGAGCCCGAGATCGACGAGGAGCGCAAGAAGGAGCTCGTCGGCATCAACGTCGCCGCCGCCGAAGCCGTGGGCCGCTTGCGCAAGGAGGGCGGCTTTCCAGTCGCGAAGATCCTCCGCCTCTCGGGCGAGACCTCGTATCGCTCGCAGAACCAGGCGCTCGATCTCGTGCAGCGCTCGGCCGAGATCTTGGACTTCGGCAACCAGACGAGCGGCGCCCCGAGCAACCCGCTCCTCGTCTTCACCGTGCCACGCACCTTCGCCACGCGCGCGGTCGCCGCGCTGCACAAGCCGGAGTGGCGCGCCGTCCCGCGCTTCGAGCTCGAGTACAAGTTCTTCCACGAAGAGAACGCCTTCGTCAGCGATCCGCAGCTCCTGTTTCAGTTGAACGGCACGCTCGCCGCGACGACCTCACCGGCGCTGCAGAATCGGCTCGGTCACTTCGTCGAAGTGCGCGCCGCCGGCACCCTGCCCCTGCGCGTGCCGAGCTTCGAGCTCGCGTACACGGTGGCGCAGGCGTTCACCTACGCAACGTCACCGCTGCGCGACGAGTTTCACGGTACGACGACGCTCACGCTGAAGGCGACCGTCACGCAGATCGGCAGCGCGTTCTTGCAGCTCGGCTACGACCCCGGCGCGTTCATCGCCAAAGCCGCCGGAACCAGCCTCGTCGCCCACACCTTCTTCTCGCTCGTGCGCGTGGAGCCGATGTTGCGCAAGCAGAAGCTCGACACCGCCCTCGAGTATCGCGTCGACGCGACTTGGCTCACCGGTCTTGGCCGCGCCTGGAACCACGCGCTCGAAGGCGAGCTCGGCTCTCGGCTCGGCAACTGGTACGTGCAGGAGAAGATCCGCTTCGGCTTCGCCGCGTCGGATCTCGTGCCGACGGCGCTGCCGACGATCTTTTCGTATCTGTTCAAGACGCGCGGCGGCTACGTGTTCGGGCAGCACGGCTCCGTGTTCGGGAGCTTCACGATCGCAGGCACGGGCGCGCCGCCGTCGTTTTCGCCCGGCATGCGCACCTTCGACTACGTCGCGGTTGGCGCCGAGGGCCACTATAGGCTGCTCTGGCCGAAGATCTCGGGCGTCACCCACACCGGCTTTCAATTCACGGCGAGCTACGATCTGCGCATCGCCTACAATGTGGGACGTTTGGATCATGTCGTCAGCGCCGGAGTCTCGTTCGCGCGTTGACGTCGCATGCAGTTCTTTGGCGAAACAAAAGCGCGGCTGATACAATTTTTGTAGATGTCGAAGCCGATGTCGCAACGCGAGCCAGCAGTCTTGAGCGCCGCCGAGCTCGGCGCCACGTTCGCAAAGCCGATCGAGCCCGCGCGTTTCCTCGCCGAGGTTTCTGCGCCTCGGCACAAAGCGGTCGTGCTGATGCCGACCTACAACGAACGCGACAACCTCTTGCGCATCGCCAGCGCGATCATCGCCACGGCCGACGTCGACCTCATGATCATCGACGACAATTCCGCTGACGGTACCGGCCACATCGCCGACGAGCTCGCCCGCGAGACCGTGCACGTCTCGGTGCTGCATCGCCCGAAGAAGCTCGGGCAGGGCCGCGCCTACGTCGACGGCATGAAGCGCGCGCTCCAGCTCGGCTACGATCACATCATCACGATGGACGCCGACTTCTCGCACCCTCCGGAAAAACTGCCCGAGATGCTCGCCAAAGCGAAGTCGCACGACGTGGTCATCGCGTCGCGCAACGTCGAAGGTAGCGGCAGCGAGAACCGCACGTTGATGCGCCAGCTCATCTCGAAGACCGGCGGCCTCTACGCGCGCACGATGCTCGGCCTCGACGTGCAAGACATGACCAGCGGCTTCAAGTGCTTTCATCGTCAAGTGCTCGAAGCGATCGACGTCGGCAGCATCGCGTCGAACGGCTACGCGTTTCACATCGAGGTCATCTACCGGGCCGCGGCCGCCGGCTACTCGCTGGTCGAGATGCCGTACGTTTTCGTCGATCGCACCGCCGGCAAGTCGAAGATGTCGAGCAGCATCGTGTGGGAAGCGCTGATGCTGTGCCCGAAGCTGCGTTTCAAGCGCGATTGAATGCATCTCGTCTTCATCTCCATCCTGCCGCCCGATCGTCACGGCGTCGCCGAGTACGGCGGCCACCTCGTCCGCGCGCTCAGCACGAGCGTCGAGCGCATCACCGTCCTCGCGAACACGGCGAAGGGCGGCCTCGCGCGAGAAGAGTGGCCAAACGGCGTGCAAGTGCGGCGCTGCTGGACGCTCGGTAAGACCCTGAGCATCGTGCGCCTCTTGTTCATCGTGCTGCGCCTGCGGCCCGACGTGGTCCATATCAACTGCGGCATCCGCACCTGGGGCAACGGCCGCGTCGACAACTTCGCCGGCGCCTGGCTCTGCCCCATGCTCCGGCTGCTCGGCTTGCGCGTCGTCACCACGGTGCACACCGTCGGCGAAACGGTGCAGCTCGACCTCATCAAGGACGAGGTCGGCTTCTTCACTCGCCTCGGGATCGATCTCGCGCAGCGCATGTACCTCGCCTCACACGTGATGACCGTGCCGCTGCGGAGCATGCAGGCGTCGCTCGTGAAGAGGTACCGCGCGAAGAACGTCGTGCACGTCCCGCTCGGCTGCTACGGCACGCGCGGACCTGGGGTGACGAGCGGCGGCTTCAACGTGGTGACGCTCGGCTACTGGGGCGCGTACAAGGATCCCGACGTGCTCGTGCGGGCGGTGCGTGCGCTGCGTGAAAGCGGCGTGCCGGCGATGCTGACGCTCGCGGGCGGCGTGCATCCTTATTATCCGAAGACCTACGGCGAGCTCGTCGCGCGCTACCGTGACCTCGACTACGTGCGCTTCACCGGCTTCGTGCCGGACGAGGATCTCGACGGCGTCTTCGGGCCGGCGACAGTCGTCGTGCTGCCCTATCGGACGAACGCGGGCGCGTCGGCGGTGCTGAACCTGGCCCGCAGCTATGGCAAGCCGGTGGTCATCTCGAACGAAGGCGCGCTCGTCGAGCAGCACGAGGACGAAGGCGGCGCCTACGAAGCGTTCGACTCGGATGCGACGCTCGTCGCGGCGCTGCGGAAGATCCTGAGCGACGAAGCGCTGCAGCGGACGATGGGCGAAGCGAACCTCGCCGTCGCGAAGGCGTACTCGGTCGAGCACCTCGCGCCGAGCTTCACCCACCTCTACGCGCACGACGCCCTCACCGACGCGACGCCCGCCGCCGCGCCGAAGTAGCGCGCTCCCCAGTAGCGCGCTCCCCGGTCCCTTTTCGCGAATCCCTCCCCGGTCCCTTTTCGGGCGACCGCGGCATCGAGCTTCTCGCTTGGCACGCCGAGACCCGCTGACATCTGCCGCCCAGTTTGTTAAGCCCGCCCGCTTCCAGAGCGAGGAATCCATGGGCACGACGCTGATCAAGAACGGCAACATCGTCACCGCGACCGACCGCTACACCGCCGACATCCTCTGCGACGGCGGCGTCATCAAAGCGATCGGCCAAAACCTCAGTGCCCCAAGCGGCGCCGAGGTCGTCGACGCGAGCGGCCAGTACGTCTTCCCGGGCGGCGTCGACGCCCACACGCACATGGAGCTGCCGTTCATGGGCACCGTCAGCGCCGACGACTTCTACACAGGCACCGCGGCGGGCGTGGCCGGCGGCACCACGTCGATCATCGACTTCATCATCCCGAACCGCAAGCAGTCGCTCATCGACGCGCGCGACTTCTGGATGAAGAACGCCGAAAAATCCGTGGCCGACTACGCGTTCCACATGGCCGTCACCTGGTTCGACGAGAGCGTCGAGCGGCACATGCACCAGGTGTTCAACGACAACGGCATCACCAGCTTCAAGACGTTCATGGCCTACACCGGCGCGATCGGCGTCGATGATCAGGAGCTCATCCAGATCATGCGCACGGCCAGGAAGCTCGGCGCGTTGGTCACGGCGCACTGCGAGCATGGCTACGCCGTCGTCGAGCTGCAGAAGCGCTTGATCGCCGAGGGCAAGAAGGAAGCGAAGTACCACGCCGAGAGCCGCCCCTCGTGGATCGAAGGCGAAGCCACGCACCGCGCGATCACCCTGGCCCGCGCGCAGGGCATCCCGGTTTACATCGTGCACCTGACCGCGAAGGAAGCGCTCGACGCCGTCGTCACCGCGCGCAAAGAAGGCCTGCTCGTGTGGGCCGAGACCTGCCCGCAGTATCTGCTCCTCGACGACAGCGTGTACGAGAAGAGAGACTTCGAAGGCTCGGCCACTGATGCCGCTGACTACGTCATGAGCCCGCCGATCCGCCCGAAGGGCCACCAAGAGGCGCTGTGGGCGGGGCTCGCGGCCGGGTTGATCCACACCGTCGCCACCGATCACTGCCCGTTCACGCACCAGCAGAAGCTCGCCGGCAAGGACGACTTCACGCGCATCCCGAACGGCGCCGCCGGCGTGCAGGATCGCTTGAGCCTCATGTGGACCTACGGCGTCGAGCGCGGCCGCATCACGCCCGAGCAGTTCGTCAACGCGTGCTCCACGCTGCCGGCCAAGGTGTTCAACTTGTATCCGAAGAAGGGCGCGATCCTCGTCGGCTCGGACGCTGATCTCGTGGTGTTCGACGCGACGACGCGCGGGAAGATCAGCGCCAAGACGCACAAGCACAACTGCGATCGCAGCATCTTCGAAGGCTTCGAGACGAAGGGCCAGGTCACGCACACGCTCGTCCGCGGCGAGCTCGCCTACAAGGATGGCGACTTGCGGGTGACGCGCGGCAACGGTCGCTACCTGCGCCGCGACCTGCCCAAGGCTTAGGCGCTAGGCGAAAGCGTGCTCTGGACGGCGCGCACGAGCATCGTCAGCGCGGCGTTCTCTGCCGCCGGCGGAATCAGGCCCAAGCAGAGCCCGGTGAGCGTGCTGTCGAGCTGATGCGTGAGCACAGCGGCCTGCTGAGGCGACGCTTCCTTGCCGCTGGCGGTCGCGATGGCATCGGCGAGCATCGCGTGCGTGCGCTCGCGGATGACGCGGATGCCGCTGTCGTCTTCGATCGACGCGATGCTCCCCATCAGCACGTGGTGCATGTTCGGCCGCGCGCGAAAGCGTTCGCAGAGCGCGTAGACGAACGCCGCAGCGCCCTCCGGTTGGCGCAGCTCGGGCAAGCACACCATCAGATCTTCCAAGTGACGCTGCATCCACAGCTCGGCGAGCTCGGCGAGCAGCGCCTGCTTGCTCGGAAAGTATTGGTAGAACGATCCCGGGCTCACACCGGCGCGGCGCGCGACCTCGGTGGGTGTGAGCGACAGGGGTCCCCGCGACGGAAGCAACATCTCAGCAGCGGTGACGCAGGCACGTTTGGTCTCGATGGCGCGGCTTTGTCTCGGTTGTTTTCTCATAGGTGCTATGAGTTTCGACGAAAAACCCGAGTGGTTCTCGACGTCGCCTGCGCTTGACGGACACGCAACAAAGCTTGGCGAAGTTCGCGAATGGTCGTGAATTATCGGGGTTTTTCCGCGCGATCCCGGTAGGGGAAAAAGCGATCGACGTAGTCGCTGCGAAACGTGCCCTGCGGATCCAACTTCGCGAGCCATTCGCAGAAGCGATCGTAGCTCTCGCCGTAGGAGTCGCGCAGCTCCTCGGCGGTGACCTGATCGTTCTCTTTGCCCCAGTGCGGGCGGCCGCCGAGATCGGCGAAAACGCGTTGGATCGCTTGCATCACGTGGTCGTCTTGGTCACTCTCGCCCTGCAAGAGCACCGAAATGTAGAACGAGTCGCCGCGATTCGCTGGGCTCATCAAGAGGTCGTCGCCCTTCACGAAGCGCATCGAGCACGGAAAGTTCATCTTCAGCCCTTGGCGCTCGATCTCGGCGCGCAGCTTGCGCATCACCTTCTCGGCGTCGGCGAGCGGGAACGCGAACTCGAGCTCACGCTGCCGCGGTGGCAACGGCCGCGACAAGATGAGGTCGCTCCTGCCTACCTGGACGTCGACGGCTGGCTGGGTTCCGCCCGCGATCGCCATGAGCGCAGGGCGCCAGTCGTCCGAGACGTGGCTGAGCGCCAGGCCGAAGTTCTGGGCGAGGCGCTCGAAGAACGGCGCGTCGGGCGTCTCGTGGCTGAAGTCGGCGTCTGCCGGGGCGGTGGTCGGGTTGCGCTCGACCAAGAACGTGTCCCAGCTGTGCGGGATCCAAATGATCTGAAAGCGATCGTTTTGCTTCAAGCGCGCCTCGATCTTCGCTTGATCGAACGCTTCATCGAAGGTGGTCTTCGTGACGACCTCTTTCAAGTTGTACGCCGGCCGCGTGCGCAGCACGATCTCGGTGATGACGCCGAGCGCGCCCATGCTGACGAGCGCGGCGCTGAACAGCTCTGGGTTCTCGCTCCGCGACAGCCACTGCGTCTTGCCGTCGGCGGTCATCAGCTTCAGCCGCTCCACCTGCGTCGCGATGATGCCGTAGCTTGCGCCCGACCCGTGCGTGCCGGTGTTGATCGCGCCGGCGATCGCTTGCTTGGTGATGCCGCCGAGGTTTTCGAACGCGAGGCCGTTCGCCGCCAAGAACTCCTTGATGTCGTCGAGCTTGGCGCCGGCGCCCACGCTGACGAGCCCCTTGTCTTTGTCGATGACTTGCATCGCGTTCAGCTTGGCGAGGCTCATCAGGTAGCCGTCGGTCGCGAACGCGCCCGAGAACGAGTGACCCGAGCCGATCACCTTCACGCGCTTCTTGTCTCGCTGCGCGGCGCGCAGCACGGCCGCGATCTCTTGCTCGTTCTGCGGCGCGACTTTGTACTCCGGCACGAACGAGACGTGGCCCGAGAAGTCGCTCACGGCCTTCTTGTCGACGTTCTTGCCGACGTCGAACACCGCCTGCTCGGCGTTGCGCTGGCTCGTTACACAGAGCAACGCCGCGAGGATGCCGGCGAGGATCAGGAGCAACGCGGCGACGATCGCGCCCGGACCGGAGAGCAACGCCAACATCGCGACGCCTCCGACGACCGCGCCGAGGCCGAGCGCCGTGCCGGTCGCGCGCAAGACCGTATGAACGACGGGCACCGGCCTGAGCTCGGGCGCCGTGCGGCCCATGACGCGCGGGCCGGGCTTGACGACCGTCGTCGGCTGCGCGCTCCACGTGCCGCCGGCGGCGACGGTGCCGGCGAAGGCGTCGACCGGAGAGCGGATGGGCTCGGCGCTGTCGACCAGGGCGAGCTTGGCTTTCTTCGGAGCCCCATAGGGAACGTGCCGGAGCGCTGCCGCGCGATCGGCGGAGGTCACTTCGTCTGCCTTGTTCGTCTTCATGGCCGCAGGCAAGAGCAACCCGCATGCCGATGTAGCCACGAAGAATACACTGCGCTTTTCGGCGCGGCCCGCGCGAATGTAACGTTACGCGGCCGTCACGTGATTCAGTGCCCGCCACGCCGCTCAGCGCTTGGCGGCTTGCACGACGGCTTCGATCGCCGTCCCGATCGACACGTGATTCAGCGCCTCTTTCCGCACGGCTTCAGCCAGGGGCAGCGTCTTCTTCGCGTCGACCGCGGCGAGCGATTCGAGCGCCTGCGCCCGCAGCTCCACGTGCTCTGCGCGGTCGCCCGCGATCTTCGCGAGCGCCGCCCACGCGATCTCGTCTCCGGCAAAAGCGCCGAGCAACTCCATCGATCGCGCGCGGATCCCTTTCGGCCCGCTCAACGCTTCGCGCACGTAGATGTCGCGCGCTTCCGCGCCGAGCATCTTCGCGGCCCCGCGCACCGCGTCGAGCTCGGCGGGCCGATAGAGCAACAGGAGCAGCATCTGCGGCGCCGCGCTCCCGGCTTCTCGCGCGGCCGCGTGCATCCCCGCTGCGTCGGCGCGGGACGTTCGCTCCGGCGCTTCCCAGAGATCGAACGCCACCTGCCGCACGGCGTCTGCGCGCTTGCGATCGAACGCGACCGGCCCGAGCATGCGATGCGGATCATCGAGCCATGCGACGAGGCGCAGCGCGCGGCTCTCCTGCTCCACCGTCTTCGCCGCGTCCCACAACTGCTCGGCGCGCTCGACCGCCTGCGCCGGCGCCCGCTTGCGATCCGGTGCGTCCCCACGCGGAGGAAAGAGCTCGAGCTTGCCGCCGACGTAGTCATCGAGCGCGGACACATCGCCACACGTGACGAGCGCTCTGCCCACGTCGCCGACTTGGCGCTCGGCCTCCGTCATCGGTGCGCGCAGCGCCTGGACGAGCGCCGGATCGCCGAGCGTCGTCGCGAGCCGGACCGCTGCGCGACGTGTCTTCTCGGCCGCGAGCGCCGCCTTTGCGATGGCGACGGCCCGCGCGCGATCGCTCACCGAGACCTTCGCCGTCAAAGTGTCGAGCACGTAGAGCGTCTGCTCCCGTGTGTCGCCGGCGTCGATCGCCGCGAGGAGCTCGGCGATGCCGTCGGGCTTCTCTCCGATCGCGCCGGCCGCCGACGGCACGATGAGCTTCATCGCGTTCGCTTCGTCGAGCAGCGCCGCGGTCGTCATCGCGCGCAGCCGTTCCTTCTCCACGTCCTTCTTCGCCTGATCGGCGCCGCGGCCGAGCATTGACAGCGCCACCGCCAAGAACGCCGGCGTCATGAAGCCCGCGTAGCGCGCGAGCCGCCGCGCACCGTCGGCGAGGCCGAAGTGCTTGCCGAGAAAATGCGCGCCGACTTCCCCGAGCGCGCCGAAGCCGAGCGTGGCGACGAAGACGATGAGCAAGAGCACGTCGGCGCCGGAGTCGGCAGCGTAGTCCTTCAGCGAGAGGTACACGGTGATCGCGAGCGCGATGACGGCGAGGGCGAGGTGGACGAGGGCTTCGAGGAGCATCGCTAGGGCACGCCGCCGGCGAGGGCCTCGGTCGCCGCCCACACGACTTGGTCACCGGACTTCACCGCAATCGCCCCGAAGCTATTCGTTGCGCCGGAGCCAGTGCGCGCAACTTTGAAAACGAGAGCGAGCCAGCACACGCCCATCAAGGGAGTATGACCGTGCGTTTCCAACCCCGCACGATCATGTGCGCTGGGCAGGCTCGTGCGGTTCCTCACCGACGAGGAGTGCGCCGAATAGGCCGAGCCCGTCGCGACGCCTGGCCCGGCCCTGCCGCCGCGGAAGCGCGTGGGCTCGACGGTCGACGAATGGGGCGGCGGCGATCTCGGCTCACCCTCCTTGCGCTTACGAATTCATTATGGTTAGACGCCCGCTTCGCTTTTCCGCTGGAGAGGTACAATGAACCATATGTCGACCGCTGCCATCGCCAACGTTTCACAGTCCGATCATCACCCACTGCACTTCCGCGGAAAAAACTACGACTTCGTCGAATATACGACCGCGAAGAACTGGATCCACGGCCAATTCCACGACGCCATTGGCGGCACCACGATGCCGGTGTCGAACCCGCGTCACGAAAAGACCATGGGCCACGTCAGCGTCAGCGGCCCTGCCGACATCGAGACCGCGGTCGCCAGCGCGAAGAACGCGTTCCTGCAGTGGCGCACGGTGCCGGTGAAGGAGCGCTCGCAAGTCCTCTACAAGCTGAAGGCGCTGATGGAGCGCGACCTCGAAGAGCTCAGCTGGCTCGTCAGCCACGAGAACGGCAAGGTCTACGCCGAAGCGAAGGCCGACGTCTTGAAGGGCATCGAGTGCGTCGAGATGGGCTGCTCGCTCGCCAACATGGTGACCGGCCAACAGCTCGACGTCAGCCGCGGCATCAACTGCGAGACCACCTTCGAGCCGCTCGGCGTGTGCGCAGGCATCGTGCCGTTCAACTTCCCGGTCAGGGTGCCGCTGTGGATGCTTCCGCAGGTGCTGATCGCCGGCAACGCGTTCATCTTGAAGCCGAGCGAGCAAGTGCCCTTCGGCGCGATGAAGCTCGCGTTGCTCTTGAAGGAAGCGGGCCTACCGGACGGCGTCTTCAACGTAGTCAACGGCACGCGCGCGGTCGTCGAAGCGATCGTCGATCATCCGGACATCAAGGCGGTCGGCTTCGTCGGATCGACGAAGGTCGCGAAGCTGCTCTACGAGCGCGGCGCCAAGACCGGCAAGCGCATGTTGTGCCTGGGCGGCGCCAAGAACCACATCGTCATCGCGCCGGACGCCGACCTCGAGCTCACCGGCTCGACCGTCAGCGCCTCGGCCTACGGCTGCGCGGGCCAACGCTGCATGGCCGCGAGCGTCGTGCTCGGCGTCGGCAAGATCGATCACATCATCGAGCGCACCGTCGCCGAAGCGAAGAAGATCCGCCTCGGCGAAGACATGGGCCCGATCATCAACAAGGAAGCGTACGAGCGCATCGTCGCGTACATCGACAACGCCGAAAAAATGGGCGCGAAGGTGCTCCTCGATGGCCGCAACGCGAAGGTCCCGGGCGCCGGCGGCTACTGGATCGGCCCGACCATCCTCGACAACATGAAGCCCGAGTGGCCAGCCGCGTGCGAGGAGATCTTTGGGCCAGTGCTGTCGATCGTGCGCGTCAACACGATCGATCAAGCGATCGCGATCGAGAACAAGAACCCCTACGGCAACGCCGCGAGCATCTTCACCCAATCGGGCGGCGTCGCACGCTATGCCATCGAGCGCTTCGAGGCCGGCATGTGCGGCGTGAACATCGGCGTGCCGGTGCCGCGCGAGCCGTTCTCGTTCGGCGGCTGGAACCACTCGAAGTTCGGGCACGGCGACATGACCGGCATGGACGGCTTCCGCTTCTGGAGCCGCGAGCGCAAGGTCACGAGCAAGTGGGCCGCGCAGTCCGATCAGACCTGGATGTCATAGAAACGCCCGTTGCCAAAGCGTGACTCGCTCGTCACCCTTCGGCCCTCCATCGCAAGAACCCGCGAAGATTCTGACGGAGGCACCATGCCGGTCAGTATCGACACCTTTACCCCGTGGCACACGAACGACACCCTCACTTTAGGCGACGACGATGACGGTCAGACCGCCGCGCTCGGCGCCACGCTCGAAGGCACCTCGGACGTCCCGTTCATCGTCGACGTTTCGGGCCAAATGCTGACGAAGAAAGACGCCATCACCGCCCAACAAACGGCCGGCAGCGTTGCCCGCACGGATCTCGTGAGCGTGCGCGGCGAAGCGCTCGTGAGCTCCGACGACGTCATGGACCTATGGCTCGGCGCCGGCGTCGCGGCGAGCGGCGACTTTCGCTTGGTCGAGGTGCAAGAAGGCTGGCATCGCTTGATCCACGGCGGCCGCACGCGCGACGGGACCGGCTACGACTGGAGCCGCGGCGCCTACGTGCCGCTGCAGAGCCGCTATCCGAACAGGTACAGAGGCGCGCTGCTGCTCACGGGCCGCACCGCGCTGCGCATTCCAGACAGCACGCTGCCTTGGGGCTTCAAGCCGCTCGCCGGCGTTGAGAGCCAGCTCGCGATCGGCGCGACCGGCCTCAGCTACGCGCGCGCGTACATGGGCGCGGAGCAAACCTTCGATCTCGCGCGCGACGCGAAGCTCACGCTCTCGGGCGTCGGCCGCTTGGGCTCGTATGCGTGCAGCGATCCGTGGCTGACGATGCCCGGCGGCTTCATCAACGGCCACGGCCGGCCGTCGTTCGCGGTCGGCGCCGAATTAGCAGTGCACGACGTGAAGGTCGGCGTGCGCCAAGAGCTCGGCACGAACGGTGGCGACGAGGCGAACAACCGCTTCTGGCTGAGCGCGCCGCTCCCAGAGCTGACCCTTCCGTAAACGTTGAAAATCGCCTAGGCCACGGCGCCTATGAGCATGAGCGCCGAAGACATCGTTTCACTGTGTAAGAAGCACACCATCTACCCGTGGTCCAAGGGCAACGACGTCAACCCGCTGCCGATCACGCGCGCCGAAGGCGTCTACTTCTACACCGCCACCGGCAAGAAGATCTTGGACTTCAACAGCCAGCTGATGAGCGTGCTCATCGGTCACCAGCACCCCAAGGTGATCGCGGCGATGAAGAAGCAGATCGACGAGCTGATCTTCGTCCATCCGGGCACGGCGACCGAAGCGCGCGCGCGGCTCGGCAAGCTCATGGCCGAAGTGACGCCGGGCAACATCAACAGCTTCTTCTTCACGCTCGGCGGCGCCGAAGCGAACGAGAACGCCGTGAAGATGGCGCGAGCGTTCACCAAAAAGCAGAAGATCCTGACGCGCTACCGGAGCTATCACGGCGCCACCAACATGACGATGCAGATGACCGGCGACCCACGGCGCTGGGGCAGCGAGCCCGGCGGCCCCGGCTTCGTGCGCGTCATGGATCCGAACCCGTACTATTACTCCTTCGGCGCCACCGATGCCGAGCGCACCGAGAACAACCTGCGCTACCTGGACGAGGTCATCCAGTACGAAGGTCCGCAGAACATCGCCGCAATGTTCATCGAGACCGTCACCGGCACGAACGGCGTGCTCGTCCCGACGACCGCGTACATGCAGGGCCTGAAGAAGCTCTTGGAGAAGCACGGCATCCTGCTCGTCTGCGACGAAGTGATGGCGGGCTTCGGCCGCACCGGCAAGCTCTACGCCTTCGATCACTTCGGCATCGTGCCGGACATGGTGACGCTCGCGAAGGGCCTGACCTCGAGCTACTTCCCGCTCGGCGCCGTCGGCATCTCGGATCCGATCAAGCAGTTCCTGGACGAGAACGTCTACTACGGCGGCCTCACCTACAACTCGCACCCGGTCGGCATGGCCACGGCGGAAGCCGTCATCAACGTGATGAAGGAAGAAGGCATGATCGAGAACTGCGCGAAGATGGGCGGCGTCATGCGCAGCGAGATGGACCGGCTGCAGAAGAAGCACCGCTCGATGAAGGAAGGCAGGAACATCGGCCTCTTCGGGATGATCGACGTGCAGAAGAACAGCAAAGGCGACTACATCGCGCCCTACAACGGCACACATCCGGCGATGCAGAAGTTGCAGAAGTTCTTCGTGCAAGAGGGCCTCCACTCGTTCGTGCGCTGGTCGAGCTTCACCACGAACCCGCCGCTCTGCATCACCGAAGCGCAGCTGAAAGAGGGCTTTCAGATCATCGACCGCGCGCTCGACATCACCGACGAAGCCTTCGAGGGCTGACCCGCTCGAACACTAGAGTGCGGCCGAAAAGGGACCGGGTACACTCCAAGGCATGACTTTTTCGAGCCTTTTCGCGCGAGGTGTCGCCTCGTTCGTGGTCTCCGTTTGTGTGCTGAGCGCGTGCCAAAGCGGCGGCGATCGCAGCAAGGTCCGCGTCGATCTGACGTCGCTCCAACGCGGGATCGGCAGCGCCTCCGTGAGCCGCGTAGAGTTCGCCGGCACCTGTCGCAAAGGCGAAGGCGCGGTCCGCTTCCTCGGCAAGGACGACGAGGTGACGGAGCGCCTGTTCCTCGAGCCGCGCGACGACTTCGACAACGTCTACGAGATGCAGCTCGCGGCACCGTGCAAGGACGTGAGCCTCGTCGTCACGGTCTATCGCGCTCCGTTCAAAGACGAAGTCGTGCCGGTGACCGTGTTCCTCGGCTCGGTCGACGTCACGCTCGTGCCGGGCGACATGGAAGCGGTGTTTGTGATCGACCGCGCCGGCGAGGTGCTGCTCGGCTACACCGCCGCTACCGCCACGGCGCCGTGCGAGCTCGCGATCACGAAGATCGGCGAAGAGCCACGCGCGCTCGGTCCGCTCGAGCCCGCGGTCGCGTTGGGGCTCTCGCTCGTCGTCGGCAGCTACTCGGCGATCTGCACCGGCGACGGCTTCGTGCTCGGGCCGCAGGCGTTCACGATCGCTTTTGCCGAGCGCACGTTCTTGGAGCTCGTGCCGCCGCGCACGACGTCGATCCCGGCCGCGCTCGCGTTCGTGACGGCGCCCCCGAAGAACGTGCTGATCGGGGCGACGTGGGCGCCCTTCTCCGTGCAGCTCGTCGACGCGAAGGGCTTGGCGGTAGACACCGACGGCGTGCGCATCTTGCTCAGCGGCCAAGGCCTCGCTGGCACGCTCAGTACGGCAACGGTGAAGGGCCTCGCCACCTTCGATGCCGTCAGCGCCGTCGTTCCGGGCACGCTGTCCTTCACCGTCTCGGCGCCAAGCACGATGATCGCCGGGCTCAGCGGCGAGATCGTCATCGACTCGCGGCCCGCGGCGTCGCTCGCCTTCGCCGCCGCGCCGGCTGGCGGCACCATCGACACACGTCAAGTGATCACGGTGAACGTGCTCGATGCGCTCGGGCTGCCGTCGGCCGCGCCGCTCGAAGTCACGCTGCGCTTTGGCCCCGGCGCGCCTGGCGGCAGTCTCTGCGAAGGCTGCGCGAGCGTCTTCGCGATGAACGGTAGCGCCGTGTTCAGCAACGTCGCCGTGACCGAGCCAGGCACGTACACCTTCGTCGCCGACGCGCCGCCGCTCATGAGCGTGAGCGCGGCGCCGGTCAGCTTCGGCCCGGGCGCCCCGCACCATCTCGAGTTCATCCAAGTGGACACCGTCAACAAAGCGACCAACGTCCCGCTGACGCCGATCATCGTCGAGCTGCGCGACCGCTTGAACCACCCGCTGCAAGACGACAACGTCGCCGTCGAGCTGACGACGACCGCCACGCCGATGGACGGCTTCGTCAACGGCACCGGCACCACGACCGACGGCCAGGTGACCTTCGCGAGCACGCAAGTGAAGCGCATCGGCCCGCAGACGATCGGCGCGCGCCTCGTTGCCAACCCGGCCGGCGTGGCGGGCAATCCGTTCGCGATCACGATCACCCCAGGGCCCCTCAACAAGGTGCTGCTCACCGGGCTCGGCCCAACCACGAAGGCTGGGGAAAGCACCACTCTGACGGCCACGCTCCTCGACGCCTTCGACAACCTCGTCGGGCTCGGCTTCGAGGGCAACGTCAACTTGACCAGCAGCGATCCACAGTTCGTCGGCGCCTCGATCGGGGTGAGCGGCGTCAGTGGCTCCGGCAACGCAACCTTGAAGACCCTCGGGCCACAGTCGATCACCGGCACGACCTCGCCAAGTGGCGCCGTCGGCACGATCAACACGACGGTCGTCCCCGGCGACCTCGATCACTTCGACGTCTCGGGCCTGCCGCCGAACGCAAACCCCGGCGATCCCCTGAGCCTGCACGTCGAGCTGCGCGATGTGGCCAACAACCTCGTGACCACCTTCGCCGGCGACATCGATTTCGTCGTGCCAACGCAGCCCGGCTTTGGCAACTTGCGCCACACCTTCGTGCCGCCGCACTCGGGCAGCTTCGACTTCAACTTCAGCCTCTCAATGGCGACGTTGCACATCCCGCGCGTCGACACGGTCCCGGCGAGCGGGATCACGCAATCCGCCGGCAGCCTGCAGATCGATCCGGGCCCCCTCGATAGCTTCGCGTTCACGCAACAACCGTCGACCATGCCCGTCGCGCCCGAGCCGAACGTCGCGTTCACCGTCGAGGTCGAAGCGCTCGACGCCGCCGGCAACCGGCGCTACACCGACAGCTCGACGATGGTGGACCTCGAGCTGTCGACGAACCCCCCGGGCGCTGTGCTCGGCGGCAACGCGCAGCTGCAGCTCTCGAGCGGCCTCGCCACCTTCGCGAGCGTCACGGTCGATCGGACGGGCGGCGGCCTCGTGCTGCGCGCGTTCGGCGGCGGCAAGCAAGGGTTCAGCAACGCCTTCAACGTTCAGGTCCCGCCGAACATCGGCCTCGTCTGCTCAGACATCGCCACGCCGGGGCTGCGCGTCGCGGTCCGCGGCGCCAACTTCGCGCCGGTCGCGGCGCAGACCACGGTCACGATCGCGGGCGTGACCGTGACGACTCCGCTCAACGACTACAACCCGCAGCAGTTCAGCTTCACCGCGCCGACGGGCATGGTGGGGCCGACCGGCGTCTTGCGAGCCACCGTCGGCGCCTCGATGAGCAACCCGCGCTCAGTTCGCCTCGGGCCCTTCAAGGCACACCAAGCGCAGACGTCGACGCACGCGGCGCGCTTTCCCTCGCTCTCGGCCGATGGCACCTTCATCGCGTTCCTGTCGAACGATGACCTCGGCAGCCCCGAAGGCGCGTCGAACGACGACGACGTCTTCGTCCTCGATCGAAGTGAGCCGACGAACGTGCCCGAGCGCGTGAGCGTCACCGGCCCGGGCGCCGGCATCGAAGCCGTCGGCGCCGCTGCGCAAGCCCCGAGCATCAGCGGAGACGGCTGCCGGATCGCCTTCGCCTCGAACGCGACGAACTTCGGCGTGGCTGGGACCAACTACGAGATCTACGTGCGCGATCGCTGCCTCGACAAAACGATCCGCGTGAGCCGTACGATCACCGGCGCCAACGTCAACGCGCACTGCGACGCGCCGAAGATCAGCGCCGACGGCAACGTCGTCACCTTCTCCTCCGGCGCAACGAACTTGCTGCCAGGCGACGGCCCGGAGGTCGACGTCTACGCCGCAGACCTGCGCAGCGGGCAGATCGAGCGCATCAGCCAGCTCCCGAGCGGCGCGAGCTTCGGTGGCAACAACGTCGAGCCGGTGATCAACGCCGACGGCACGCGCATCGCTTTCACGACGAGCACGTCGACGCCGCTGCCCGACGGCTGCGATGGGCCCTTTGTCCGCGCGATCCGCTTCGACCGCGTGACGCGTGCGTTTCACTGCGTGAGCCGCAAGGGCTCGGGCGCCGTGATCGACGGCGCGCCGGTCGGCACGCTGTCGATCGACGCCAGGGGCGATCGCATCGCCTTCGCGACCTTCGCGAGCGACGTCGAAGGCGCAAACGAGGGCGACGGCGACGTCGACGTCTTCGTGCGCGACGTGCTCGGCAACGCGACGACGCGCATCAGCGTGACGAGCGGCGGCGCCCGCGTCCAGGGCACCTCGACGAACCCGCAGATCTCGGCCGACGGCGAGTACGTGGTGTTCCTGTCGACGTCCGAGATCCTCGCGAACCCGGGCGGCACCGATCAGGACTGGGGAATCTCGCACGTCTTCATCCGCCGCTTCACCGGCGGGCCGCAGTCGACGCAGCTGCTCAGCCGGGACACCGCCGGCGCGCTCGCCGCCACTGGCGCGGACGGCGTCGCGATCAGCCACAACGCCGGCGTCGTGGCGCTCAGCACGCTCGCGAACCTCGACGGCGCGGCCGACGGCAACAAGGACGTGTTCGTGACCACGGCGTCGCGCACGGAGTGTCCGCTGCCGATGATCTTCTCGACCAGCCCGGTCGACCTCGCGCAGCGCCGCACGCGCATTCACCTCTCGGGCTACGGCTTCGAGACCAGCCCACCGAACGCCAACCACTGCCGCTTCGGCGCCGGACCGAACCTCGTGGCCCTCGCGCAATCTCAGCCTCCGTCGTTCTTGCCCCACCGCCTCGACGTGCAGGTCGACGATGCGCCGGGCGGGTTCACCGGCGGCCAGCTCGCCTGCGAAGTCTACGGGTTGACGAGCATGCCGACGCCGCAGTTCTCCGCGGCGCCGGCGCTGATCAGCACCAACGGCGTGCCGAGCGGCAACGGCCCGTCGACGAACCCGCGCGTCGACGGCACCGGCCGCGTCGCCGTCTTCGAATCGGCGGCCACCTTCGGGATCGACGCCAACACCGCCTCAGACATCTTCGTGCGCGAACGCGGCATGCCGGGCGCGCTGGTCCGCGCATCGATGCGCCTCGGGCCGATGGACGATGCCAACGGCGGGGCGACGCCCTCCGGAAACACCTTCAGCCCGGACGTCAGCTACGACGGCAACCGCATCGCGTTCGAGTCCGCCGCCACCGACCTGTGGAAGGACTCGACGATGACCTTGGAGTCCGGCACGAACAGCGACATTTTCGTCCACGATCGCTTCCCGATGCCGAAGACGCGCCTGGTGACGCACAGCCATTCGTCGGTCGACGCGCCGGCCAACGGCGACTCGGTCGCGCCGCGTTTGAGCGGCAACGGCCGCTACGTCGTCTTCACCTCGAACGCGACGAACCTCGACAACACGGCGATCGCGACCGGCACGTTCCAACAAGTCTACATCGCCGATCTCGCGACCGACACCGTGCGCCTCGTCTCGCGCCAAGCCGGCGTGCAAGCGAACGGCGATTGTTTCGAACCGCAGGTCGACGCCGACGGCGCTCACGTCGTCTATCTCTCTGCCGCCACCAACTTGCAGAACCCCAACACCAAGCTCCACGTCTACTACGCGACCATACCGCTCGCGTTCTTCGCGAGCCCTACGGATCCGCCGACGATCGACGTCTCGAGCAGCGGCACCTTCGGCGTCGCGGACGGAGACGCCGCGTTTCCTTCGATCAGCGGCGACGGCCAGACGATCGCGTTCGCCTCGACCGCCACGAACCTCGAGACGCCATCGACGAGCGGCGTGCAGGTCTTTCGCCGCCGAGTCTTCTTGGACATCGATCCGGTGCGCGTCTCGACCTCGGCTGCGACGTCGGGCCCGAAGGCGCACACCGCGCTCGATTTCACCGGCGAGTACATGGTGTTCGAGTCCTCGGCCAACGACCTCGTCGGCGGCGACGGCAACCTGACCGACGACGTCTTCTCTTACACCTACTCGTCCGGTGATCTCCGCCGCGTCTCCTTGCGCCAAAACGGCAACGAGATCGCGAGCGGCGGGCAGAAGCCGGCGCTCTCGGCGTTCGGCGGCGTCGTCGTCTTCACGACGAACAGCGACGTCGCGACCGGCACCAACACGGACATGAACCGCGGCGCGCCGCCCGACGATCCTACCGACGAAGACGTCTACATGACGACGATCGAGGAGCCCCCCGGCTGAGAACTTTGAGCCGCGGCAAAAGCAGCGGTAGACAATCGCTATGCTCCTGCTCGCCGCGCTGCTCCTGGCCGCTCCCGATCTCATCATCGTCAACGCCGAGCTGCCGACGCTCGGCGGCACGCAGCCGGCCGACAGCGACGCCTTCGCGGTGACCGCGGGCAAGATCAGCGCGATCGGCGCGAGCAAGGACATCCTGGCGCAGAAGGGCCCGAAGACCGAGGTCATCGACGCGCGCGAGCGGATGGTCGTCCCCGGCTTCATCGACGCGCACGTGCACTTTCTGAACGGCGGCCTCGAGAACGATCACGTCGACCTGCACCGCGCGCGCTCGATCGCCGATGTCTGGGATCGCTTGGATCGCTACGCCAAGGATCACCCGCTCTCGCGTTGGATCGTCGGCCGCGGCTGGGACTACGAGCTCTTCGAGACCTTCGATCCGCCCTACCCGTCGCGCGCGCTGCTCGACAAGCTGCCGATCGACAAGCCGATCTATCTGCGCTCGTACGACGGGCACGCCGCGTGGGCGAATACGAAAGCGCTCGAAGTGCTCGGGATCACCGCGGCGATGCCCGACCCCGACGGCGGCAAGATCGTGCGAGAGAAAGACGGAAAGACGCCGCACGGCACGCTGCTCGAGCGCGCGCAGGGGCCGTACTTCGCGCAGCTGCCGCCGATCGGCGACGACCGAAAGAAGAAGGCGCTGCAGCTCGCGCAAACGCAAGCGATCGCGCTCGGCATCACGACGATCGACGACTTCGACTCGGATCCGACGACCGCCGACCTCTACACCGCGCTCGAGAAGCAAGGCGCGCTCGATCTGAACGTGTTCGTCTCGCCGCCGCTGTCGACGCCGATCGCCGACTTGAAGGCGCTGCGCGATCGGCTGCTGCGCGACTCGAAGAAAGTGCGCCTCGGGAGCTTGAAGCACAACGTCGACGGCGTCGTCGAAGCGAACGCCGCGGCGTTCTTCGAGCCCTACGGCGACAACCCGAAGATGATGGGCGACCTCATCCAGAGCGAGGCTGCGCTCGTCGCGTTGATGCAGCCGGCGCACGAGGCCGGCTTCTCCATTTCACTGCACGCGACCGGCGATCGCGCCGTCAACACCGCGCTGAACGCCTTCGAGCGGCTGCTCGAGAAGCGGCCGCAGACCGACGCGCAGCACCACCGCATCGAGCACGTCGAGATCTTGAAGAAGGGCGACGCCGAGCGCTTCACCCGCATGCGCATCGCCGCCAGCATGCACCCCTTTCACGCGCTGCCCGGCGATGAAGAGATGAAGACGATGTGGGAGCGCAAAGTCGGCAAGGCACGTTTCGCGCGCGCGTTCGCGTGGCGCGAGCTGCAGCGGGCCGGCGCGCAGCTCGTCTTCGGCAGCGACTGGCCGGCGCTCGCGCTGAGCCCGCTGAAAGGCGTCGGCGTGGCGATGAGCCGAAAGAACGGCCGCGGCCTGCCCGCGCGAGGCTTCGTGCCCGAGCAAGCGCTGTCGCTGTCCGAGGCCGTCATCGCTTACACGAACAACGGCGCCACAGTGCTGAACCTCGACAACGTGCGCGGCGAGATCGAAGTCGGTCAAGCGGCGGACTTCGTGGTGCTCTCGGATACGATCGAGCCGGACGAGGCGCTGTCGTTCTTTTGGGGCGCCGTCGACTACACGTTCATCGAGGGGCGCAAGGTGTACGAGCGCTGAGCCTACTGCTGCAGCAAGCGCCGGCAACCACGATAGGCGCGCTGCAGCCAGCGGTTCTCGAGCTTCTCTTTCGTCACACCGCGGCTCGAGGTCGCGTGGGCGACGAGGCCTTCGCCGTCGAACACCGCCACGTGCGTGATACGGCCTCGCTCGAGCGTGTCGAAGAATACGAGGTCGCCCTTCTTCAGCTGTGATTTCTCGATCGCGATGCCGGTGCGGAACTGATCGCCGCTGACGCGCGGCAGCTCGACGCGCACGGTGTCGCGGAAAACCTCGCGCGAGAACGCCGAGCAGTCGATGCCCTTCTTGTCGACGCCGCCGAAGAGGTACGGCGTCCCGATCCACTTGCTGACGGCGCCGGCCCACACGGACTGCCAGCCGTTGTAGACTGAGCACAGCCGCTCGCCCGCCATCGGTGGCGGCCTCATGCCGCCGGCCGGCGCCGGCGCTGCGGGCGTGGCCGCCTTCGGTTCGGGCTTCGGCTGCGCTTTCGGTTCGGGCTTCGGCTGCGCGCGCGGCTCAGGCTTCGGCGGCGGCTCAGGCTCGGCCTCAGGCTCGCTCGCGACCTCGGGCTCGGGCTGCGCCATCGTCTCCGGTTCGGGCGGCGGCTCCACCTTCAAGCCGAGCTCCTTCGAAAGGCGCGCGTAGAGATCATAGTAGTTGAGCTGCCCGCCGCCGGTCGCCGCCTGGCCGGGCAAGCTGTCTTCGATCTCGTTCGCGAGGTCGTCGAGCGAGGCCGCCACTTGCTGCGGCTTCGCGCGCTTGTGATCGACCATCGCCTTGAGCTCGGCACCCTCGTACGCGAGCTGGCGGAGGCGGGGCTTCATCTTCTTCTGCGTCTCGGCGAGCTGGCGGCGCATCCGCGGCTCTTCGTCGGGGTTGACCTTGCCGCTTTTGAGCTGCTCGGTCCACCACTGGATCATCTCGGGCGCGAGTTCTTCGTCGAAGTACTTTGGGAACTCGAAGGCGAGGAGGCGCGCCGACTCTTTGGGCTTCTTCCCTTGCAGCGCGAGCGCTTGATACTTGATCGCGACCGGCGGCGGCACCCACGCGTAGACGTCGTTCTTCGCGTCGTAGGCGGCCTGCACGACGAGCATCGCGTCCAAGCGGTGAAAGAGCCCGAACGAGAGGACGCTCTTGGCCGCCGTGATGCCCTCGTCGTCGCCTGGTCGCAGCGCTTGGCCGCCGAAGACCAGGCGCAACGCTTTTTCCCACGTCGCCTTCTCCGCCTTCGTCAGGTCGCTGCGGCTCGCCATGTAGTCGATGAGGTTCTGTTGGCGGGCTGCCTTGTCGAGGACGTTGAACGCGTGGGCGCTTGGGCCGTGCACGATCACCACGAGGAACACGAACGCGAAGTGGCGCGACATGCGCGAAGGATAACAGGCTCTCGCCGGCTTGTGATGAAAAGCGCCACGCCGATCTCGGACCCGAGTCGCCGCTAGGCTTTGAAGACGATGAAGCGGCTCAGATCGATACCGAACTTCTTCTGCGCCTGATCCAAGTAGTCGTTGTGCTCTTTGATCCGCTTGTTCAAGTAGTCCTGAAAAATGTCGGTGAACAGGCACGCGGCGCGGTTGGCGTTCGACTCGATCTGCTCGAGCGCGGCGTTGAACTTTCGCAGCGCGTCGTCGCCCTGGATGTCGCGGTACTCTTCAGCGAGGAGACGGCGGATCACCGGCGTCAACATCAGGATCGTCGCGAGCACGTCGGAGATCTGGAACTTCTGCGCGTGACGAATGCGCACGACGTAACGAAACACCTTCTCGATCGCCTCGGGCTGCCCGGTGACGAGCAGATCGATGTAGCCGTCGAGCATGTGATCCATCGTCTCCTTGAGCTCGTTGCGCGACACCCGGGCGTACGCTTTGATCTCTTTGGGGATCTTCTGGACCATGAGCGAGACGACCTGCTCACGATAATCTTCGAGGAAGTTGAAGAGCTCGATGTTCACGCGCGAACGCCGCTAACACGGTCCTCGCAGCGCGCAAAGAGTGGCGGAGTCTGGAGAAGCTCAGTAAGCTTGTAAATTAGGACGCGTGTAGATGCGTCGCGCAGGAGTCGCATGGGGCTTTTGAGACTGCTGAGGCGTTTCCCTCGGGTAATCCTCGAGACGCCCGTGGCGATCGCTCACGATGGCCGCGCTATCCTCGCGCAGGCGACCGACATTTCTGAAGGCGGCGTCGCCCTCATCGTGCAAGGCACCCCGCCCCCCGAAGGCGCCACCGTGTGCGTCAGCTTCAAGCTGCCGACCAGCCCGGGGGCGCTCGATCTCTCTGCGCGGGTGATTCACGTGATGCGGAGCGGCGACGACTTCTACCTCGGCCTGCAGTTCGCGCGCCTCGACGACGCGGCGAAGAAGCTCGTGCGCCGATACATCAATACACGCCGCTTCTTGTTCGGCGACCTACGCGCGCCGTCGTCGAGCCCGATCGTGGGCCAACGCATGACCGAGCGCCTGCGCCGGCTGCGGCGCCATGTCGCGCTCATGTGATCGATGTGACCTTCTCTACGCCGCGACGGCGGGCGTAAATTGCACCTTCACCTGCCGCTTGTTCGCGTCGCCGATGACGATCTCGACGGGCTTGCCGAGCTCGAGCGCTTCGACCGGCAGCTTCCACGCGCCGTCCACGTCGGCTTCGGTCTTGAACGTCTGAGACCCCACGGTCACGCTGATCTCCGCGAACACTTCCGTCGAGCCCTTTTGCCCAGCGAGCACGAAGCTCGTGGCTGATTGCTGCGTCCCCGCGGCGCGCTCGGTCTTGACGAGCTGGGCCTGCAACCACGGATCGCGCGTGTCGGCCGCGGTGCCTTCGAGCGCCACCTTCTCGCGGCGGTTCTGTTGGTTCCACACACGCAGCTCGAACGCGCGCGCGCTGCTGACGGTCGGGCTGCTCGTGGCGTTGCCTGCGTCCTTCGACATGACGACGATCTGATCGCCGTGCAGGAACTTCGACTCGTCGGTCGATTGAAAGTTGAAGACGCCGTTCTCGTCCGTCCGCACGGTGCCGATGAGCGGACGCCCCGGCACCGAGCCGTTGTAGATCTCGATGGTGGAGAGCGGCTCGGCCTTGCCGGTGACGGTGAGCGGATCGCGCGGCGCGTTGCCGGCGTCCATGACGCGTGGCTTCACGATCTCGGCGCCGAGCACGATCGGCCGCCGCGGCGCCGGGTTCGTCGCGTCAGGCACGATCTCCGGCGGACCCGCGTAGATCTCCTTGACCGCGGCTTCGAGCGCCTTCTGGCTGTCGTCGATGAACCAGCTCGGGTGCTCGTGCATGAGCCGCGTGACGATCTCACGGTGCTGTGGCGTCGGCTGCTTCCGCATGCGCTCGATAATGAGCTCGACGACGTCGTTGGCGATCGGGCGCTGTGAGGTGAGGCCTGCGATCTCGGGATCGATCTCGTTCTTCGACTGCGCCGGCACTTGCCACTGGCGGAGCGCGTTCGGCGCTTCGTTGCCGGCGGCGTCTTTGCAGCGGAAGGTGAGCAAGTCGAACGCATGCACGCCGGCGAGCTCGTGATCGATATTGCCGTTCTCGTCGGCGCGCATCACGGTGACGACGCCAGTCGCGTGGTTCGTGACCTCGACCTTGGCGAAGGGAAACGCCACTTGCTTCGCGGTGAAGCGCAAGAACGGTCCGCCCTTCTCCGGCGATCCCGCCGCGACCTTTTGGTACGGCGGCCCGTCGACCCGTGCCGTGAGCGCATTGCCGTCGAAGCGCAGCGCCTCGGTTGCGAAGCTCGTCGTCGTCACTTGCGCGCCAGCGTCGAGCGCCGTCACCTGCAACGTTTCGCCCGGCACGTAGCCCGACACAGCGAGCTTGAACGAGCCGTCGTCGCCCACGATCGTCTCGCCGAGCACCTTGCCCTGCGGCGACATCACGCGGACGACCGATCGCGGCTCGGCCGAGAGCGCGGCGCCCGCGAGCGTGGTGAACGTGGACGGCACCTTCTCCGTCGCGATCGTCTGCGCGCGCGTCACCTTGCCCATGTCGATGAACGGCGGCCGCGTGTCGGTGTGCTCCGGCAGGCGGACGAGCTCTTGGCGGCCGGTCTGGTTCCAGATCTGCAGGTTGTAGGCGCAGCTCTTCGCGAGCGTGTTCTTCGACGCGGCGTTGCCTTGGTCGACCGCGCGGACGAGCAGCTGGTCGCCGTGCAGGAACTTCGACTCGTCGCGCGAGACGAACTTGTACTTTCCGGTCTCGTCGGTGCGAACGCTGCCGATGACCGGCGCGCCCGGCACGCTGGCGTTTCTGATCTCCACCATCGTGAACGGCTCGGCTTCGCCGAACACTTCGAGCGGATCGCGGCCAGCGACGCTGCCTTGATCCATGACCACGGGCTTGATGACGCGCGCGTCGAGCACGATCGGCGCCTTCGGCTCGGGGTTCGACGCGTCGGAGCGCACGTCGTTCCTACCGGCGTAGAGACGCTCGAGCGCTTCGCCGATCGCCGCCTTCGACGCGCCTTGCTGAAACGACGTGTGCTCGCCGTTGATCCAATTCTCGACGAGCGCGCGGTTCGCCGCGGTCGGCGCCGCGTCGAGCAGCGCGATCGCCTCGGTGATGTGCTGCGGCAGCACGGTCTGCTGGCACGCGATGTCGGCGAGGCGCGGCGTCGGGCGCGGCGTGGCCGGCACGACGTAGTTGATCAGCGTCTGCGGCGCCTTGTTGCCAGCCGGATCTTGCACGGCGAAGCTCAAGGAGTCGCCGGCGTGCACGCCGGCGATCTCGAGATCGAGGCGGCCGTTCTCGTCGGCTTGCGCGCGGAACATCTGCCCCGTCGAGTTGTTCTTGACCACGACGTACGAGAACGGATCGACTGCCTTGTCTTGGGCGAAGCGGAGGAACGGGCCCGTCCGCTCGGCGGCTTGGTCCTTCTGCTGCGCGCCGCTCTGCGCCGGACGCGTATACGGCACGCCTTCCGACGTGTTGGTGAACGCCTGCGGGTCGAAGCGGAGCGCCTGCGTTCCGAACTGCGTCGCCGTCGTTTGGCCGTTGCCGTCGACGATCGTCATCGCCAGCGTCTCGCCCGGCTCGAAGTTGCCGACGTCGAGCGCAAAGCTGCCGTCCTTCTTCACCTGCGTCTCGTAGGCTTCGCCGCGCTTGTTGGTCACGCGGATCATCGCAAACGGCTCGCTCGCGCCGGCGTTGCCGGTGAAGCGGTAGATCTGCTGCTTGCTGTCCTTTTCGATCGCGACGCGGCTGTGCGGCACCTTCGACTGATCGAGGAACGGCGGCCGCGTGTCCTGCGTCTTCTCGAGCTTCACCTTCTCGCTGCGCGGCGGGTTGTTCCAAATGCGCAGCTCGTACGCGCACGTGGTCGCGAGCGTCGCTTCGCTCGACGCGCCGCCTTGGTCCGTGGCGCGCAGGATGATCTGATCGCCGTGCAGGAACTTCGACTCGTCGCGCGAGGTGAAGGCGAAGTTGCCGTTCTTGTCGGTGCGCACACTGCCGATCACCGGGTAGCCCGGCTGGCTCGCGTTCCGGATCTCGATCGTCGTGTACGGCTCGGCCTTGCCGCGCACTTCGAGCGGATCGCGGTTGGCGGCGCTGCCCTGGTCCATGATGCGCGGCTTGATGATGTCGGCGTCGAGCACGATCGGCGGCTTCGGGGCCGGGTTCTCGGCGGCGTTGCGCACGTTGTTCGGCGCGGCGTAGGCGCCGACGAAGGCCTCTTTCAGCTTCTCGAAGTCGCCCTTGGTGAGGAACGCCTCCGGCCGCTTCAGCATCGACTCGAACGCGGCCCGGTTGGCTGCGGTCGGCGCCTTCGCCATGATCGTCAGCGCCTTCTGCACGTCCTCCGGCGCGAAGTTGTGCTGGCACTCGAGCGCTTGCACGTCAGCCGTCCACTGCGGCGTCCCGGGGACGACGTAGTTATCGATCGCGTTCGGCGCCACGTTTCCCGCCGGATCGGTGACGACGAACGACAAAGAGTCACCGGCGTGAACGCGCCGCGCCTCGAAGTCGAGCGCGCCGGACTCGCTCGCCGTGACGGTGAAGCTCTCGCCGGTCGAGTTGTTCGTCACTTTGACGCTTGCGTGCGGATTGACGGCGCCTTCGGCCGCGAAGCGCAGGAACGGACCGTCGCTGTCGGGCGCGCCCTTGCCGTCGAAGCGCTGGAACGGCACGCCGTTCGATGTCGACAACAGCTTCCCAGAGTCGAAGCGCAAGGCCGGCGTTTGGAACATCTGCTGCGTGGTGATGCCGTTCGTGTCGATCACCATCGCCGTCAGCGTCTCGCCCGGTGTAATCTCGCCAACGTTCAGTTGGAACGAGCCGTCCTTGTTCGTCGCCGCTTCGAAGACCTTGCCGCGTTGGTTCGTCACGCGGACGATCGCGTTCGGCTCCGAGCTGCCAGGCGCGCCGTTGATCGTGTGAACCTGCTCCTTGTCCTTCGGTCCGATCGGCTTCGACTCAGACTTCGTCTTGCTCATGTCGAGAAACGGCGGCCGCGTGTCGGTCGCGTGCGGCAGCTCGACGAGGACTTCGCGCGGCTGAACGGTCCAGATCTGCAGCTCGTAGGCGCAGGTCTTCGCCAGCGCGTCGGTGCTCTGCGCGCCACCCTGGTCGATCGAGCGCACGTAGAGCTGATCGCCGTGGAGGAACTTCGACTCGTCGCGCGAGATGAACTTGAAGTTGCCGTTCTTGTCGGCCTGGATCGTGCCGATGACCGGCGCGCCCGGCATGCTCGCGTTCCGGATCTCGACGCGCGAGAACGGCTCGGCCTTGCCTTCGACTTCGATCGGATCGCGGCCGGCGGGGCTGCCTTGGTCCATGATGCGCGGCTTGATCACGCGCGCGCCGACGACGATCGGTTCCTTCGGCGCCGGGTTCGAGGTGTTCGTGACGATGTCGTTCTTGCCGGAGTACGCCTCGGCGAAGGCCTTCTTCAACGACTGCAGATCCGCCGCGTCGCGCACGACTTTCGCGGCAGGACCGGCGAGGAAGTCTTCGACGAGCTTTCGGTGGATCGACGTCGGCATCTTGTGAATCAACGTCGAGAGCTCGGCCACGTTCTCGGTCAGCAGGTTCTGCGCGCAGAGCAGCTGCTTCAAGCGCGCGTTCTCACTGCCGGCGCCAGGGACCGGCCAGTTCTGCACCGCGTTCGGCGACAGATTGCCAGCAGCGTCTTTGCACTCGAAGCCGAGCGCATCACCGGTGTGCACGCCCGAGATCTCGAGCTCGATGCGGCCATCCTTGTCGGCGACCGCCTGAAACTTCGCGCCGGTCGTATAGTTCGTGACGGTGACGATGCTGCCGGGATCGACATTTCCCCCGCCGAAACGCAGGAACGGGCCGGCGGGATCCTTCACGCCCTTCTGCAGGCGATCGTAGGGCGCGCCTTGCGTCGACGCCGTGAAGCCGCTCGTGTCGAAGCGCACCGCGACCGTGTTGTACTGCTGCGTCGTCACTTGGCCGCCGTCGATGACGTTCAGCGTGACTTGCTGGCCGGGCGTGATGCCTTTCACGTCGAAGATGAACGAGCCGTCGAGCATCGCGCGCGCGGTCTGCACCTTGTCGCCGAGGATCACTTGCAGCTCGGCGCCCGCCGGGACGGAGCCCGCTTTACCCGCGAGCGCGATGCCGGCCGGCGCATCCGCGGTCGCGATCTTTTGCGTCGATTGAATCAAGCTCTGCTGCACGAACGGCGACTCTTGACGCTGCGCGATCTTGAGCTCGACCGACTCGCGCGCTTGCCCCTTCACCTGCACTTCGATCGACTTCGGCAGCTGCGTGATGGTTTCGGAGCGCGCGCCGGTGCTTTGGTTCCTAATGCGCACGCCGATCTGCTCGTTGAAGAACAACGGCTGCAACAAGCCCTCGTAGTTGAACGAGCCATCGGCCGCGACGGCGCCCGAAGCGAGTGGCGTGCCACCGCGGCTCAAGTTGACGATCTCGTACGCCGTCCCAGGCTCCGCGCGACCTTGCACGACGAGGCGCAGCTGTTGCGCGACCTGGGTGCCGTCCATCGAACGTTCGCGCTCGACGCGGATCTCGCTCACCGCCGCCGGCGCCGGGCGCTTGACGCCGCTCGTTTGCTGCGTCGGATCCCACGCGTCGTTCTGCAGCGCCCACTGCATGTCGCGCAGCTTCGCGCCGGAGCCTTCAGGGAGCTGTGCTTCGCCGGCGTCGATGAGCTTCTGCAGCTCCTGGACGGCGAGCTGCTTCGGCTGCTTGGCGAGCTCTTTCGTGTACGCGTCGAGGTCTTGTTGCGAGAGGCGGGCTTGTCCGTTCAGTGGGAATTGAATCGCCATCGTGTCACTCCGATACGTTCGAGGCGGCGAATTTGCTGTTCGCCGCAGTTCGTGGGGGCACCCTCTGCCCGTGCGCTGTCGGTTATCGCTACCGCGCGCGGGACCGACGCGTGACACTTGGCGCCAAATGACTCGCTTTCGCCGCCAACAGTCGACAACCCTCCCCGGAAATCCCTCCCGGGGAACATTCCTCCCCGGGAACATTCCTCCCCGGTCCCTTTTCACGAATTCTTCCCCGGTCCCTTTTCGCCAATCCTTCCCCGGTCCCTTTTCACGAATTCTTCCCCGGTCCCTTTTCGCCAATCCTTCCCCGGTCCCTTTTCGTCCCTTTTCGTGGTTGCGGGGGGTTGTTGAATATGATATTCATTTTCACAGATGCAAGACGGCGCCGCCATGGTCCGGACGATCGGGCGAAGCCGGCCCGAGACCCTCGCGGCGCTGGCTCCGGGCACGAGCGGCCGCGTGAAGCGAATCGACCATCGACGGGGCGGGTCGGCGGCAGAGCGCTTACGGCTCATGGAGCTCGGCTTCGTCCCCGGCACCTTGGTCACGGCCATCCGCCGCGCCCCGTTTGGCGATCCGATCGAGGTCGAGCTCCGTGGCTACCGCTTGAGCCTGCGGAGCACCGACGCGGCAGCGATCGCGATCACGAACGATGCCAGGACGGCCCCGACTGATTACGCGATCGCGAAGGGGACAACAGCGCCACGCTCGATCCACGGCGCCGTCATCGGCCTCGTCGGCAACCCGAACTGCGGCAAGTCGACCTTGTTCAACGCGCTCTCCGGCGCCTCGCGACCCACCGGCAACTACCCGGGCATCACCGTCACCCGCAGCGCGCGGGCGATCGCGATCGGGGCGCAGGAGGCGACGCTCGTCGACCTCCCCGGCTGCTACGGCCTCGTCGGTCGCTCTCCCGACGAAGACGTCGCCGCGTACGAGCTCTTCGGCCGCGCCCTCTCGCCGCACGCACCACAACGAGGCTGCGATGCTTGCGTCGTCGTGCTCGACGCGACGGCTCTTGCGCGTAGCTTGTACCTCGCGCTCGCGGTCATCGAGCTCTCCGTGCCGGTCGTCTGTGTGCTCAACATGAGCGACGAGGCGCGGGCGCAGGGCATCGAGATCGACACCGCCGTCCTACAAGACGCGCTCGGCGTCGAGGTGATCCGCACCGTGGCCACGAAGCACGAAGGCCTCGGCGATCTGCGCGCCGCTCTCGAGCGTGCCATCGCCAGCTCAACGACACGTGAAGTCAGCTTCGGTGGCGCGATCGATCACGAGCTCGGCCCGTTGGTGATGCGCGTCGCCGGCGAGCTCAGCCGCGATCTCGGCCCGCGCCGCCGCGCGTTCGCGACGTGGCTCGCGGAAGCCGCAGCGCGCGGCAGGCCCCTTCCGGGCGACTTCGCGATGGACGAGCTCGATGATCTCGCGGCAACGATCACTGCCGCACGCTACGGCTTCGTCGATCGCATCGTCGCGCGCGCCGTCAGAGCCCCAGAGCGTGCGGCGCGCTCGTTCACTGATCGGATCGATCGCCTGCTGACCCATCCGTTCACGGGCGCCGTCGCCCTCCTTTGTGTGCTCGCGCTCGCGTTCAATCTGCTCTTCACGCTTTCGCAGCCGATGATGGACGGCATCGAGGCGCTCTTCGCGTGGATCGCCGCCAGCGCGCGCTCTGCCCTCCCCGCGCATTGGCTCTCCGACCTCGTCGCCGACGGCCTCGTCGTCGGCGTCGGCACGGTCCTCATGTTCGTTCCGCAGATCGCGCTCCTGCTCTTCCTCATGAGCTTTCTCGAAGCGTTCGGCTATTTGTCGCGCGCCGCGTTCATGATCGATCGGCTGATGCGCTTGGCGGGCCTCAACGGCAAGGCGTTCGTGCCGATGCTTGGCGGCTACGCGTGCGCGGTCCCGGCGATCATGTCGCTGCGAACGCTGGAGCACCGCCGCGATCGCTTGCTGACGATGGCGGTGTTGCCGCTGATGAGCTGCTCGGCGCGGCTGCCGGTCTACACGCTCGTCATCGCCACGCTCTATCCGGCGTCGATGCGCTGGCTCGGCATGCCGGTGAGTACGATCATCCTGCTCGGCCTCTACGTCGCGTCAGCCGTGACAACGCTGCTCGCGGCGAGCTTCATCGGCCGCACGGTGTTCTCGGGCGACTCCGCGTCGCTCGTGCTCGAGCTACCGCCTTACCGCATGCCGGTGATGCGCACACTGCTGCGCACCGTGTGGCAGCGCCTGCGCGAGTTCCTGACGACGGCCGGCACCACGATCGTCGTGCTGAGCGTGGTGATGTGGCTGCTCCTGCACTTTCCACGCATGGACGAGCCGAGCGCGACCGAGAGCCAACGCCTCGAGCACTCGATCGCCGGGCGCGTCGGCCACGCCATCGAGCCCGTGATCGAGCCGCTCGGCTTCGATTGGCGCATCGGCATCGGCCTCATCGGCAGCTTCGCCGCGCGCGAAGTGTTCGTCGCGACGATGGGCGTGATTCACGGCGCCGCGAACGCAGACCAGGAGCAGGCCGGGCTGGTCAGCGCGCTGCAAAACGCCAAGCGCAAAGACGGCCGGCCGATCTACACGCCGCGCACCGGGTTCGCGCTGCTCGCGTTCTTCATGCTCGCGTGCCAGTGCATGAGCACGCTCGCCACGATCCGCCGCGAGACGCGATCATGGCGCTTCGTCGCCGGCGTCTTCCTTTATATGACGGCGCTCGCCTACGTGGTCGCGCTGGCGATCAATCAGATCGGCGCGGCGATCTCTTGATCGTCTGAGCGCGCGCTCGCGGCCGGCGTCCACGCGGGGTGCCAGTCGCGGATGTCGAGGCCTTCGTAGCCCGGCGCTTGGTTGCCGACGCACGTCCATCCCTCGCGCGCGCGGCGGGCGAAGAGCTCGAGGTACGGGCCGTCCGGGTACATCTTCTCCAGGCGGTTCTGCAGCTGTTCGGGCTTCCTGCTGTGCGGCAGGCCGACCCAGTGATCGACGTTGCGCTCCGAGCGCGACTGCGGCTTCGGGCTGCCGCGCGTGCCGACGAGCGCGTGCTCGGTGGCCCCACGAAACTGGCGGCCCATGCCGAAGGCGACGCCGCCGCTCTTCGTTTGCTTCACCCAGGTGTAGATCTGCTTTTGCACGAAGCCCCAAGACTCCATGACGCGCATGCCGTCCGTGAGCAGGCTCGACGGCACCCAGAGCGCGAGCAACGCGTCCTTGTAGCACCAGTCGGCGACCGGCAGCGCGGCCACGTCGTCGACGGTCAGCGTGCGGTAGTTGGCCGCGGCGCCGCGCTTCACATCGGACATGCGGAGCTTGTCGGAGAATGCCCAGGGCGGATCGGCCACAACGACGCGAAATTTCAGGGTCATCGGGGCGGCTCCTTAGACGATGCCGCGCGAACCGACAAGTGCCGGCGGATCGTCGCAATTCAAGGCATGCGCCGAAGACAGCGGCCGCGCGACGCCCGATAACCGAGGCCCGATGCGTCTCGTCCTCGCCCTCGTGCTCTTCGCCGCCTGCGCCGCGCCGCCCGAGCCGAACAGCCGCGAGCGCGACGCCGAGCGCGCCACCGAGAGTCTCCCCGGTCCCTTTTCGACCGAAAACGTCCCCGGTCCCTTTTCGACCGAGAGTCTCCCCGGTCCCCTTTCGAACGAAAAGGGACCGGGTCCCAATTCGGTGGTGCCGTCGCCGGGGTACACGGCGCTGAAGCTGCTGCCGGCGGGACGGCACGTGTTGACGACGAGCGAGCCGCTGCCGCTGACGGTCGTCGCGACGCGGGAGGACGGCACGAACGAAGACGTGAGCGCGCAGGCTGCCTTGACTGTGCGCGACCCGGCGGCCGGGAGCGTCGTTTCTGGCCGCTTCGTCCCCGCGGCGGGCGGATCGCGCTCGACCATCGTCACCGCCACCTTCGCCAGCCTCACCGCGGCGCCGATCCTCGTGAGCACGGTGACCCCGCGCGCGCGCTTCGACTTCGAGGCGTCGATGAGCGTCCAAACGTCGCCGAACGCGAGCGCGAGCGTCGTCATGGTCGCCACGCTCGCGGGTCACGGCACGCTGCGGGTCGCGTTCTCCGGATCGGCAGGCGACACCGTGCGCGTGACGCTGCCGTTTTCGCCGCCGCGCTCGGTGACGAACGTCGAGCGCGTGCGTTTCCTCGCGCGCCTCGAGGCCGATGTAGATCTTTCCTCACGTGTCTCTTTTCTCACACCGACCGCGGGCGGCCAGCCGTCATACAAAGACGTCGCCGGCACCGGGCTCATCGCGCACAGGAGCCTCGGACCCACCTCGTTCGAGCTGAGCGCGGCCGGCATCGAAGCGTCCCCCGACGCGCGCGGCATGCAGCTCTCGTTCACGCTCTCAGCCAGCGGCGCTGGCGTCCTCTACTTGGATGAGATCGAGCTCGTCGCGCAGTTCGTGCTCGGCTTGAACCTCGCGTGGCTCGACGGCCAATACGCCCACGACTTTGGACCTTCGTTCCACCATCCGACCTGGGGCGTCGCCTACGATCCGGCGCACGTCGAGGCGATCTTGGCGATGATGCAGGGACTAGGCGTTCGCCTGCTGCGGGTCTGGGTGTTCGAGAGCTGCGAAGGCCTCGAGAAGGACGCCGCCGAGCGCGTCACCGGCGTGCACCCGACCTTCTGGAAGAACTTCGACGACTTCGTCTTCACGCGCCTGCCGAAGTACGACGTCAAAGTCACCTTCATGCTGCTCGGCGCGCACCACACGAGCGAGTGTACGAGCCCTTCGCCCATCGCCGATCTCGCCGCGCGAAAGGCGTTCCTCGATCAAGCGATGCTGCCCTTCGTCGCGCGCTATACCGCGAGCCCGTGGGTCTGGAGCATCGACCTCGCGAACGAGCCCGAAGGCGCCGTTGCCGGAGACACCGGGAACTGGGGCGCGGGCGTGAGCTGGGAAGCCATGCGCTCCTTCTTGAGCGAGGCGGCCGCCGGCGTGAAGAACGTGGCGCCGGGCGTGTTCGTGTCGGCAGGCTCGGGCTGGCACGGCGCAGACAGCGTGCGCGCGGGCCGCTTTTCGGGCCTCGGCTTTTCGCACTTGGACTATCACGAGTACGACGACCACGGCGCCCTCGCGAGCTACACGTCGTTGCAGCGGCGCGCCCGTGTGATCGTCGGCGAAGGCGGCCAAGGCTCGCACACGCGCGACATCGTACTGCAAGAGAAGGCGACGAGCGCAATGCTCGCAAACGCGTACGGCGGAAGCTACTGGGGCTTTCTGCCCTGGGCGATCGAAGCGCCCGGCGTGAGCAACGAGTTCACGCTGATCGATCCGACGTCGAGCTATTCGATGCTGCGAACGACGCCGGCGCTCGATGCGTTGGGCGATTTCATCCGTACACACGGTGACGTCGGTCCCTAATCCTTCGAGAAATTCCGAGAACGGTCCCAAATGCGAGGCGCGACCGAGCGAGCAGCGCAGGCGTAGCGGTAGCCGGAGCGGCGACTGAGCGGTAACCGACGTCGAGCAGCGGAGCGACAGAGCAACGAAGCAGTTGGGCCGTTATCGGAATTTCTCGGGTGCCTTCGGGATCGGCTCGGTCATGCACCACTTCAAATTCGCCGCGCGGCGCAGGCCAGCGGAGTGGTTCGGATCCGATCGGGCGATCGTTCCGAGCTCTTGCTGGATCTGCTGCAGTCCTTCGTCGCCGAGCGTCCCCGCTTCCTTCATCGTGAGGACCGCCCAGCAGTCGGCCTGCTGCTCTTTGTCGACGCCCTGCACGCCGCCGTACAAGTGCCCGAGCGCGTGGTGCGCACACTCGTGGGCAAAGAAGAAGGTGCGCGTCATCTCGCTCATGAACTTGAAGCGCGCCGGGTTGTACTCGATCGTTGGACGACTCCTCTTGTCGAAGAGCGCCTGCGCCAAGTCCGCAATCTGCGGGGCCTCGCGCCAAAGGACGGCGATCCCGCGCGCGTCGACGCAACCTTTGTAGGGCGCATTCTCCGGCGGCGGATCCGGCTCGGGTGGTGGCAAGGGCTGCCCGTCTTCTCCGCGCGGCTTTTGCGGCTGAAGCTCTGGGATCATGTCGATGACGTTCTGCGGCTGCTTCGGCTTCTTCTTTGCCGCGCTCGCAGAGAGCGGCGCGACGAGGAGGAGCATGACAACGAAGGCTCTCATGAGATCGGCACCGCCTTGATGATCGTCTTGCCGTCCTTCTGCGCGACGCGAAAGTCGACCGACTTACACTTGAAACGTTCGATGACGGCCGGCACTTGCTTCTTCAGCGACGCGACCATCGACTCGTAGCTGACGGGGGCCTCGCCCGACTGCGCGCGCGACGCGGCGTACTTCGAGTACAGCGCACGCATCGAGGTATCTTCGTTGACCGCGGGTGACGGTGCGGGCGCAGCCGCCACCGGAGCCGCCGCCACCGCCGCATTCGGGACCGCTGCATTCGGGACCGCTGCATTCGCCACCGCCGCGGTCGCGCTCGTACGCAAGGTCGGCCGCTTGAGCTTCCCCTCTTCGAGCTGCTTGACGAGCCGGGTCCAGTGCGCCTCGAGCGTGGCCCAGCGCGAACGCAGGTTGTTGAAGCGGAACTGCAGCTGCGTATTCGGTTGCGACCCCTCTTGCGTCAGCACGCGCAGCTCGCGCATGAGCGCTTCCCGCTTCTTCAACGGCTCGAGCCGCTCGAGGCCGGCGAAGTAATTGTCGTAGAGCTTCTTCAGCTCATTGACGCGCTGCTCGAGCGCCAGGAGCTCGTCGTTCGTCATTCCGGCACAGTGTAGCACACCGCCGGCCGCTCGGAGTATGGCCAGCGCATGCGATTCTTCACGATGGTTTTCCTGCTCTGCACCTTCGCCGAGACCGCGCGCGCCCAGTGCACCAAAGACAACGAGTGTAAAGGCGAGCGCATCTGCGTCGACGGAAAATGCCAGGATCCCGCGGCGCAGATTCAGATGCCGCAACTAGCCGCTACGGCTTGAACCTCACGAGCGCCTCGGCGATCTCGTCCTGCGCGTCATGCACCGCCCCCATCTTCTTGTAGCCGTTCACCAAGATCGAGAACGCGAGCGTCTTGCCGCTCAAGGTCGTGGCATACCCGGACAAGGTGCAGGCGCCCGAGAGCGACCCGGTCTTCGCCCGCACGCGATACTGGCCGACGCCGTTGCCCATGCGATTACGCAGCGTGCCCGACGATCCCGCCACGCCGAGCGAGACGACGTACTCCGGGCCCATCACCGGATCTCTTTGCGCGGCACTCAGCACGGTGACGAGCTGCTTCGGTGTCAGCCGATTGACGTCGCCGAGGCCGGAGCCGTTTTGCAATTTGTAGCTCGCTTCGGGGATGCCGAGGCTGCCCAAGTACTGGCGCACGACCGAGAGCCCCTTCTCCCACGTGCCGGGCGCCCCGAGCTGTTCGGCGCCCATGGTCTTCAAGATCTGCTCGGCGACGAAGTTGTTCGAGGTCTTGTTCAAGTCGCTGATGATCTCGGCGAGGCGCGGCGAGTCGGCGCTCAAGAGCACGCTCGCGTCCTTCGGCGAGGTGCCGGTGCGCACCTTGCCGCCGATCTCGATGCCGGCGCTCTTGAAGAACGACGCGAAGACGTGCGCGGCGAACTCCGTCGGATAGTCGACCTTTCGCCAGTAGGCGCGGCCGGCGTCGCTCGCGCCGATCTTTCCCTTGACCACCACTTGATCCTTCGAGCCGCGCGCCGGCGGCAATGGCGAGACGTCGATTTGCACGCGCGTGCGCCCGCCGGTGGTCGTCACCGCGGCGTCGAGCTTGGCGAACTCGGTCGGCGGATCGAAGAGCACGCGGCCCGCGCGGCCCTCCGCCGGTGCCGGGTTCAAGCGCACGGTGATCGTGTTGAAGTTCACGCTGAGCCCGCTGGTCATCGCCTGGTACGCCCGATCGCTCGTGTCTTCGTCCCAGCCGGCCTGCATGCGATCCTGATCGAAGAAGCTGTCGTCGCCGACGAGGTCGCCCGAGATCCTGCGCACACCCATGTGCCAGAGCTCGTTGGCGATGTACCAGACGCGCTCCGAGACGAGCGCGGGATCGCCGCCGCCCTTCACGTAGACGTTGCCTTGCAGGATGCCGTCGCTGCCGAGCACGCCGTCGGTCTCGAGGCGCGTGACGAAGCGATAGTCCGGCTTCAAGACGCTCAGCGCGGCGGCAGTGGTCACGAGCTTCGCGTTCGACGCCGGGCTCATCAACGTGTCTTCGTTCTTGCCGTAGATCGACTCGCCGGTGGCGGTGTCTTGAACGTAGACGCCGACCTTCGCCGTGGCGAGCGCAGGCGACTTGACGATGCGATCGATCTCGGCGGCGAGGCCCGCGCGATCGAGCGGCGAGGCGTCGGCGGCGACGAGCCATGTGCATGCAGCGAGGAAGATCATCCGTGTCCTTCAGGGAGACAGCACGAACCGGGAAAGAACATACACGAAAACGACCACCACGCCCGTGATGATGCCGAACGCGCGCGCGACGCGATCTGGCCGCAGCGCAACGAGACGCGCATCGACGACGAAGCGATCGTCGGGCGACAACGAAGGATCCGACGCGAGCGCGAGAAACGCCGCCCGCGCTGCTCGATAATCGCCGCGCTGAAACACGGCGTCTGCTGCCAGCACGTCCGCGCGTGCCACGGCGAGCGCCGATGCCAGGCGCTCGCCGAAGGTCGGTGGCGGCGGCGCGCCCGGCACCACGTCCGTCATCGCCGCCTCAAGAGCACGTAGCAAGCGCCTTCGCCGCCGTGCTCCGGGATCGCCGGCGCCACCGCGAGCACGAAGCGGACGAGCGCGCCCTTCGTCAGCAAGCGGTGCACGGCGTCTTTGAGCACCGGTCCGCCGGCCTCGGAGTTCAAGCCGCGTCCCGTGATGACGAGGACCGCCCGCAGCTTCTGCGCCCGCGACTGCTTGATGAACGACTCGACTTTGCGCTCGGCCTCGATGCGGCGAAGGCCGTGGAGATCGACCTGCGCGTCGAGCGGGAAGCCGCCCTTCATCAGGCGCTTGACGATCCGCGCGTCGAGCCCGCGCGCCGCAAAGAGCTCGCCGGGGTTGGCTTCGAGCGCGCTCTCTGGATCGATCGCCGACGCGAGATCGACGAGCGCATCGACCTCCTCGTCGGCAGCGCGCGCAGCCTGCGCGATCTTCTCTGCCGCCGGCTTGCGCACGACCTCGCCTTTGCCGTCCGGCTCCATGCGCCTGACGCCGCTCATCGCTTTCAAGAACGCGTCGTCGTCGCTCTCCTTCGTCCGCGGGCGATCGCGCGCCTGCGCCGCTTCGATGCGGGCTTGCGCTTCGCGTTCTTTGGCGGCCGCGGCGTCCGTGAGCTTCTGCTTCACCTTCGCCAGCTCGGAGAAGGCGTCGTTGAAGGGCTTCTTCTTCTCCATCTTACTTCGGCGGCCCGCGCAGCCCCGCCTTCACCATGAGATCGCAGAGATCGCTCTCGAGCACGCGCGATCCGTAGCGATCGCGATAGTCGTAGAGCGCGTCGGCGAACTCGCGCGAGGACTTGTAGCGACACTTCGGCTTCCGCTCGAGCGCCTTCATGACGATCGACTGCAGCTTGCGCGGAATGGCTTCGTTGAGCTTGCGCGGCTTCGTCACCTTGGCGTCGCGGATCTTCAACATGATCTCGAGCTCGTTCTCGCCGAGGAAGCAACGGCGGCCGCAGATCATCTCGTAGAGCACGATCGCGGCGGCGTAGCGATCGATCGACTGCTCCATCGGCAGCCCCGCGACTTGCTCCGGCGCGAGGTAGCCGATCTTGCCTTTGATGCTGCCGGCCATCGTCCAGCTGTCGACGCCGACGAGCTTCGCCACGCCGAAGTCGCCGAGCTTCACCTCGCCCGCGTACGTCACGTAGATGTTCGACGGCGTCACGTCGCGGTGAATGAGCCCGAGCGGCCGGCCGCTCGGTAGCTTCGCTTGGTGCACGTACTCCATCACCTCGAGCACTTGCGCGACGATGTGCACGCTGGCGTCGAGGTCGAACGGCTTCGCTTCGGTCTCGAGGATCTCCATCAAGGCCTCGAGCGTCCAGCCGCGCACGAACTCCATCGCCATGTAGTAGCGGCCGTCGATCTCGCCGCCCTCGTAGACGCGGATGAGGCCCGGGTGGTTCAAGAGCAGCGTGACGTCGGCCTCGGTCGTGAACAGCTCGATGACCTCGCGGCTCTTCTCGAGCTCTCGGTGCAGACGCTTGACGACGATCTCGGCGCCGCCTTGCACCTGACCATCGCGATCCTTGGCGGCGAAGATCTCGGCCATGCCGCCTTGACCGATCTTGCGCAGGAGGTCGTACTTGCCAAAGCGCTCGACGACGCCGTTCATGACACCAGAGCCTTCGGGAGCGTGAAGGTGAAGGTGGTGCCGCGGCTGCGCCCGCCGCTCGTGCTGTTGCTCTGGTAGCCGATCTGACCGCCGTGATCCTCGACGAAGCGCTTGCACACGGTGAGGCCGAGACCGGTGCCGTTCTTCTTGCCGGAGGTGACGAACGAGTCGAAGAGGCGCGTCGAGATCTCGTCCGCGATGCCTTTGCCGTTGTCTTTGACGGTAAAGACGAGGTCCTGGCCCTGCGCACCGATGGTGAGCGCCACCTTGCCTTGCCCTGGCTCGCACGCTTCGAGCGCGTTGCGCACGAGGTTCGTGAGCACGCGCTTGATCTTCACGGGATCAAAATGCGCCACTTCGTTGCAGAAGCAAAGCACGCTGAGCTCGGCCTTGCTCTGCGTCGTGTCGACGGAGAACAGCGCTTCAATTTCCTGCGCGAACTTGTTCAGGTACACCTTGCGCTTGTAGATCGCCGTCTCGCCGCGCGAGAACGCGAGCAGCTCACCGACCATCGCGTTCATGTGCTCGACTTGGCTCGAGACGGCTTGCGCCATCGACGCTCTGCGCTCGTGGTCGTCCTCGCGCGCGATGAGCTCGGTGTAGCCAGCGATCACGGTCATCGGGCTGCGAAAGTCGTGGATCACGCCGGAGAGCGCTTGCCCGATGGTTTGCAGGCGCTCCTCTTGCGCCGCCGCCGCCCGGCGCTTGGCGTCGGTGATGATGCGCGCGGCCTGCGCGGCGAGCAGGGTCAAGAGCTTCAAGTCATCGTCATTGAAGTTGAGAGGCTTCCTCTCCTTCTTCTTGACGAGCTCGTACTTGTTCAAGAGCTCGAGCGCGCCGATCACTTCGCCGTCGGCGATGAGCGGCGCGCAGGCGATCGCGTGCGCCGAAAATTTCAGCTTCTTCGCGAGCGCGCGGTGGTGCCGCTTGTCGCGCTTCGGATCGTGGACGAGCGCCGCCTCGCCGGTCTGCGCGACATGGCCGACGATGCCTTCGCCGGCCTTCAGGCGCAGCTTCTTGACGTCCTCGCCCTTCTCGCCGAGCGCGGTCTTGAAATAGAGATCGCCCTTCGACTCGTCGACGAGGAGCACGCTGCCGGCCTCGGCGTGCATCGCGTCCATCGCCAACGCGATCAGCTTGTCGAGCACCTGGTCGACGTGGCCCTCTTTGGTGAGCTCGCGCTCGATTTGGTACAAGAGGTCGAGCTCGCGGTTCGACTGCTCGGCCTCCTGCTTGGCACGCTCCAAGGCCTGCGCCTTCTTCTCGAGCAAGCGATAGAGGTTGCTGTTCTCGAGCGCGATGGCGATCTGGGACGAGAGCGCCGAGAGCATCTCCTCGTCGGAGCCGTCGAAGGGCCCGCCGATCTTGTTCAGCACCTGAATCACGCCGAGCAAGTGCCGGCGCGAGTCGAAGATCGGCGCGCAAAGAATGGAGTGCGTGCGAAAGCCGCTGCGCTTGTCGACGGAAGGATCGAAGCGATCATCGGCGTAGGCGTCGTCGATGCGGACGAGCTTCTTGCTCTCGGCGACCCAGCCGGCGATGCCCTGGCCGAACGCGAGGCGGATGTCCTTCACCTCGGTGCCCTGAATCACCTTGCTCCAGATCTCTTTTTTCACCCGGTCGGCGAGAAAGAGCGTCGAGCGGCCCGCGTTCATGAGGCTCGTCACCGCCTTCATGATCCGGTCGAGGAGCTCATCGATGTCGAGGGTGGAGCTGAGGCTGCGGCCGATTTGCTGCATGGCCGCGATGCGATCGTGAAGGAGCTTGCGCTCTTCGCCGGCCGCGGAGGTCTTTTGCAGCTTGGGTTCGGTCACGGAACAGGAGCTTTTTGTTCAATCGAAGTCGAAGTCAAGTTGTCAGGGCGGGTGCGGTGTGCGAGGGCGGTGCGGATGTCTTCGGTCGAGACTGTCGACGCTGCGTTCGCTGGCGTGCGCGTGGTGCTCAGGTGTGATCCGAGCGCGGTCGCCGAGGCCAAGACGTTCATGACCTTGCTCTCCGATCGCCGAACGCCACTCGCGGATGGAGCGATCATCCCGCTTGGCTTTTCGCACCTCGTCCTGCGTGAGGAGCACGGGGTCCTCGTCGCCCACGAGCCGAACTACGCGGGCAACCCGGTGATCGCGTTGCGCCGAGACTGCACGACGACGCTCGCCGTGCACCGGGAGATGTTGGCGTTCGCGAACGCACGCGGCGTGCGGCCCGCGTTCCCGCGCTTCGCCGACACGTTGAACGTGCGGCTCGGTTGGGCGGCGGCAACGGCGCTCGATCTGCAACGCGACGAGCGCGGCTGGACCGTGGACTTCGCTGGCGCGACGACGGCGTTCGGTGCGCTGCGCGTGTACGAGTTCCTCGCGGCGCGGCCAACGTTGCTGCGTCTGCTCGCGCTTCCCGTCGGGTGCCGCGTGAGCGTCGACGGCGAACGGGTGACCCAAACAAAGCTGGCAAAATGAACATGAAGATGTGAGCTGTGTTTTTTCTCTGCCTTTTTTTTGACTCATCCTACATTCGGCCACAGTGTGCCGCCCATGACGACATGCACACACCGCCTGGCCACCCTCGTTCTTTGCGCTGCCGCTCTCCTCTCGACCACGCCGGCGCATGCGTTTCGCATCTTGTTCTACGACGTGCGCCCGGCCGAAAAGCTGCTGGACCTGCCGACGCTCACGGGCTCGCGCACTGTGTCGCCCGAAGAGTTCGAGAAGATGGACGCCGTCGATCTCCTGGAGTTCGACATGCTCTACGTCGACATCTCGGCGAGCGACATGACGCGCCTCGCGAAGAAGCAGCACATGTTGAAGGACGCGGTCAGCGCCGGCGTCGGCCTCTACTTGCAGGGCGATCTGGCCGCCTACGCCGCGTCGCCCGTCGAGGCGCCGGCGACGAGCTCACTGCAGATCCTCGCGTTCGAGATCCCGCTCGCGGCGCACGCTCATCCCCTCGTCAAAGACGCCGAGCTGATGAACCAAGACTTCGCCGATCAGTATTCAGCCACGGCGCGCGGCTTCGTCGCGGTGCCACAAGGCTTCACCGTCATCGCCGAAGCGGTCACCGAGCAAGGCCGGCGCTGGCCGGTGATGATGGCCGGCGCGTACAACCACGGCCGCATCGTGCTGCGCACGCACTACTTCACGGACAGCGATGCATACGGCGTGCAGAAGCTCGACGACGCGGTCATCGCCTGGCTGACGACGAACGAAGACGAGCCGCGCAAGGAGCCGATCCAGTGGCTCGTCTCGAACTATCCGCGCAAGCCGTTGGACGCCGCGCCAATGAAAGCGACGGCGACCGCGGTCACGCCGCAAGCGCTCGCCGATCTCGGGCCGCTCGAGAAGACGAAGGCCGTCGAGGTGTCGCGCCGTCCGTTGCGCGTGCCGCCGCCGAAGCCCACGACGATCTCCGCACGCTAGGGAATTGACATGAAGACAGGAAGACAGGAACGAATTCCAAACCTGCTCTGACCTTCCTATCTTCCAAACTTCATGTTCATTTTTTTCTGATCTCCACGTCGCAAATCACACTGACCGGCCGATCCACTCGCGTGTCGATCGCCATCTTCACGCGGACCACGTCGCCTTGCTTCACGCGCGTCGCTTCACGCAGCGGAAAGTGCAGCTGCCGCCAGTGCGTCGGCGGCTGATCCGGCGCCGTCGACAACACCACTCCGGCGCCAAGATCGAGCTCGAACCACTGCACGATCTGCGTCAGCGTCCCTGCGCGCGCAATCCTGACGCTGGTCTCGCGCACGCGTCGTGACGATGTTTTGTCGCCAAGCTCGACGTCCTCGAGCAGCGCGGGCGGCGACAAGAGCGCACCGGCGGGCAGCTCGTGCGCGTACATTTGCGACAGCGTCGCGTCGCGCAAGAGCGACAAATCGAAGCCCGCGACCGGCCCACGAAACAAATCCCAATCATCGCGTAGCGCCGGCGCCTCGGCCGCCGCGACGAACACTCTCACGCGCGAGGGCACGCGCCGCGCGTTCTTCGCACCCAGACGCTCGCGGGCATCGCGAACGAACTCGTGCGCGCACTCTTCGAACGGGTGCGAGCCGAAGGTCTCGCTGATCAGCACGGTCGCTTTTTCGCGCAGCTCGATCTCGTACGACGGCGCGTGGTGCCAAGTGATGATCTTCTCGAAGCCGTTCGCACGCGTGATCTTTTTTCCGAGCGCAAAGATGTCCGCCGCTTCGATCGCATGGACGCGCTTGGCGCCCGCCCGGGCCGCCATCATCGACAGCATTCCCGTGCCGGCGCCGAGGTCGACGACGACGTCACCGGATTGCACCTGGCGGGAAATCGCCTGCGCAAACGCGGCGTTGCGGGCTTTGTCGCGGAGCATCAATCGGTGCAGCTCGACCATCGACATCTGTAGGTTCCGCACTAGCAGGGCCCCTACTTCCGCCTCAACCGACGGCCCTAAGCACACATCGTATTCTCATGTAAGTATCTGATATTTATCGGATTTTTTCTTGCACCCAAGCGCTTAATCGATAGGCTACTTGACATGCGGTTGGATGTTCGTCGCCTTCCACAACCCGCTGACCGAGCCCACGGTCTTCCTGGAGCTGGGCTACTTCTGTTCAGTCTGCTTACCCTCGCCGCTGGCCAAGCCGACGCTCAAGTGCTCGGTCCGCGCCTGCGTGCCTTCGATGCACAAACGACGTCGCCGGCGCGCGATGCGCAGCGCTTCGACGACGCGACGGTGTTCGTCGAGATCGATCCTGCTGCGCTCGACGCCGCCGCGTTGCGCGCGTTGTCCAGCCGCTTCGCCGATCGCGGCGTCGTCTTGCGCGGTGAAGGCAGCTTGCTCGTCGCGCGCGGCAGCGTCTCGAGCTTGCTCTCGCTCGCCGGCGAACGCGGCATCGCGCGGATGGAGCTCACGCCGCCGCTGCGCCCGCTCCTCGATCGCAGCGTGCGCGAGATCGGCGCGTTCGAAGTGCACGAAGGCACCACGTTGAAGACCAATCGCCGCGGCAAAGGCGTGCTCGTCGGTGTGCTCGACACCGGCATCGATCTGACGCACCCGGCATTCCTCGACCAGAATGGCAAGCACCGCGTGATCGCGGTCTGGGATCAAGACGGCGACGGCAAGGGCCCGAAGGGCTTCGACTACGGCCGCTTGTGCGAGCGCGACGAGATCTCGCGCGGCAAGTGCCCGGTCTCGGATCCGCAAGGCCACGGCACGCACGTTGCCGGCATCCTCGCCGGCGCCATGCAGCCGCACGCCGGCGTCGCGCCCGAGGCAGAGATCGTCGTCGTCAAGAGCACACGCTTCACCGACGTCGCAGGCGCCGTCGAGTGGATGTTCCGCGTCGCCACCGCGGAAGGCAAGCCGATCGTCGTCAACCTTTCGATCGGCGGCCACTTGGGCCCGCACGACGGCCAGAGCGAGCTCGAGCGTTCGATCGAGCGCTTGCAAGGCCCCGGTAAGATCGTCGTCGCTGCGGCGGGCAACGACGGCGCCACCCCGATCCACTTGGGCGGCGTCGTCAGCGAGGACGAGAAGCGCACTGAGCTCATCCTGCCAGATGCCGGCGCCCCGACCGCGACGCTGCTCGAGATCTGGGAGCACGGCATCGGTGGACCGACGTTCTTCGTCGAGCTGCGTGACGCGAGCGGCAAGCTGAAGGCGCGTGAAAACCTCGTCGACGGCGTCGACATGAACGTCGTCGCCGATCGCGAGACGCGCGCACGAGTCACCTACTCGAAGGAGCTTCCGAACAAGCAAGGTCGCACGCATCACCTCTTCTCGCTCGATCGCAGCGAGGTGTCCGAGAAGCACTTGGACGACCGCTGGTTCATCGGCTGGAAGACCGCGAACCGCTTCGACGCGTGGATCTCGACCGACGACTATCGCTACGGCAGCGCGCAGTTCGCGAGCGCGCCGATCGACGCCGACATCATCCCGGGCCTGCTCGCCGGCGACACCCAGATGACGCTCACGATTCCCGGCACGACAAACGGCGTCATCACGGTCGGCTCCTACGTGACGCGCAACGAGTGGGAGACTTCGGCCGGCCGCACCTATCGCCTGAGCAAGGTCGAGATGGCCACCCTCTCCGACTTCTCGAGCGTGGGCCCGACGGCAGCGCCCGAGGTCACCGGCGAGAAGCCCGATCTCATCGCGCCCGGTCAGCTCATCGCGGGCCCGCGCGCGGCTTCAGCGACGATGATCTCCTCGGCGCTCGCGCTCGATGACTACTTCGCGGTGATGCAAGGCACGAGCATGTCGGCGCCGCACGTCGCGGGCACCGTCGCGCTGATGCTCGAGCTCAGCCCGGACCTCGATCCGGCGACGGCGAAGCAGATCCTCGTCGAGAGCGCGACGATCGACGCCGCGCTCGACGGATCCTTGCCGAACGATCACTCGGGCTACGGACGCCTGAACGCATTGAACGCGCTTGCGCACTTGGAAGGGACTCCGCGCAAGGCCAAGGGCTGCGACAGTTTACCGTTTGGAGATGGAATGAGCTTCGTTTGCATGATCATGATGGCCGCCTCGATGCACCTCCTTCTGCAACGGCGCATGCGCCTCTACCGCCTGCGCGCGCTGAAGGCGAATCAGTAGCGACCCGTTCGGCCCGAACCCAAGACGACGTTTTCTTGGAGCTTCGCTCCACTGCGTTCACAATCGCCCTCATGCGCGTGGGCCTCGTTCCTCTCCTCGCCGTTTCTCTCATCGCCGCCAGCGCCTTCGGGCAGGGCTCGCAGCAACCCGAGGTCGACGTCCCGCGGCCTGCAAGCGACGCAACGTCCGCGCCAACGTCGGCCGAGAGCATGGTCGCTCCGCCGCCCGCGCTCGAACCGTGGAAGCTGCACGGTTATTACCGGCTCACGGCCGCCGCGCGCCTCAATCCGCTCGGACTCTTCCTCGGCGGCACGGTGCTCGGTCGGATGCGCATGTACGCGAGCGACAGCGCTGCGCTGAAAGACAACTACATCGGCTTTGGGCCGGTGCTGCTGCTGTCGCCGGCGAACATGCGCGTCGGTGCCGGCCTCGAGGTGCAGCCGCTGAGCATTCTGCAGCTCTCGACCTCGTACGAGCTCTTCGCGCACTTCGGCAGCTTCGAGTATCTGCAGTCGTATCCTTCGCCGACGTACGGGACGTCCGACCGCGATCTGCGCGCATTGAAGGACGCGCGGCAAAACTACGCCGGGATCGGCGGCGTCTTCACCCTCGCGGCACTCTTGCAGCTGAAGGTGGGTCCGATCGCGGTGCGCTCGAACCTGCGCGCGTTCTACTACACGATGCGCCTGCGCGCCGGCGATCGCGTTTGGTACGACTCGATCCTCGACGTCATGTCGCCGAACCACGGCTGGGTGCTCACCAAGGACACCGACCTCCTCTACGTCACGAATTTCGGCCTCGCCGCCGGCGTGCGCTACACGATGACGCATTCATTCTTCGGCGCCGAGCACTACGAGCCGGGGGAGACGCCACAGCCAGTGCTGAACTCGCCGACGCACCGGCTTGGCCCCTTCATCGCTTACACCTTCTTCGATCGCGGCGAGCGCGCCGCCGTCAACGCGCCGACGCTCGTCCTGATCGTTCAGTGGTACATGCGCCACCGCTATCGCGCCGGGCAGGTCAGCTCGGCGGGGTTGCCGCAGCTCGCGCTCGCTTTCACGTTCAAGGGCGTGATTTGAGCGGCGCGCGCCGGAGGAACACGCCGAAGAGCAACGCGACCGACGCCATTCCACCCGCGATGATCGCCCAAAGGACCCGCGGCGCGGTGTGAAACGCGTCGAAGAGCGCGCCGCCGAGCAACGGACCGAACGACACCCCGAGCGAAGACATGAAGCCGAAGAGGCCGAAGGCGCGGCCGAGGCGCTTGGGATCGCCGAGATCAGCTGCCATGTCGTTCTGCGCCGGCGCGAAGAGCACCTCACCGAGCGTCAACAGCGCCACGCACGACGCCATCCCGGCGAAGGTGTGCACGTAGCCGTAGCCCAAGTACCCGAGCGCAAAGACGAGCGGGCCGCCGAGCAGCGTCACCCGCGATCCGAAGCGGCGGATGAGCGCGACGGCCGGGAGCTGCAGCGCGACGACGAGCAGCCCGTTCACCGTGTACAAGAGACCGATGTGACCAGTATCGAGCCCGAGCGTGACGCGCGCGTAGACCGACATCGTCGCGAACATCTGCGTCGTGAACAACGACGCGAAGAACACGATGCAAACGAAGACGGCAAACGCCGGGTAGTCTCGCACCGTCTGCCGCAGCGACGCGACGGACAGCGAGTCCTTGGCCGCGCTTTGGACCGCTCGTGGCGCATCCTCTACGCGCCCCGCGGCGTAGGCAGCGACGAGCAAGAGCGGTGCCGACACGGCGAAGGCGAGCGCGTACGAGGTGCCGACAAAGATGCCGCCGAGCGCGGGGCCGAGCGCCCAGCCGACGTTCACGCCCATGCGCAAGAGGCCATACGCCGCGATGCGATCCTCAGGCGTCGTCAGATCCGAGATCGCGGCCGCCGCGGCCGGCTCCATGCGCGCGCGCAAGAGGCCGTTCATCAAGATGAGCCCTGCGAGCAGCCACAGCGGGCCGTGCCAATAAACCGCTGCGCCCAACGCGACCATGTTCACGGCGCGCAGGGCGAGCGCACGCACCATCACGCGGCGGCGACCTAGGCGATCGGCGGCATCGCCAGCTTCGGCTTGGCTCAGCGCTGCGATGATCCCGGCGGCGAAGAAGATCGCGCCGTAAACGCTCGCCGGTTGGCCGCGCTGCTCGACGAGGTAGATCGCCATGAACGGCATCGCCACGGAGAAGCCCATGACGTTGATCGCGCGGGCGACGGCGAGCGCATACACTCGGCGATCGAGCGCGAGGTACGGTTTGAGCAGCGCGGACAGCACGCCTTCGTCTAGTACATCGCTTGCGCGCGAATGAAAAACCCTCGGATGCCCTGCGCGTTGCAGTCGACGCTGTTCTCGCCGATGTCCGAGTGGTTGTAGCCGCCGCCGAGCCGAACGTAGTCGCCGACGAGCACGCTCACTTCGCCGAGCACGCCGTGCTTCGGGCCCGCGTATTTGTCGTAGCACATGCGGTACTCGACCGAGACGTCGAGGAAGCTGGTGACGTGGCCGTTCACGCGTGGGATCGCCAGCACGCTCGCGAGATCCATGGGATCGTTGCCAGCGACGCGCAGCGTACCGATCTTGCCGGCGACCTTGCCGTAGAGCCCGATGTAGCGCCACGGATCGAAGGTGAAGGCGAGCGACGCGATGTGCGCGTCGGTGACGGCGTTCGCCGGGTTCTGGGCGCGCGGCAGGCGATCGTGCGTGAACGCGTAGCGGCCGAAGAGCGTGGGCTTCAACGCCGCGTCAGGACGATAGGCGAAGCCCGCGGCGGCCTCCGCCATCTCGGCGAGCGGTGGATCACCGGCGGTCAAAGCGACCGACGCGTTGCCCTTGAACCAGGCCGCAATCGACAACGTGTCCGTCGCGCGAATGTCGGCGCGCACGAAGCCGGCGAGCGTGCGTTGATTCGGCGCGGCGCGGATCGAGTCGGCAGATGTCGGGCTCGCGGCCGTCACGGCGTCGAAGCGCGCCTCGAGCCGCGAGCGAATCGTCAACCGTTCACCGAGGTAAGCGTGACCAACGCCGGCGCCGTAGCGTTCGACGAGCGCGTCGAAGCCGCCGCCCGGGTTGCGCTTGCCGGCCTCGCCGGCCACGCTCAGCATGTGCGCGCCGAAGAGCCGCGTCTCGACGCCGCCCGTATGTGTTTCGATCGACGGCTGCTGCTGACTGTTCTGTGCGTTGATTTGCGCGCCGCCGAGCAGGTTCGTGCGCTGAAATTGATTGTCGACGTACATCAGCGTGCCTTCGGCGGTGCGCCGGCGCAGGCCCACACTGAGGCCCTCGCTCACCGTCGCGCCGCCGTAGATCATGCCGGCCGTCAGCTTCGTGTCCTGCGAGAGCGGCACGATCGCGGTCGCGCGCCCGTTGATGCCCCGCTCGCCGTAGCCGATCGCCGCCTCGCCTTCGATGCCGCGCCAGATGACGAAGCGTGCAAGGAGCTGCGTGTCGCGCACGAGCGTATCGAAGACGCGATCGCCAACGCGGTAAACGGGCTGCTGATGCATCACGCCGATCGCGAGCCGCGGGATGATGCGCCACACGAGGCCGCCGCCGATGACCACCTCTTTGCCGGCACCGAAGCCCGGCGCGACCTGCGCGTAGCGGGCGGCGGCGAGCAGGGTCACGGGGCCGATGTTCTGCTGCAGCTCGAGCTCGCTCGCTTGCCGTCCCAGGCGCACGCCTCCGGCAGGCAGCGCCGTGATTCCAAGCGTAGAGAACGTGGCCTCGCGCCGCAGATCGTCGATCGACAGCGCCGCAGAGAAGCCGTGAAAATCGGGCGTGCGCGCCGTGCCGCCAAATTGCGAGGCGCGCTCGCCGGCCGCGCTCGTCGTGTCGTTGAAGCCAAGCGAGCGATACTTGCCGTACGCTTCCGCCTTCCAACCGGCGTAGTCGAAGCCGACGCGCGCAAGGAACGCGTCACCCTTCGGTTCGCCGTAAGGCTCGCCGCTGTTCGGCAACGCAGTGAACGCAAGGCCCCCGTCGTACGACAAAGCGCGCGCCTGCAGCGCACCTTCGGAGTGCGCGTACTCGGCGTGCAGCGTCAGCGGCTTCCACACGTTGAGCGTGACGTCGCCGCCGACGAGCCAATAACGATCGTTGCCCGCGCGCAGCTCGGCGACGCCCGTCACGCCGAGCTCGACGCCCTGGACTGGCCGCTCGCTCACCCGCCCACCGACGACGTGCGCCTGCGCCGACGCGAGGTTCGCGCTCACTTCGTAGTCGACCTGCAACCAGCGCTCGTCGCCGTCGCCCGTGCCTTGGCGCAGGACGCTCGTGCTCGGCGCCGCCGGCGACAGCGTGCTCTCGAGCAGCACGCGGCCGGCGATGTAATCGATTTGATAGTCCGTGCCAGGGACGAGCAGACGGCGCTCGCGTTGCAGACCCGTGCGCTGCTGGCGCGTCTCGAGCCAGATCTGCTCCGAGCCTTCGACGACGCTCTGCTGCGACAGATAGTAAAGGCTCGATCCGGTGACGTAGAGCTCGTCGTGCACGCGCTGCGACTCGGGCTTCGCGTAGAACACGAAGATCTTGTGCGCGTCACTTTGCCGGTCGACAAGGAAGCGCCCTGCGACGCCGACCATCGCGCGATCGTAGCGGCCGAATTGATTCTGCGAGAGGCCGCTCCTGAACGCGCCGTACTTTGCCATCACCGGCCCGGCCTCGACGCGCACGTAGAGCTTTTGGCCGCTCTCGCGCTCGTCGACGAGCTGCGAGCTATCGCCGTAGACCGGATAGTACGCCTCTGGATCCAGGTTGCGAAACACGCGGCGCACGTCGCGCTGGAAGAAATTCGGCACGTCGCGGATCGTCGTGTCGGCGCCGGCGTCGACGAGCACCTTGCCTTTGATGCGACCGCGGTAGGCGAACGCGAGGCGGCCGTCGACGTTGTACTCCTTCAGACCCTGCGCCACGTTCTCGCGCGGCTCGAAGCCGATGATGCCTTCGCCGAGCGCGACGAGGAAGTGCGTGCTCTCGGGCGGCGGCGGGTATTCCGTCCGCACGAGCAACGGCGGATCGACGACGAACGCTTCGCTCGCGCCTGAGACGTAGCGACGCACGACGACCTGGTAGTGGCCGGCGGTGCCGTTGTCGCTGCTCGCTTGCACCGTGACCTCGTTGCGCACGTCGGCGAGCGGCACGCGGACCAGCCGCTTCTCCTGGCGCTCGCCGTCGCTGAACACGACCGGCAGCACGTACTCACGCACGCCGTCCTTGGTGACGAGGCGCGGCGCCTTCGTGCGATCTTGCGCGAGCGACGGCGGCCGTGGCTCGCTGAGATCGACGCCGAAGTCGGCGCGGAAGATCATGCCCGGCGTGAGCACCAGCGGCACCCGCTCCTTCGTCGTCAAGGGCGCGTGGTGCGGCAGCGTGTTCACGTCAATCTTGGCGACGCACGACTCCGGGATCAGCGCAGGCACGTGGTAGTTGCCGTTCTTGTCGGTCGTCACGAAAATACCAGAGGTGAGGCCGATCGTGACGCCTGCGATGCCGGGCTCGCCTTCATCGGCGCGGCCGTTCTTGTTGGTGTCGTCGAACACGCGGCCGACGAGCAGCGCTTCCGAGAATTCCGGATCGGCGACGATCGTGACGAGCTCGGTCGCGGGCGTGTCGAGCAGCGGGGCGTCGCGCTCGGGGTCCTGCGCGTTCGCCTCGAGGCGCCAGCGGCCGCTCATCGCGCTGGCGAGCATCGGCACCTCGAGCGTCTGCGTGAACCCGCCCGCTGGCACGTCGATCGTCCAATGGTCCGCAGTCGCGCGAAGGCCGCGCGGAATCGCGGCGCCGATCGTCACGCCCGCGTGCGGCCCGGTCGCCTCGCTCGTCACGATGAGCTTCGCCGCCACGAGCTCACCTTGGCGAAACGCGCGCTTCGGCAAGCTCCACGCGAGCGAGAGGTACGCTTCGTCGATCTGCACCGGCACGGTCGCTTGGAGTCCTCGATAGCTGTACGCGACGAACGACGTGCCCGGCGCGACTGCTCGGATCTGCCGATCGCTTGCGCTCGCTTGGCGCGCGCCACCGGCGTCGACCAGCTCGAGCCCGGGACCCGCCGTCCACAGATCCGGCGTGATCGGTCTGCGCTCGCCGCCGACGTAGAGGCCGACAGCGCTCACCGTTCGCACGGCCCCGACGACGAGCGTCGGGATCTCCGAGGGCTCCAACGCGACGCCCTCGAGCTCGCCAGCTTGCGGCGTTCGCACCGTCAACGTTTGCTTGCGCGCGCCGCCGCCTGGGCAGACGCTCGCCGCCGCGGTCACCTCCACCGCGAGACCGGCGCGCTTGGCGAAGAGCTCGGCGCCGCGCAGCTCGAGCGCGTCGAGGGGCGTCCAGGTGTAGGCGGCGTCGAGGTCGCGCACTTGGCCACTGGCGTCGAGCGCTTGCAGCAGCGGCCGGGACGCCTCGGCGAGCCCGATCGTCGCCGGCGTCAAGGTGAAGGTGCAGTCCGTGATCGCCGTCTTCGTGATCACGAGCGTCGCTGTCGCTTGCTTGCCGTTCACCGTCGCGGTGATCGTGACCGTCTCGTCGCTGTCGCGCCAGACGTCGCTGCGCGCGGTGACGGTGCCGGTCGCTGGATCGATCGTCGCGCCGATCACCGCGGCATCACTCGCGATCGCGTAAGCGACGTCGGTCGGCGCGAGCAGCTCGTTGCCCATCGACGGCGCGTCGTTCTTGGCGTTCGCGGGTACGAAGGTCCGCGTGTCGCCCGGCGCGACGGTGTCGGCCTGCGGACTCAGCGTGAACGCGCCGATGTTTCCGCGCAGCACCTGCACCTCTGCCGGGGGCGGCGTCATGCTCGCGTGCGTCGCCGAGAACAAGGCGACGATCGGCTGCGTCTGCGCGTTCGCTCCGGGCGTGTACGTGCGCGTATTGTTCGACGGACCGGCCAGCAACGTACCGCGATCGGGGAGCGCGAGCATCGGCCCGCCTGCGGTGCCGAGACGTTCGTCGAGCGTGACAACGACGGCGGAGAGATCTTGGATCGCGTCGCCGTTCTGATCGGTGGCCGACAAGGTGATCGTCGCGGGCTCGCGCCGCACCGTGGTCAAAGGCGCGGCGGCGATGGCGAAGGTGCCAGGCTGCGCCGCCTGCACCGCGATCGTGTGCTGCACCGGATCGAGCGCCTTCGTCTGATTGGCCGGCGGCGCCAAGGTCGTCCCGTTGTAGCCGTACTCGGTGCCGTGAATCTCCACCGCGGTCTGCGTGGTCGTGCCAGACGAGGCGTTCACCTTGAACTCGATCGTGATGACGATGTCGGTGAACGGGGCGATACCTGTGCCTGGGTTCGGCAACACGTCGATCTCGGACGCCCCGGTGTTCTGCACCACATAAACTGCGGCGATCGAGTTCGTCGGCGGCGTGTGCGGCGTGCAAGTCCCATACGCCGCGCGGCTGCACGCGACATCCCCTTCGACAGGCTCAGCGGTCATCCAAAACGGTGTCTCGCCCATCACCGTCACGAACACGCTCGTCGGCTGCAGCGCCGGATCGAGGCGCACGGTGATGCGATCGCTCGCGTTCCAAGTGAACCAACCGCTCGACGACTGCACCGTCGCGACGATCGCGCGGCCCTGCGCCGAGGTGTAGCGCTGGTCCTGCAGATACTGCAGCGTCATCGGACCGCTGACGACTTGCAGCTTGCTGATGTTCATTTCGAACGCGAGCGCCCGCGACGGCAGCGCACAAACGATCGCGACGGCGGCGATCGCATGTGCAGCACGCTTCACTTCGCCGCTCCGTGCACGAGCAAGCTCTGCCCGCTCGGCACGTGGGTGAACAGCACGTCGCCCTTCGCCCGCGCGGCGTTCTTCACCCGCAAGACGCCCTCGCCTTCGAGCGCGAGCTCGACGTCGTTGCCGTCGGCGTCGGTGGCGCTCACGCGATCGAGCGATCCCTCGCCGCTCGGCGTCACCTTCACGGCAAGGACCCCGGCCACCGGCAGCAAGCGGACTTGGCGATCCGGCATCTGGTGCACGATGAAGCCGCTGACGAAGGAGCGGCCGCCCTGATCGACGGTGATGATCAGCGTGCGCTTCTCCACGTTCAAGCGCGAGATCAACGTCCCCGTGAACGCGCCCTCGCCCTTCGTGAGTGCGATCGGCATTCCGCCCGCCTCGAGCAGCTCCACCTTGGCGTCGATCGTGGGATTGCCGAAGCGATCGACGACGATGATGCGAGCCTCCGCGCGCGCGAAGCCGTCGGCGACGATGAACGGCGGCTCGAGCACGCCCGACGCGCTCGCCGCGGGGCCTGGCGCGAGCGACACCTCGCACCGCGCTTCGCCGAGCGCGCTCTTCACCTCGATGAGATCCACCGGCCCGGTGAAGCGCTGCGGCGGCTCATACGAAAACGCTCCCGCGCCGTCTTCGACGACGCGACCTTGGCGCGCCGACGCGAAGGGCTTCTTCGCCTTGCCGAGATCGGTCGCGATCGCAAACGGCAGCGGAGCCGCGCCGGCGATCACGCGCTCGAAGGGGCATGCGAGGGCGAGCGAGCTCACCTTCGGCACGAAGAGGTCGACGCTCTTCTTGTTGACATTGCCCAAGCGGTCCTTGCTCTTCGCGACCGCGGTCTCGGTGTGCGGCGGCACGACGACGAGCACCTTGAAGCGCCCGTCATGCGCGGCGCGCACCGGTCCGAACGACTCGCCGTGCATCATGATCTCGACCTCGGCGTCCGGCTCGCTGCGCCCCGGAAGCTCGATCTCTGCGGAGATCGCGGCGGCCTGCGCGCTGTGGACGGCGCGGCCCCCATGCGCCGTCGACACGACGATCTGCAGCTCGCCCGGATGCGCCGGGTCGGGCGGGATCCACTCGCCTTTGTAAACCGGACGCTTCACGCCGTCCGAGTCACGCACGATCTCTCTGTGCCAACCCGCGACGCGGCCGAAGCTGACCCACGCGAAGAGCTCGGGGCCCTCGCTGCCCTGCACCTCGCCTTCGACCCACCACGCGCTCAGCGAGAGCGGCTTCAGCGGTGAGGTGCGGGCGAAGGGGAGCTCCACCTCGCTCGGAAAGTCGATCTCGATCGCGCGCGCCGGCTGCGGGCGCTTCTCCGCCGCGCCGAGGCTCGCGCCGGCCACGAGCAAAGAGAGCGCGACGCGCACGAACGAACGCACTGCACGCATGGCACGAGCCTATCGGGCAAAGTCCCCTCGATCATCTTTCTCGCGGCTGCGGACGAGGTCTCAACGGCGGCGGCGAGCGCGCGAGAAGAGCGGAACCAAGAGCACGATCGCGAGCCAGAGCGGCGGTGTGTCGCCTGCGCCCGAGCAGTCGCCCAAGCGCAAGCGCGGAATCCCGTGGCCAGGCTGAGATGGCGGCGTGGGCGGCGGCGGCGGCAAGCGCACGATCTTCAGCGTGAGATACGAGCCCGGCGCGCTGCGCAGCTCGACCGTGCCGTCGTTGACGAGCTGCGCGATCAGCGGCGCCGCGGTCTCTGCCGTTTCCGCGCCGAACGCGCTCGGCCCGAGCACCGGCTCACCGTTGTGGCCGATGACGGCGGCGCTCACGCGCTGCGATCCGTCGCCGTCGCCGTTCGTGACACACAAGATGGCGGCGGCCGTCGCCGTGGTTTCGTAGTGATAGGGGAAGGTCTCGATGGCGCCGCCGCGGCGTACGAACGAGACTGGACCGTAGAGCGTTTCGGCCGCGCTGTCGTGACAGGCAGGGATCAACGTGTTGTCCGGAACGCACGCGGGACGTGACACCGCGCGCAGCGTGCCGCCGTTCTTGAAGTCGACACGACGGTACTTCATGTACGCCTTGCCGTACTCGGGGCCCTCGAGCGTGATCTCGTTGTTGCCGGCGAAGAGCGGAATCGGCGCCGCGATGACGACGTCGGTCCAAGCATCGGCGCCCGCGGAGCTCACGGCGTAGATCCGCATCGTGAGCTCGGTGCGACCGTCCTCGTGCTCGCTGTCGCCGCTGTCGACGTGCAGCTTCAGGTAGTCGGCGCTGATCGTGTCGCCCGCCTCGGGGCCGTCGTCGTGGTGACCGTGGCCATGGCCGTGGCCGCCGTGATGACCGTTGTTGTCGTCGTCGTCGTCGTCTCCGTCATCATCATCGCTGTCGCACGAAGAGAAATGGTACGTTCGCCCGCGCGCGCGCTGGCTGGCGTTGTGCGGGTGGGCTTGTGAGCTGCCGCCACGATAGGTGCAGCGCACTTCGCTCGCGCCGGCGCGGTAGGTCAGCGTCGCCGTGTGGTTGCCGCCGTTTCCGGCGCTGACGGAGATCGTCGGAGGGATGCGAAACGCCCGCGCGCTGCCGAGCGAGACCTCCGCGTCCGAGTCGCTGAGTGGTGTGTAGTATTTGGCCGCGATCAACGTCACGTCTGCCACACCGTTCGCCGGATCATCCCAGCGCCGCTCAGCGCCGTTCGCACGCAGCACGAGGCCCGTGCGTGATTCGAGCCCGGCCGCGAGCAGCACGCTCGGGAGCTGCGATTGCTTCAGCTGCGCGTGGATCGTCACCATCGCCTGCGGCGTGTCGCTCGGCAGATCGAGCGTGTAGACGATGCGGTGATGATCGCTCACGTAGGTGAACGAGCCGCCGGTGAAGCTGTGATGCATGAACGGCCACAGGATGAACTGACGCCTGGTGATGAGGCTCGGGTCGTCGAGCGCGAACACCGTGCGCCCCGTGACGTCGGCGATCTCAGTGCCCTGCCCTTCGCGCTCGCACGGCTCGGGCACCGGCACCGGATCGGCGTCGAAGGTGACCATGACGACGTCGAGATTGCCGGCGCTCGCGTCAGTGAAGACGACGCGCTCGCCGTCGATGCTGTTCAAGTACTGGTTCGCCGGATCGTTCGTCAGCGCCGTCAGCAGGCCGGTGGAGATGTCGTAGAGATAGATGTCCAGGTTGCCGGCCCGCGAGTCTTCGAAGGCGATGAAGTTGCCCGAGATGGAAGGGAAGTTCTGGCGATACGCGTCGCCGGTCACCTGAATGAAGGTGCTGGTGCCGAGATCGAAGAAGGCGATGTCGCGGTTGGTGCCGTCGTCCTCGACGTAGACCACGCGGGTGCCATCGATGTCGGGGAGGAGCTGGTTCTTGCCGCGCTCGGGCATCGCCGTCACGAGCTGCGTCTCGCGGTTGTACGCGAAGATGCGCGGTTGGTTCTCGGCGTTGACACCTTGGTAGACGACCCAATCCCCCGACGTTTTCGGCGAGAGCTGGCGGCCAGGGCCGAGATCGATCGTGTGCGGACCCGCCAACTGACCGCTGCCGAGCGCGTCGCACGACGCTGCGATGTCGTTCGTGTCGAGGGTGCTGAGATCGAACGCGGCGATGTCCGAGTCGGTGCCGTTCTGATCCTGGAACACGAGCATCTCGCCGCCGACCGAAGGCGAGAGTGAAGCGCGCGATGTATAGGTAATTCTACATTGGGTCCCGCTCGGGATGTAGTACGCCCAAACCTGCGCCACGCCGGTGCGGAAGTCCGAGTACACGATGAAGTCGCCGTAGACGTCGTTCAACAGCTGATTCGCCGGATCGTTCGTGATGTTGAGCTCTTGGTGCGTCGCGAGGCTGTAGAGATAGATGTCGGCGTTGCCTGCGCGCGTATCGGTGTAGACGACGACGTCGCCGGAGATCACGGGATTATATTGGTCGGCTGGATGGCTCGTCAGGCGCTCGGTCGCCGTGATCTGCACGGCGCCGGCTTCCGCTGCGACGAGCAGCAGAAGAGTCGAGGCAAGGCTAGCGCGACCCACTGACGCCCGCCGCATGCACCACCACCTTGTCGAGAAGGGTGACAGGGAGCGTCGTTTTTCGCCAAAGAAGTTGTGAGGCGTCCGCTTACGATATTACTGAAAGCCGAAAGCTGAGCGCTGACGACCTCACTTCTTCTTCCACATCTCGGGGCTCGTTTCGACGCCGACGTCCGCGGGCGTCGTATCGACCTTGATGCGGTGCTTGACGAGCTCGTGCTTGCCGCGCGCGTCGTCGCTCTGCACGACGACTTCGTTCGCGCCTTCGTCGAGACGCAGCTCGATGACGAAGTCGCCGTGCTCCGACGCCAGCGCCCGCGTCGTGCCGCCGCCGCTCTGCACCCGCACGAGCGCGCCGGGGCTCACGTTGCCGCCGAGCTTCAGCTTGCGGACGGCGAGCTCGCTCTCCTTCGGCCACGAGACCTTGAGCAGCATCGACGCCGGGATCTTCCATGACTTCGCCGGCGCCTTCTCGGCGATGAGGCGCGTCGCTTGGCCGGCGTCGAGCGCGATGGTTTGGCCAGCGTTCGTCACGTAGACTTGCCCGCGCTCGGAGTACGCCACGAGCCCGCGCGAACCGTCCGACAACAAGCGCGCAGCGGCGTTTTGCACGCGCACTCGGCCGCTCGTCCCGGCTGCGAGAAACTCCAACGCCCGCCCGCTCGAGCTCGCCTGCACGTTGCCGCCGGTGATGAAGAACTGCAGCGCGTCCCCGCTCTCGCCGCGAAACTGCACTTGCGTCTCGGCGCCGATCGCGATGCTGGCGCCGTCGAGGCTGAGCTCGGCGCTCGTGCCGGCGCCCGACAGCACTTCGTCGCTCACGCTGACGGCGTCGCCCACCTTCAGCTCGCGCTCGGTGCCGGCCGGCGCCTTCACCCTCAGCGCGCCATCCACTTTCGTCAGGGTCAAAGCTGTGGGCGTGCTCGCGGGTTGCGTCGCTGACGACGGTTGCGCATCGATCACGATCGCGTCCGTCTCGCGGCGCCCGAGCGTGAGCCAATACACGCCCGCGATCACGGCAGCGAGCGCCAAAGACCAAGCGATGATGCTGCCGCGGCCGGACATCTGCGCATTGTACCTACGGCGGGAAAACGATGGCAACGAATGCGCCGTGGCCGGGCTCGCTCTCGACCAAGGTGTCGGCGCCGTGCGCTTCGGCGATGCGGTAGACGAGCGAGAGCCCGAGGCCAGGGCTCTGCCAATCCTGCTTCGTCGTAAAGAAGGGATCGAAGAGCTTGTCCTGGTCTTCCTTCGCGATGCCGACGCCGGTGTCACGCACGCCGAGGATGACGCGGCCGTTCGGCTTCTTCGCTTCGATCGCGATGCTGCCGTCCTTCTTCGTCGCCTTGCGCGCGTTGTCCAAGAGCTGAAAGAGCGCCTGCACGAGCTGCGACGGCTGACAGGTCAAGGTGAGCGCCGGATCGACGTCGATCGTCAGGCGCACTCCTTCCGCCTCGACGCGCGTGCGGACGAGCTCGGCCGCTTCCTTGGCGACGACCGAAAGAGACACGTTCGGCTCCGCAGGCAACGCCTGGGTCTGCGAGAAGCGCAGGAGGCCCTTCGTGATGTCGTCGACGCGCTTGGCCGCGATCTCGATCTTGTCGAGCGAGTCGACCGTATCTTTGTCGAGGCGCGCGTCGGCCTTCACGAGCTGCGCGTAGCCGATGATCCGCGCCAAGGGGTTGCCGATCTCGTGCGCGACGCCGGCGCCGAGCTGGCCGACCGCGGTGAGGCGCGCCGCTTGGATCAACCGCGCTTGCGCCGCCTTCAACTCGGCGGTCCGCGCTTCGACCCGCGCTTGCAGCTCCTTGTTCCACGCTTCGATCTCGGCGCGGCTCGCTTCGAGATCGGCGGCCATTGAGTTCAGCGTCGTGCCGAGCACGCTGAGCTCATCGGCCGTGTCGATGCTGACGCGCGTCGCGAGCTTGCCGGCGCCGAGACTCTTTGCCGCTGCGTCGTAGTGGGCGAGCCGGCGCCGCAACGAGCGTGAGAGGAAGAAGCCAACGAGCACGCTGAGCGCCGCCGCTGCCGCGAGGCCTTGGAGCGTGCGCGCCTGCATCTGCTGCGCGACGGCGAAGACGCTCGCCTCGGCGTCGAAGACGAGCACGGTGAGCCCGGTGTCGCCCACGGGAGCCATCGCGGCCAATGCGCGACCCTCGCCGAGCAACACGCGAAACGACGTTTGCACCGGCACACGCCCGAGGTCGACCCGCGCCGGAAGCTGCGCCAGCGCCGCATCGCCCTTCGATCGCACGAGCACGCGCCCGTCGCGAGCGAGGAGCGCAAAGCCGCTCGCGCGCCCGTCGCTCCGTGGCGCCGCAGAGAACGCACGCTCGGCGCCGCGCAGGCTCACTTCGACGATGACGCGCTCCTGACTCTTCGCCGTCGCCGCGAACACGAGGAGCACGCTCGGCGTCGCGCGGCCGAGGAACACGAGCGGCTCACTCATCACGAGCTCACCTTCCGGGACCTCGAGCTTCGCGAGCGAGGGCAAGAAGGCGTCGAGCGCTGCGGAATCTTCCTTCGTCACCGCGACGCGACCGTCGGCGGCGCCTTCGAGCGCAACGCGCGGATGCCGATGCGCACCTGCGCCGTCGACCCACTGCACCGAGACGACGTCATCCGACTGGCCATAGAGCGCCCGCATGAGGCCGAGCGCCTCCTCTCGCGACAACGCGCCGGCGTCGACCAAGCGCAGCGTCGCAGACAAGCGCGTCCAGGTCTCTTCGAGCGCGCGCGACAGCCGCTCGGCGCACAGGTTCGCGAGCGCGATATGGCGGGCTTCCAAGAGGCCGGAGATGGCGTCGCGTTCCAGCCGGATCAGCGAGAAGCCGACGATGCTCAGCGGGAGGAGCGCTACGAAGAGCGTCACCAGCGCGAGCTTCGGAAAGAGCTTCACGGCGCCCCTTTTATGGCGCCTTGTGGCGGGCCTGTCGCTCTTGGAGCTTGCCGTCTTTGCTCAGCACGAACGCCGATCCCTCGATCGCCTTCGCGCGGCGCTTGATGTCCGCGGCGTTCGTGGCGAGCGAGGCGTAGGTCGTGCCGGGCGCGCCGGCGATCGCGGCAACCGAGATGCTCATGATCGGAAAGCGCCGCTGCGCGCCGTAGCGATCTTCTGCCTCGATGTAGCCGCGCTTGCGATCGACCGAGTCGTAGTAGAGCGGGATGATGCGATCGAACGCGTCCATCACCTGCTCGCAGATCTTCTCGGCGTTCTCTTCGCTGAAGATGCACACGAAGTCGTCGCCAGCGATGTGGCCGACGAAGTCCTTCGGGCCGCCGGCGCGCAACGCAGACTCGCGCAGGATGTCGCCGGTCTGTTGGATGACGCCGTCGGTCTTGGCGTAGCCGTAGACGTCGTTGAACGCCTTCAAGTGATCGATGTCGAAGTAGCAGAGCACGAAGCGCTCGTTCGCTTGGATGCGCGCCTGCACCTCGCGCTCGATGGCGGCGCTGCCCGGCAGGCGCGTCGTCGGGCTCGAGGCCACCTCGCGATCACGGCGGCGAAGCGCACTGTCCACGCGGGCGCCGAGCTCGAGAGCGTCGATCGGTTTTTGCAGGAACTCGTCGCCGCCAGCGCGAAACGCGCGGACCTTGAGCGCCGTGTCGCTGCTGTCCGAGAGGAAGAGCGTGATGACGTCGGCGGTGTGATGGCCGTGCTTGTAGGCCTCGAAGGCGGTGATCGCGTCACCGTCCGGCAGCACGGTGGAGAGCAAGAGCACGTCGACCTTCTGCGTCTCCAGCGTGTTGACGACGGCGCCAAAATCGTTCGCCTCGACGATGCGCGAGCCGAGGTTCGCGAGCACCTGCGCCATCACCCTGCGCGCCGCGGGATCGCTGTCGGCAATGAGCACGACCGGCGCTTGGCCGCGGCTGCGCTCTTCCTTCAGCTTCTGCAGCTTGTCGACGAGCACCGAGAGCTCGAGCGGCTTCGGCAAGAACACGGCCGCGCCCGCGCGCCGCGCCGCGTCTGCTTGCTCCATGACGCTGAACACGATGACCGGCACGTGCCGTGTCACCGGATCGTGGCGCAGCGTCTCGGTGAGGACCAAGCCGTCGACGTCGCCCATGCGCACGTCGGTCAGGATGACGTCGAAGGGAATGCGCCGCGCCAGCGAGAGCGCGCCGTCGCCGTCGCTCGCGAGCTCGACCTCGACGTCGTGCTTGGCCAAGCATCCGCGTAAGAACTCGCGCAGCGACGGATCGTCGTCGATCACCAAGACGCGCATCCCGGCGACCGCGGGGACCGACTCACGCCACACCGGGCGCACGTTCGGCGTCAACCGCTCGCACGGTATCGCGAAGCTGAACGTCGTGCCCTCGCCCTCTTTGCTGTGGAGCCACATCACGCCATCGTGCGCCTCGATGAGCGACGCCGAGATCGACAGCCCGAGCCCGGAGCCACGGTGCTTGGTGAGCGCCGCGGTCGATCCCTGCTCGAAGCGGCGGAAGATCCGCGCGTGCTCGTGCTTTGGGATGACCGGGCCGTCGTTCCACACGCTGACCATCAGGAAGCTCGGCGTCGTCGAGACGAGGTTCGCCGAGACGCGGATGTTCGTTCCGACCTTGGCGAATTTGATCGCGTTCGACACCAAGTTCGTCACCACTTGGCCGATACGCACTTCATCGCCATGCGCTCCGAGCCCGCGCGTCTGTTGCTCGAGCACGATCTTGACGCCGTTCTTCTCGGCTTGCGCGCGGAGCGCCTCGGCGACCCGATCGAGGATCGGCGCGACATCGATCGTCGCGCGGCGCACCGCCAGCTCTCCGGCCTTCTGCTTGGCGAGATCGAGCACGTCGTCGAGCAGCGCGCGCAGCCGCTCGCTCGAGTCCCGCGCGGTCGTAATGTAGCGCCGGGCGTCTGGCGGCAGATCGTTGCCGTGCAGATCGATCGCGAAGTCGAGCGAGGCGCGCATCGCCGAGAGGGGCGTGCGCAGCTCGTGGGACATCGTGGCGATGAGCTCGTCCTTCGCGCGCTCGACGTCGCGCTCTTCGGAGGTGTCGCGCAAGGTGTAGACGACTTGGTGCAGGCGCCGCTTCGTGTCGAACACCGGCGACGCCACCGACGCGATCGGCCGGCCGAGCACCTCGGCTTGGAAGCTCACCGGCGCCGGCCCGCGCGTCTCGAACGACTCGAGCGCCTCGCGCGGAGTCGTGCCGAGGAGCGGCCAAACCGCCTGCGCGTCGATCGGCTGATCCGGAAAGAGCCCGAGCATGCCACGGGCGGCGGCGTTCATCGTGGTGATCGATCCGTCGAGGCGCGCGACGACGACGCCGTCAGCCAGTGACGACATCAGCGTGTTGAAATGGCGGCGCTCCTCTTCGACGACTTCTTGCTGGTGCTGGAGGAGCACGCTGGTCTCGCTCGCGAGCACGTCGAGCAGGCGCGCGTCGTCTTTGCCGTACGGCTTGCCCTGCGCGCGATAGAGCACGAGCAAGCCCATCTGGCCCCCGTGGGCGCTGACCGGCACGTAGACTTCGTGGACCTTGGCGGCGTCCGACAGGCCCGAGGGCTGCGGTCCTTGCGATCCCGAGACGCGCACCACGAGCTCGGCTTCGTCGAGCGTGCCGCGCGCCGTCGCTTCGGCGAAGAGCTCGAGCGTGCGATCACGGGCGCGGACCAACGATCGTTCGTCGGCGCCGAGCGCGCACTCGATGTGCAAGAAGCGTCGCGGCTTCTGCGCGGAGTCGGCCGGCGCGTCTTCGAGCAGCGCCGCGCCGAGCTCGAAGTCGATGACGCCGGGTAGGCGCTTGAGCAAGTGGGCGAAGACGTCGAAGGACGTGCCGGTGACGCCGACGTCGCGGCCGACCCCGCTCACCAAGGTGATCGCGCTGATCTGACGGTTCAGGGCGTTCACCAGGCGCCGGTTCTCGCGCTGGAGCTCCGTGCGCTCGATGGCGCCGCGCAGCGCGAGCATGAGGTCGCTGACGTTCCACGGCTTCGTGACGAAGCGGAACACTTCGCCTTCGTTGATCGCGGCGATGACGTCTGCAGGATCCGTGTAGGCGGTCAGCAACACGACGCCGAGCGAAGGATCCTCGCGGTGCACCGCGCGCGCGAGCTGAACGCCGGTCATCCCCGGCATCTTTTGATCGGTCACGATCGCCGCGACTTCGTGCGAGCCGATGAGCCCGAGCGCTTCGACGCCAGAGGTCGCCGGGAGCACGCGATAGTGGTTGCCGAGCGTCTTCGAGAGGAGTGAAACAATGTCCGGATCGTCGTCGACGATCACGATGGTGGGTCTCACCTGAGTGCCTTCGTCGGTGCCCATGCTGTCACTTCCTACAGCATCGTTATGCAGCAGAGCCGAAGAGGCGGCCACAATTTCTTCGGGCAGCGTGGGTTTACCGAACGGTAAATTCTCACAGGCGCTAACCGACGATCAAATACATCGCGACGGCCTGCTCGCGTCCTTTGACCTTCACGTCGCCGCGCGACTCGAGCTGAAACGCGCCCTGGACGCGCGCGACCGTCGAGCCGCTCGCGACCACTTCGTTGCCGGCCGCCTGCGTCTGTAAGCGCGAAGCGACGTTCACCGCGTCGCCGATCACCGTGTACTCGAGACGCTCCTGACCGCCCACGTTGCCGGCGATCGCTTGCCCCGTGTTGATGCCGATGCCGAACTCCGCGGTCAGCTCGCCGGCCTCGGCGCGACGCTGGTTCAACGCGAAGAGCTCTTTCCTGATCTCGAGCGCCGCCTGCAACGCCCGCCGTTCCGGATCCGGGATCGCCTTCGGCACACCGAAGAACGCCATGACGGCGTCGCCCATGAACTTGTTGATGACCCCCTGATACTTCGCGACCACGCGCACCACGACGTCGAAGTACGCGTTCAAGATGTCGACGACTTGGCGCGGCGTGCAGCGCTCGCTGAGCGTCGTGAAGCCGCGCAGATCCATGAACAGCACGGTCACCTCGACGAGCTCGCCCTTGAGATCGCCGTCGCTGCTCTCCGCGAGCACACGCTGCGCGATCTCGTCCGAGACGTAGCGCGAGAACGTGGCCCGCAGGCGCTCGCGCTCGCGCAGGCCGCGGGTCATCGTGTTGAACGACACGCCGAGCTCGGCGAGCTCATCCTTCCCTTTGATCGCGACCTCGGCCGACAGCTTGCCAGCGGCGACCGCGGCGGCCGCTTCACGCAGGCGCGCGACGGGCTTCGTCACTGCGCGCACCGTGGTCAAGCCCGCGACGAAGGCGACGAGCAAGCTCACCGCGAGCGCCAGGCCCGCCGTCTGCATTTGCCGGCGGATCGGCAAGAGCGCCTCAGCGTCCGGCTGCTCCACCTTCACCGTCCACCCAACGAGCGGTACGTCTGCCGTGGCCCCTCTCGCCCGCTTCCCGGCGACGCTCGCGTGCTCGGTGCGTGCGAGGATGAGCGCAGGATTCTTCGCCGCGACGATGCGACCGCCGCCATCGACGAGGAAGGCTTGGCCGTGCTTGCCGAGCCGAAACGCAGAGAAACGGTCGGCGATCGTGCGCAGCGAGATCTCGACCGCGAGCACCCACTTCTCGCCGCGCTTCGCTCCTGCGACCGCGAGCGCTACTGCGACCCGAGGGATCGGCTGACCCGTCGAATCGGCGCCGACGTACACCGGGCCCACGGCGATGCCGGCGTCGATCGCCGCCTTCAACGGCACCGCGCCTGCGTACGCTGCGAGATCGACGTCGTTCACCGTCTCGTGTCCATCGCGATCGCCGTCGGGCGTCGTCGAGAAATACACCGGCGCGGCCACCGCGTCGCCGCTCGCGTCGAAGAGACCGGCGATGCTCGCGCCCTTGGTCTGCCGATAGACGAGCAGGAGCGCCTGCTCGCGCTCCTCTGGGCTCAAGGTGTGAAACGGCAACGCGTGGCTGGCGAGGGAGAGCGCCTCGATCTTGTCGGCGAGCGCTTGGTTCGTCTCGCCGGCCAAGGCCGCAGCGCTCTTCTGGTACAGCTCCGCCAACTGCCCCGTCAGCGCGGCCTGATTCTTCGGCAGCGTGATCGCCGTGGCGACGAGGAGCGGGACCGCGCTCGCTGCGCCGAGGAGCAATGAGAGCTTCGCCGCGAGCCGCACGCGGGCATTGTCTCCGACCTCTGCCGCCACGGCAAAAATGCGGCGCCGCCATGAAGCGCTCAGCGACCGAATAATGGACGGAAGATCGCGCGGACCCTACGATTGATCGGTGCGGGTTCGGATCCTGGGGGCGCTCGTTTTGGGCGTATTGGCGGAAGGGTGCAGCGGCTGCGACGACGAGCCGCTGGCCGACGTTGCGCCCGCGAGCGCGCCGGCCAGCGCACCTGCCAGCACGCCGGCGTCTGCACCCGTCGCACTCGCGACGATCGTCTCCCAACGCGGCAAGGTGGAAGTGCAGCGCACCGTCGGCGACAGGAAGAGCGAATGGAGCGCCGTCAACGTCGGCGACCGCCTCGACGTCACCGACGCCATCCGCACCTCCGACGACGGCGAGGTCGACATCGCCGTCAACGAAGTGAAGCTGCGCATCCACGAGCGCTCGGAGTTCGCGGTGAAAAAGCTCTCGGACAGCGTCATCCGCGGTCGCTTGACCGGCCGCCTCGAGTCGCAGGTCACCGAAGGCAAGGGCCAAGTCGAGGTCGAAGCCGCTGGCAGCGACGCCGTCGTCCGCACCGAGGGCGGTCACTTCTCGATGATCTCGAACGGCCGCGGCGTCGTCGCCGTCGCCAACATCAGCGGCGCCGTCAGCATCGCCGCCAAAGGCAAGACGGTGAACCTCGGCGCCGGCCAGGTGAGCCACTTGAAGTCGACCGGCACGCCAGACAAGGCGCGCGCGTTGAAGAACGTCCTCCTCGCCGTCGAATGGCCTGGCGCGAAGATCACGAACCGCACGCTGGTGGCGATCAAAGGCAAGGTCGAGATCGGCAGCCGCCTGACGATCCAAGGCCGGCCGATCGAGGCCGATGACAACGGCGTCTTTACCGCGCAAGTGGAGCTTCGGCCCGGCCGCCAAGAGCTGGCCGTCGTCGCCACCGATGTGCTCGGCAGGAAGAAGCGCGTGGCCTCGGCGTTCACCCACGACGCCAAAGCGCCGAACGTCAAGCTGAAGGAGAAGCTGTGGCGCTGATCGTGGCGCTGCTGCACGCGTTCGTCGCGGCGCCGGCGATTCAAACCGGCCCGCCGCCCACGCCAGCGGTCATCGCCGGCCCGCCGCTCTCGCTCGAGGCTTCCGCGCCGACGCTCTTGCTCGGCGACGGCGCCAGCGTCGAGATCACGATCGCCGCTCTCGGTGCCGCGAGCACAGGCGCTGCGATCACCCGCGGAGTCGCGCTGCCGCCGGCTGGCCCGCCGCGCCTCACGGTCAACGTCGGCGAAGTGAGCGAGCCGCGCCTCGTCGCGCCGGGCAAGTACACGGCGACCTACAAACCACCGGCGAAGCGCTACCCGCAGCTCGCGATCTTCCTCGCGCAAGACCCGAATGCGCCGATGCGCCACGCGTGGCTCGCCTTGCCGCTGCTCGCCAAGGAGACGCTCTCGCTCGAAACGAAGCCGCGCGCGCAGGTCGAGGTCGACGTCGGCGACAAGACCTACGGGCCGTTGAAGGCGGACAAGCGCGGCCGCGTGAAGGTTCCCGTCGTCGTCCCGCCCGGCGTGGCCGCGGCGATCGTGCGCTCGCTCGATCTCGCGGGCAACAAGAAGCAAGTCAGCTTGCCGCTCGAGCCGCCGCCGTTTTCGCGCTTGCGGGTCGCGCTGCTCGGCTTGCCGGGTGCGAGCTGGAGCGATCCCGCACCGCTCGCGGTCGAAGCCTTCGTTGCGTTGCCCTCGGGCGCGCCGGATCCGAGCGCGAACCTGGTCACGCTGGTCAACCGCGGCACGCTGTCGGCGCCGAGCACGACCGCCGCCGGCCTCTACGCCATGAGCTACCGCGCGCCCGACGTGCTCGACGACGACACCGCCGACATTCGCGTGTCCTTGCGTGAAGAGCCGGCGATGCTCGACGGCGTGAAGGTCGCGCTCGCGGCCGGCCCACCGGCGAAGCTCGATCTCACCCTCGATCCACCGGAGATCGCGGCCGGCGACGACGCGCTCGTCACGATCACCGCCCGCGCGCTCGATCAAAAGGGCAACGTCGTCGTCACGGCGCGCCCTGCGATCGCGCCCGAGATCGGCCAGCTCATTCAGCAAGGCACGCTCACCCAACTGCGCGTGCCGGCCGACTCGAAGGCGAAGACGGCGATCACGATCATCGCGTCGCTGCCACCGCTGCGCCGTTCCATCGCGCTGCGCGTCGGCCCCGCTCCACCCGCGCGCGGCCAGCTCACTGTGGGCCTCGGCGTCGCCCGCGCCGGCGCGAGCGCGATCAAAGGCGAGCTCATGCTCTTCGATCGCTTCAACAATCCCGTCCCGGACGTCGCGCTGACGGTGATCGATCCGCCCGGCCAGAGCGAGATCCGCTCGATCGGCAAGGGACGCTACGAGGTCGCGCACGCCGTCGCGGCGGAGGCGAACGCCGGCCCAGGCACGCTTGCGCTGCGCACCGCCGACGGCAAGCTCACGGTGTCGACGCCGATCACCGTGCTGCCTGCGCGCAAGTCCTGGGGCATCGCGCTCGGCGCCGAAGTCTTCGGCGGCATCAACTTTGCGCGCACGACCAACGTCGGCGGCACGCTCGAGCTGGCGATCCGCCCGGCGCAGTGGCCGGTCGAGCTCACAGTGATGGTGGGAGGCCGCTACTACATCCCCGTACAGACTGGGTTCGCGGCAGGCGGCCCCAGTGGACGAACGACCGTCACCCTCACCGGCATGCCGATCGCGTTCGGTGCACGCTTCAACCTGCCAGTTTCGCAGCGTTGGGCACTCCAATTCGCTGCGAATGGCGGGGTTCAGCCCTCATGGAGTACCATTTCACTGAGCAGTACGAGCGGCACGCTGCGACAGCGCGGCTACTTCGTGGCGCCGATCGTCGGCGTCGGGGCCGGCGTCGCGGCGCAAGTGGGACCAGGAAGGCTTCGGGCCGAGGTGTCGTGGCAGCTCATTTACGGAACCGGCGACGTTCGCGGAAACGTCGGCGGCTTTGGTCTGACGGTGGGGTATCTGTATGACTTACGCTGAGCTGCTCTTGCCACTCGTTCTCGTTGCAGGCGGTCCCGCGCGCGGCACCACCGACGAGCCGCACATCGTTCTCGCGAACCAAGTCAAAGCGAACGGCGACGAGATCGGCGCCAGCGTGACGATCCGCGTCGAGCTGACGATGCCGCCGATCCTGGACAGCGCCACGAACACCTCGCTGAGGACCACCTCGGCCGGCCTGAAGCTCGGCGACGCGACCTTCGGCATCGGCACGCTGAACGGCGCGGTGATCAACCCGAGCGCGCTCTCGGGGACCGGCCCGAATTACGCGCTGCCGCCGCTCGAGGGGAATCAAAGGTTCATCATCCAGATCTCCGCGCAGGTCATCGCGACCGCCGCCGCCATCGACTTTGCCGTCGTCGGTCCACAAGGCGCGGTCCTCAGCACGACGAGCGCCGCGGCGCTGACGGCGAAGGTGCCCCTCATCAGCTTGGAAGCGTCGATCTCGCGAGAGGCCGTCCTCGTCGGCGCCGCCGCCGAGATCCTCGTCGCGCTCGCGCCGCCGAAGATTCCGTACACCTATTCGCGCGCGCGCCTGAAGACGACGATCTCGGGCCTCGAGATCGGCGAAGCGTGGTTCGGAGATCAAGCGCTCGCCGCGGAGGGCGACGGCTATCCCCTGCCCGACCTGAAAGGCGGCGCGGCGACGACCGTGCGCATCGTCGCCCATGTCGTCGACACGAACGCGGCCGTCGAAGCGATGATCGTCGACAGCGCCGGCGCGCCGCTCAGCGTCAGCAGCGCTGCGACGGTGACCTCGGATCGGGTGAAGGTGAACGCCGGCTGCAACGCCACGCACGCGGGCTCGCCGCTCGTGATCCTCGTCGGATTGGCGCTATGGCTTAGAAGGTGTAGCGGACGACGAGCGGCGCAATGTTGAGCGCAGGAATACCGCCCGCGCCAGGCACGATCATATAGAGGAAGGTCGCTTCGAAGCCGATCGTGAAGTCGGTGAGCAGCGTCATGTACTTCAAGCCTACGCCGCCGCCGATCGAGCCGGCGACGACAGAGACTGCCACGCCGTCGACCGCGACTTCGAGCGGGACCGGATCCAAGATCGCGATGCCGCCGAGCAGCTTCACTTCAATCGCCAAGCGCTCCCAGATGCGGATCCAGGCAAGCGGACCCGTCAGGACGTTGGTCCACCCGAAGTCGCGAATGCGCGTCACTTGGTTCGGGCTGCGCGGCGAGCTCGCCGCAAAGCCGCGGCCCGCGTGGATCTGCCAGCTGAACCAACTGGTGAAGTCGTAGCCGATGTTGAGGCCGACGTAGGCTTGCGTGTTCGAGCTCGACCGGCCGGGATCATAGCCGCCGAACGCCCACACCATGCCGACGTCGCTCGAGATGAAGAAGCCGCGCGACATCTCGAACTTTTCGTAGAGCTTGCCGGTCGGATCGCTCGGGAGCTCACCGCCCGCCGCCTTTTGATCCTTGCCTTCCTCTTCTTCTTCCTCTTCCTTTTCCTCGGCCTTGGCTGCCGGCGCCTTCGCGGCAGCGCGCGCTGCGGAGAACGCCGGCGTGCTGACGACCACGATCGCAGCGCAGACGACGAGGGAGACGAGAGAGCGTGTGTTCACGGAGAGATTCACTTTCTAAGACTGACTAGGAGAGATCAGTCACCGAGCGGCTTGTAGATCATCGGGTAGGAAACGTCGACCATGCCGCCGCCGGACGGAGCCGGGAACTTCAAGCGACGGAACACGCGCAGCATGCACTCTTCGGCATTCGTGTTGGCGAGCGTCGTCAGGCTGACGTTGGCCTCGTTGACGCCGCCGGTGCCGCCGATGACGAACTTCACCGTCACCTTACCGTTCAAGTCCGGCAGGCGTTGCAGCTCTTTCTCGTAGCAGTAGCGGAGCTGGCTCTGTGCGCGGTCCAAGACGCGCTTGATCGCCTCTTGCGACAAGCCACCTTGGATGATCGTCTTGCCGGCTTCGACCGAGCGCTCGCCGCGACCACGGCCACCGAGGTCGACGTTGCCGAGACCGCCCGTGCCGCGGCCGTTGCCGTTGCCGAGACCGCCGATGCCGAGCGAATTACCGCCGCCGCCCGGGCCGGTGCCGCGCGAGCCGAGGCCGCCCATGCCGCCCGCGTCGCCCATGGCCGAGCCACGCATGCCGCCGAGCGCGCTGTTGATGCCGGTGCCGAGGCCGCCCGGGCCGAAGACGTTCGAGACCGCCTCCGCTTTGCCGCCCTTCAAGGCGCCGAGGATGCCGGCGTTCAACGCGATCTTGCGATCCTTCTCGCGCTTGTTCGGATCGACCTTGGGCGCACCCTTGGCCGACGCGAGCGCGTCCTTTTGCTTCGCTTCCTTCTTGCCGAACTTGCCTTCCTCGTCCTTGTGCTTGCCGCCGCCCTTGCTGCCCGACAGCTCGAACTTCTTCTGCGGCTTCTTCTGCTCGTCCTTGAGCATCAGCTTGGCGAAGCGCGCCTGGTTCTTGAACAAGTCGTCGTCCGAGCCCTCTTCGCCACGCGGCGAGACGAGCACCATCGCGAAGGTGAAGAGCGCAAAGAGCGCCGTGAAGACGACGGTGCCGACGAACGCTTGATCCAAGCGCTGCACGAGCGTGGTCTTGAACTTCTGCGCCGGCGTCACGTACTGCACGCTGAGCGTGACGGCGCCAATCTTGGCGGCGACGCGCTCGTTGAGCCCGAGCTTGAACGCCGAGCTCTTGACCGGGCCGTCCGTCGGCTTCAAGCGACCGCGGCTCTTCAGCCCGTCGCGATCGAAGAGCTCTTTGCCGAGCGCGACTTCGACCGGGAACGTATCCGGCACGACGACGGTCAAACCGTCGGTGTCCGCGCGCACGAAGGTCATCGACTCCGGGAGGCCGTCGGCAGCGATGGCGAAGGTGTTCTTATTGTCCTCGCCGATCGTCACTTCGCTTGCGGTCTCGAAGTGGCGCACTTGCAGGAGCTGATCGCCCCAGTGCAGCGCGACCTGCAACGTCTTCGCGTCTTTCGTGGCGCGCTCGGTGGCGGGCAACTCTGCGACGACGGTCTTGGCGATGCCGGTCGAGGTCACGTCGACGCCGACGAGCTTCCCGTTCAAGTCGTGCAGCGTGACGCTCGCGTTCGACGCCGGGGCGCCGGCGGGCTCGCGCTTGATGATCTCGGTGCCGTCGTCGGCTGGGGCAACTTCTTCACGCGCGGCTTTGGCAGCGACCTTTTCTGAGGTCTTTTCCGGAGCTTTGGCGGCGGGCTTCGCCTCGACCTTCGGCTCCGGCTTCTTCTTTTCGTCCTTCTTGAGCTCGCCCTTCGGCAACGCCGCCCGCACTTCCGGCGGCAGGTTGACGGGATCCATCTCGATCGTCTTGGCGTCGAGCGCCGGCTTGAACGAAGGGTCCGAGGTCTGGCGCGTCTCGGTGGGAGACGTGAGCTGCTGCGGATCGATCGCGGGCTGCGAGGCATCGGACGGCGGCGGCGGCGGCGCGGCGACCTTGGCAGACGCAACGTTGACGCTCGCGACCGGAGCTTGCGCCGGCTTGTGCAGGTTGACCGTCTTGTCTTCGGCCTTCGCCGGCTTCGCCGCAGCGGCTTCCGTCTTCGCGTCGGCAGCGACGGCGGCCGACGTCGTCGTCGGCGGCAGCTGCACGTCGAGCTCGATGTCGCCGAGCTTCACCTTGTCGCCGTCCTTCAGCTTCTGCTCGCGGACTTCGGCGCCGTTGACGAAGGTGCCACTCTCGCTGCCGAGGTCGATGAGCGTCGCCGTCTCGATCGTCAACTTGATGATCGCGTGGATGCTCGAGACGCTGTCGTCATCGAGGACCACGTTCGCCGTCGGGCCGCTACCGAGGATGACCGAGTCTTGCTTGAACTCGTACTCGCGCGTCTCCCCGTCTTGGGTCACCACGAGCACGATCGGTCTGACTTCTGCTTTCTGCTTCTTCATAGGGCGCTATCCTCAAAACCTGCCAAAGGAGCCAGCGACTAGAGATTGTCCGTCGACGACAAAATTTCCGGAACGAAGTTCGGCCGCACGCGGATCAGCTTTTGAAAACGCGTGCGCTTGCGCGAGCCATAGAAGTCGCCTTCCGGCTTGCGCAGCTCACCTTGAATGCTGACGTCGGAGAAATCGACCAGCGTACGCTTCTTGTAGACGACTTTGTCGTTGGCGCCGACTTCCTGCGCGTGCGCGGCGGGGCTCACCAGGCTGCTCACTGATGTGAGCGCGATCGACAAGAGGCTCATCAACAAAACGTTCTTCACTAGGCGCATCCTCTTCGTTCGTCCTGCCACTCTGCTCAACTAAACGCGGCCCTTGGTCTGCCGTTTCGTTTTCTTTCGCACACTCGCCGGTTTTGCATCGGCTTTCGCCTTGTTCTCTTCCGGCTCTTCCGGCTTCGGCTCGGCCTTGTCTTCGGGCTTCGCCGGCTCGTCCGCCTTAGGCGCTGCACTTTGCTGCGATTCGAGGGACTTGATCAAGTCAAAAACGCGGTCTGTCTTTGATAAGTTCTCTTTGACGTCGGCGTAGCGTTTGAACGCGGCGATCGCGGCGTCGCGATCGCGGGTCACGTTCATGTGGATCATGCCGAGCGCGAAGAGCAGCGACGCCGTCTCCGGATCCTTCGGCGGCATGCGGGTCAGCAGCGTGTTCATGCAGGTGGCCGCCTCGAGGCCCTTCTTCAAGCCTTCCAACGCATAGCAACGGCCCGCGCTGACTTCCTTCGAGGTCTGGCCGAGGCCGTACGCTTGCTCGAGCTCGCTGCTGGCGAGGCCGTAGTCACGGTACGCCAACGCAATGAGGCCGACGTTCTGGCGGGCGACGCCGTTGTTCGGGTCGAGGGCGATGGCTTTGTTGAACAAGGCGAGGGCGCGCTGCATCTCGCCCTTCTTGTACTGGATCATGCCGAGCGTGACGTAGAGGGACGAAAGGTTCTTCCCCTCGCCCGCCCGCTTGATCGCCGTCTGCGCGTAGAGCTCGGCCGAGTCGAACTTGCCCTGCTCCAAGTAGACGAGCGCGATGTTGTTCAACGCGTCGATGTTGTTCTGCTCGCGCAGGAGCACCTTCTTCGCGTACTCGATCGCTTCCGGGTACTTCTTCCGGGCGCGCGCCACGCTGGAGAGGCCGTTCAGGATCTCCGGCAAGTCGCCGTTCGCCTTCTTCGACATCAACAGGAACTTCTCGGCCATCTCGCCCTTGCCGACCGCGGTCAGCACGCGCGCGAGGCTGAGCGCCGCCGCGAGGTTCTTCGGGTCGGCCTTGACCGCCTCTTGGTACGCCTTCAACGCGCCATCCAAGTCCCACTTGCGCTCTTTGATGACGCCCAGGTTGATCTTGGCGGTGACGTCTTTCGAATCGCCGTCGACCTGCGCCTGATACTCGGACTCGGCCGTGTTCAAGTCGCGGTTGTCGACCTTCGTGGCGCGGACCTTCGTCTCCGACGGGCGCGACGCGGCGGCGACCGGCGGGGGCGCCGCGGCTTGTTCGGCGCAGGCGCCGGCGACGAGAGCAAGAGCAGCGAGGGCGGCTTTGGTGAGGGTTTGCGTCTTCATATTACTTCTCCACCCCGACGATCGTGGGCGCCGTGAAACGATCCTGCGTCGCCACCGGGAACTTGCGCACTTCCGGGAACTCGCCCGGCTTGAACTGCGCCATCCGATCCTGCGCCTTCAGCGACCACTCGTTGTAGATGTGCAGCTCGTTCGACTTCGCGAGCGCCTTCTCGTACGCTTCGATCGCCTTCTCTTCGAGCGGGAACGCCTTGTTCTGCAGCTCGGACGAGTAGATCTCGCGTTGCTCTTCGTTCAACGACTTCGGCACCGGCGCGTCGAAGATCGTCTTCGACAGGTCCTGGTACGCGGCGCCGATGCGGAAGAGCGCCGCGATGCCGTAGTCGCCGTTTCCGAGCGCGAGGATCTCGGTGTATTCCTTCTCGACGTCGGTCAGAACCTTCATCTTCTTGACCAAGTTCTCGCCGACCTGCTTGTCGGTGCCCTTCAGCTTGATCGCGCTGTACTCGGCGAACTTCTCTTCATAGAGCTCGAAGCGGGATTGCGCGGCCGCGAAGAGCACCTTCGAGTCCGTCTTGTCTTCGCCCTTCAGCTTGCTGAAGCGATCCCAGATGATCTTCCACTGCGCGAGGGCGAGCTTGTCGCCTCCTTTTTGCGTCTTGTAGATCTTCGCGACCTTGTGCAACCCCTCGAAGATCGTGCCGACCGGCGCGTCCTTGAAGCGGCGCTCCAACGCTTCGGCGTGCTCGATCACCTTCTTCTGGTCGCCCATGCGCTCGTAGATCGCGCCGATGCGCTGGTAGACCGCGAGCTGGTCCTTGGCCTTCGGATATTTGTCGAGGAACGCGCTGAACGCGGCGACGGCTTCCTTGTTCAAGGCGAGCGCGTCCAAGAAGAGCGCCGTGTTGAACTCGGCGTCCTGGATCTTCTCGCCCTTCGGGAACGCCTTGATGTACGCTTGGTAGCCCTTCAGCGCCTTCTCGAACTCGCCGACGCGCTCGTAGAACGAGGCGACGAGGAAGGTGGTCGTCTCTTTGGTCTTGGCGTCCGGGTACTCCTTCAGGAGCTTCTCGGCCGACTCCAAGGCGACATCGAGCTGACCCGCTTTGTCGCTGATGACCATGGCGTTGTAGAGCGACGTGTCGCTGAACTTCGACTTTGGGAACTCGTCGACGAACGCGCGGTATTGCTTGCCGGCGTCCGCGAGCTCTCCCTTGGCCTCGAGACCCTGAACGATCTTGAACGAGCTGCCTTCGATGAAGTCTTGCACTTCCTTGGCGAAGCCCTCGTCCTTCATGAGATCTTTGTGCTTCTTGATCTCGCGCGAGTACTTGTTGAGCTCGTCCCAACGCTCGCGGATGTTGAAGCCTTCGAGCACGAAGGTCGCGGCCAAGCGGCCGAGCTTGTCGTTCGGCCAGCGCTCGATGATCTCACCGAAGGCCTTGCCGGCTTCTTCGAAGTGGTTGTGGATGAAGTAAATGCGCGCTTCCTTGAACTTCACCTTCACGACGTCCGGGTCGTTCGGGAGCACCTTCACGAAGCGCTCACACGCGAGCGCGAGCTTCTTGTAGTTCTCCGGGATCGCGAGCTCGGGGTACTCTTTGCCCTTCTCCAAGCGCGACATTTTGCCGAGCTCTTTGAGCTTGCCCTTGGCGTCTTTGCTCTCCTTGTCGTGCCCGGCTGTCTCGCCTTCGACGATGAGCTCCCACGCTTGCACGCTCGAGAACGCGGCGTCTTTGAGGTACTTGCCCTTCGGATCCGCGGCGGCGATGAGATCGAACTGCTCGGCCGCCTTCTCGTACGACTTCTCGCGGTAGAGAATTTCGGCGTAGTTGAAGCGCATCTTGTACGCGTTCTCGGAGTCGCCGAATGCGTCGAGGTATTCTTTATAGAGATCGCGCGCGAGCGAGTACGACTTCTCCGCCGTCGTCCGGTCGCCTTCTTTGGCCACCTTCTGCGCTTCGGCGTGAAATTCGGTCGTCAGCTCACGCAGCGAGCGCTCGGTGAGCTCGTACGCTTCTTCCAAGGCGCTCTTGTTCGCCTTGTTCGCGACGGCCCAGGTGCCGCTCGGCTTATAGAGCGAGATCAGGCGCTTCACTTCTTCGCGCACCTTGTCGCGCTTGCCCATCTGCGCGTAGGCCGCGATGATCGACGACTGGTATTGCGGCGCCTTCGGCGAGTCCGGCCACTCGAGGTTGACCATCTTGTAGGTCTTCACCGCGAGATCGTACTTGCCTTGGTCTTCGTAGAGACCGCCGAGCTTGCCCAAGTAGACCGCGAGCTCTTCTCGCTCGAGCTTGGCCGTATAGTATTCCTTCGCCTCGTCGATGGCGTCCATCTGCGCGAAGGCGAGGAGCATGTCCTTGAGCGCCTCTTGGCGGAGCTGAACGCGGTCCTTCTTCTTCTTCTTCGTCGCTTGCTTCTCGGAGTAGTCGACGACGGTCTTGAACTTCTGCAGCGCGCCCGAATAGTCCTGCGCGTTGTAGTCACACCACGCGAGCTTGTAGAGCGCGAAGGCGTAGATCTTCGGCTTGTTGGTCTGCACGGCCTTTTGGTACGCCGTGATCGCCTTCTGCAGTTCGTTGTTGTTGAAGTAGTGCTCGCCGAGCGCCAGGTACGTATCCGGCACGAACGGTGAGTCAGGGAAGCGCTTGGCCAGCTGGAAGTAGAGCTCGATGGCGCTCTTCTTGTCGCCGGCTTCGTAGGTGCTGTTCGCCTTGTTGAACAAGACTTCGTCGGTGCGGGCGTAGTCAGGGTAGCGCTTCAGGATCTGATCGTAGATCGCGATCGCCTGCTTCTTGAGGCCTTCGGACTTGCTGTTATTGAGCTTCGGCTCGTTGTCTTTCTTGCTGCCCGCGTCGGCCCACTTCTGCACTTGGTCGTCGTAGCCGCGGAACTCTTGGAAGTAGGTGAACTTCGCCTTCTCCCAATAGAGCTCGGCCAGGCGGTACAAGAGGTCGGCCTTCTGCGGACCCTCTTCGAAGGTCGGGATGATCTTCGAGAGCTCGCTGATCGCTTCGTCACGGCGCGCATCGGCGGCGGCGTCACGCTCCACGTCTTCGCTCGACGCGTAGACGCCGAGCTTCGCCGGGCCGATCTTCTCCGGCTCTTTCTTGGCCTTCGGCTTCGGCTTCTCGACCTTGGCGACCGGCTTCACTTCCGAGCGATCGACCGGCGTGTCGGACGGTGCGGCTTCGTCCTTCTCTTTAGTGTCGGCCTTCTTCGCCTTGACGACGGTGGCAGCGAGGGCGTCGCCCCCGAGCACCGCCGCACCCACAAAGAGAGCTCCCGAGAGAGAAATGCTCAAAATCTTCATTGCCGCTCCTACTGCTACCGTCAGCTCGAACCCACAAACTCATCACTGCGCTGCGACGCCCGCCTCTACGCACTCCTTGCGGACCGAGTGCACGTAATATCCAACCTCATCGACCCAGTACTCACCCTTGAAGTTCCAGTGTTGGTGCTGGTCGTCCGGGATGTCCGGGCGCGGGAGCCGCTTGCGCTTCATGCCTGCGATCTCGCCACCTGCCTCCAAGACTTCCTTCTCGCTGGTGGCCGTCTCGAACTTGATCAAGCGCGCGTTGTTGACGAATTGGTTCAACACGCTCGCCTGGTTCTTGAGCTGGCTCTTCACCCAACCGCCGGTGTAGCTCTCAAAGGTTTCGTTTTGGTCCTTCAAAATCCCTTCGAGCTCCCCGCGCAAGGATGTGCTTCGCCAATTATCGGCGCGTCCGAGCATTTCTTGCTCGCGATTTATCTCCGAGATGATGCGGTGGTAGTTCAAGAAGCGGCCGTTGCGACGTACTTGGCGCAGGATCTCGACCGGAATCGCGTCGGCGGTATTGACCAGATCCTTATAAAAATCCGTGTTCTTTCGCTCACTTGCAACGTACGCGTTCAGCTTCTCGAGCGCGCTCTCGTAGCGCTCCTTGAAGGCGTCGAGCATGCCGCGGGTGCGGTCGAACTGGCAGTTCGAATAGTAGATGGTGGCCGCCAGGACGTACGCCTCGGCGCGAAAACGCTTGTTGAAATAAGGAGATAGAACGCTTTCGATCTCCCCGAGCGCACGCCCGTAGTCTTCCGCCATGAAGTACGACCAGGCGTTCTCGAAGAGCGCGTCGTACCACTCGGCCGAGAAGCGCGGGACGGACCGGTAGGCCTCGGTCGACGCTTTGAAGTCGCCCAAGGCGTAGTTCGCGCGGGCTTTTCCGAGCGTGGCCAGGTTCTTCAGCGACTGGTGCTCTTCGTCCTCGTCGTCCTCGTGGACCGCGTTGATCACTTCATCGAAGAGCGCGGTCGCTCCTTTATTGTCCTGCTTGCGAATGCGGACGACGCCCATCAGGTAGCGCGCGCGCAGATAGTAATAAGGATTCGACACCTTGATCGAGCCCAAGAACTCGTACGCTGTATCGAACTTCGTCTGCCGGTAGGACAGCGCGCCGATCATATAATTGATGGCGAGGATGCGGTCGGCGTCGAGCGAGCCCAAGGTGTCGGCGTCGGCGTCGTAGCGGGCGTTGACGATCGCCGGGATGATGAAGTCGTCCTTCAACAGGCGCGCCAGGTCGATGAGCTGGGTCCACGCCTCTTTGTGCGAGGGGTGCGTCTTTCCGGCGTAGATGACGCTGCGGTAGTACGCGAGCGCCGGCACGTAGTAGCCGAGCTCCTGCAAGCTCTTGCCGAGCAGAAACTCCGCTTGCTGCCGGTTCGGCAGGCTCGGATCTTTCTGCGAGACCTCGAAGAGCTCGGCCGCGGCGCGCGCGTAGTCGCGGCCCTGATACGCAGCGAACGCCGAGGTCATCTCCGCCGCGCCGGCCGTCCCCGGGACCGCAGCGAGCAGCAGGACGAGAATCGAAAAGCGGCCTTGGCCAAGACTGAACATGTTGCTCCGCCTCATCAGGTCAAGCTCAGATCAAGAAGGACAAGCCGACGATCAACAGCACGTTGTTGCGAATGTCGGTGGAGATGACTTCGTTGCGGCCGCCCGACGTGACTTCCACGCGGGTGACATTCTCGGAATAAATGATGTCGCGGATCTCGACGCGAATGCCGAACCAGCGCGCGAAGAACACGCGGGCGCCGCCGCCGAACTGACCGGCGAACTTGATACCGGCTGGGAGCGCGGCGACCGCCGGATCCGCCGGACAGGTGCCCGTGATGCCCTGCACGCCCTGCCCGCTCGGCTCCTCGCCCTGGCCGTTCGCCAAGTAGCTCGCGTTCGGGAGACACGGCGCGCGGGTGCCGACGACGCCGAGGCCAGCGAGCACGTAGATGTCGAAGGTGGCGAGCAGCCCCGGGATCAGCCGCAATTTCCCGTAGAACGGCGACCATTGCACGTCAGCGCCGACGAACCAGTCCATCCACTTGCGATCGGCGTCGGGCGCTTCGAGGTTTTCCTTCTCGCGGATCTCGATCGTCGCTTCGGTGTAGCGCGTGAACGGGACGCCGGAGTAGCCGCCCATCACCTCGAGCGCGAAGTTCTCTTTGAAGTGGTACGCGAGCGCGCCGTAGAGGCCGAGCGTGCTGACGAAGCGCGTGTTGATGACGGCGCCGAAGATCGGCGTGAACTCCAAGTGCCCGCGCTTCGAGAACGCGCGCTTTTGCGTGACGTAGATCGACTCGTCCTTGGCCGGCACGCGCGCGAGGTCGTAGTCGCCGCTCGAGTCTTTGGTCGGGCCGGCGGGCTTGACGGCGGCAGGCGTGTCGTCGGCGTGCACGGCCGTCGCGAACAGCGGCGCGAACATGAGCGAAGAAAGCGCGACAGATGCGAGAGTGTATTTCACGTTCCGCTCAGTTCACGATGAAGCTGAGGCCGAAGAGCCCCATGAAGTTGTGGATGATGTCGGTCTCGGCGGCGCCGCCGGTCTGGAACACGAAGGTGTCCGAGAAGACGAAGTCGCGGAACTCGCCGCGGATCGCGAACCACTTATTGAAGAACAAACGGAAGCCGAAGCCGAAGTTGCCGTTGAACTTCACCGGACCACCGGGGTTCGGGACGATGTTCGTGAGCGTGACGTCCACGTCGCGCGCGACATCGCGGCGGACAGCGCCAATGATGCCGACGCCGCCGGCCAAGTAGAGCTGCGCCGTGAGATCGAACTCCGAGAAGAAGTTGATCTTGCCGTAGAGCGGCGCCAGCGTGACGCCCGCCTGCACGAGCCAGCTCATGCCCACGAGATCAGGCAAGTTCGGGTTGCGCACCTCACCGCGATCGACCGCGATGCTGTAGCGCACGCCCTCTTGGCCGCCGATGATGCTCGTCTCGCGCATGAACAAATAGCCGCCGAGCACTTCGATCGCGATCCAGTCGGTCAAGTGCAGCGCGACGCCGACGGCGCCGCCCATGTGGTTCAGATATTTCTCGATGAGCGTCGGCATGAACAGCGCCGAGATCTCGACGTTCAACTTCAGCGGCCGGTGGCGATTGATCAACGTCGGCGCGTCGTCTTTGTCGTCGGCAAACTCCGCCGACGCGACCTCGGTGTCGTTGGCGCGCGCCGCTTTTGGGAGTGAAGTCAGGAGCGAAAAACCGAGAATTACCGCTGCAAGCTGGGACCGAGCTTTGCGCCAACGCATCTGCGTTGGCGGCCGGCTCGGATGCAAACGGACAACAATTGGCACTGAGGCCTCCGGTCGGTGGCAAGCAAAACTTACAAGGTCGGAGCTGGTACCACATGAGCCAAAGTCATGTAAACGAAATTACACAGTGCGACTTTGACATCATGATCGCTTGCTTGATCGCAGCAAAAGCCAATGAAATCGGCGCTCCGCGAGCGAATGCGGTGAGTCAGAAGAGGGCGATCTCGGCCGGCTCAGAACGCGCGCCCGTCGTCGTCGAAGAGCGTGCAATCGTGCTCGTCGAAGGTGCGGCAAAGCGTCGGCCGCCCGGCGTAGACGGAGCAGCGCATGCGGCCGGACCCTTGGTCGCGCTTCAAGAAGGAGCAGCGCTCGCCGGCCTTGTCGCGGAGCTTCTTCAGCCGATAGCGATAGTCGCCGGTCCAGTCCGGGCGTTCGACGAGGTGCTTCTTCAACACGGCGGCCGGGCTCATGCCGAGGTGCTCGGCGAGCCTTTGCCGATCGTCCTCGTCGACGAAGACGTCGTACTCGCGACAGCAGCGGCTCTCTTTGCAGCGCATGCAGTCGATCTCAACGCGGTGCGGATCCGGCACGGCGATGCGCTCGCGCAAGAGGCGGAACAAGGTGCGCGCCGCCTCTTGCAGCTCTTTGTCCTCGTAGACGTCGAAGGTGCGCTTGGCCACGATGTCGGTCCGGTGGTGCGGCGACTGCTGCGCCCTCGGCGTCGGCAAGTCGAACTCGACGTGCAAATCGCCGTCTTGTTCCAGCTCGATCTTCGAGATCGACACTCCGTTGAGCTCCGGCAGCGATTTTCTACGACGACTCATTCGAGCGACTCGTTTGCACAAAGGGGCCTCGCTACGCTAGTCGCCCGCGTCATGGCCAAAGTCTTCGAGCAGTGGACCGTGCTGCCGCACGAGCCGATCGTGGAGCATCAGGACAACTTTTGGACGGTGCGCGGCACGATGCCACAGCCGAAGGTGAAACGCGTGATGAGCATCGCGCGCCTGCAAGACGGCCGCCTCGTCGTGCACAACGCCGTCGCGCTCGACGAGCCCGAGATGAAGAAGCTCGAAGCGTGGGGCACGCCGGCGTTTCTGATCGTGCCCGGCGGCTTTCATCGCCAAGACGCGAAGATCTGGAAGCTGCGCTACCCGCAGATGAAGGTGCTCTGCCCCGAAGGCGCCAAGAAGAACGTCGGCGCCGTCGTCGCGCCAGAAGGAACGTACGAAGACTTGCCGGCGGATCCGCGGGTGAAGCTCGCGACCTTCGCCGGTATGAAGAAGGGCGAAGGCTACCTCTCGGTGCAAGCACCGAACGGCGACACGACGATCGTGGTCAACGACGCGATCTGCAACATGCCGAAGGCGTCGCCGCTCTCGTTCACGGGCTTGTTCATGGCGCCGACCGGCGTCGCGAGCGTGCCGCGCGTGATGCGCATGATGCTGATGAACGACAAGCGCGCGTTTCGTGCGCAGCTCGAAGCGCTCGCCGCCGACGCCACCTTGAAGCGCGTCGTGCTCGCGCACGGGGCCTGGCTCGAGCGGCCGGCGACGGAGCTGCGCGAGATCGCCGCGCGACTCTAGCAGGCGAAGAGCGTCGCCTTCACAGCTTGCTCACCGTGCTCGTGCCGTTGTTCGTGACCCAGACGTTGGCGCCGTCGAAGGCAACGCAGAACGGATCGAGGCCGCCGACGAGGAACGGCGAGCCGAGAACGTGCGCGCCCGTCGTCGCGGTCAACTTCGAGACGTTGTTGGCCAAGCGGTTGGCGATCCAAACGTGCGTACCGTCGAAGGCGATCCCCATCGGGCCGGCGCCGCTCGCGAACGGTGAGCCGGCCGCAGGCGCACCCGTCGCGGCGATGAGCTTCGTGACCGTGCCGTCGCCAAAGTTCGTGATCCAGACATGCACGCCGTCGAACGCGATGCCCTGCGGCGAAGTGCCGACCAAGAACGGCGAGCCCGCCGCGCTCGAGCCATCGAGGTTCAACTTGCTGACGGTGCCTTCGCCTTGATTGGCGACCCAGATGGACGTGCCGTCGAACTCGACACCGACGGGCGTGACGCCGACGGCGAAGGGCGAGCCGAACGCGTGCGCGCCCGTCCTCGCGTCGATCTTCGCGACGGTGTTGCTGTTCGAGTTCGCGATCCACACGTGCGAGCCGTCGAACGCCATCTGTTTCTGCGGGTTGTTACCGAGCGTCGAAAACGGTGAGCCGGGCGCCGCCGCGCCGGTGGTCGCGAAGAGCTTCGAAACCGTGCCGTCGGCGGTGTTCGACACCCAGATGTGGAGGCCGTCGAAGAGCACGCCGACCGGCGCGGGGCCGACCGGAAAGGTCCCGGCGTTGGCGCCGGTGGCCGCGACGATCTTCGTCACCGACGCGCCGCCGGTGTTGGCGACCCAGAGGTGATCACCGTCGAACGCGACGCCCTGCGGGGAGTTGCCGACGGGGACTGTGAAGCCGAGTTGGTTCGCCGCGTACCAACGGCGGAGCGCGAGTCGCTTCGGATTCAGGCTCGCGCCGGGGGATCCTTGCGGTCCGGTGGCGCCATTGCTTCCTGTCGCGCCGGTGCTGCCGGTCGCGCCGGTGGTGCCAGGGTCACCGGTGGCGCCCGTCGGGCCCGTGGTCCCGGGATTGCCCGTGGTGCCGATCGAACCCGTCGATCCTGTCGCGCCTGTCGCGCCGGATGCCCCAGTCGCACCGGTCGCGCCCGTGCCGCCCGGATTTCCGACGAGGCCCATCGCGCCGCTCGGGCCGCTCGGACCGCTGACGCCCGTCGGACCGTTCGACCCGGCGACGCCTTGCGATCCCTCGGGTCCGCTCGGACCCGTTCCACCGGCGATTCCGGTCGCGCCCATCGCCCCGGCGATGCCGTCGCAGATGACGCGCGTCGTCGCGCCGATCGTGATCACCGTGCCGCCCGCGGGACAGCTCGGATCGTTGACCGGCAGAGACGTCACGAGCGCCGTGACGCCGGTCCCGGTCGCTCCGGTTGGCCCGGTGGGGCCCGTCACCGCCGGCGGCGGTTGCGCGCAGGCGATCAGAAGAACAGCGATGCTCGAGAGGAAAACTCTTCGCGCTTGGGCAATCACACCTTCAACCCCATCGCGTCGCGCACCTTCTGCATCGTCTTCACCGCGATCGCCCGCGCCTTCTCCGCGCCCTTACCAAGCACGCGCTCGAGCTCGGCTTCGTCCGCGCGCAAGGTCACGTACTTCTCGCGCACAGGCTTGAAGTACTGGTTCACCGCGTCGCCCACGGCCAGCTTGAAATCACCGTAGCGCTTACCCACGAACTCCTGCTCGACGGCGTCAGGCGCCACGCCCCGAACCGCAGCGTAGATCTCGATCAAGTTCGACACGCCGGGCTTGTCGTCGCCGCGCTTCACTTCGCTCCCGGAGTCCGTCGTCGCCCCCTTGAACTTTTTGAGCGTCGCCGCCTCTTCGTCGAGCACGTGGACGACGCCGTCCGGCACGCGCGCGCTCGTCGACATCTTGGTCGTCGGATCTTTCAGGTCCATCACCCGCGCGGCGATCGTCGGGATCACGTGCTTCGGGACGACGAAGGTCTTGCCGAAGGTCTCGTTGAAGCGCATCGCCACGTCGCGCGTGAGCTCGATGTGCTGGCGTTGGTCTTCGCCGACCGGCACCTCGTCGGTCTGGTAGAGCAAGATGTCTGCGGCTTGCAGCACCGGGTACAGGAACAGGCCGGCCTTCACGAGGTCCTGCTTCGCCGACTTGTCCTTGAACTGCGTCATGCGGCTGAGCTCGCCGAACGCGGTCACGCTCGCGAGGTGCCAACAGAGCTCGGTGTGCTCGCGCACGTCGCCTTGGCGAAAGAGGATGCAGCGCTCGGGATCGAGGCCGGCCGCGAGCAGCATCGCCGTCGTGTCGTAGACGCTCTTTCGCAGATCCTCGGGCTTGTACGCGATCGTGATCGCATGCAGATCGACGACGCAGTAGATGCCCTCGCCGCGATCTTGGCCGCTGACGTACTGGCGGATCGCGCCCAAGTAGTTTCCCAGATGCTTGCGGCCGGTCGGTTGAATGCCGCTGAAGATACGCATGCGCCGTCCGCTAGCACGATCGAGCGAGATTGAGCCAATCCACGACCCATCTGTTACAGTGGACTACATGAGCTCCACCATCGGCCCGGGCGGCGTCCGTCCTTTCTCTGCAGGCGATGTGGTCGTCGACGGCTCGGAAGACGCCGATGGCACCGAGAAATCGAAGGAAACCAAGAAGGCAAAGGGCCCCGAGATGCCGTCAGACATCGTCGTCACGGCGCCGCTGCAGATGCTGAACGCCGACGGGACCGCCGTCGGTCCACGGCCGGGAGACGGCAACGAGCCCTTGTCGATCGACGCCGCCGGCGGCCCCGGCAAGGCGGATCCGTCGACGGCGCAGGGTCTCTTGCTCGACATGGCGAGCGGCTACGATCAGATGAGCCAACATTTGAACATGATGTTCCAGCGCGTGATGCAAGATGCGCGCGGCAGAAAAGAAGAGCTCGAGCACCAGATCGGCGAGATCGAAAACCGCATCAAGGTGTGCCGCGAGACGATCGACAAGCTCACGCACCTCTTGGAGAAGATCACGCAGCTGATGCCGAAGATCATGGAGATGGTCGGCGCCGAGAACAAAGAGAACGCCGAGCAGATGAAGGCGCGGCTCGAAGCGCTGATCGCCGACGAGCTGAAGAAGGCCGGCATCGACATGCCGAAAGAGCAAGTGAAGAACATCGTCGACGGCATCGCGTCCGGCGACAACGCGGCCACCGGTCTGGCGATCTACATGGTCTTGACGATCGCGCAGGCCGGCGCCGGCACGGCGGCCGACAAGCAGGACGCGGCGAATCGCCTGAGCGGCGTCGCCGATCGCGCCGAGAAGTACGCCGAGGCGTCCGACGACGATCGCGCTGCTGCGTCGCAAGCGTTGATCGATTCACTGGTGCCGCCCGGGACGCCGGCCACAGCAGCGGGGGCCGACGCGGCGAAGAACGGCGTCGCGGTCGAGGGCGTCTCGATCAGCAGCGACACGATGAAGACCGCGATGGCGATGAACGATCCGAAGCAAGCCGCGGCCTACGTGATGGATCAAGTGACGAAGCAGATTGAAGCGAAGGTCGACAAGCTCGAGGCCGACATCGAGCAGATGCGCGCGGAGCAGCGGGCGCTGCGTCACGAGATGCAAGAGATCGACAAAGACGTCGAGAAGAACCAGCGCGAGACGCAGCAAGCAGTCGACAAGAACAGCAAGCAGAAGGAGAAGGTGCTCGATCGCGTGACCACGATCCTCGAGAACGAGGTGCGCGTGAGCGACGAGGCGAAGCAGTTCTTCTGCGATCGCATCTCGGCGCAGCTCTCGGTGTTGGCGCAGTCGATCGCGGACAACGCGGCCAAAGAAGGACGCAACGCGCGCTCGTGAGCGCCGGCAGATTCTAGGCCGTCTTCTTCTCTTCTTCGAAGATCAGGATCGGCGGATCTTTCTTCGCGATCACTTCCTCGGTGATGCGGCACTCTTTGATGCCGCTCATGAACGGCACTTCGTACATGATGTCGAGCATCGCGTTCTCGACGATGGCGCGCAGGCCGCGGGCGCCGGCCTTCCTAACGATCGCTTCTTTGGCGATCGCTTGCGTCGCCTTCTTCGAAAAGCTGAGCTTGACACCCTCCATCTCGAAGAGCCGCTTGTACTGGCGAACGAGCGCGTTCTTCGGCTGCGTCAGGATGTTGACGAGATCGTCCTCGCTCAGGTCGTCGAGGGTCGCGAGCACCGGCAGGCGGCCGGTGAACTCTGGGATCATGCCGAACTTCAAGAGATCCGTCGGCTCGATCCGGCGATAGAGCTCGCCGAGGCGCGCCGGCTTCTGCTTCGCCGGCTCGGCGCCGAAGCCGAGCCCGCCGCCAGAGACGCGGCGCATGATGACGTCTTCGATGCCGGCGAACGAGCCGCCGCAGATGAAGAGGATGTTCGTCGTGTCGATGGCGATCGTCTCGCCCTGGCCGTACTTCTTGCCGCCGCGCTGCGGGACGTTCGCGCGCGTGCCTTCGATGATCTTCAAGAGCGCTTGCTGTACGCCCTCACCGCTGACGTCGCGCGTGATCGACGGGTTCTCGCCTTTGCGTGAGATCTTGTCGATCTCGTCGATGTAGACGATGCCACGCTCGGCGCGCTCGACGTTGTTGTCGGCGGCGGCCAACAAGTTGGCGACGATGTTCTCGACGTCTTCGCCGACGTAGCCGGCTTCGGTGAGCGAGGTGGCGTCGGCGATCGTGAACGGCACGTTCAGGAACTTCGCCAAAGACTGTGCGAGCAGCGTCTTGCCGGTGCCGGTCGGGCCCATCAGCAAGATGTTCGACTTTTGGATCTCGATGTCTTTGCCGCCCGGGGCACCACGCATCGATTGATTGATGCGCTTGTAGTGGTTGTACACCGCGACCGACAGGACCTTCTTCGCGTAGTCCTGGCCGATGACGTACTCGTCGAGGAACGCCTTGATCTCGTTCGGCTTCGGCAGGCTGAGCGGCGCCTGCGCTCCCGGCTGCATCGACGCTTCTTCGTCGACGATGTCGGTGCAGAGCTTGATGCACTCGTCGCAAATGTAAACGGTGGGGCCAGCGATGAGCTTCTTCACTTCGCGTTGGCTCTTGGCGCAGAACGAACAGGAGAGGTGACCGTAGCTCGAATCTTTTCTGCTCACTGTGTCTCCTTCAACCGCCTGCCAGCATCTCTTGGCTGGAGCACTTAATCGGAAGTTAGCAAACAATTGCCGGCGCCACATGTTTTTGATGGGCAGGAAGGGTGTTTGACGCGAAAAGAAGAATGTCGTTCGGCGCGCGGTTTTTTATTTGCCACCCTGCTTTGGCGCAGCTACGGTGCGGCCGCTCGATGGACCGAGGAACCTGACGCAGAAATTTTGACGCACCTCGTCCTCGGATCGTAGCCTCAGACTGTCAGGAAACGAAGGAAGGTCCTCATGGCAACGAAGAACAAGTCGAAGACAGTCGTCACCACGGAAGTCCGCACGCGCACCAAGTCCGCGCCGAAGGTCGCGAAGCTGCCGGGGAAATTGAGCGATGTGCAAGAAAAGGTCGTGCGTATGAGACGAGGCATCGGGCTCGAAGACGAGACCCCGCTCGAAGCGAAGACTCAGGATCCGGAGCTCTTGCAGAAGCTGAAGGACATCGAGGCCGAGCTGTTCATGCGCGCCGGCTTGATTGAGCCGGTGTCCAAAAAACAACAAATCATCGACAAGCTCAAGAACCGCTAGAAGCGCGCTTCGCCGCTGGCGACGTTGCCGGCTTCGTCTTGTAGACGCACGGTGATCACGTGCGGATCGTTCGACAGCTCGGGGAGCTGCACTTCGAACGCCTCTTCTTTCGAGTCGACGAGCCCGTCCTTCGACGAGAGCGGCCGCAGCGGTGACCCGTCGACCGCGTACTCGGCCCTGATCAGCACCGAGTGCAGATCCTTGGCCGCGAAGCTCAAGGTCTTCCGCTTCGCGACTTCAATCTTCGACACCGCCGGCGGCGAGTTGTCGATGGTGAACCACGCGCTCTCCTTCGTCTCGCTCTTGGCGTCCTGCGGTCCATTCGAAGGCGAGTCCGTGGCGTTCACCCGGAACTGATAGCGGCCGTCCGGCAAGCTCAGGCCGGCAAAGGAATGGAACGGCACGTCGAGCCCGCTCTTCAGCTTCTTCCATTGCTGCTCGCCCTCGGCGCGCACGAAGAGATCGAAGAGCATGTCGTCGCCGTTCGGGTCCTGCGCCACCCACGCCACGCTGAGCATGCCGTCGACGAACGACTGGCGGGCCTTGGCGCTCGCATCGCCCGGTGGCTCGGCGCTGATCCGACGCAATTCCTGGAGCCCCTTATCGTTGACCGAGATCGTGCGCTCGCGCGTGGTGTCGCCAGGGAGCGACGCGAGCATGACGTTCTTCGGCAAGAGCGCGATCTCGCCGACGTAGGGCGCCAAGTTGTTTCTGCCGTAGGCGATGCGCAAGCGGCGCGCCTGCGGCGTCGCCTTGCCGTCGCTCTTCATCACCACCTTCGCCTGCACGAAGCGGCCCGCCGGCAATTCGCTCGCGCCGATGCCGACCGGCAGATCGCGCGTCCAGCTGCTCCACGTGGCGTCGGGCGTCTGCACTTGCCCGGTGCGCAGGCGGACGATGACCTCGACGCCCTTTTGACTCGGCGACGCGTCGAGCTGCACGCTGCCGAAGCGCGACTGCGTCTGCGCGTCGAAGATCGGCAGCGTGAACTCGCCTTCCTTCACGTAGCCCGACTCGAGCTGCTCGACGGCCGGCGGATCGTTGGTGACGAGCGCAAGACCCTTCTTGCTCGCGAGGAGCGCGATCGCCTGCGCCGCTGCCGTCTGATAGACGAGCGCGATCTCGCGCGTCTTCGGGTGCGTCGTGTAGAGGCGCCCGCGCAGGTTCTCTTTGTCGACCGATCCGGTCGCCACGTAGATCTTCCCTTCCGGCGCCGGCGACAGCGCGTAGAGGATCTCGTCGTCCGAACCCGCGAGCACGTCGACGAAGCCGTCCTTGTCGATGCGCGCGAAGGTCGAGCGGATCTTGCCCTTCTCGGCGATGCGCTCGCCGCGGCCGTCGCGCGCGGTGGCGCCGGACAAGCCGAGGAAATAGACCTCGCCGTCTTTCGTCGGTAGCAAGCCGGTGACTTCATCGAGCCCGCTGTCGTGGATCGCGACGAAGCCGCCCTTGTCGGACGAGCCTCGATAGATGATGCCTTTGCTGCCGCCACCGACGAAGATCATACCGGCGTCGTCGACCGCCAAAGACCGCAGACCGTCCTCGTTGCTCTTGAAGACTTCCACGAACTTGCCGCCCTCCTGGCGGTACAAAGAGCCCGGCCCGGACGCCGCGATGAGCAAGCCCTTCTTCGACTCGGCGATCGCCCAGATCGCCGCCGGAGCCTTCGACTTCTCCGGCACCGGCAACGTGAGCGGCTCGGCCTTGCTGCCGGCCTTAGGGTACTTCACGAGCTGCGTCGGCCCCATCGTAGCGACGTAGAGGCCAGAGGACGTCAGCGCCATCGCGGTCACGACACCCTTTTGCGCCTCGCCCCACTCGGTCTTCTTGCCATCTTGATCGACGACGACGAGCCGGCCGTTCGGCACGAACGCGAGCGCGACCTTGCCGTCGTACGCCGCGCTCGCGGCGATGCGCCCTTCTTTTTCCTCGAACACCTTCTTGATCGGTGGCCCGAGCTCGATCTGCCCGTTCGCCGTCAGCGCCGTGCCTTTGGCGTCGCCGTCCAAGAAGTTCGCGAAGCCTTCGTACGAGTGAAAGCGGGTCGACTCCGCCAGCGCGGGGAGCGGCAGCGAGACGAGCACGCAGGCAGTGAAGATGAAGTGACGCATGAACCTTGTCCTATCTCTTGGGGCGGACTTTGAGGGGCAGGCGCGCTTCGCCGTAAATCATCGCGCCGACGGATTTCTTCGTCTCTTGCAGGAGGCTCCCGGGCGAACGCTGGCTCCGCGAGTCGGGATCGCGCGGCGAGATCTGCGTCGCGTACGAGAGCGGCACGTCGCTGAGCAGCGCTTCGCCCACGCGGACACTACCGCCTTTGCCGGTGAGCTGCGCGTAGAGCGGACCGTCTGGACGGATCGACTTCATCGCCGCCACGAGCGACTCCTTGTTCTGCGGCCGGAGGAAGCCAAAGTTTCTGAACTCGTTGCCGTTCGCCTCGCCGGCGCCGCCGATCAGGATCTCGTAGTCGCCGGGCTCGGTCGAATCCGGCAAAGACAGCTCGATGCTGAGCGTCTTCTCCGGTTGGTCGTCCGGCTTGACGCCGACCTCGATGCCCACCGTGTCGCCGGGCTTGTGCGTCGTGCGGACGAGCGACGCCCACTCGACGTGCATGCGGCGGATCTCGCGCTCGAGCGTGACGCTCACCTTCACCGACTTGACGAGCGGCGAGCCGTAGTCGTTGCGCCACAAGAGGTCGAAGGGCCGCGACACGCTCATCGCGGCGAAGAGCGGCAGCATCGGATCGCGCTCCATCGCGAGCAGCGCGCTCAGCGGATACTTGTCGCCGTTCGTCAGCTCGAGCTCGCCGGAGAGCTCGACGGTGCCGGCGACGCCCGCGTCCGTGCGGCGCATCATCGCGTTCGCGAGGACGAGCTGAATGAGCTCGGGCGTCAGCCGCGGATCGCGCGCGACCTCGAAGCTGTAGCGGTTCTTCCTGCCTTCGGGCTGCGTCGCGATCTCCACGCTCACAGGAATGACCGCCGCCTTCTTGCCGGTCTCGCCGGCGATCGCGGTCAGGCGATCTTGGGTGAAGCAGCCGACCTCCTCGCCGATCTCGGACAGCTTGAACGATCGCTGCAAGGACGCGATGATCGTGATGACGCGGGCGTTCGCCATGGGGATCGACGAAGCGCCGGTCCCGAGGAAGGGATGGCCGAAGGCGAGCACCTTGTCGCCGTCGACGCTGGTGATCGTGCCGGTCGACGCGATCGAGAGGTCCCCGCGCACGAGCTGCGCGCCGATGGCGCCGCCCGCTTCGAGCTTCCGCGGCACGCCTTTCGTCGCGCCGCCAGCGCTCCCGCCGGGCGCGGCGATGTATCCTGCACGCTCGAACGACGGCATGAAGTGATCGAGCAAGCGTGGATCGACGCCGCTCACGCTCAACGGCGACGCCATCGGGATCATCTGCTGCGCGTAGCCTTCCACGGCGGCCTGAGGCTTCCCTGCCGGCTTCTGCGCCGGAACGCCGAAGGGATCGATCGCCGGCAGGTCGAGCACTTCGCGCATCGACTCGATGGGCGTGATGCCGCAGATGCCCTCTTTCATGAACGCGCCCATCGAATAGCCGAGCGCGCCCAAGATCTTGCCGTCGACGTAGATAGGGCTACCGCTCATGCCGGCGACGACGCCTGCGAGCTGCAGCTTCGGATCTTCGATCTTCGCGACGACGAGATCTTTTTGCGGGCCAAGGAAGTTCTTCAGCGTGCCGAGCAGGACGAGCTCGAATCTTTCGACCTTGTCGCCGACGAATACCGTGAGGCCGTACGCTTTCTGACCAGGCTTCACGTCGGCGGGGTTGTAGACGTTGGGATCGGCGGCGAGCGCCGAGGCCGAAGAGAAGAGAACGGCGAGGAACAACGCGCGTATCACAGCGGGTACGCCTCCTTCTCGATGATGGTTTCGGAGAGCGTCCGGCGCAGCGAGATGATCGACGCTTCATACGGCAGCGTCAGCGTCTCGAGGTTCTGCAGGCGCGCTTGGCGATCGTCGCCTTCGCTGATCTCGACGATCACCTGGCGCGCGCCGTCGTTGATGCGATTGTGCGCCTGCGCGATGAACAGCTCGGTGGCGGACTTCGCCCAGCTGGCGAGCGCGTGCTTGCTGTCTTGCATTTGCGCCGCGCGCGCGACGGCCGAGTCCATGCCGAATACATCGATACATAGGTCTGCGATCAGCGCCAGAATCTCTTGTTCCTTCTCGATGTCCTGCATGTACTTCATCGCGGCTTGCTGCAGCACGTAGATGGTCACGCGCTTCAGGCTTTCGACGACCGCGCGCTCCTTGCCCATGTAGCCTGCCGCGTCCGGCGGCGTCACCTTGCCGCCCTCGAGCTCCTGCTGCAGCACCGAGAAGTAGTCCATGAGCAAGACCTTCCCCTGCATCGCGCGCTTCAGGAGCGTGCCCGGGATCAACATGCGATTGATCTCGTTCGTTCCCTCGAAGATGCGGTTGATGCGCGCGTCGCGGTACGCCCGCTCGACCGCGTACTCTTCGCTGTAGCCGTAGCCGCCGTGGATCTGCACGCCCTGATCGACGACGTAGCTCGTCACCTCGGAGCCGAAGACCTTCAGGATCGACGACTCGATGCTGAACTCTTCCAACGCACTGAAGCGCTTCTTGTCGGCCTCGGGATCGGCCTTGTCGATGATCTCGTGCGCGTGATCGATGAGCCCGCACGTCCGGTAGCCCATCGCTTCGGCCACGAAAATACGCGAGCCCATCTCGCCGATCTTCTCCTTGATGAGACCGAAATTCGTGATCGCTTGGCCGAAGGCTTTTCGGCTCTTCGCGTACGCGACGGCGATGCCGAGCACGTACTTCGACGCGCCGTTGCTGCCGACGCCGAGCTTCAAGCGCCCGTGGTTCAGAATGTTGAACGCGATCTTGTGGCCCTTGCCGACCTCGCCGAGCACGTTTTCCTTCGGCACCGGCGCGTCCTCGAAGGTGAGCTGGCACGTGGAGCTGCCGCGGATGCCCATCTTGTGCTCTTCGGCGCCGATCGAAAATCCCGTCGTCTTGCGCTCGACGATGAAGGCGGTGAACTTCTCGCCGTCGACCTTGGCGAAGACGATGAACACGTCGGCGAAGCCGGCGTTCGTGATCCACTGCTTGCTGCCGTTCAAGACGTAGTGGGTGCCCTCTTTGTTGAGGACGGCCTTCGTCTTCGCCCCAAGCGCGTCGCTGCCGCTCGTCGGCTCGGTCAACGCGTACGCGGCGAGCAATTCGCCGGAGTTCAGGCGCGGCAGATATTTCTCCCGCTGCTTCGCGTTGCCGAAGTAGACGATCGGCAAGGTGCCGATGCCGGTGTGCGCGCCGAGCGAGACCGAGAACGAGCCGTGGCGCGAGATCGCCTCGGCGACGAGCATGCTGGTCGCGACGTCGAGGCCGAGGCCGCCGAATTGTTCAGGGATCTCGAGCGAGAGCAGGCCGACGTCGGCGGCTTTGCGCAACAGGTTGGGAACGACGCCTTCTTTCTTGTTCTCGATGTCCTTCGAGCGCGGCATCACCTCGTGCAGCAGAAAGTCCACGGCGGTTTTGTGGAACATGAGCTGCTCTTCGCTGAACTGCTCCGGCGTGAAGATCTTGCGTGAGCCGCACGCTTCGAGAAGGAACGCGCCGCCCGTCGGCTGCGCCATGTCTCCGCTCATTTCGATCGCTCCTGCTGCGTCTGATGCAACGCGCCAGGAAGTTCACGATCACCTAGCGCGGTCAAGGATCGCATAAGTTTGCGGGGATTCCCGCTTCAGCTTAAACTATCAGTAGTTATCCTGGGAGTGTTTGCGTGATGAACGAGCAGGTCCTTGTGCTCAATCGTAACTATCAGCCGGTCAACGTCACCAATGTCCGCCGTGCGTTCACCATGCTCTACATGGATCTGGCGAAAGCGCTCGACGGAGACTTTCGCGTCTTCGACTTCGGCGAGTGGGCCCGCCTCGAGCCGGGCAAGGATGCGATCAAGAGCGTGAGCCGCGCGTTCCGGGCGCCGCGCGTCATCTTGCTGCAGAACTACGACCGCATGCCGATCGGCCAAGTGCGCTTCTCGCGGACGAACGTCTTCGCGCGCGACAACTACACCTGCCAGTACTGCCAGAGGCAACCGCGCACGAGCGATCTCAATCTCGATCACGTGTTGCCACGCAGCCGCGGCGGCGCCACGACTTGGGAGAACGTCGTCTGCAGCTGCGTGCCGTGCAACCTGAAGAAAGGTCGACGCACGCCCGATGAAGCGGGTATGAAGCTGCTCCGCCACCCGGCGCGGCCGCGGTGGAGCGCGCTCGTGCGGCATCCGCTCGGCACCGCGCGCCACTCGGACTGGCAACCGTACCTCGGGATCTTGGAGCAAGCGCAGCCACACAACAGCGATTAAGAGCGACAGAAGTAGCGATGAGCAAGGACATGGACAAAGACGGCCCGATCATCGTGCAGCGCCCCGCGGGCGGCAGCGAGATCATCGCGGTCGGCGGTGGCAAGGGCGGCATCGGCAAGAGCATGCTCTCCGCCAACCTCGGCCTCGCCCTCGCCGAGCGCGGCCACAAGGTCGTGCTCTTCGATGCCGATCTCGGCGGCGCCAACCTGCACACCTGCCTCGGCGTCGAGCCGCCGAAGGTGACGCTCAGCGAGTTCATGGAGAAGAAGCGCACCTCGCTCGACGAGTTGTTGACAATGACGCCGCACAAGAACGTCTCGCTCGTCTCGGGCGCGTTGGACGAAGTCACCGCGGCGAACCCCCGCTACTCGCAGAAGCTGCGCCTCCTCAAAGAGATCGCGCGCTTCGACGCCGACTACGTGATCATCGATCTCGGCGCCGGCACCTCCTACAACACCCTCGACTTCTTCTTGATCGCCGACTTCGGCATCGTCTCGATCCTGCCCGAGCCGACGAGCATCGAGAACGCGTACCGCTTCGTGAAGGCCGCGTTCTTTCGCCGCCTGAAGAACTTGGAGCACGCCTACGGCATCTCGAAGGTGGTCGATCGGATCATGGCCGATAAAGATCGCTTCGTCGTGCGCACGCCCGCCGATCTCATCGCGCACATCGTGCGGGAGGCGCCGGGACGCGGCAAAGACCTCGCGCAGGATCTGCAGAGCTTCGGCTTCAAGATCGTCGTGAACCAGATGCGCGGGCCAGAAGACGAGACGACGGCGAAGAACGTGCGCTCGGCGTGCTCGAAGTACTTCGGCGTCGACATCGAGCTCTTTGGAGGCCTGCCCTACGACAACGCGGTCTGGCAGGCGGTGCGCAAGCGCCAAGCCGTGCTGAAGGCCTTCCCCGACTCCGACGTCGCGCGCGCGCTGCGCCAGATCGCCGAGCGGGTCACGCAGAGCAAGACCACGCGCCCGCGCGCCGTGACTTCGCTCGCTGCGATGGAGGCTGAAGCACCATGAGCATGGGCAGCTACCACGAGCAGGACTACTACAAGCTCCTAGAGATCACCCCCGACGCGACGCGCGAGGAGATCGAAGCGGCGTATGAGCGTCTGAAGAGCGTGTTCGAGGAGTCGTCTTCGGCGACGTTCATGCTCTTTGGCGGCGACGAAGCGGCGTCGATGCGCAACATGCTCGAGGAGGCCTACCAAACGCTGTCCGACGAGCGGCTGCGCGAGCGCTACGACGACAGCATCGGGGTCAAGCGCGAGCGACGTGAATCTTCGTCGAGCGCCGTCGCCATGGCCCATGCGACGAGCGTCACCTCGACAACGACGCCGATCGTCGACGCGCGCATCGTCGAGCGCGAGCCGGTCGAGACGAAGGCGCCGGAAACGAGACCGGAGTCGAAACCAGAGCCAAAACCCATCGAGGCGAAGCCGCCGGAGCCGGTGGTCGAAGCCGCGCCGCCTGCGCCCCCGCCCGCGGCCGAACCGAGCATCGAAGCCGCGCCGCCCACGCCAGAAGCGCCATCGATGGTCGTCAGCGGCCCGCAAGCGCTCGACGCGAACATGGAGTTCTCCGGCGGCGTCTTGATGCGCCTGCGCGAGAGCAAGGGCATCTCACTCGAGCAGATCGCGCAGCGTACGAAGATCTCGATGACGCACCTTCGCGCGATCGAAGCGAACCAATACGACAAGCTGCCGGCGCGCGTGTACGTGCGCGGCTTCGTCTCGCAGTACGCGCGCTTCCTCTCCTTGCCGCAAGATCGGGTGTGCGAGAGCTACCTGCAGATCTACGATCGCTTCGTGCAGGCGAAGACGATCTAGGCAAACGGACTCAGGCTCGCACGCGGATGGCCCTTGACCACGGGCCAGCATTAATGTTTCGACGCGCGCCGCATGTTGAAAAAATTCCTGCTCGCGATCGCGGCGTTCATCCTCTTCTGCCTGCTCGTCGTCGCCGGCTACGTCGCTTACATCTCGGCGACCTGGCAAAAAGACTACAGCGCCATCGAGAAGCCCGCGATCCAAGCCAGCACCGATCCCGAGGTCATCAAGCGCGGCGAGTACGTCGCTCACGCGCTTGCGCATTGCTCGATCTGCCACGCGCCACTCGAAGCGACGATGAACCGAAAGCCGGGCGATCGGCCGGCGATGCCCGGCGGCTTCGAGTGGAAGATGGGCCCTGTCGGCACGCTCTACTCGCGCAATATCACGCCGGACAACGAGACCGGGATCGGCGCCTGGACCGACGGCGAGCTCGCGCGCGCCATCAAGTGGGGCATCGGCAAGGACGGCAAGGCGCTCACCTTCATGGTGTTCAGCGCGCCGGCGCTGGCCGACGAAGATCTGCTCGCGGTCGTCTCCTACCTGCGCTCGACGGCGCCGGTGAAGCAGCAGAACAAGCCGCACGACGTAGGCTTCTTGGGCAAGTGGATGGCGTCGCTCGCCGGCCCCGATTTTCGCAAGCCGTTCTTCGAAGGCCTGAAGTACGCGCCGCCCGCGGCCGAGCCGTCGATCGAGCGCGGCGCCTACCTCGCACGCGGACCCGCCGCTTGCATCGGCTGCCACTCGCCCTTCGACATGATGTCGATGAAGGTCTCGGGCGCCGAGTTCTCCGGCAACACCCAGGCCGAGCCGGACAAGGACGACGAGAACATGGTCTACCGCATCCCGAATTTGACGCCGGATCCGAAGACCGGCCACATCGCCAAGTGGGATGAAGAGAGCTTCGTGAAGCGCTTCCAGGCGGGGCGCGTGTACAAGAGCTCGAAGATGCCGTGGGAAGCGTTTCGCGAGATGAGCGACGCCGACATGCGCAGCGTGTATCGCTACCTGAAGACGCTGCCGCCGGCGGTGCACTACGTGGGCGCGTCGCACCGGCCGGCGAGCGAGGATCCAGAGAAGGACCCGCGCTAGAGAGAGATCGACGGAGACTTTCTTGACCTCGACCCGAATCGCTTCTTAACTAGGCTTTGAGGTTTGGAGGTGCGCGTCTGTGGCGTTGATCGACACCCCTGAGGCAGCGAATCGTTTGGCGCGAGCCATCGCCTCCGACGTCTCATTGTATAACGAGCAGAAGATCGTCGAGGGCATCATCAACGATACGCTCTTCGACAAGATCAAAGACGAGATCGAGGAAGGCCGCGAGCTCTACAAGAGCCGCGTCGCGCCTGATCTCTTCGACCGCACGAACTTCTACGATCGGGCGATCGTCGACGTGCTCGTGAAAGCCAAGGGGCACATCAAGTCGAAGATTTGGTGACCCCGCTCATCGTCCGCGTGCCGGAGAGCGCGCGCGGCGCCCGCCTAGACAAGTTCCTCGCGGCAACGACGGATCTTTCGCGCAGCCGCATTCAGCAGCTCATCGCCGAAGGCCACGTGACGATCGCGGGCGCCGCCGCCAAAGCGAGCAGCGTGCTGCACGGCGGCGAGACGGTGCAAGTCGTGGTGCCAGCGCCGGTGCCGGTACGCGTCGAGTCCGAGGACATCCCGCTCACCGTGGTCTACGAAGACGCAGACGTCTGCGTGATCGACAAGCCGCCGGGCCTCACCGTGCATCCGTCGGACACGCAGCGCTCGGGCACCTTGGTGAACGCCCTGCTCCACCGCGTGCGCGACCTCTCGGGCATCGGTGGCGAGCTGCGCCCGGGGATCGTCCATCGCCTCGACAAGAACACGAGCGGCCTCGTCATCATCGCCAAGCACGATCGCGCGCATCAGCACTTGGCCGCGGCGTTCGCCGAGCGGCGCGTGGAGAAGATCTACCTCGCCTGGGCGCTAGGCGTCGTGCCTGAGCGCGGCGAGTGGACCGGGACGATCGGCCGCCATCCAGTCGATCGCAAGCGCTTCTCGACAAAGAGCAAGAGCGGCAAGGCAGCGCATACGAAGTACGTTCGGCGCGCGCTGCTGCAAGGCATCGTCAGCGAGCTCGAGGTCACCCTGCTCACCGGGCGCACGCACCAGATCCGCGTGCATGCGAGCGACGCCGGCCATCCGCTGGTCGGCGACACGATCTACGGCGCCGACAAGGCACTCAAGAAAGTGAAGGACGCGCGCGTCCGCGACGTGATCGCGGCGTTTTCGCGACAAGCGCTGCACGCGCATCGGCTCACGCTCGTGTTACCGAACGGGCGTGAGACGACGTTTGTGGCGGAGGTTCCGGACGATCTGCGCGAGCTCAGACGGACGCTTGCGGAGACTGTCCTGCGAAACTAAATCGTTGATTCCGCCGGTGGCGATACAAAGGTATTTCAGGGCTTCGGTGGCGCGATCGCGATCGGCGGGACGAACGGCTTCACGCCGAGCGCCGCGTAGATCTCGGCGGGATAATAAATATCTTCGCCGCGCGTCACCATCGCGATCTTGCGCACCGCCGAGATGTCCTGCGTCGGATCGCCCTCGACCAAGATCGTGTCGGAGCAGAAGCCCGGGGTGATCGTGCCCAGGCGATCGAAGCCGAGCTCGCGCGCGGTCTCGCGCGTCGCGATCTGCAGCACGCGCGCCGGCGCGATGCCCGCTTCGACGTAGAGCTCGAGCTCGCGGTGGAGCAAGAAGCCGGCGAAGCCGTCGGTGCCCGGCAGGATCGCGACGCCGGATTTTTCCATCTTCGCGACCATGTCGAGCATGCGCCGGTACGACTTGCGGTAGATCTCGCGCTTCTGCGGCGTCGCCTCCATGTCGGCCTGGCGCAGTGAGCGCTGCAAGAGCGCCGGAAAGTGATCGGCGATCATGCCGTAGGTGGGCGACGGCTCGCCCATCGCCTGGCGGTACATGCTCTCGAAGGCGCCGAGCGTCGGGTCCACGGCCACACGTCGATCGCGGAGGAGCGCGACGAACTGCTGCACTTCCTTGCTCGCGAGATCGAGCGTGTAACCTTTGTCCCCGACGAGCTCGAAGCGGAGCAAGGTGCGCGTATCGTCCTTCGGGCCGACGAAGAAGTTCAGGAAGATTTGGTTGATGTGCTGGAGCTCGTCGAAGCCGGCGCGCACCATCTGCGTCGCGGTCGTGAACGCTGGCACGTGGCCGCTCACGCGCAGGCCGCGCTCGTGGGCATACGCGACCGTCGCCGGCACCCACTCCGGCTTGAACGAGTTGTAGATCTTGAGCTGGCGGTAGCCGTGCTGCGCGTACCAATCGACCCAGCGCTTGGCCTCGTCGAGCGACCCCGCGAGGCCGCTGCCGCGAGACGCATGCTCGCTCTCTCCTTCGAGGAAGCCGGCGCGCCCCAAGTAGCGCGGGCCGAGGTAGGTGCCGTCGTCCACGCGCCGCATCAGCGCCAAGAACTCTTCGTTGTCGTTGCCGATGTCGCGCACCGTGGTGACGCCGCCGGCGATGTGAAAGGGCGCTGTCCACTCGCCTTCATGACCGTGTACGTCGATGAGCGCCGGCATCAGCGTCTTGCCGGTGCCGTCGACGACGTAAGCGTCCTTGGCCAGCGGTTCGCTCGCCGGCACGATCGCGCCGATGGCGCCGCGGAACATGTAGACGGTCTTCTGCCGCTCGATCTTCGCGCGCGTGGCGTCGAAGACGTCGACGTTGGTGATGGCGAGCGGCGCGTCGATCCGGTGACGCGTCTTCTTGTGCAGCGCGACGAGCAAGGTCTCGTCCGCTTGCTTGGTCAAGATGCCGAGGAACTTCGCGTAGGCTTTGTACTCGCTCCTGATGAGCCCGTAAGGGCCGGACGCGACGGCCGCGAAGAACGCCTTCGTCGCGTCGTCGAGCCAGACGTAGACCGGCGTCAGATCGAGGCCGGTGATCGCGTAGAGCGTCACCTTCTTCTTCGCTTTGTCTTGGCCGAGCTCCTCGGTGCGCACTTTTTCGATCGTCGCTTGGCCCGCCGGGAGCAACGCGAGCGTCTGCTTCGGCGCCAAGAGCAGCGCGCGGGCGAGCACCGCCATATGCTCGGGCGAGCTGGTCAACGGCACGTAGAAGCCAGGCGTCTTCGCCTCGCCTTCGTCGATCAACGTCTTCCACTTGCCGGCGCCGGCCGCGCGTTCGAAGCGCTCTTCGATCTTCGAGCCGAAGGTGGTCGTGCCGTCGCAGCGAAACGCGCTCGTCGTGCCGTCCTTGTCGAGCGCGTAGCTCTCCTTCATCGTCGGGCCGCGGCCGTTGTCGCGATAGCTGAAGCTGATCTCGACTTTGCCGCCCGCTTCGCTGCGCTCGAGCGCGCCGGCGACGAAGTCTTTGACGATGTAATCGTAGCGTTCTGGAGGCGCCGGTGCTGCCGCGGCGAGGACGAGAGCGGCGAGGAGCATAGAACGGCGACAGTGCCGCGAGATCCGGCGCCCGGTCAACGACTGAGCTGCGACCCGCCTCCCACGCCCTGGCCGCGCACGCGACCCTGACCGCGAACCCGACCATGGCCTCGGCCTTCGGCGGTTCAGCGGCAAAGACGGGTGACATGCCGCACAGCCTATGGGCGACGGCGTTTACTCCGTGCATCGCTGAATCTGTCGTCGCGCCTACCGCTGCGGCGATTTCAACCGCGGCGGCAGCCTCCGTGGATGCAAAGTCACCCCGCTGGGGCATGCGCCACACCGCGTTTGGGCCCACCCTCGGGCCCATGGTTACACGCATGCTGCTCGCGACGATGGTGCTCGCCTCTGCCTCTGCCTGTGGAGACGACGCTCGCCTGGGCGAAACAAACGCAAGGGAGCGGCTGAACACAGCGCCGCCAAACGGTATGCCGCCGGGCACGACGGGACCGACGACGCCAAGCGGCAGCACCGGATCGAGCGGCGCGAACGGATCGACGGGCGCGACGGGCGTCACGGCGAACACCCCCGCGCCTCGGCCCACCGGGGCGAGCGGCCCCATGACGCCCGGCGCAAACGGATGCAAAGCGCTCGTGCTCGCGAAGAACACGAACGTCAGCGGCTACACGACAGACCTGTACACATGGAGCGACGGCGCCTGCAGAGAGCGCAGCGCGGCGATGGTGCCAAACACGGGGCGCGACGCCGGCGGCACCTATGGCGGCTACGCACGGCGCTTCACTTACGACATCGGCGCCGTCCGCACGGTCGAGAGCTCGCACCCGAGCCACCATGGCTTTGGCTTCATCGTCAATCACTTCTCGGGCGGCGCCGAGCTGTCGACGCGCCACGCTGGCACCACCGCGACGATCTTCACCGGCGCGCACCACGCGCTGCACGAGTACAAGTGGAGCTATCCCGTCAACGGTCGCAACGTGGACTTCACGGTGCGTTGGTTGTTCGCGACGGGAAAGGATCACCCGGTGTGGACGATCACCTACGACACGTCGAAGCTCGCCAAAGACGCGCTCGTCGCTGACAGCCGCTCACCGTACGGCGACGTCGACTGGGACGGCGGTGGTGGCAACGACGTCTCCGGCGTGGGCTGGGGCGATCGCAACAAATTCAAGTCGTTGCAGAAGCCGGTCTCACTGGCCAGCGGATGGGACTACTCGCAGCCAAACACCGTGCCCTACGCCATGGAGTGGATCGACGCCCCGGACGCCGAGATGGGCCTCGTGCAGACGCAGACTTTCGAGCAGCACGACGCCGGCGGGTACTGGTTCTACCCGGCGCGCGGCAAGACCTCGGCGACCGGCCCCTGCGATCCCGACACGGTGGCGCCCCCGTGCCAAATGCCGCAGGATTGGAACTGGCCGTTTCAGCTGAACCAGTACGAGATGCCGTTCACCCTCGCCAGCAAGCGCCTCGCGTGGGGCACGAACTACGGCGCGGTCGGCAAGCAGAGCTATCCGGTCTACGGCGATGACAGCAGCGCGGTCGGCTGGCCGTTTCAGAGCTACTCGGTGGCGATCGTGCTCGGCAAACACAGCGACGCGGTCGTGGCCAAGCAGGTCACGCAGATCGAGACCGTGCAGGCGACCACGCTCACGGCGCCGGGCAGCGTGATCACCGCCGGCCCAGGGGGCGTCGCGCGGACGGACAGCGTCACCTACGCGCCGGCCGGCTGGAACCACGTCTACGGCACGTGGGAGCTGCGTGCGGCAGCGAACCGCGTGCGCGCCACCCTCGCGGTCGCGACGGGCGCGCTGAAGTCTCCCGTGATCGTGGTGCACGACTGGACCGCAGGCGCGCCGACGGAGGTGACGCTCGACGGCGCTCCGCTCGCGGCCGGCTCCGGCTACTTCGCGAGCGTCGACGCGTCTTCGACCGCGCTGTGGATCACGGTGAACGCGTCACTGTCCGGCGCGCACACGCTCGCGATTCGCTGATGACCCCGCGCGATGAGCGTGCGTGTCATCACCTACGGCAGTGATGTGCTCGGCAAGTTCGCGTTGCTCGGACAATCCGACAGATTGTCGAGGCAGCCAACCACCGCCATCGCCAAGTGATCTGCGCTCGAAGAGGTGGTACCCAAGCGCCCAGCAGTTCCCTCTGTGCACCAGGAGATCTCGATGCTCTTCGCCCGCGGCCTCTTCCTTCTTGCGTCGCTCGTCCCCGTCGTCGCGCACGCAGCGCCCACTTGCACGAACGCCGCGCTCTTCGCCGGAAATCCGACCTTCAGTGACGGCATGGCCAAGCCCGACGAAGGCAAAGGCGTGCTCGAGGATCCTCCGCTCGGGTGGCGCACGCTCAACTTTCGCGACAAATACTTGGTGACGACCACCGGCCAAGAGATTTGGTACACCGACGTTTCGGCGCCAAAGCCCGTGATCAAGAAGTTGGCCGGCAACACCGAGGCGTCACAGCAATGGCTGTCGGGCCCGTGCACTAAGGCGCGCTTCTCGCTGATTTGGGGCGTCACCTTTCTCAAAGACGGCAGCATGGTCATCGCCGACACGGCTGCGTTGGGGCTCGCCAAGATCACCGATCCGTTCGGGCCGAAGTGCAACGTGACGTTTCTGGCTGGGCAAATGAAAGACACGACCGGCGCGTTTCAGGACGCCAAGAAGATCACCGGCGACGTCGACGGCCCAGGCGCGAGCGCGAAGTTCACGAGCGTGAAGTGGCCGGTGGCTGGCGACGACGACAGCGTCTACTTCATCGACGCCGACAAGAAGCTGAAGAAGATGGCCAACGACGCGGCGCACACGATCAGCACGGTGGCCAAGACACCCGGCGATTGGGTGCATGCAATGGCTTGGCTCAACGGCAAGATCTACTACATCGGCCACGCCACGAACCTTTTCTTCAGCGAGGTCGATCCGGCGACGGGCGAGACCCGCGAGATCTTCAAAGGGCGCTCGGATGTGTTCGGCGCGTCGTCCTCGGACGCCATCGCGTTCAGCGGCTTGGCCAGCGACGGCACTGGTTTCTATACGATGTTTCGCGGCGCCATCTACTATTTGCCGACCACCGGCAAGCCGCAGAAGGTGGCGGGCAAGGGCGGCACGCCGTTTTCGTTTCCGAGCGGCTATGATCCGAAGGCGCCGCACAAAGCAGACGAGCTCGTGCTCATCGGCCTGCAGCGTCACAACATCGCCGGGTCGAATAACTTCTTGGCGTATCAAGACGGCCATCTCTACGTGTCGGCCAAGGTCGGCACGCCCTACGTGACGAAGATCGCGTGTAAGTAGGTCCGACGATCGCACAGCCGGGGAGATGGTCACCTACGCCGTCGCCGACGATCTCGGCGAGGCCTCCGAGTGGGCGCAGGCCGAGCTGAAGCGCGAGCGCGCAAAGCCCTTGGAGGCGGCCTCCGCGAACGTGCGTTTCTTCAATGCCTGCGGCCAATAAATCCTTTCGAAATCGGGGTAAAACCGCTAGACTTTCGCGGTGCCATTTTTCCGTGCATGGCTCGCCCGCGCGCAAGAATTCTGCGGTCACTACGCGCGTTTAGTTTGGTCATGGGCGCGCGCGTCGGTGCACCGGCGGATCGACCGCATCGTGACGAGCGCGGTCCACCATTCACCCCCGCTCCGCTATTGGATCGCGCTCGGCGCCTTCATGCTGACCGTCATGATGACGACCGTGTTCATCGGCGTCTACTCGAGCCGCGCGCGCGCCATCTTCGTGAAGATCGCGCAGGCGGCGCTCGTGAAATACACGGGCTATCAAGTCTACATCGTCGACACGCAGGTCGACTTCTTCCCGCCACGCGTGCAGCTCGACGGTGTCATCGCCCGGCGCGTGGGCGAGCGGCCGTTCTTCGTCGCACGGCGCATCGCGGTCATGCCCGGCATCACCCGCTCGATCGGCGGCAGCGTCGCGCTCGAGTGGCTGGAAGTGCGCTCACCCGAAGTGCGCCTGACCTACAAGAACGGCGGCTTCGAGGAGCTCTCCGGCCTGACCACGAGCAGCGGCAAGGCCGATCCGACGAAGACGCGCGTGCCCTTCGAGCTGTGGGGCGCGTTGATCACGAAGGCGCGCGTGCAGATCAACATCCCGGGCAAAGCCGTGATCGACGTGAAGAACTTAAACGCCTTCGCCGCACCGCGCGCGCGCGGATCGATCCCGGTCGAGGTCGTGGTGCCGCCGGTGACCATCGAGCTGCCGAACCGCCGCGTCGTACTCGAGAACGTGCGCCTCGGCCTGCACGTGAAGGGCGGCAATCTCTTGGCGCCGAAGCGCGTCTCCGTCCGCACCCTCGAGTTCGTGTCGGACGCCGCGTCCGTCAGCTCGGCCGGCAACGTCGACATGGACAAGCAGCAAGGCAGCCTGACGGTCAAGAGCAACGTCGACCTCGCGATCCTGCAGGCGCTCTTTCCGGAGCTGCCGCCCTTCGCCGGCCGCGCGGCGTTCAGCGCCGAAATCGACTCCGAGGGCGATCGGCCGACGGTGCAGCTCGACGTCGACGCGACCGGCCTCGCCGCCGGCTCCATCGCCATCGGCGACATGCACGCCGAAGTCGTCGCGAGCTCCGATCGCGTCGAGGTGAAACAATTGCTCTTGCGCACGATGAAGGGCGAAGTGTCGGTGACCGGCACGCTGAAGCCGCGCCTCGACTATCCCTTCGACGCATTCATCCGCTGGGGCTCGATCGACGTGGCCGACGTCCTCGACACGCTCGGCGTGAAGGATCCGTGGGTCAGCGTGCATACCGAGGGGCGCGCCAAAGTCACCGGCCACTTGCTGACGAAGGGCCTGAGCGATCCGGTGCTCACCGGCACCGCGCACATCGACGTCAAAGAGCTGCTCTCGCGCGATCGCTCGTATCGTCTGAAAGAGTTCAAGACGATCCTCGCGTTGAAGAACGCCACCGTCGACACCAAGCTCTCGCTCTACTCCGATCGCTTGGAGCTCGAAGACGCGGTCGTCGCCGGCGATCCCGGGCGCCTCGACGTCAACGTGCGCTTCTACTTCGACCAGATCCTCGGCTTTCACATCAACGGCGAGAGCGATCTCTTGGACCTGAAGAAGCTCGGCCCGATCGCCGGCGTCAACATCGAAGGCGCTGGTCCGTTGATCTTCGAGCTCGGCGGCCCCTACGGCCCACCGCGGATCGAGGCGCGCGTCAGCATGGAGAATACGAAGGTGCAGGGCATCGTGCTCGGCCACGTCGACTCCGAGGTCGTGTTTCAAGATCAGCACACCCTCGAATTTCCTGACGCGGTCGCCACGCTGGGTGAGACGCAAGTCGACGGCTCCGGCAAGATCGATCTCTTGAACGGACCGCGCTTCGACTTCACCGGCTCGCTCGAAGAGGGCGACATCAAGGATCTCATCCCGCTGATGCCGATCCCGGCGCTGCTCGCGAAGAACCTTTCGGGCGACATCGGCGGCGGCTTCCATCTCTTCGGCCTGGCCTCTGCGCCGAGCCTCGACATCGGCTTTGCGTCCGACGGCTTCGAGGTGCTCGGCCAGCCCTTCGAGACCGCGATCGGCAAGCTGGCGATGAAAGAAGGGCGCTTGGAGCAGATGACGATCGGCGCCAAGCTCGGCGCGGGCGACGTCGACGTCGAGATCAACGGTGCGACCACGCCGAACGGCCCGATCAGCATCCACGCCGATCTGGCCGACGTGCCGACGACCGAGCTGCGCTTCTTGCAAGCGGCGAGAAAGTCGCTCGACGGCAAGCTCACCGCGCGCGTCGATGTGCAGTTCGGCAAGGACCCGATCGGCGACGGCGCCGTGCAGATCGACGACTTGAAGATCGCCGGCCGGCCGCCGGTGTCGATCAACGGCACCATGCGCTTGAAGGGCGAGCGCATCGGCTACGACTTGGAGGCGATGAACGGCAAGATGACCGTCAAAGGCACGGCCGACATCGGCGACGAGCCCGAGTTTCAATTCGAGGGCGCGCTGAAGAACGCGGGGATCGGCGGCCTGCTCGGCTTGCCTTCGGACTACGAGACCGTCGTCTCCGGCGCGGTCACGCTCGGCGGCCCGTTCAACTCGCTCGATCGTTTGAGCGGCCAGCTGGTGCTCGACCAAGTGCGCATCGACGCGCCGACGCTCGCAGCGTTGTCGAAGCAGCGAAGCAAGCTCACGCTCGCCGAGCGCAAGCTGCAGATCGAAGGCTTGGAGCTGCTCGGCCAGGGCGTCGACCTCGCGATCAAAGGCTTCGTCGCGCTCGACGGCAAGTTGAACGTGAGCTTCACCGGCTTGCTCGACGGCAAGGTGCTGCAGCCCTTCGTGCCGCGTACCGAGCTCATCGCCGGCTCGGTCCCGCTCGACGTGCGACTCTCCGGTGCGATCGCTCAACCGGAGCTGCGCGGCACGGCGAAGCTCGAGGATCTGCGCTTGAAGTTCGCGTTCTTCGACCGCACCTTCGAGGATCTGTCTGGCGAAGTGACGCTGTCGGGCGACACCTTCGCCTTCGACAACCTGAGCGCGGGCTTCGGCGACGGCACCGTCTCGGGCAGCGGCAGCGTGAAGCTCGCAGAGGGCGACCTGCAAAACCTGTCCTTCGCCTTCGATCTCGACCGCGTGCACTACACGGTGCCGGGCGATCTGCCGCTCGTCGCGTCGGGCCGGCTGCGCATCGACACCAACCGCGCCAAGCAGTTCGAGATCACCGGCGAAGCGCACGTCTCGGATCTTCGCTACACCTACGACTTGAACCTCGACGCGATGATGCCGTCGTTCCGCAGAAAGCCGACGCTCACCCGCACGCTCGACAAGAACGAAGAGCGCGTGTTGTTCGACGTGCACGTCATCAGCGACGAGAACGTGATCATCGACAACAACATCGCCAAGGCCGAGCTCAAGGCCGACGTGCGCGTCACCGGCACCAACCTGCGGCCCGGCCTCGTCGGCACGCTCACGCCGGTGAACGCGCAGTTCTACGTGCAGAACCACACCTTCACCTTGACCTCGGGCACCATCGACTTCATCGAGCGCTACCAGGTGCTGCCGCGCGTCGACATGCGCCTGCGCACGAAGGCGTGCGCCGCCGAGATCGGCGTCAGCGTCTCCGGCACCGCCGACAACTACGTGATGGACTTCTCAGGCCGCGACGCCAAAGGCATCGTGCCCGAGGGCGACATCAAGTCGTGCCTGGCTTTCGGCTTCCGCCAGAGCGAGTTCTCGCAAGGCGCCGGCGTCAACGCCGGGAGCGCGCAAGAAGTCTTGCCGGTGGGCCTGAACTTCTTGGGCAGCGTGACCGGCCTCGATCGCAAGCTCAAGGAGTACTTCAGGATCGACGAAGTGCGCTTCGGCACCGGCTACACGCAGAAGGTCGGCCGCGGCTCGCGCTACTCGACGCGCATCATCTTGGTGAAGGACGTGGCCGGCGGCGTGAAGTTGCGCTTCACCTCGTCGATCACCGAGAGCGACGATCAGCGCGTCGAGCTCGAATTTCCGCTGGACCAATACTCGACCATGAACCTCAGCTGGGGTAACTCTGGCGACCTATCGAATGACCTCGGTCTCGACCTCAAATGGCGCAAAGAGTTCTGAAAGCGCGATACCGGCCCGTCTGCTTCGTTGCTCCGTCGCTCCGCTGCTCGGCGTACAGGAAGTACGCCTGCGCTGCTCGCTCGGTCGCGCCTCGCATACGAACCGGTCTCACGCTTTCAGCGCGTTCCTAGTCATTGTTCTATTCGCACACGCCGCCTTCGCCGACTCCGCCCTCTTCCCCTACGAGGGCCGCCCGATCATCGCCCTCGAGATCACCGGCGCCACCGGCTCGAACAAGGCGCTCGTCCAGTCCCTCATCGACATCGAGCCCGGCTACCTCTTCTCCTCCGACGATCTCTCGCGCGGCGTGCGCCGGTTGTTTTCCCTCGGCCGCTTCGCCGACGTCACCGTCCGCGCCGAGGCGCTGGAAAAAGCGATCATCCTGCACGTCGACGTCGTCGAGCAGGAGCAGATCGGCGAGCTCGAGCTGAAGGGCGACAGCGACGAAGAAGTGCGCCGCGAGATGAAGGGCATGGTGCAAAAGCGCCAAGCGTTCGATCGCGCGACGCTCGAGAGCTTGCAGAAGCGCTGCGAGAAGACCTGGGAGACCCTCGGCTACTTCAAAGCGCAGTGCACGGTGACCAGCCAGCACAACAGCAAGGGCAGCGTCGACATCACGGTCGCCTCGAAGGCCGGCGAGCCCACGTCGATCGCGCGCATCGAATTTGTCGGCGATCGCAAGGTGGAGGCGGTATTTCTCCGGAACGAGCTCGCCCTCGGCGCCGGCGATCGCTTCGCGGAGAAGGCGTTCAAGGCCGACGAGCGCGCGCTGCGCATGGCGTACTTCAAGCGCGGCTTCTTGACGGCGCAGGTGCGTGGCGAGCTGGAGAAAGAGGCGGGCGGCGTGGTGCTGCGCTACATCATCGCCGGCGGTCCCCGCGTCAGCCTGAAGTTGAAGGGCATGAAGAGCTTCACCGAGGAGTCGCTGCGCGGTCTGCTGAAGCGCGCGGACGACGAGGCGCTGACGAAGACGACGCTCGACGCGTGGCGGCGCGCGGTGCACGAGAAGTATCAAGCGCACGGCTTCGCGTTCGCCGACGTGAAGATCGAGAGCTACTACGAGGCCGCCAAGCACGTCGTCCGCCATGTGCTCGCGATTGACGAGCAGCAGCGCTCGGAGGTCGCCGAGCTGCGCTTCCCGGGCTCGAAGCACTTCACCGAGGCCCGGCTGAAGGAAGAGGTCGTCGCCTTCGTCAACGAAGCGTTGGATCCGTCGATCATCTCGGGCGAGCTCAACCGCGGCGCCGTGCGCTCGCTCGCCGACGGCCAGGCCGGCATCCCGGACGCGCAGCGCTTGGTCTCGCCCCGACACACGCACTGGCTCTACCGGCAGGATCCGGCGCGCACCTACTTACCCGAGGCGTACCGCGCGGCCGTCGACGCCATCCGCAAGCTCTACCTGGAGCAGGGCTTCACGCGCGTCGAGGTCGGGCCGGTGGCGGTGACGCCGCGCGTGTACAACCTGAAGGCCGGCTTCGTCCCGAGCGACGTCGACATCGACGTTCCGGTCAAAGAAGGCCCGCGCTCGATGATCCACGTGATCGCGTTCTCCGGCTCACAGGCCGTCGAGAGCGACCAGCTCTTCGCGCTGTCGAAGCTCGAGCCCGGCGCGCCCTACTCCGAGCTGCTCGTCGAAGAAACGCAGAACGAGATCCAAAAAGCGATGCACAAGAAGGGCTACATGTACGCCCGCATCGATCACACGAGCGACTTCTCGCCCGATCTGGCGACGGTCGATCTGCGTTTCAACATCACCGAAGGCCCGCAGGTGCTCGTCGGCCGCGTGCTCGTTCAAGGCAGCGATCGCACGAAAGACTACGTGGTGCGCGATCGCGTAATGCTCGAGCCCGGCAAGCCGTACTCGCCCGAAGACGCCCAGGCGACCAAAGACGAGCTGACGAAGCTCGAGGTCTTCGGCTCGGCAAGCGTCGGCCTCACCGATCCCGAGGTGCCCGGCGAGCAGAAGGACGTGCTCATCCGCCTGCTCGAGCGCGACACGCAGAGCATCGAAGCGGGCTTCGGCTTCTCGACCACCCAGGGCCTGCGCGGCTACGTCGAGTACAACGAGCGCAATCTCTTCGGCACCGCGCAGTTGTTGAGCGTGCGCCTGCAGCTCAACCGGCAGTTTCTCTTCATCCCGATCTTCTACAACAAGTGGGCCGACGTCATGGCCGAGCGCTACGCGGAGACGTTTCAGCGCGACGCGTTGTCGGTCATCTTCTTCTCGATCGAGCGTCAAGCGCGGATCTCGTGGCGCACGCCGCGCGGGCTGAAGCTGCCGGGGCGGCCGCAGGTCTACGCCGACTTCGTCAACGAGCGCATCAACACCATCCCCTTCTCGTTGGACACCGTCAGCTTCCTGACCGGCGTCGACTTGCGCCCGTCGCCGATCATCGGCCTCACGCTCGAGACGAGCATCGCCTACAACGCGCTCCAGTGCTTTCCGCTGCGCGCGAGCGACGCCGTCGATCGCGAGGTGGCGCCGGAGCACGCCGAGATCGACACGCCGGAGCGCACCTCGAGCAAAGAGCGCAGCCAGACGTCGTCGTGCGACACGCGCAACTTCGGCAGCGTGCTCGCGGTCGTGCCGGGCATCTTCGTCAACTGGAAGACCGGCCCGTCGTTCACGCTCGATCTCCGCGACGACAAGCTGAACACGCACTCCGGCTTGCTCGCGAGCTTGAAGGCGGATCTCGTGGTCGGCCAACAGCTGCCGAGCGCGGCGGGCCCCACGCCGGCGGATCCGCGCTACAGCTTCGTCAAGCTCGAGAGCCACGTGACCGGCTACATCCCGGTGACCAAGCGCAGCGAGCTCGTGCTCTCGGGCCGCGTCGGCAACATCTTCCGCTTGACCGGTGAGGAAGGCCTCCTGCGCGCGCAGCTGAACGAACGCTTCTTCTTGGGCGGCAGAAACACGCTGCGCGGCTACGCCGATCGCACGGTGCTGCCCGAAGACGCGTGCGTCGTCGAACAGTCGGATCCACCGAAGCCCTGTGCGCAGCAAGCGAACCGCGTCGAGTACGACAAGAACAAGGTCTACACGCCGGTGCCCGGCGCGTTCTTCGTCCTCGCCAAGGCCGAGTTTCGCTTCCCGATCATCGGCAACTTTCGCGGCGCCGTCTTCGTCGACGCCGGCAACCTCTACTTCTCGGCGGCGGCGTTCAACCCGCTCGCGTGGCGCGTGAACGTGGGCGCCGGCCTGCGCTACGAGACGGGCGTCGGTTCGGTGGCGGCCGACATCGGCTTCAACCCGTCGTTTCGCGACGAGCGCGCCGAGACGGCGATCCCGAACTTTTATTTCTACTTCGGCCTCTTCTGACCCAGCTTCGCCACTGCTTTGTGGCGGAAGCACTCGACGGTGTGATCGTTCACGACGCCGGCGGCCTGTATGAATGCGTAGACGATCGTCGTGCCGACGAAGTTGAAGCCGCGCGCCTTCAGGTCTTTGGACACGCGATCGGAGAGCTCCGTGCGCGCAGGCCACGGCTTCTTGCTGCTCTGCTTCGACTGCACCGGCACGTGCGCGACGAAGGACCAGATGTACGCGTCGAACGAGCCGTGCTCCTTCTGGATCGCGATGAAGGCGTTCGCGTTCTGGATCGCCGACGCGATCTTCTGCTTGTTGCGCACGATCCCGGCATCGTTCATCAAGCGCGCCGTGTCCTTCGCGCCGTAGCGGGCAACCGTCTTCACGTCGAAGTTGGCGAACGCCTTCCGATATGCGTCGCGCTTCTTCAAGATCGTGAGCCATGACAGCCCGGCTTGGGCGCCGTCGAGGACGAGCTTCTCGAACCAATGGCGATCGTCGTGCACGGGCACGCCCCACTCTTCGTCGTGGTAGGTCGTGAGGAGCGGATGGCCTTCGGACCAGCTGCAGCGGGCTTTCTTCATCGCGCGTCGTCTTAGCCGAACCCATGACACTTTGACGACTATCCCGACGAAACAGAGAGGACATGCCGCCGATAATCACGGTACGCCGCGGTGTATGCGCGGCCGGGTGAATGCGATGTTGGCTCGTCTCGTCATGCTCTTGTCCTTGTCATGCTGCGCCGTCGCGCGTGCCGACGAGGATCCGCTTTCCGACGTTCTAACCCCGGTGCTCGCGGGCTTGGAGCGCACGACGTACAAGCGGCTGACGCCGGCAGCGTTCGTGGCGGGCGAGCGCAAGGACCCCTACCACGCGCGCGCCTACGTCGAGTGCGGGCTCGAAGCGGCCGTCGACGCCAGCTACGGCGGCGAGCGCGTCACGATCTTTCAACTGAGCTCGGCGCTGGCGGCGATGTGCGCGCTCGGCAACGACAAGACGCTCGACGGCAATCCGATCGACACCTTCAGCGGCCCCGAGAGCGAGGCGTTTCGCTCGCCAGGTTGGTCGTACTTGCGCCAGGGTCGCTACTTCGTGCGCATCAAGGGATCGCAGGGAAACTTCGGCGGTGGTTCACGGGCGGCGGCGCTGTTGAAGGCGATCGCGTTCCTGCTGCCGAGCCCGAAGACGCCTGACCCAGAAATCGCTGCGCTGCGCGAGCTGCCGGCGGCGAGCCGAATCCCAGGCTCCGATCGTTACGTTTCGAAGGGCGTGCTCGGCGGGCGCGCGCTCGCGAGCGGCTACTCCGCCGAGTACGGCTGCGGTGAAGTCGGCGTGACGATCATCAACGTGACGCCGAGCGATCGCCCGGCGAAGGCGCGCTTGGCGGCGTTCGCGGCCGAGCTCCAGGAACGCGGCCTCGTCGGCGAGCCGTCGATGTTCGGCGACGAGTCGATGGTGTTCGCCGCTTCGGGTGCACCCGCGCGAACGTACGCGGTGCGCGTGGGCGAGCTGATCAGCGTCGTCGACGCCGAAGCGCCGATCGACGCGTGCGGCGAGCTGATGACCGAGCTGGTCTCGGTGCTGCGGCGCCGGCAAGCGCGCGCGACGGCGCCGTGAACCGCGCCGCAATCGAGCCCCAGGCGATTCTGGGCCGAGCTAGAAGCGCCCGACGACGCTCGCGCTGACGCCGGTCGCGGTCGGAGTGATGGCGACCGACGCTTTCCAGGGATACACCGCGAAGCCGACGATCGCCGCGGCGGCGGCCACCGGCACCGTCGTGTAGAAGCCGATCATCATCGCGTTGTAGCGATCGCGCGCTTGCATTGCCGGCGCCTGCAGATCCGTGCGGTTGTACGCTTCGGCTGCCGCGAGCGCGAGCCCGCCGAGGATCGCGGCCGCGACCGTGGCGCCGCCAGCGATCGCCCAGAGCGCGACGGCCGGCGCCTTCGACCGTTCGGCCTTCGCCGGCGGCGTGAGCGCGGCGTTCACTTCGAAGCTCACGGGCACGTCGCCCTTCGCGTCGACGAAGCCACGGTAGTAGGTCGGGCCGTACGCCGCCGCGAACAACCCGCGCTGAAGCTCGAACGCGACGGCGCCGCGCGCCTTCGTCGTGCCTTGGCTGAAGCGCAAGTCGCCGGCGTTGATCGTCTCGCCGGCCTTCGCCTGCACGAGCACCTCGCCGCCGGCGTTTCGAATGAACACGGGCGAATCGATCGGCAGCGCCATGCGAAAGCGCGCGCGCTGCTCCAAGTGAGCGTCGGCGACGCGCACGCCGCGGCCATCCTCCAAGAAGAAGTGGCCCCACGCGGCGGCGGCGTCGCCGTCGAGCCAGGCGACGTTCACCAGGCGCGAGAGATCGATGAGCGGCGCCCGCACGTTGTTGCGCGGCGGCTCGACGACGACCTCCACCTTCGCCTTTGGATCGTCGATCTCGCGGTTGGCCGCGGAGAGGAACGCGTGAAGCTCGCTGTACTCGACGCGCAGGTCGCCGTTGACGTCGGCGGCGCCGCGCATGCCGGAGAGCAGCTCGTGGGTGAAGACGCCGCGCTCGTACCGCGTCCATTCGTGCGCGGAGCGGCCGGCCGTCGTCGCGACGATGGCGCCGGTGTTCGGAAAACGCGCGAGGGTCGTGCCCGAGAGCGCGCGATCGAGCTCCTTGTGCGCGAAGGTGCGCGGCTGGCCGTCGACATCGCGCACCTTGTGGCCGCTGCCGCCGCGCGGGCGCACGACCGACTCGGCGTTGCACGCGTCGACCAGCAAGTGCACGGCCCGGGCGCGTTGCAAAGGCGCGAGCACGCGTTCGTAAAGCCGCGCTCGCGTGAGCGACGCATCGGCGAGCGCGAGGAAGGGCTCGCCGTCTTTGGCGGTGCTTCCGTGGCCGCTGAAGAACACGATCACCGTCGCGTCCGCGTCGGCGGTGTTCTGGATGCGCATGGCGATCCGTTGGACCGCGCGCTCGAGCTCGGCGAGCGTCGGCTGGCGCGCGCGAGTGAGCCACTTGCCGTAGCGGCGCTGGCTCGGCAAATCGAGCTCGGCCAGCAGGGTCACGTCGTTCGTGAAGTGCTCAGACAGCTCGGCGAACGAGATCGCGTCGTCGTCGGAGAACGCCAGCGTCTCCAACTGCTCGCGGGTGTCTTGCGGCACCGCGTTGTTGCCGATCGCGATGACGTAGGTCGTCGGCGCCGGCTCGATCGCGGCCGTCGAAAGCGAAGCCATGAGCAGGCAGGACGCGAGCACTCAGCGACGCTCCTCCACAGTGATCGCCGCTTCGGTATAGCCGAGCACGCGCGGGTCGTCGGTACCAAGCGCGGTGATCGCGGCGCGATCCAAGCGTTCGCTGAGCAAGTACAGGCGCACGGTGTAGCGGCCGAGTGCGTGCTCAGGGCCGATGACGGCGCCCTGCGAGAGCGCCTCGTCGCGGGTGCTCGGGGCGAGCTCCGGCGACGGGACTTCTGCGCTCGGGTAGTACCAGATGCGGGCGTCGCCGCTGGCCGCGTAGGCCGCCAAGTAGCCCGTCTGGGCGTGCGGCGAGGCGCGAAACACGAGCGCGCTGCCGGCCGTGCACGGCGCGGCGCACTCGGCCGCGAGCGTCACCTTGTTCTGGCCACGGGCGCGAAACTCGCCGCCCACACCGGACACCGGGGGTGAAAACGGGTTCGCGAGGACCAAGAACAGGGACGCGACGACCCCGAACGACAGCGCCGGCACGAGCGCCCACCGCCAGCCGGCCTTCGGCTTTTCGGCCCCAGCGACGGCCTCGGTCTCCTGCTTGGTCAACGCCCGCGCGAGCACCGTGTCGATCTCGTCCGGCGACAGGCGACCGCGGGCGAGCATTCGGTCGAGCTGCTGTTCGTACTTGTTCATTTCATCTCACCCTACGGCCTTCGCCCGCGCTTGGTTGGCAGCGGCTGCACCCAAAGCATCGGCGAGCCCTTGGCGCAGCTTCTGCTCGAGCGTCCGCACGTTCTGACGGCTCAATCCTAGCGTGCGGGCGGCGTCGTCTTGTGACAAGCCCTGTTCGTAGCGAAGCGCGTGTAAGCGCCGCGTCGGCTCCGTCAGGCCCTGCAAATAGCGCTCGACGAGCTGCATGGTCGCCGGGTCGGACCAGGGCGGCATCTCAGCCACCGGGGCGTCGGCAGGCGCGTACTGCTCGACGAGGGCATCGATGTCCCCCGGCAGCGTCTCTTTTCGCTTGCGCGCCCAGTCGATCATGACGTTGCGCGCGAGGGTGAGCAGGTACGGGCGATACTCGCGCAGGCCGTCGAAGCCGAGGCGCGCCCGCTCGGAGAACGCCCGCGCGAAGATGTCTTGCAAAAGGTCCTTTCGCTGCTCGACGTCGCCGATGAAGACGCGGCTGCCGGCGACGTAGGTCCCCTGCGTCACGACGGTTTCGACCAAGCGCACGTAGTGGCGATACACCGCCTCCAACGCGGCGCGGTCGCCGTGACGAAAGGGCACGAGGAGCTCTGGGCGGCTACGAAAGAGCAAGCGCTGCGCAATAGCGTCTTCGTCACCGCGCCGCCAAGCGAAAAGTGCATGGCGCGTGCATTCGCAAGCGGACGGTCGTTGGTTACGAGCGCTCTGTCCGGGTGCGTCTGAGGCGCAGCGCCACGAGGATCACAAAAGGCCACGCGAGCGCCGTGCCGTTCGTGTTGCAACCGTTCTTCGTCGTCGACGTGGCGGTAGGCTCGGCAACCGCGGGCTTCACTGGCGCCGGTGTTGCCGTCGCTTCGCCATCGCCATCGCCATCGCCATCGCCATCGACATCGACATCGCCGGTCTTTGGCGTTTCCCCAACCGTGAGCTTCACGGTGATCTTCACCGCGTCCCACGCATCATCATCCGGATCATACGTCTCATCGACGCGCGTCAACGCGACGACCACGCTCTTCGCTTTGCCATCGATCGCGAAGGTCCCGCTCGCGCCGTCCGCGATCAGCACGTCGCCGACGGCCTTCCCCGCTGCGTCGATCGCCTGCGCCGCCACGACGCCGTCGGCGTTGGCTGCGGTCCAGGCGATCGGCCCGGCCGCTGGCAGCTCGAAGAGCGCAATGCCGAGCGGCGACAGCGACGCGTCGAGCACCGCCGCGCCCTTCGTCCACGCCTTCTTGCCCACCGGGACGAGCGACCCGCTGCCCCACAGGCCGCCCTCTTCGAAGTGCGCGCCGTCATCGCGCGCGCCGGTGAAGTAGCGCCAGATCGCGAAGGTGGCGAAGAAGCGCGCCGTGGTCCAGCCCTTGTCGTGCAGGATCGCCGGCAACACATCGAGAAAGTCCGGCTCGTTCGTTTGCCCGTTCTCTTTGCCGTCGACCCACAAGCGCTTCGCGAGCTTGTCGCTGCCGTCGTCGAGCGCTTCGGTCAGGAACATGAGCCACAAGGCGCCGCCGTACTGGAAGAGATCGTCGCCGAAGAAGTCGAGCGCGCGCGCCGGGTTCTTTTGAAAATCCTCGATGCCACTGCTGTAGGTCTCGACGTCTTTACCGACGAGCTTCTCGACGAGCGTCGCGGTCTGCTCGAAGAACGCGTCGTCCTCGATGCCGTCGAGGGCGTACTGCGACGCGTGGTTGAGCTCGTGCGAGACGAGCGACTTCAGCTCGGCGTCGTCCGCGAAGGTCGGCGGCAGGCACATGAAGCTCATGCGATCATTCCACGCGGTGCTCGTGACGTTGCCGTCTTCATCGACGAACGCTTCGCCCTCTCCGAGCGAGGGATCGATGTAGATGTCGAACTTGTTGTCGCCGCCGTTGTTGTCGGGCGGCGGCGCCGGCCAGCCGCCTTGAACGATCTCGGCCTGCCAAGCGGCGTCGGCGGCGTCGCGGATCTTGTTGAGCGTCGCCGTCGAGCCCGCGGGGCCATGGACGACGAAGGGCAAGCCCGTCGCCGACGCGACCGTGATCGAGAACGCCGGGCGACCCGAAGCGATCGGCCGCGCTTGGCGGCGCAGCGGCGTGAGGCAAGCCGCGTCGGCCACGCCTGTCGCCAACACCGACAGACATATAAAGGAGAGCGCCCTCACCACAGGGCGAGCGCATACACTCGGGCTAAGCGATTGTCGACGGCGAAATCGAAGGGTCATCGGTTTTTGGACGGATCCAAAACGAAGTCGCGGAGCGTGTAGGCATAGGCTTCGAGCTGCATCTCCGGCGCATCGGCGAGGACGATGCCGTGCTTGTCCACGTAGCGCTCGAGGCCGTACGACGAAATCTGGCGCTTGCCCGCTGCGACGCCCTTCATCACGTCCAAGATGAACGGATTGTTGACCGCCGCTTGGCCGGTGTCCGAGTCGGAGAACAAGAGGTGCTCGCCGTACGAGCGCTGAAAGCCCTCGCTCGTCATGTCGCTGTAAGACGAGCACGAGCCACCGAACAGGAACTTTCTGCGCTTGCTCCGCGTCGGGTTGTCGATCGCCGGGAAGGTCTTGTCGAAGTCGTAGAGATGTCCGCGGTGTGTGACCATGTCCACGCCCGGATCGTCGATGACCGCTTTGCGATCGCGCGTCATGTCCGTCGTGATCACCATGCGCAGCGTCACCCCGTTGACGACCTTCTCGAACACCTTCGTCTGCTTCGGGTTCAAGCCGAACGGCACCTTGGCCGCCGGCACGTCGACGCTCTCGACCATGGAGATCATGACGCCGTTGCCAAGATCCTTCTCGACGACGCGGCCGACCTTGCGCGCCACGGTGGTCTCTACGAAGCCGTGCGCGATGTAGTAGTTGGCCATGCCCTTCGGATCGGCGCCGCCTTGATTCGTGGTCAGGAACTGCACCGTCGTCACGGCTCCGTCGGCGAGCATCTCGTCGACCGGCACCGTCGCCTTCGGGATCGCCGGCAAGCGCTTGCCGTAGAGGTCGTAGTCTTCGCCGAAGCTGGCGCCGCGATCGTAGGCCGCGCGCAGGGCGAGCCCGGCGGTCGCCCGACCGGGAGCGCCGACGTCCAGGTCGAGCAGGTCGAAGAGCGCCTTGCGAAGCTTCTCCCGCACCTCGGGCGTGCCTTTGACGAGCATCTCGGAGAGCACCGGCGCCAGGCGGGGGGCGTCGCTGCCCGAAGCCCCAGTGATCAGCATGTCGACGAAGAGATCACCGCCTTGCATGACAGCGTCGAGTTGGCGGAAGCGCGCGAAGCTCGCGAGCAAGCCGCGCATGAGCGTCGGATCCTGCGTGCGCAGCCATGCCCCCACGTCGCCCTCGGGCGCCCGTCGCACGCACTCGGCGTAGAGCTTGCGATAGGTCGAGTTGTACATCTCGCCGCGATCGCCGGCCATCATCGCCAAGATCTCGCGATCGCCGAGCGCCTTGATGATCCCTTCGCGGTGCGAGTCACCCCCTGAGCCAGCAACGGGCGCTTGTCCCTGCAGATCATGCACGCCGTTGACGATGCGCACGCTCTCGACCGGGCCCCAGGACGGATCGTGCGCGAGATGGGCCGCGATGGCCTTCGCGACCTCGGCGACGAAGTTGTCCTTGGTCAGCGTCGAGAGCTTCAGGCCGGCGTGCGTCAGGTAGCCGAGCGAATGCGTATCGCGCGTCAAGAAGCGATCGCAAAGCAGGACGCCGTCGCGCAGCGCCTTCGGATCGGTGACGCCCTCGGCCGCGAGCTGCCGGGCAGAGTCTTCGGCCAACGAATAGCGCGCCTCGTCGTTGCCGAAGGAAGGAATCAGCGACTTCAAGAGCTGCGCGCTCATCTGCGGATCGCTCGGCATCGAACGGCCAAAGAAGAGGTACGCGGACGGCTTGAACCCGACGACGGTCGACAGCTCGCAGATGATCGCGATCGCGCCCTGGTAGGTGTCGTGGCCCATCAGCCAGTAGCGCCGGGTCGCGTCGTCGGAGAAGTCGCGGTGGAGCAGCGTGTACGCGCGCCGGCGTTGCTCGAGCGGCAGCGCCAAGAGGGTCTTCGCAGCATCCACGATCTCGGCTTCGCTCAGCTGATCGCCGGCCAGCCACTCGAGCGCCTGCATGATGTCCGCGTTCAGCTGCCGTTCGCTCTGCGTCTTCGCGATGGGCAGCCCGTGCTTCCTCTGAACTGCGGCGCCAACCACCCGGGCGAGGGCGTTCTTGTCGAGGGTCGCGTCTTTGCTGTAGCCGAGCTCCTTCAACGTCTTATCGTCGAGCCCCGAAGCGGAGAGCTCCTGCTCGTCGAGAACGTTGTCAGAGACGGCGGCATCGCCGAAGGTCGCTTTCAGAAGCGGCGTAGCGTTCGAAAACGTAATGCGCACGGCTGCGCCTCAGGTGACATTCCTCGCCGCTGAGCCTGGGTAAAACCCGCGCCGGCAAATGTCCCTCACCGGCGTTATCGTGCAGCGCGGCCCGTATGTTCCCTATTTCGCAGGGCGTTTTTCGCGTTGCTTCTGGCCGACCAGGGCGGTGATGGCCGAGACCGAGCGCAGTTGCTCCTTGGTCGGCGCCGTCAAGGTGATGCCGAAGCGCTCTTCCAACTCGGTGACGACGTCGTCGAGCACCTCAGACAGGTCGAGCGGCGCCAAGGCGTCTTCGGGCACGACGTCGATGAGCTCTTCGAGCAATTCGCGCACGCCGGCTTCGGTGTTTCCCATCTCTCTCACTCCAGTCTCGGCAGCTTACCTTGACGGTGATGCGCCTCACCGCTATTCTAACCGGCCATACTCGGCCATACTACGGAGGCGGCGTGAACAAGAAAGATCTCAAGCGCTTCAAGGATTTGCTCCTGCGGGACCGTGAGCTCTTGTTGAAGAAGGCCCAGAAGCTGAGCGCTGAAGACACCCGTCTCGACACGGACGACCTGCCGGACGAGATCGATCAAGCCTCCTCGGAGTACCTGCAATCGTTCAGCTTGCGCCTGCGCGACCGCGAAAAGTTCTTCCTCCAGAAGATCGACAAAGCGCTCGCGAAGATCGACGCCGGCGAGTTCGGCGTCTGCGAAGTCTGCGGCGAAGAGATCTCGGTGAAGCGCTTGGAGGCGCGGCCGGTGACCACGCTCTGCATCCGCTGCAAGGAAGAGCAAGAGAAGCAGGAAAAGTCTTACACCTGAGAAGCTCCGTGCCGTTGCGCTCGTCCCTTCTGCTCGTCGCGCTCTCGTGCGCGGCCTGCACCCTGCCCGCCTTCGCCTCCACAGAGGACACACTCGGACCGATCCCGCGTTTTTCAGTCGGCTCCGAGGGCCATCGCGGCGTCGCGCTCGGCATGTACGATCAGAACCCGGATGCCGATTACACCAAAGCGGTCGACGAGATCGTCGAGACCGGCGCCACGCACATCTCGCTGATCGTCGTCTACTTCCAAGAGACCGTCACCTCGACCACGATCGCGCCGAGGAAGGGCTACACGCCGAGCGTCGCCAACATTCGAAAGACGCTGAAGCACGCCAAGCAAAAGGGCCTCGCCGTGATGCTCTTTCCGATCGTGCACATCACGACGCGCGGGCCGGGCGATTGGCGCGGCAAGTTGCGGCCCGACGACTGGGACCTCTGGTTCGGCCAGTACACCGTGTTCATCGGCGAGATGGCGAGACTCGCGGCCGAGGCCGAGTCCGAGTTCTTGGTCGTCGGCAGCGAGTACGTGACGACCGAGACGATGCGCGATCGCTGGCTCAAGGTGATCGCGCACGTGCGGGCGATCTTCACCGGCAAGCTCCTGTATTCGGCGAACTGGGATCACTTCGACCCGGTGAGCTTCTGGGACGCGGTCGACGTCGCCGGCGTCACGGCCTACCACAAGCTCACGGCGAACAACTTGGATCCAAACGTCACCGACATGGTCAACGCGTGGGATCCGGTGAAGCGCCGCCTCAGGCAGTTTCAAAAGCGCATCGGACGGCCGCTCGTCATCACCGAGATCGGCTACCCCACGCTCGACGGCGCCAACGCTTACCCGTGGGACGAGACCCGCGGCGTCGCCATCGACATGGAGGAGCAGCGCCGCTGCTATGAGGCGTTCACCCGCGCGTTCGAGAAAGAACCGGCGATCTTCGGGCTCTACTTTTGGATCTGGTTCGGGCCGGGAGGTCCGCAGGATCGTGGGTTCTCCCCGCGCGGCAAGCCGGCGGCGACGGTGATCCGGGATTTCTTCCGTAAGCCCGAGACCTCGCAGCGGTGAGCGCCGTCAAAACGCGGAAAGCGAAGCGGCCCGACTTTTCGGCGGCGCTGCGCGAGATCCTGAGAGACGTCGCGGCGCGCGTGCCCGAGCTGAAGCACCTCCAGCCCGACCGCATCCTCGTCACCTACGGCCAGGCGAGGAAGAAGTCGCGGGCGACGACGCGGCCGTATGCCTTTGCCGAGACGAGCACGCGCAAGTCCGAGAACGGCGCGCTCTACAAGCCGATCGTCAAGCTGCAGGGCCGGCGCATGCGCTACGAGATCACGCTGCGGCCGCTGTTCTTCCTGCGCTCGTCGGCGCAGGATCGCCTGCGCACGATCTTCCACGAGCTCTATCACATGTCGCCGAGCTTCGACGGCACGCTCGACGTGCGCCGCCGCCACGACGCGCTGCCGCGGAGCGCGTTCGACAAGGAGCTCAAGCCGCTGATCCGCCGCTACGCTTCGCGCATGCCCGCCTGGGTCGCCGAGGCGCTCGCGTTCGACGGCGAGGTCATGGTGCTGCAGTGGCTCGAACGGCCGCCGAACCGGTATCGGCCGTCGAAGACGGTGAAGCGCAGGTACACGGAGAAGGATCTGTTCCTCGGGCCGGCGATCATGGTGACGGAGTAACTGGCACGCGGAATCGTGGACGTTCCCGTGCAAGAGCACGATCCCCGGAGAAATTCTTCCCCGGTCCCTTTTCGGCGGAATCTTTGCGACGCGGCGCGGCGGACGCTAGGTTTTACGCATGAAACGATTGATAGCGGCAGTGTTCGTCGTTCTCGCAGCCACGGGATGCTCTCTCTCGGTCGCGCGACCAGGCGAGCCCGGTCGCGACGGCGACGACGGTGCAAAAGGCGACCCGGGTCCAACGGGATCAACGGGCGCCACTGGGCCTACGGAAGATCGCGCGTCGATCCTGACGAAGCTCGCGGGAATGGCCTTCAAGAAGTCGGTCGGTCTGAACGTCCTCTCCGGCACTGTTTCCGGAACGGCGGTCACTGGAGGCAGCAACCCATCGGTGCGCTTCCCGGCGACGAACGACGCTTTGCACTTGCCTTTCCACGTTCCGGTCGACGCCCGCGACGGTCAGACCGTCACCGTGAAGCTCGCCTTCATCAACGAAGGTGTGCCGACCTGCACCGCAGATGTCGGGGTCATCGTGTCACGCTACTTGCGTGAAGGCGTCGCCGCACCGACTCCGCCTGCAGCGGTCTCGCACCACCTGGACCTCTCGGGGGCGTCGACCGCGACGTACGACACCTACACGGTCGGCGGCATTGATGCCGAGGACGTGATGTTTCTCTCGGTGCAGCGCACGGATGCCCTCGGTGGCGGCAGCTGCACGCCTCTCACCTTGAGCGCCGCTTGGCTCATCTACGACTCCGACACGCCGTAGTCACTTCTCGCGATCGAAGATCGTCTCACCGGCCATATCGCCGCCGGAGAGCTTCATCAGATCCACTTCCAGCCACAGCGAATAGATGACCTCGGCGCCGTCGACGCGGCGCATGACCAAGAGGTCGCCCTTCTGCTTGTAGTTCCCCGTCACTTCTCCGAACACGAACTGCCCGCCTGGCGACAAGCGCAGCGAGCTCACCTTCGCGCTCCTCGGCTTCCAAGTGCCGGCGAGCTTCGCCGTGCGCTTGATGCCGATCTTCCGATAGTGGATCGGCACGTCGAGGTTCGGTCCGGCCACGGTGAGCTCGTCTTTGTTCAGGGAGTAATTGAAGCGCTCCTCGCCCTGCCCCGAGATGCGCAGGATCAGCGCGTTCTTCTCGACGGTGTAGGAGCCGGTCGCGGCGCCGAGCACGTAGGTGCCGTCTTCCTTCAGCTCCATGACGAGCTCGGCGTCGCCGATCTTCTGCCACCGCCCGATGAGCTTCATCGCGCTCTCGCCGACGAGCGCCGCCTTCTGACCGCCGGCGATCGGCACGAAGCTCGCGACCATCTGATCGACGTCCTCGCGAAAGAGATCGAAGCCCTCGGCGAGGGTTTCGAAGTGCAGCCAAAACGCGTGGTCGCCGTTTTGCAGAAAATAGTCTTCGACACGGCGCTGCGTGCGATCGCTGCCGGCGACGAACATCGTGTACTCACGCTTGGTCGTCGCGCGCGAGGCCACGGTCACTTGCTTGTCGCTCAAGCGCCGGTAGCCCGGCTCGTCAGAGATCGCGCCCTCGGCCTCCTTCAGCAAGTTGTCGAGCGTCGTCGTGCGATCGAGCTTCACGACGCGGACGGCGAAGTTGCCGAGCGCGCCGGTGTCCTGCTTGCGAAACCACGTCCCGAGCGTGTCGCCAGGCTGCGGATTCCACTTCCAGCCCTCGGGCAACTCGATGCGAAAGCGCGACTTGATGTCTTCGTAAGGCTTGCTGCCGTCTTGTGCGGATGCGGCGAGCACCATGGCCACGGCGAGGAGCGAGGGCATCCCCAATGATCGAGGCTTTCTTTGCGGAGCACAAGCTTTTGCGCGGCGGCGAATTCGCTGTTACGACCCTGCTATGGCGAACTACTCCATCTACGGCGGCTCGATCGCGCTGGCCTTACCAGACAACTGGGACGATCGTTCGATTTACACCTTCGTCGCGCCCGAGCAGTCGATGAGCGCGGGCCTGCCGACGATGGCGAAGACCCAGGGCTTTCGGCCGAACGTCGTCGTCACCCGCGAGCACAAGGGCCGCCACGAGCGCGTCGATGCGTACGCCAAAGAACAATTGAACGCGCAGAAGCAAACGCGCGAGATGAAGAACCTCACCGTCGTCACCGAAGAGAACATCACGGTCAGTGGCGCGCCGGCGATCTCGCGCAACTTCACCTTCGTCGTCGAGAGCCAGAAGGCCACCGTGCAGCAACTGCAAGTGTTCGTCATGCACGGCACCTGGATCTACACCTTCACCTTCAGCACCTTGCCCGCGCACTTCGCCGAGCAGAAGAAGATGTTCGACTCGGTGATCTCGGCGGTCAAGCTAGCCTGAGCTTCTTGTCCGGCGCTTTGAACGCCTGGCTACGCAAGCGCAACACGCACGCGCTCTCGTCCTCCGAAAACGGTCGCTGCGCGACTGGAGCGGCGGCCTGCGCGGCGATCGCCGCCTCGATCTGCGCCCGCCCGATGGTGCCGTCGTCGTTCTTGCCGAACTCGCGGGCGACGCGCTCGGCGACGGCGAGCAGATCGGCGCGCACGCGAATGCTCATGGTTTCAGCTGAGAGCTGACGTCTGATGGCTGAGAGCTGACCGCTTGCACCACGAACGCGTATTCGAACGCCGCGTCCTTGATCCGATCGTAGCGCCCAGAGACGCCGCCGTGCCCGGCTGGCTGCATGTTGATCTTGAAGAGCAGCGGGTTCTTGTCGGTCTTCTGGGCACGCAACTTCGCCACCCACTTCGCCGGCTCCCAGTACATCACCTGGCTGTCGTTGTACGCGCTGACGACGAGCGTCGCCGGGTAGTCCTTCTTCGCCACGTTGTCGTACGGGCTGTACTGCGCCATGTAATCGAACGCCGGCTTCTGCTTCGGGTTGCCCCACTCTTCGAACTCGTTGACGGTGAGCGGCAGCGTCTCGTCGAGCATCGTGTTGATGACGTCGACGAAGGGCACGTAGACGAGCGCGGCACGGAAGAGATCCGGCCGCATATTGAGCACCGCGCCCATCAGCAAGCCGCCGGCGCTGCCGCCCGTGATCACGAGCTTGTCCGGCGCGACCCACTTGTCCTTCTTCATCGCCTCGGCGGCATCGATGAAGTCGGTGAAGGTGTTCATCTTCTTCATCATGCGGCCGTCGTCGTGCCAGCGCTTGCCAAGCTCGCCGCCGCCGCGGATGTGCGCGATCGCGTAGACGAAGCCGCGATCGACGAGCGAGATCACTTGCGGATCGAAGGCGACCGGATTCGGAAAGCCGTAGGCGCCGTAGCCGTCGAGCAGCATCGCCTGGGTGGCGTCGGGCTGGGTGCCGGCACGGTAGAGCAACGACACCGGGATCTTCGTGCCGTCCCGCGCCGTGACAGCGACCCTTCGCGTCTCGTATTTTGCCGCGTCGTAGGTCGGCACTTGCTTCTGCTTGAGCACCTTCGTCTCCTCGCCGAGCTTGGCGAGCGGCGCCGCCATGAAGGTGAACGGTGTCTTCAACGACGTGAACGAGTAGCGCACTTCGTCGGTGGTGAACTCTGGGTTCCAGCCGGCAAAGACGTCGAAGAGGGGCTCGCCGTGCTTCACGCGGCCGCTCTTTTGCGTCTTCAGATCGGTGATCACGATCTGCGCGAGCCCACCTTCGCGCTCGAAACGGACGAGGTGGCTTTGCAGCGCGAGGACTTCCTCGAGCATGACGTCCGGCCGGTGCGCCACGAGCTCGGTCCACTTGCTCGGCTCGTTGACCGGCGCGGTGACGAGACGAAAGTTTCGGCCGGTGTCGTTCGTCCGCACGTAGAAGGTGTCGCCGCCGTGATCGACGTAGTACTCGTGGTCCTGCTTGCGCGGCGCGACGATGCGCATCTCGGCGGTCGGCGCACCGGCGTCGATCAAGCGCACTTCGCTCGTCGTGCGGCTCGCCGAGGTGACGAACGCGTAGTCGCCGCTGCGCGAGCGCTCGACGTCGAGGTCGAACATCTCGTCCTTCTCTTCATAGACGAGCACATCGCTCTTTTGCGCCGCCCCGAGCGTGTGACGAAAGAGCTTGTTCGGCCGCTTGGTCTGCGGATCCTCGGTGACGTAGAACATCGTCTTGTTGTCTTTGGCGAAGGCGAGCGCGGTCGCGCGCTCGATCGCTTCGCTCGACAGCTTGCCGGTGCGCAGGTCTTTGATCTTGAGCACGTACTGGCGAAAGCCCTTGGTGTCGACGAAGTAGGCGAGGAGATGACCGTCGTCGGACGGCAGCGTGCCCTCGACGTCGATGAACTTTTCGCCCTTCGCGAGCGCGTTGACGTCGAGGGTGACGATCTCCGGCCCGCCTTCCTTCTTGCGGCACCAGATCGGGTACTGCTTCCCCTTCTCTTCACGGCGATAATACAGCCAATCCTTGATGCGCACGGGCGGCGACTGCGAGTCCTCTTCCACGCGCGCGCGCATCTCTTCGTGAAGCTTCTGCTCGAGCGCCGCGGCCGGCTTCATCATGGCGCGGGCGTATGCGTTCTCTGCCTCCAAGTGCGCGACGACGTCTTTCTTCCCTTTGTTGCGCATCCAGAAGTAGTCGTCCTTCAGCACGAGGCCGTGCACCGTTTGTCCGTGCGGGACGATCTTCGCGACGGGCGGGGACAGCGCGGCGATGAGCAGGACGAAGAGCATGCGCCCCGTTAGATGCTTGCCACGCGGAGTTCAAGCGCGCGCTTGCCGCATGTCGGCCCTGTGATACTCACCGAGCACGGTGTCGGCCGAGCGCTACGAGATCATCAAACGCATCGCGGTCGGCGGCATGGCCGAGATCTTCCTCGCCAAGCAACGCGCCGTCGCCGGCTTCGAGCGCACCGTCGTCGTCAAGCGCGTGCTGCCGGAGCTGGCGATGGATCACGAGTTCGTGGCGGCGTTTCTCGACGAAGCACGCTTGAACGCCAAGCTCACGCATCCGAACATCGTGCAGACCATCGAGCTCGGGCAGATGGGCGACACCTACTTCATCGCGCTCGAGTACGTGCAAGGCGTGGACGCCGGCACCTTGCTCGCTTGGCATCGCCATGCCGGCACGCAGATTCCGGTGAACGTCGCGTGCTCGATCGCGTGCGACATGCTCGCCGGGCTCGACTTCGCGCATCACCTGACCGACGATGCCGGCGCGCCGCTCGGCCTCGTGCACCGAGACATCAGCCCGTCGAACGTGCTCGTCGCGTACACCGGCGTCGCGAAGGTCGTCGACTTCGGCATCGCCAAGGCGACGGCGCGCGTCGAGGGGCGCACACAGGCCGGGCTCATCAAAGGCAAGCTCGGCTACCTCGCGCCCGAGCAGATCCAGCTGAAGCCCATCGACAAGCGCGTCGACGTCTTCACCGCTGGCATCGTGCTCTACGAGCTGTTGACGGCGAAGCATCCGTTCCGCGCCGAGTCCGACATCGCCACGCTCGCGGCGATCACCGGTACGGCGCCCGCGACCGTCAGCGAGCTGCGGCCGGACGTGCCGCTACCGCTGTCTCAGCTCGTGATGACGGCGCTGCATAAGTCGCCAGACGATCGCTTCCTCACCGCGGCCGAGATGCAGAGCGCGATCGAGCGCGTGGCGACCGAGGTCGACATCATCATCTCGACCGTGGCGGTGCAGACGCATCTGCGCGACCACCGCGCCGAGCTCGACGGCATGCTGGCGCGGCGCGCGGCGGCCATCGGTCACGCGACGCCGCCGCTCGCACCGGAAGCGTTGCCGGAGGACAGCCCCGTGCCGGTCGCCGGAGCGAGCGCAGAGCGCGGCCCCGACGGCGCCACGCGGCCGATCTTCCGCGGTCCAGCCGATCCGGCGCCGCGCCCGCGAAAACGTCCCCGGTCCCTTTTCGTTCTGGCGACGGTCGCGGCGGTCGTGCTCGTCGCCGCGGCGCTCGTCTTCTTGCCGCGCGATGAGCCGCCGGAAGTCGTCGACGCGCGGCCGGTCGCGCCGCCAACGTCGCTCGCCGCTTCAGTGCCTGCGAGCACCCCGGCGATCGCCGAGCCGGTACCTTCGCATGTCGCGGTGATCGTGGACGGCAAGTCGGGCGAGCGGCTCGGCTTCGGGCTCGCGACCTCACCGCGCCACGTCTTGACCGCGCGCGCGGCCTTGCGCCCGGCCGTCGACGGCTGGCGCGTGCGCTGTCACGGCGCCGGCGAGCGGAGCGAAGGCGGCCGCATCGCCCACAGCTCGGACGCGCTCGGCTTGACGGTGCTCGAGCTCGACCGAGACTGCGTCACGCCGCCGGCGCTCTCCTGGTCGAACGCGATCCTCATCGGCGAGACGCTGCATACCGTGCCGCTCACCACCGACTTGCCGAGCGTCGGCGTGAAGACGACCCGCGTGCACCTACCGCAGCGCGACCCCGAGAACGGACCGCTGCTCGCGATCGACGGGAGCTCGCTCGCGTTGCCGTCGATGCTCGGCGCGCCGGTCTTGAACGCGCGCAACCAGGTGCTCGGCGTCCTCGGCCGGCCCCGCTGCGACAAGAGCGCCACCGCGTGCGTCAGCCAAGTGCTCGTCTATCCCTTGGTGTACGCCGATGATCTGCAGGGCTACTCCGAGATCATCCGCTCCGAGGTGAAGCAGTGGATGAAGGCTGCCGATCCGCTGCTGCACTAAATTAGATCTTCTCGAGGCGCTTCTTCAGCTCTTGAAATGCGGCGTCGAAGGCGTCGGCGGTCGCGTCGATCTTCTTCTGCGCTTCGTCCCACTTCTCGCCGGTGCCCTTCTTCAGCGCGGCGACCTCGGCGGCGAGGGTGTCCTTCTGCTTCTGCAGCTCGGCCACCTGCTGCTCCGCCTTCTTCTTCGCTGCGCCCTTCTTCTTCGCCACGTCGGCCTTCAGCGCGTCGAGATCGGCGTCGAGCTTCTCGAGCCGCGCGTCGGTCTTCGCGACGTAGTCGTCCTTCGTCTGCGTCGCGAGCTTGCCGGCCGTGTCGAGCGCCTTTTCGGTGTCACGCTTCAGGTCCTCCGCGGTGACGCGCGGCTCTGGTGCCTTCGGCGGCGCCGGCGGCGGATCGCTGCAAGCAGCAAGGACAAAGGCGCAGGCGATGAAACGCGACATGGGATCTCCTTGTGACTAAAGCTCGACGACGGTGACGCTGTCCTCGCCTTCGTTCGCCCTCCCCGGCCGATACGAGCGGACATAGTGCGAAAACGACAAGTACTCTCGGATGGCATTCTTCAGCGCGCCAGTGCCGTGACCGTGCAGAATCACGAGCTCCGGCGTCGACTCTTTCAACGCCGCGTCGAGCGCGCGATCGATCGCCCGCAGCGCGTCTTCCACCCGCACGCCGCGCACGTCGAGCTTGTTGCCCTGGACGAGCTGACCTTCGGAGGGAGCTTCGTCGCTGCCACGCGGGCCTCGCCTCGCCTCGCGCACCGCTGACGCTGCCCGCGCCGGCGCCCGCGCGCTCACGCCGCGTTGCTTGTGGCTCGGGATCAGCTCGGACATCGGCAGGCGCATGCGCAGCTTGCCGAGCGCCACCGTCACTTCGTGCTTCGCCGCGTCGATCGCCAGCACTTCGCCGACGGCGTCGCGCGCGAGGCTCTGCGCCGTCACCAGGTCACCGACGCGGATCCCGCCCGGATCGGCGGCGGCCGGCGCCGGCGGCGCGTGCTTCTGCACCACGCTCTGCGCGTCAGCCAGCTCGCCGCGCACGTCTTCGACGAGCTTCATCGCGTCGCGCGTGGTCATCTCGCGGGCGGCCTCGCGCGTCGGCTTCGACAGCAGCCCGTCTTGCAAGCGGCGCACGGCCTCCTTCACCTGCGCCTGCGCTTTCTTCAGATCATCGCCGAGCATCGCCAGCGCGCGCTCTTCGGCTTCCTTGCGCTCCAAGGCGGCGAGCCGGCGCTCTTCCTGCGTCACCGCCCGATCTTTGTCGATCTCGCGCTTCTCGACCTCGAGCGCTTGCTTCAACGCGTCGACCTCGACGAGCCGCCCTTCGACGCGCCGGGTGAGCTCGTCGAGCCCGCCGCCCACGCTCGGCACGATCGCGCGCGCCCGCTCGACCACGCCGCTGTCGAGGCCGAGCGTCAACGCGATCTCGAAGGGGCTCGACGCGCCCGGCATGCCGCGCTGCAGGCGGTAGGTCGGCACCAGCCTCTCGGGATCGAAGCCGAAGGACGCGTTCGCGAAGCGGCCGTCCTTCATCGCCAGCGCGGCGAGGTCGAAGTAGTGCGTGGTCAGGACGACCCACGCGCTGCGCTCGACCAGGGCCTCGAGGATCGCCTGGCCGAGCGCGGCGCCGAGGCGCGGATCGGTGTCGGCGCAGAGCTCGTCGAGGAGGATGAGCGCGTCGCCGTTCTGATGCGCGCGCGTCACGGCGTCGAGCAGCTCGCGCACCTCGACGATGTGCGACGAAAACGTCGACAGCGCGCGCGAGAGCGACTGATTGTCGCCGATCACCGAGTAGATGCCTTCGTAGAGCGGCAAGCGCGAGCCACCGCGCGCGGGAATGAAGAGGCCGGCGCGGCCCATGAGCGAGATGGTGCCGACGGTCTTCAGCGCCGCCGTCTTTCCGCCGGTGTTCGGGCCGGTGAGGACGAGGCAGCGCTCGCTCGCTGAGAACAGGATGTCATTGGCGACGACGTTCTGCTTCTGCAACATCAAGAGCGGATGCCGCACGCGCTCGAGCATCAGCGGTGTCTTCGGATCGACGATCTCCGGCCGCTCGGCTTCGAGCTTGCGCGCGAAGTCGGCCTTCGCAAAGAGCATGTCGAGGCTGGTCGCGGCGCGCACCGCGGCGGTGATGTCGTCGGCCATCGCCGAGACCGCTTCGCTGAGCTCGCGCAAGATCCGCTGCTCCTCTTCGAGGATGCGCACGCGCAGGATCTTCAGCTTGTTGCCGCGCTCGATGATCGCCTCGGGCTCGACGAAGACCGTGAAGCCCGAGTGCGACGCGTCGTGGACGATGCCGCCAACGTCGTGCTGCGCGCTCGCCTTCACCGGGATGACGAAGCGATCGTTGCGCAGCGACACGAAGCGATCGGAGAGCAGCCCTTGATCGTCGAGCTTCACCAACATGCGCTCGAGCTCTTGCGTGATGCCATCGTGGAGCACGAGCGCGCGATCACGGAGCGACTTCAGCTCGGCCGACGCGTCGTCGCGCAGCTCGCCGTTCGTGTCGATCGCGCGCTCGATCGCCTGTAGCAGCGGCCGCGGATCCGCCGGCGCGCCGACGAGCGTTCGCACGGCAGCAAAAGCGTGCGGGATCGCTTGGGTCCACTGCCGGGTCGCGGCGATCGTGCGGCAAATCGACGCCACGTTCAGGAGGCCGATGCCGGGCACCGCTGCACCGCGCCGCGCCGCGCCGAGCTCCTGGCCGATGTCGAAGAGATCGTGCAGCGACGGCCGCGCGTCCTGCTGCAAGAGCTCGAGCGCTTCAGCGATGCGATCGTACTCTTGGTCGATCTCGGCCTTGCTCGCCAAGAAGCCGAGGGCCTTCAGCGCCTCGCGGCCGAGCGGGCTGTGCGCCGACCACGAAAGCGCGTCACGTAGCGCGTCCCAATCGAGGTCTTCGAGCGTGGTCTTGCGGATCTGCATCGGATGCGGCATTTTTGCGCGTTTTCTCGCTCAAAGTACAGGGCGCCGCTGCTCGATGACCTTCGCCGCCGCAGGATCCTTGTTCACGATCACGTGTCGCTCCCGCTCGATCTTCACTTGCCCGGCGTTCGCGCCGCGGAACTTCCTGACGAACTTGACCTCGGTCACGCTCACCTCGACCGCGCCGTCGGGCGCCTTCGAGAAGTGCGCGGCCAACAACGCGGCGTCGCTCAGCGTGGCGGCGTCGAGCGCTTCGTCGCGCTTCTTCGGCACGATGACGTGCGTCCCCGCGTAGCCGGACACGTGCAGCCACTGCGCGTGCGGCGAGGCGTGCTTGAAGGTCATGACGTCGTTCTTCTTGCTGCTCTTGCCGACCCAGATCGCGCGGCCGCTCGCCGAGACGTACTCTCGGTACGGCAGCTCGGACGGCAGCGGCTCGCCTTTCTTGCGCGGTGTCTGGCCGGCGGCGCCGAAGAGATCGGCGTGGGCGGCCATGAACGCCGCGATCGCCGCGTCGCTGCCGCCGCGCTCGGCGATGGTCTCGATCTCGCGCGCGACGCCGGCGAGCTTCTTGCCTTCGGCTTCGATCATCTCCAGCCGCTCGAGCGCCTTCGCTTCAGCGGCCTGCAACCGGCGCGCGAGCCTGAAACGTCTTTGCACTTGCTCCTGGAGCGGCCGGCCGGGCTCGAGCGCGATGCGGATCGTCGCCGGCGGATCCGTCGCGTAGTCGACGACCTCGGCGAAGGTGTCGAAGGGCCTCGCCCGCGCGCTTTTCAAGAGCTCGGTCTCGTAGAGCAGGCGCGGCGCTTCTTCGATGCGCAGAAGATCCTTCGCCACAGCCGCGCGGCGGCGCTCGTGCTTCTTCGCGAGCACCGCGATCTTCGCCCGCACTTCGTCGACGGTCACGCCGCTGCTCATCGCTTGCCAGGGAAACTGGCGCAAGGGCACCTTCCGGCCTTACATTCCGCCGCATGAGCCAAAAGACTCCGGTCATCATCATGGGCCTCGGCGTCATCGGCCGCACGATCGCGAAGGCCGCGCTCCTGGCGCCCGATCTCGAAGTGGTCGCGGCGGTGGACCCGGCGCACGCCGGAGAGCGCCTCGGCGAGTTGCTCGAGGACAACTCGACGATGGAAGTCGGCGCCGACATCGCGGCGGTCGCCCGCTTGGCCAAGGGCGGCGCGGTGTTGCAAGCGACCGGATCGTATCTGCACCAGGTGGAGAGCCAGCTCGAAGCGTGCATGCGCGCGCGGCTGAACATCGTCTCGACCTGCGAAGAGCTCGCATATCCGTGGCTCGCGAGCCCGGATCGCGCGAACGTCCTCGATCAGCTCGCGCATGACTACGGCGTCCGCATCGTCGGCACCGGCGTCAACCCTGGCTTCGTCTTCGAGCGCCTGTCGTCGATCATGTCGCTCGTCGGCGGCGAGGTGAAGCGCGTGCACGGCGTGCGCGTCGTAGACACCCGGACGCGCCGGCACGCGCTGCAGATGAAGACCGGCGCCGGCCTTACGAAAGAAGCGTTCGTCGGGCGCGTGAACAACGGCGGCTTCGGTCACGTCGGGCTGAAAGAGAGCGCGGCGCTCCTCGCGCTCGGCTGCGGCATGGGCAAGGTCGATCGGGTGTCCGAGAGCGTCGAGCCCGTCATCAGCGATCGCGAGCTCGAAGCCGCGGTGCTCGTCCAGAAGGGCCAAGTGGCGGGCATCCATCAGATCGCGCGCGCATACAAAAACGGCGCCGAGGTCGTCACGCTCGATCTGACGATCGCGATCGGCGCCGAGAATCCGCGCGACGAGATCCGTCTCGACACCGATCCGCCGCTCGAGCTCATCGTCAAAGGCGGCACGCCCGGCGACACGGCGACGGCGTGGGCGTCGGTGCATGCGGTGCGGCAGTTGATCGCGCTGAGCCCGGGGTTGAAGACGGTGCTCGACTTGCCGGCGGGCCGGGCGCGATCCATCGCGTAGCGTTCGTCCCCGGGTGACGCGCATTTCTACGGTGATCGGCGTGGGTCGCGTGAAATCTTACTCACATATCGCGCAAAACCGAAGAATTCGGGGCGCCTGCGCGCGGGCCGGCGCCGAGAACGACCATGCCTGAGGAGGATCTTTGACCGGCCCGAGCCCCGCAGAACGCGCCCGCGCGAGCACCGCGCAGCAGATGCGCCCACCGCAGACGGCCAAGGAGGTCCCGCGCACCCGCCTGCCGAAGACCGCTGCGCCGCGGGACACCGTGCAGCCGGCGCCGCCGCGGCCGATCACCCGCGACGAGACCTTCGGCCCGGCCTTCGAAGCGGCGCTCGACGACCAAACGCACTCGATCGCGCGTGCGGGCAACCTGACGAACGTGCTCTTCGACGGCAAGGCCAGCTTCACCGAGAGGGAACGGCTCATCCTCGGCGCCGAGCGCACGATCCATCTGCAGACCTACATCTTCGCGAGCGATGCAACCGGTTGGCGCACGGCTCGCCTGCTCGCCGCCCGCGCCGAAGCGAAGCCGCCGGTCACCGTGCGTGTGATCTACGACGCTGTCGGATCCGACGACACCGACCCGGCGATCTTCGCGTTCATGAGGAAGCACGGCGTGCAAGTGCGGGCGTTGCGCGAGACCGCCCTCTTCGATCGGCTGAACGCGCGCTGGCACGAGAAGAACCTGATCGTCGACGGCCGCGCCGCCATCGAGGGCGGCATGAACGTGGGCGACGAATACTCGGCGAGCGGCGGCGGCTGGATCGAGAAGTGCTTCAAGAAGGTGCAGCCGGAGGGCTGGCACGACACCGACGTCCGCTTTGCAGGCCCAGCGGCGCAGGAAGCGCAGTGGGACTTCATCCGCAACTGGAACCGCCTCGGCCCGCCGCTCAGCGAAGACGAGGTGCGCAAAGCGTTGCCGCCGGTGCCCGCGTATGCCGGCGGCGCCAGCGTGCGCGTCGTGCAGAATCGACCCAACGACGACGAGAAGGACTTCGCCGGCACGCGCAACATCGAGCGCATGTACTTGCTCGCGATCAACGAGGCGAAGACGAGCATCACCATCGAGAACGCCTACTTCGTGCCGACACCCAAGATTCGCCGCGCGTTGATCGCCGCCGCCGAGCGCGGCGTGCACGTGCGGATCATGACGAACAGCGCCGAGGCGAGCGATCTGTCGATCGAGAGCTACGCCGGACGCTACTGGTACAAGGACCTCTTGAAGGCGGCCGAGAAGCTGCCGGCGCCACACGGCAGCATCGAGATCCACGAGATGAAGACGCGGATGTTGCACGCGAAGACCGCGAGCTTCGACGGCACCTACGTGATCGTGGGCTCGGCGAACCTGAACCACCGGAGCATGCGCCACGACAGCGAGACGGTGGTCGGCATGCGCGAGCCGGCGCTGGCGCTACGCATGGAGCGGCACTGGGACGTGATCGACGAGGAAGCGGAGCCGGTGACCTTGGAGACGCTGAAGAACGATCCTTGGTACATCAAGCTGTGGAGCTGGCTCTTGCACTGGTTCGCGTACTTCATGTGAACCTAATCGTCGGGTTCGTCTTGCTCGAGCACCTTTTGCTTCTTCACCGGCGGTGGCGGCGCCGGCGTGGTCGTGGGCTGCGACACGGGCTCGCTCGCGGGCGCCTTCTTCTTGATGTCGTAGTCGATCGCCACGTCCATACCGACGAGGATCGAGCTGCCTTCGTCGGCGATCGTATAGCTGACGATCGTGGCGCGGCCGTTGAGCGCCGTGTCTTTGCGGCCTTCGCGCTCAGCCACCTTCACGGCGACGTCGCGCAGGATCTCCCGCTCCGCCCGCGCGAGCCCCTTGCCGAGGTCTTTGCCGGCGACGCGCGCTTCGCCGTGCAGCGTACGCATCGCCGTCAGCGCCTCGCGCGTCTCTTCGCTGCGCACGATCGGCACGCGCCCGACGTAGCCGCCGCTCGCGCGCTCGATGATCTCGGGCGCGACCTCGACCTTCATCGGCTCGACGGCGAGCTTCATCGCCACCTTGCCGCCGGCCGGCCGCTCGAGCAGAAAGCCGATGCCGCGCTCGAGCTGCTGCACGCGCGTCGATAGCCGCTCTTTGATCTCGGCCTCCGCCGCTTCGCGCGTCGCCGCGGAGCTCATGGCGACGGCCGGCACACGCCCTGGCGCCGCGGCGTTCGTCGCGGCGCACGCACTCAGACACAACGCGAAGAAGATCCGCACGAGCTGAAGCTTAGCCGACGAAGGCCCGCGCTTGCACGAAGGAATGGAAGTTCGAGCAGAGACTTCGCGCGCGCGAGTATAGCGATCGCATCGATTGAATTCGACGGATACGCGACAACCTTCGATATTTGGCGAACAGCGCCCGCCGGCGTCGCGGAAATAGTTGGTCTGACGACCAGCGTCTGTCTGAATACAATCATGTTGGCACCCGAAAGCAGGCTGTACTTTTCCGACACCGTCGCCGAGCTGAGCATCGTCATGTGGTCCCAACGCGGCGACATCACCGATGCCGCGTTCCTCGCCTACCTCGACGCCCACGCGGCGGATGTGCGCGGAGTGACGCAGGTCGCGATCTTGAACTTCTCCTACACATTTGTGCCTACGGCAAAAGGGCGCGCAGCGATGAAGGCACGTGAGGCCGAGCTCGGCCTGTCCAATATCAAGGCTGTTGCTCTCGTCTCGAGCAGCTTCCTCGTTCGGGGCGCTGTCCAAGCGCTGTCTTGGGCGATGCCGGGTCCGAAGACGAAGGCCTATTCACCAGGCAATCACGGCGAGGCGCTCGCCTGGCTCTCGCGTTTTGCGAAGTTCGACCTGCTCAAGGCACACGAGTGCATCGGCCGTGGTGCTGCGCACGTTGGGCTAGACCTCGACTCAATCAAGACGGGACAAAACGCCGCCGGCTAGACCGGTCGTCGATCCCGGCGCGGCGCTGCGGTCCGTGCTCGACAGCGCCAGGGCGCCCTTCTCGATGCGATCGATGTTCTCGTTCATCCGCGCTTCGGCCCAGGCGGGGTTGAACGTCGCCGGCGTCAACGGCTTCCTGCCGCTGTGCATGTCGGCGAGCTCCGCGTGCGGGTAGTCGAAGTCGCCGAGGTCGAGCGCAGTCGGATCGCCCGAGCTCGCCATCGCGCGCTCCAAAGACGGTCGGCCGCCAAGGGCCAACGACGTGTCGTCGACCTCACCGAGGATGATGTCGTGATAGTTGACGCCGGCCTCGGGAGGCGCGCGATGAAGCGGCGGGATTCGAGGGGATCCGAGGGCATGACGATGCGCAGCGTGCTCATGCGACCGTTATCGCTCGTGCCTTGTCCGAGCCACCCGTGGTCGGACGCCAACGACCTCTGCTTCGGCGCCTAGGCGGTGAGCGCCAGGAACAGCACGACGAAGGCGAGGACGAAGAGCACGATGGCCGTCGGTGACTGAGCCAGGCGGTCCATCACTCCGGCTGGCGCAATGCCGAGCTGCGCGGCGACTTCGGGTGGCACCGCGATCTGCCGTTCGCGCACGATCTCAGCGAGGCGTTGCTTCGTCGCGAGAATTTCCGCTTCGCTCGGCAGATCCGCGATCGTACTGTGGAGCGCCACTTGCGCGGACGCCGCGGGCTCTGCGCGCGCAGGCGGTGCTTGGTCATACGCCGCGAACAACACCTCGCGCGCCATCGTCGCGATCTTCTGCCGCGACGACGTGAGCTCACACGCACCGAGGACGTGCGCATGAACGACGCCGATCGCGGTCTCTTGCGACGTCTCCTCCGAGACAGCGGCGATCGCGGCGACGAGCGCGTCGACGTCCGCGGGCGCCGCTCGCTCGAGCGCGAGGAGCTCTTCTTCCCAGCGCGCGAGCCTTTCTTCGCCGTCTTCCGCGTTGAGGACGTCGTACAGCTCGTACGCGAGCGCGAGGCTCGCCGCGCCGAACTCGCCGCCGGACAGCGCGCGCAGCAGACGATCGAGGGAATACTCGGCGTCGATCGCCACCGCGGGGACGCCGTCTGGCATGATGTGGTCGGGCGCGACGCCGTCGACCCCGGAGATCGACTTGGCCACGCTGTCGCCAACGACCGTCAGCGTGAAACCATTGCTGCCGCGGTGAAAGCCGAGCTCGATGTCGCCGTAGACGCCGTGCGCGCTGAGCCGTTCGTCGTGTGGCCCCCGCGGCTCCGGCCCGCTCCACCCGTAGACCTGCGTGACGATGACCCGGCACGCGAGCGCCGCGGCATACACGCGCGGGTACTTCGTCGCGTCGATGTTGCGCTCGGGCAGAAACGCGAGGTCTTCCTCCTCCACGCCTTCGCTTGCGACGCGCTTGCTCGAGAACGAAGCGGTCATCTTCCAGTCGCTGACTTCGCCGTTAGTCCAGCCGACGTCGGGCCCGAGCAAGACGCGCCTCCCCTCACCGCTCCAGCGCTTCGGCACGACGATTTTCCCCGGGACCCTCAGCGGCAGCTCGATCGCCATGCGCCGCGCGTAGCACAACTCGCCGGCGTCCAAAGCCTGGGCGACGAAGCTCTTGCGCCAATGATCCCGATGCGTGCGCCTTCCGGTTGACCTCTGCGCCGGCGGTTCTGTACGCCACGGCCATGAGCGCAGCGCTCCACCTCGTCGAGCTCCCGATCGATCCCGAGTCGGCCTTTCCGGCGAAGCTCCACGAAGATTTGGACGAAGAGCGCCGTCGTCAGCGCGCTCGTGAACGCGACAGGCGGGCCCTCGCTCGAGTTTTCGCTGACCCAGACGGTCCTCATGCGGGCGGGGGCCTACGTTCCCCTCGGTCGCGGCCCAGATCCGTTCGCCTTTCGCCGTCTCCATGCGGACGACCCGGCGCAGAGCCAAGCGACAGACCGAACGCTGCAGGGTTACTCGAATTCCTGCGGCCGACCCGCGACCGTGGTTAAATCCAGGGATGCTTCGTCGTATCCGCTGCGCTTGGCTCGTCTGCGTCGTGAGCGGTTGCACCGTGAAACTGGGCGTACCCGCGGGGACGCTGCTGGCTTGCGAAAAGGACAGCGACTGTCCGCCCGAGTGGCGCTGCAGCACGACCATCGGCAGCTGCGTCGCGGGCCCCGCCAATCAAGCGCCGAGCGTGACGATCGCATCGATCCCCCGAACGACGGGAACGGTGCCCCTCAAGGTGACACTCTTCGACGAAGAATCGAACGAAGCGACGCTCTCGGTACAGCTTCGCATGGCCGGGATAGACGTCCCCTTGCCGCTGCCAGACACGACGTTCGCGACTGCGCCCGGAGGCGTGGAGCACACGCTCGCGCTCGACTTAGGCCCCGCGCTCGGCGAAGGATACCGCCCCGACCTGGCTCTGCTCGTGACGTCGCGTGATAAGACCGGCGTCGGCGCAACGGTCGCGTCCGAGCCCTTTGCGATCGGCAATGACCCCCCAAAGATCGAGGAGCTCGAGGTCACGGGCTCCGGCGGCATCGTCATGGTCTCGCTGCGCCTGACCGACTCGAGCGACGATCCCGTGCGCGTGTCGGCGTTCGAGTACTCGCGCGATGACTTTCAGACCGTCGTCTCGGTGCCACTCGACGATGGAAACTTCGGAAACGCGGCGACGCTCGCGGGGCTTCCGACGTCGGTGCGCTCCACCGCACCACCGCTCGCCTGGCATACGGCCACGAGCGCCGCGCTGCCGAATGGCGACATCGCCGTGCGGCTGAAAGTCGAGGACGCATTCGGAGCGGAGTCCGAGTACGCCAAGTCCGCGACGTTCCTCCTGGACAACTCCCCGAAGCTCCGCTTCGCACTGCTGCCGACGGCGACGCGCGCGATGAACGCGATCTCATTCACGCTCGAGGCGAGCGACCCCAACGCCCCAGGAGATGAGACGCTCTCGCTCGCGCTCGACTACGCCACCGCGGCCGCGCCGAACGACTGGCATGTGATGACGCTCGACGACGGGACGGACGTCGCCAACCTCGCGCCCGGCCCGCGCACGATCGTCTGGAACGCGCTCGCGCAGCCGATGAACGCGCTGTCGAAAGAAAGCATCGACACGACCAACGGAGCGGGCGCACCAGTCGAGGTGCTCGGTTACGAGAGCGACATCCGCGTCCGCGCGCAGCTCACCGACAGCGCCGGTCTGACGAGCGAGGTCGTCTACGTCAGCACCGGCGCGGTCGGGAACAAGGCGCCGACGGGAGCGATCGTCGGGGTCAGCAGCGATCCAAAATACGACATCGCGATCTCCGTGTCGATCGAGGACGCCGCGTCCGATCCGGCAGACCTCGAGGTGCAATTCGCCGAACCGAGCGATTGTGGCGCCACCGGCCCCACGGGCTGCACGGGCCTACTTCCGCCTGTAGGCGACTGCGCGTTCCGCGACGCCGCGCTCGTCCTCAGCAACGTGAACGACCTGGCCACGAGCCCTGCCGGCGCCACACATCTCGTCATGTGGAATAGCGCCGCGGATCCGGCACCCGGCAGTCCACGGACCCCGCAGGGCGTCGGGTACAACCTCTCGAAGAACACGCGCGTGCGCGTTCGGGCCATCGATCATTCGGCCGGCGTGCCCCACTACGGGCCTTGGTCGACGCCGACGAGGCTGTGCGAGATCCGCAATCAGAATGCGGCGCGCGTCGACAACGTCGAATTCGACCGGCTCATCGACTCCGACGGCTCCGGGCCGGTCACGATCCGGTACAAGGTCTATGACGACGAGTCCCATCCCGTCGACGTGAGCTTCGAGCTGTCGTTCGACGGAGGCCCCTTCGGCCCGTGCCCCGAATATCCGACGCCGCTCAGTGAAGACACCCGAGCTCTCCGCAGCTCACCGATTGGTGTCGAGCATGTCTTTGTGTGGAACCCGACCGCCGATCGCATCCGCGCTGCGGGCTCGGTCGAGCTCAAGATCAAAGCCCGTGACAGCAAGTACACCCAGAGCGAGTCGACTCCGATCGAGCGCTTCTTCCCGCGGCCGGCCCAGCCCTCGTTCGACCCTCCGAATGACGGCCAATACACGCTCGACTCACTCGGCCCGACCGGCCCGAGCGACTACAACTATGTCTATGAAGACCAGGCATCGATGATCACCACTGCGGCCGATCTCACCGGTGACGGCATCACCGATGTCCTCGCCACGCAGCGCTACGGCACGACGGTGGAAATGTACATCGGTCAGGGAACAGCTGGCATCGGTAACGGCACCTTCTTGAGATCACCTCAGCATTGGTACTGCGCGAATCCGTCCGGGGACTGCGGCAATCCTCTCGTCACCGCGACAACCATGGGCCTTTACGATCTTGGCGGCGACGGATTGCTCGACGTCTTGATGGCGGCGGACGACGCAAGACTCTGGTACCTCAAGGGCACTGGAAACGATGGGCTGACGCGCAACAGCTTCATCGAGCCTGCCGAGGAGTTCTCGTTGGCGCCGCTCACGGATCCGATCGGCGGGTTCGTCGTCGCGAATCTCAACGGAGACAGCTATCCGGATCTCGCTGTCGCCACACTGACCGGAGCGGTCGCGGTATTCGTGGGTGCTGCGGCACCGGGGCCGATCCCTTCGTACAACCTCACCTTCCTGACCCAGATCCAGGTGGCGGCACGGGCCAGCAAGGTCGTCGTCAGCCGCGTGGACGCCGATGCAGACCTCGACCTCATCGTCGCAGGCGACGACATCGCACCGATCACCGTCCTTCTCAACGATCTGAGCGGCCCGAGCCCAGCACTAATCCCGCACGTGGTGCCGGTGCTGCCGGGCAACGATCCGTTCGCACTGGCGGTCTTGGACATCGACGCAGACGGGACGCCCGACTTGGCCGCCGCCCGCGAGCGAGAGCTGCTCACCCTGACCGGGCAGACGACGCCGCCGTATTTCGTGATGCGCGACACGCTACACGGTCCGCAGGCGCAAGGGTCCTTGAACGCGGTGGATGTGAACGCGGACGGGTTCGACGATTTGATTGCGACCGAGACGGTGATCGCTTCGACGACCAACGGAGTGGAATGCTACTTCGGTCGTGGGATCAACTTGGCGCCGGCCGTGCCCTTCTTCACAAGTCCGTATCGCGCCTACGACGCGGCCGTGGCGTACTTGAACTCCGACGACGTACCCGACGTCGCGTTCGCGCGACGTGATCCTTATGTCATCGGGCCGAACTTGTTCGTCAGCGCGTTGCGCTCCAGCCAGCGGCCGGCGGCGACCAACTCTTACTTCGCCGACGAACGCGCCTTCGAGCTCGAGCACGACGTCTATTCGCTTGGGCAAGCGCGCCTTCGGACAGGCGATTTCAACGGCGATGGCGTGCCCGATCTCGCGTACGCGGGGCCTTCGCCGCTCGGCCCAACGGGCTTCATAGGCGAAATTCGCGTGCGGCTCGGCGCGGGTAGCCAGGGACTCGCGACCGGAGGGTTCCAGAGCGACGTCGTGAGCTTCGCCGGGGGCGCGGTGGTCAGCCAACTAGAGGCGGACGATCTCAACGATGACGGGTTGACGGATCTCGTGCTCGTCCGCGGCACGGAGCTCATCGTCGCCCTTTCTTCGGGCGCTGCGAGCTTCGCCGCGTCTTCGACCATCACGCTACCAACCGCGGTCAATTCTCTGCGTCTCGCTGACGTCTCGAACGACGGCGTCCTCGACATCCTCGCGACGCGAAGCTCGACAACGGGGATCCTGCTCTATCTGGGAAATCAGACCGGCGGGCGAGGCGACGGTACGTTCGCGTCGTTGTCGACGATCGCCACGGGCGCGGCGCGATCCACCGCGACGGTGGTAGGCGACTTCAACGGCGATAACCTCACTGACATCATCTTCAGGCAGACGGCCGTCTTTGGTGTACCGCCGTCAGCGCTCCTGCTCGGCACTGGGAACGGATTGTTCGCCGCGCCAACGACGCTGTCGGGGGCTCAGCTGCGCGTGTATCCCACCGCGATCGATCTCAACCGCGATGGCTATCTCGATCTCGTTTCATCCGGAGGTACGACGAACGGTCAGATCACGGTGAGCCTCGGCCAGGGAGTGTCGGGCGTACCGAACGGTACCTTCGCTCCGGAAGTCGCGTACCCGGGTCACCCGCAAGTCTCGACGCCCGGTGCGGTGTTCGTCACTGATGCCGACTTGGACGGCACGCTCGATCTCGTCGCGTTCACCCTGAACAAACGCGAGATCATGCTGCTGAGAGGACAAAGCGCGAACGGGCTCCCCACGGGAACGTTCGCGGCGCCGTCGGTGTTCTTGACGTCCAGTGGCCTCGCACCGAGCTCGCTCGTCGTCCGAGATCTCAACGGCGACGAGATCCCCGATTGGGCAATTCTCCACGCGGAGAGCCGTGTCCTCAGCCTCTGGTATGGTCAGTATCAAGAACAGCGCCCGTTCGCATTCGCCGTACGCCAGACAGGAACGTCGAAGGTCCGCGCGTTCGGCAGCGGCATCGTCGAGCCCGACGTCGGGCTCTTCGGTACGAACCTCGGCACGAAGAGTGTCATCATGCGGCCCGCGTTTCCCGAGGCGCAGTCGCGCGACCAAGACTTCTGGAACGCGCTCCGCAGATCCGGGCTCGCACTTCCGTCGGGGCTCGACGAGATCTCGAACGCGTGGCTCGTCGATGGCTTCGAGAAAGCCCATCGCATGTCAGGGCCGAGCGACCCCCCCACCCTTGGTGCCCGTCTCCGACTGTTCAACCGCTTTGGCCCGCTCCTCTCGCCGGGGGCTGGCGTGCTCGCCGGCTTCGATCGCGGAGGCCTCGACCTGAACGCCGGACGCGGGCTCGTCGTCTCCCTTCCTCTCAACCGCCGCAAGAGCCATGCGACGTTGGTCGGGGCGCTCGCAGCTTCCAAAGTTCACGTGTTCAAGCAAGTACGCCGTCTCTATCGCTCCGACGAAATCGCGGCCGATCCGCTCGATGATCCGCGCTTTCTGCCGCGCCTGACGAATGCGGACGGCCAGGCTTTCGACCTCATCCGCTACGAGACCACGTGGCACGAGGTCCCGGCCGACGACGACGGCTCTTTTTCGACGGGCTCGTCGACCGGCGAGCGTTTCATCGTGAAGATCGACCCACTCGCAGCGACGCAGCCGACGACAGACGCCGCGAAAGGTTCGGTGGAAGTCTTGCTCGACGAACCCGGGACACTGCAGGCCTTCGTCGTGCCCTGATCGCTCAGTGGACCTCCGCAGTGGAGCACGCCGTTGTCGCGCCGGGCATCGGATTCGTGTGCGGCTCGCGCGCTGAAGTCGCGCTTCAGGCGGACATTTTTCTTGATCGCCGGGAGCAATCGGCAAGCATTCGCTCATGATCGTCATGCCTCACCGTCGTTTCCTCGGCACTCTCATCGCGTCCGCGAGCGCCGTCGCGTGCTTGTCACTGGCGCTCATCAACTCCGCCTCGGCAGCGACAAACTGTGCGCTGTTTCGGCGCGAACAACGCATCCAGGCAAAGAAAGACGCAGAGTGGGCGAAAGCGACCGTCGTGCGCTGCGACGCCAAGAAGGGCTACCTCGTCCACTATGACGGCTGGGCAGCGCCCTATGACGCCTGGCTCGTCGAGACCGATCTTCGCGTACCGCCCGAGCAGGAAGCGGCAGAGAAGAAAGATCAGGAGATGAAGGCCGCGGCGGCGCAGGCCGGCTACAAGTCAGGAGACTGGGTCTACGTTCAGCGCGCGAGCGATCCGGAGAGATTCGTCGCCAAGCTTTGGAGCGCGGGGCCGTACAGCTGGAGCTACACGAGCGGCGGCGTCGAGTCGCGCATCGCGCTCGGCGACATCAAAGGCACGTGGGATCCTTCGCAGATGAAATACAAGGCTGGCGCCAAGGTGCGCTACGTCTCGAACGGCTTCCTGCCCGCGACCATCACATCGGTCGAAGGCGGAGGCTACAAGGCGACCATCACCGGCTACACCGACCTCAACGTCATCAACGAGAAACACTTCGTCGACGATTGGACCTACGAAGCCTTCGAAGAGGTGGTGAAGCCGCTGCGTGAGCTGAAGGCGATGAACCTGCAATTCACGCTCGCTTTTGCGCTCGGCGACTCGACGTCGTTGCCGCCGCCGCACGAAACCGAGCCAGAGGCTGTGCCAGAGTTCGAGAAGGTGCTCGCGGCTTGGGCGAAAGCGGACGCGGCGTTGAAAGCGAAGTTCCCGGAGCTCCCACCGCTCGAACGCACGCCGAAGTGCGCGTACTGCCCGCGTACGATCGCCGACGTCGTCTCACGCCACAAAGAGCTCTTCGCGCGCACGGTGCCGCTCGACCCGAAGAAACACGTCGAGGAGTTCATGCGGCTCTTGAAGCCGACCGAAGACGGCTACAACAACGACTATCGGCCGGACGACGGCACGGACGTGCTCGCCGCGAAGGACGCGCCGGAGTACGCGAAGAAGAAGCTGCAAGCCCGTATCGGTCGCTTCCTCGCGTACGGCAAGGCGCTCAATCTGCCGGTCAACGCCGACGTGCCGGCGCTCGGAAAAGAGATCGAAGAATACGTCGCGACCTTCGCCAAGCTGCTGAAGAAAAAGGCACCGCTGCTCACGCGCTTCGCCAAAGAAGGCACGACGCTCGGGGGCAAAGACCCGGCGCTCGCCAGCGTCGCCAAGGCCTACATCGCGGGTAGCTGGCCGAAGACCAAGTGCAAGCCGCTCGGCGTCGAGAAGCACGAGTGGCGAACGGACGGCACGGGCGAGAACCACGTCGGACGCTATAAGTACGTCATGTACGACTGCACAGATCCGGCGTTCCGTTATCCGTTCGCGCTTGGGATCGCCGTAGAAGAGCGGCACCTCGGCCTCGGCCGCTACGGCCCCCCGGAAGGCGCGTGGTTCATCTACTCTTACTACAAGAAGTGAAGAAGCCAGGTGCGCGAGCTGGTGCGCCCTAGCGATCGAAGTACGCCTTCTCGCCCCATCTCCCGCACGTACACGCAGAGCAACAGTCCCACGATCACGATCGAGTTGAGCACGTCGACGGTGTAGCGGCGATCGATCTGGATGAACGACGCGAAGCCGAGGAACGTGCTCGTGGCGATCAACGCGTGCTGCCACCGGTGACGCCGGAAAAAAATGGTGACCCCTACGGGATTCGAACGAGCGGTGCCGAGGGGAATCGAGGGGAAGCGAAGGAAGAAAACGCCGCGATTTCGCGGGGCGGCGCAGCAGGCGAGGGAAGCGAACGCGCTCCCGGCGACGCTCACTGTAGCACTGTAGCAACCGACGAAATCGCTGACGCGCTCGCGGCCGCGCAGCGTGCCCACGCCGCCGGCGACGTCGACGAGCTCGAGCACGCTCTGCGTACGGCTCTCGCTGCCATAACCAGGGGCGCCCGATGACTGCACGACCAAAGGCGCCGACCGCTGCTCCCCGACGAGCAGCGGCGCCTCAGAACAGGAACGGATCAGGACGCTTCGTGCCCGGTCAGAGCGGCAATCCCGGCGGGCGCCCGAAGCGCACGGCTTACCTTCGCGAGCTCGCGCTCCAACACACCGACCGCGCCATCGCAGTGCTCGCGGAATCGCTCGAAGACGACGACGCACGGGTTCGCATCGCCGCGGCCAACTCCATCCTCGACCGCGCTTACGGCAAGCCGGGGCACGCCGAAGGCGAAGCCGACGAAGCGAGACGTCGCGAGCTCGTGCTGCAACGCGACCTCAAGGCTGCAGCGACGATGTCGACCGAGGAGCTTCGCGCGATCGCCGCATCGGACGCACACGACGACTAACACCGTGCGTGAAAAATTTGGCTCGGATGAACGGCCAGCAGCGCCGGCGAAGCCCACGCAAGAACCAAAGCGCGCACGTCGACAACGACAACCAAAGCACGCGGCAGCCAAACCAAGTGGACAACATCTAGAGCAAACCAAGGCAGCAGAACAGACCACGCGAACGAGGAAACGAAACGATGGCCACTGGATACAAGCCCCGCGGCGATGGAACGCAGCGACCGCTCACGCCGGAGGAAGAGGAAGCGAATCGACGAGCAGTCGCAGACGCTCAGGCCGCGCAGGCGCGAGCGAACGCCGGCAATACGCCGGGCGCCGACGGGATGCGCGACGGCGCGAACTTCAAGCTTGGCCAAGACGCGCAGCTCAAACACGACGCGTTCCAGAACAAGGCCGACGAGATCGCCGCTGGCGCAGGCGGTCGACCGTTCACCGTCGACGAGCTGATGGCGCACAACTCGGCACGCAACGCAGCGACGGGTGCGCTCGAGGAGGAGCAAGCGCGTCGCGCCGGCGTCGAGGTGTCGGACGCGATCGCGCCCGCGGGCGGCATCCCCGGTGCGTTCGGCGGCGTGCAAGTCGTCAAGCACTACACCTCGGGTCGCAGCGACGACACGACGACCGACGCGAACAAGGCGATGATCGGCGAGCGCCTGGCGCAGCTCGACCAACGCCAGCCGCTGACGATGGGCACTTCATGGATGAACACCGAAGGCCGCATGGACGCCGCGCAGCTCGACCAGCGCGGAGCGAACCAGTTTCGCGGCAGTCAGCAGCAGCTCGCCGAAGCACTCATGGCGCAGAGCGCCGGTCGAGGTCCCTCCGCGGCTGAAGGCATGATGCGCGCCGGTGCGAACACCGGCAACCAAATGGCGATCGCGCTCGCGAAGAGCGGCCGCGGCAACCAGAGCGTCGCGATGCAGGCCGCGCAGAACGCTGCGGTACAAAACGCCCAGCAAACGGGTGCGCAGGCCTCGGCGGTGCGTGCACAGGAGATCCAGAACGCTCGGCAACAGCTCGGCGCAGTGCTCGCCGGCGCGCGCGGTCAAGATCTCGACGCCGCAAGCCAGAACGCGCAGCTCGCGCAGCAAGCCTCCGCGACGAACGCCGGCTTTGTGCACGATCGACTGAAGACGAATGTTGGCCTGTCGCAAGACGCGATGAAAACGAACCTGCTCGCGGGTGTCGACCAGCGAAAGAGCGCCGACGAGCAGATCAGCGCGCTGATGGCGCAGGGCATGTCGCTCGACGCGGCGAAGCGTCAGTACGAGCTGCAGCAGTCGCAGTTCAACGCCGAGCTGCTCGCGCGCCAGGCCGCCGCGGACAAGGGCGTGGCGATGGCGGCCTCGCAGACCGGCACGCAGCTGCTCGGAGCCGGAATCTCGGCCGTCGGAGCATTGGGCGCGGCAGCGATGTCCGATCGCCGGCTGAAGAAGAACGTCGCCGACGCCGGCGAGCACATGGACGACTTTCTCGAAGCGCTCGTGGCCAAGACCTTCGACTACAAAGACGAGAAACACGGCGAAGGACGGCGCATCGGAATCATGGCGCAGGATGCAGAGCGCACTCCCGTCGGACGCATGCTCGTCATCGACACGCCGGAAGGCAAAGCGATCGACATCAAGCAAGCTATCGGTGCTGCGCTCGCCGGCCTCGCTCACATGCACAAGCGCGTCGGCTCGCTCGAGCGCGATGACGACGGGGATGACGACGAACCCGCCGAACGTAAGGCCGTGCGCGCCGAGCTCGGCCACGCCATCGCTCGCCGTCAAAGCACCGGGCGAGCGTCGCGTGTGTAACGCGCTCGCCAGCGACGACGAGCGCGCTGTGCTCTGCGCGTTCTACGTCGAGTCGCTCGGTCGCGATCTGTCGCACCTCTCGCCGCTCACGTTCGCTGCCGCTGCACCGTTTTTGGCGCTCGCGCTCCGCGATCGAACGGCCATCATGTCGAAGAGGAAGATACGCCGTGACAACTAAGCGCCGGCGAGCTGCGCCGCTGTCGGCAGCCGTACTGCGCGCGGAGATCGCGCGTATGAACCGTGAGCCGTGGAGCGGCAAGCTGTTCGCCGAGGAGGAGCTCGAGCTGCTGCGCCGTGTGCTGCGCTCAATTCGCGACGAGCAACCGGGCGCGAGCTCAGCGGTCAAAGCGCTCGCCGGCGCCGTGCTCGATCACGAGAGCAAGCGCATTGACCACAGCACCGGCAGATGACGCAGGGCGCCAGCTAGCCACTCATCGATCTCGTCGGCGCTGTCGAACGGCAACTCGCTCTTCGCGTGGGACGCTTCGTTTCTTCGTTCGCGAAGGTGGTCGCCAAAGTCGATCGCCGACGCCAGCATCCGACGTTCGTCCTTGTGTACAGACGAGATCGCGTCCAGAACACGCTTGAGCTCGCCAACCCGATCCCCGGCCTTGAACGGAAGCTTCGCGCGGCCCTTTGCCACGAACGCTTCCAAGACCTGCTCGATGGTCGCCTCGTAGGCGAGCCCCACCAGCGTCACTGACGCCCGATAGAGGGCGTGCTGCGCGCAGAGGATCGCATCGTCGATCGAAGTCAGCACCAACTCAGGCAGTTCGGGGCAGCGAGCGGCCAGCCGCTCAAGCGCGTTCGCCGAGTAGGGGTGATCGACGTTGCTAACGGCGCGCGCGCCGGCGTCAGTGAGTGTGAAGTAAATCCACTGCCCCTGGAAATGCTGCGTTGGTATCAACAGCCCTCGCCGAACGAACGCCCACCAGGTCTCGAAGATCGTTCGGAGCTCTGGGCCTGTTTGACCGCTGAGGAACACTTCCTTCATCGCGATGCGATCTTCCTCGACCGCCTCGGGGAACAGAATACCCATCGCGATCAACCCGAAATCACCGTGGACCGAGAAAGGTCGCCGATCGGGCGCTTTGTCGAGCCATCGGCGAAGGACATCGAAGGTTAGATGCTCGGCCTCACGAAGGGACATCTTGGACAAGCGGTCGAGGGCGCGCTGCTTTTGAGGCGAGGCGTTCATGGCGCGTCTCTAGCACGTCAGAGCGGAGCCACCGAGACGGAGCCCGCATCGCCGCTACGCGCTCAAGCAATGCGGCGATCAAATCATCGGCGCGGCTCACGCCAACACCCCACCGCGTCGCCCGAAGCGCTTGCACAAGCGGGTCCGCATGATCATGCGCCAACTAGGCGTGCACTCGGCAAGCAATTGCGCTCGCGTTTTCCGCACCATCGATGGAGCGAACGCCATGGCTACCAGGCCTCGCGGCGCGAAAGCAGGTCTATCTCGAGCTCACGCAGCACCCGCCACGACATTCCGCGCTCTCGCGCCAGTTGCTTGGCAATCGTACGCAGCTCACGAGCAACCGCCGGAGCATTCACGATCGTTCGCGTCGTAACCTCCGTGTCGCGGGCGTGCTGTGAAAGCCAGCGCTGCGTGCGCTGTTCCGGGCGACGCGCGATGTACGCAGGCAGGCACGCCTCACGAAGGCGGTCGAGTTCGCGCGCGTCGTCCTCGTGGCCAGCAAGGCGCGCGTACGCCGCTGAGTACTCCGCGGCGAAGTGAATCTCGTCGTGGTCTTCAGTGCCGGGCACGACGCGCCAGTGGTTGCGCAGCATCTGCCACACGTAGCGCGCGTCGCTTCCGCGCGGGTACTTTCGGTAGAACGTGCAGGCAGCAACGTAGTCACCCACCTTCGCGAACGGCGCCTCCTCGCCCCGTGCAATCTCGTAATCCGGCCTCGTCTGCCGCCCTGCGTTCCTGACCTTCGAAACCTTCGCCATCCGCCCCGCGTTCACTTCATCGCCCATGATGTTCCTCCCGCTTACTTGGTTTGGTGTACCCCTACCGGACGGTTAGGGTACATTAACACTTGAAATCATATACTAACATTTGCTAAGTTGTACACCATGAAACGTAAGTCACGAGCCAACCCGAAGTCAGCCGTCGCCTACCTTCGCGTCTCCACCGAAGAGCAGCGGCTCGGACCAGAAGCGCAACGCGAAGCGATTGAGCGCTGGGCGGCTGCCGCTGGCATCACGATCGCCGCGTGGCACGTCGACCAGGGAATCAGCGGCGCCGCCGAGCTCGATAATCGGCCGGCACTGCAAGCGGCGCTCGACGCTCTGACGGCAAACGGTGCAGGGCTGCTCGTCGTCGCGAAGCGCGATCGCCTCGCCCGCGACGTGGTGAAGGCCGCGCTCATCGAGCGGCTCGCCGAGAAAGCCGGCGCACGCGTTGTATCGGCCGCTGGCGAGGGCGGCGACGACATGAACGATCCGGCCGCGCTGATGATGCGGCGGATTGTCGACGTGTTCGCCGAGTACGAGCGTGCGCTCATCCGTGCGCGCACCCGCGCCGCCCTTGCTGCGAAGAGATCGCGCGGCGAGCGCACGGGCACCGTGCGGTTCGGCTATCACCTCGCGTCGAACGGGCGAACGCTCGAGGTCAACGCCAAGGAGCAAGCGACTATCGCGCGGGTCCTCGAACTGCGCGAAGCGAACGTGAGTGTGCGCGGCATTGTCGCCAGGCTGGCCGCCGAGGGCATTACCGGACGCGCCGGCAAGCCGCTCGGCAAGTCGACAGTGCAAAGGCTCGTGTGCAAGGAGGCGGCGTGAAGACCAAGAAGAAGGATCCGCCGAGCGGAGGATCCTGGGCCCGCGAGCACTTCGAGCGAGGCGTGGAGGCTGCAAGCTCGCCGCGCCAACTGCTCTTGAAGCTCACCGATGGAGATCGCGAGCTCCTCGACAAGCTCGTGCAGCGGTGGGACTTCCTCTCGCACACGAGCCTCGCCGCGCAGGCGATGCGCATCGGGCTTCACGTGCTCGATGGCGACCCACAACGTCTCGGCGAAGCACCTACCGCGATCGCAGCGGAGCTGAAGAACGCGAAGAGTCGTGCGAAGTAGTCCGCAAGTGACGCTTCAGCAGAGCTGCGGCAACTGCTGCTTCGCGCACGCGAGAATCCCGAGAAATCGAGCCATTTTTCTCACATGACCGACCTGAATCTCGGGGTTCTTCCGTGCACCGTGCGGACCGAGAGGGAACGCTGGATAGAGTTTCTGATCGTAGGCGATTCGCCAATGGTGATCGGTGGCTTTCTTCGTATGGCCCGGCGCGCAGTGTTCGAGCATGGCCCACACTTCCGCCAGCGCTACTGTCCCTGAAGATCCCACCCTCTTGTCCTCGCGCTATGCGGCTAGGCTTGATCCATCGGCGTTGAGACTGTTCGCGCTCGGCTCAAGGACAAGCTCCACAACCTCGAAAGATGGGATGCCCGGCGCAGTTTCTCGCTGCAACCCCAGTCCTTCGACATCGACCTTGCCGGCCCTGACGGCCTTTCGCGCTGCTTCCCACTCTTGGTTGGCATCCTCGTCAACGGCTTTCAAGAACGCCGACACATGGACTTTGAACGATGCGAAGTCGGTGGCTTCTGCGGCATAATCAACGAGTACGGCCTTCAGCCGCTGCCGGAACGCTGTCATGGCTTCCACCAGGGTGGAACCAGTGTCCGTCAGCGCCCCGGGGGTTACCCCGTAGATCCACCAACCGTCGTCGCCTTCGTCCTCTGCCATCGCGCGCCCATGGAGCTTCACGCCGGCAACGAACTTTCGGCCGAAGATCGGCTCGCGAAAGCCGAAAAGCAGGGGGTATTTTTTGGTCGTCGTCATCATATTCTCGTCCCCTGAGAGGATAGCTGCGCTTTGTCGAACCGCACGGGATAGCGCAAGCGCCTAATTGCAGGCAATGCTCTAGATGCACCCAGTCGGGACATCGACGCACACAGCATGCCATCCATCTTATCGGGGGTGGTGCCGCGCGGTTGCTTTTCCCGTGGGTTTTTGACCCGTTGAGGCGTTTTTGCTGACGCGACTGGTCACCGCCGCAGGTGCTCCGGCACGATGCCTTGCAGCTCGGCGAACACCTCGAGCACCTCGAGCTCGACGGTCGGCGCTGGTCGCTCGACGGCGCGCACGCGCACCTTCTTCGCGTCGGCCATGAGCTTGCGCGCTTCGATCCAGACCATGTGATAGCGGCGACCGAGGCGCCGTGCGATGTCCGCAACGCTCACACCCTCAGCGAGAAGTAGAGCAACTTCGTTCCTCGTGCGGTGACCGATCACCTGCAGGCCGTCGATCGTATGCGTCGAGATCCTCTGCGCGTTGATGACCTGCTGGCGGCATATGAATCCATTGTCGAGTGGCTGCGGGAGAGGCGGGGCGCGGTCTCGCATCTAACCGAGCCGCGGATTTCCGCTCGCCGCCCGTAACCAATCTCCCGATTCTGAAAAAACACGCACGGGTACAGAGCCCAAGACCTAGGGCGATGGAGGAACCCGTGGAAGAGATCCGCAAACTTCGAGAAGCCAAGGGATGGAGCCGGGCGGAGCTCGCGCGCCAAGCGTCGATGAGCGCGAGCGAGGTTGGCAAGATCGAAGCTGGCCGCGTGAGGCCGTACGATTCCCAAGTGCAAAAGATCGCGGCGGCGCTGGGCGTCACTCCCGATCAACTCCACGGCGTCGGGGACAACGCGGAAGGCGTTGCACGATGAGCCGGCGCCGCGAAACGGAGGCGGAGCGCATCGCACGCAATCGCGAAATCGCCGACGTGCTGTGGTTGATCTTGGTGAACGCCGAGCATCTCTTCCCCGATCGCGATGGCACCCCTGGTCCGGTAACCAGCGCGCGACGCGAGTACTTCAACAAGGCCGCGGCCGCGGTGCTCAACGACTTCGATACGAGCGGCGCGCCAGCACGTGGCTTCCTCCTTCGCGATTTCGGTGTCGCAGCGTCGGACTCAACGAGGACTCTCGATGACGGCTGTTGCTGAAAAAAAACTTCGAAGTTTTTTTGGCGTTTCCAGACATCACAAGGCGTCACGACGCATTTCGCTCGGCGTTTCGCGTCAAAAACGAGCGTTGACGGCTCAGAGAAAAACACGGCGGTAGAAAAAGAAGAAATAGAAAGAGGAGCCCATGAGCAACGCCGCACCACTCATCGAACCCGCCGGATGGTCAGCGCTTCGCGCCCTTGTGCGACAGAGAGAGCGCCTCGGTTTCACGCGCACTGACGTCGCGGCCGCAATGGGCGTTGATTACACGTATGTGTGCGCGCTCGAGCGCGGAGCTTCGAAGGTATCCGATCGCTTTCGTCGTCGGTACGCGGCTGCGCTCGAAACTCTCGTCGCTGCGAAAACGGCTCGCATCGCGGAGCAGCCTCGATGATTGGCGATCTCGTGGACGCACTTGGCGCTCGTCGCATGGGCGCACGCCCTGGCGGAGCGCAATGAGCGTCGCGTCGACGACCTTCGAGCAGCTCGTGCGCGAGCTCGGTGCAAAGCGAGCCGGGCCGGGTCAATACATGGCTCGGTGCATCGCCGACGGGCACAAGGACACGACGCCTTCGCTCGCAATCCGCATCGGTCGAAACGGGCTGCCGCTCTTTCGGTGCCATGGCGGTTGCAGCCAGGCCGCGATCCTCGCCGCGCTGAAGAACCGCAACCTGCGCTGCGACGAACGACGACCTCCGACGCTGGACGTCGCGCCAAGCGCGGCCGAGCGCTCTGCAAAGGCTCTCGCATGCTGGACGACCTCGAGCTCAGCCGTGAGCACGCTCGTCGAGACGTACCTGCGGTCCCGCTGCATCGACATCGTTCCGCCACCCACACTGCGGTTCGCGTCTGAGCTCTGGCATGCCGAGTCGCGCGAGCGACATCCGGCTCTTGTCGCGGCGGTGTCTCGTTGGCCGAATCGCAGCGTCGTCGGCGTGCATCGCATCTACTTGCGGCGAGACGGCACAGGGAAAGCGAACGTGCCACCGAAGACGGCGAAGAAGTCGCTGGGCACGGTCGCCGGCGGTGCAGTTCGTCTTGCGCCCGTGGGCGCGCGACTCGGCATCGCCGAGGGCATCGAGGACGCACTCAGCTACGCGCTCAGCCACGATCCGACGCTTCCGTGTTGGGCTGTTCTCGGCACAGCGAACTTCTCACGTGTCTCGCTCCCCGATCTGCCGCTCGCGGCCGAGATCACGATCATCGCGGATAACGATGCCACTGGCCTGAAAGAAGCGCACGCAGCCGCGCAGCGCTTCCGTGCCGAAGGACGGCGCGTGCATATCGCCACACCCGTCGCAGGGTGCAAGGACTTCAACGAAGAGCGCCAGAAGGGTCATCACACATGACTGCGCGGAGCGCGAAGCAGGACGCCGAGCCCGAGCTGCGTGTGGTCGCACCGAGATCCGAGACGGGCGACGTGCTCGCGCGCTCGGACGTTGGCAACGGTCAAGCGTTCGCTGACGAGCACGGGTCGATCGTTCGCTACGTCTCGACGTGGCAAAAGTGGATCGTCTGGTGCGGCTCTCACTGGCGCATCGACGACGGGGTTTCAATCGAAGCGCTCGCCAAGAAAACCGCCAGGCGGTTACTAGCAGAAGCGGCGAAGACAGCTGACACCGACCTCTTCAAGCACGCAAAACGAAGCCTTGGCCGCGACCGCGTTGCAGCAATGATCGCGATGGCGCGATCGGAGCCCGGGATCGCGATTGCGCACGAGAAGCTCGACGCCGCCCCGTTGCTCTTCAACGTGCTGAACGGAACGATCGATCTCACAACCGGCCAGCTGCGCAAGCACGATCCTCAGGATCTTCTGACAAGGGTTGCACCTGTGAACTACGACGCGGAGGCAACGGCGCCGACATTCGCGGCGTTCATCGCCCGCATCCTCGACGGTGACGAAGCGCTGTTGCACTTCGTGCATCGCGCGCTGGGCTACACGCTCACTGGCGATGTCGGCGAGCAGTGCCTGTTCTTTCTTCACGGCGCGGGAGCGAACGGCAAAAGCACGCTCATGCGCATCGTGCTCGAGCTCTTCGGCGACTACGCCGAGCAGGGACCTCCGGGCCTGCTCATGTCGAAGGGGGGCGATGCACACCCGACCGAGCAGGCCGCTCTGTGCGGGCGTCGTCTTGTCGTCTGCCAAGAGACGGAACAGGGAAAGCGCTTCGCCGAGACCACTGTGAAGCAGCTAACCGGTGGCGATTTCATCATGGCGCGCCGCATGCGAGAGGACTTCTGGAAGTTCGCGCCGACGCACAAGCTCTGGCTCGCTGGCAATCACAAGCCAGCGATCGGTGGCACCGACGAGGGGATTTGGCGGCGCATCAAGCTCATCCCTTTCGCCGTCACGATACCGGAGGCCGAGCGCGACCCAAGCCTCATCGAGAAGCTGCGCGCTGAGCTGCCGGGGATCCTTCGTTGGCTCGTCGAGGGCAACGCCCTATGGCGAGCTCAGCCCCTGTCTGTCGATCCACCTACGGCCGTTTGTGGCGCTGTCGAGCAGTATCGCCGGGAGCAAGACATCTTCGGCGACTTCCTCGCCGACTGCTGTGTTCTCGAGGACGGCGCCCGTATCTCTCGCCGCGATATTCGACACCGCTACACGACGTGGTGCGAGGACGAGGGAGCGACCGCGCTCGGACCCAAGGCGTTCGCCGATCGGCTACGAGAGCGCAGCTGCCGCGAGACGACAATGCGCGAGGGCGGCGCTCCGGTTAGAGGCTGGCTCGGCGTGCGCAAGAAGATCGCCACCGACGAGGAAGACAGTCGTAGTCACGTAGCCACTGTAGACAGCAATTCTCCGTTAACTGGCAACCTTCCAATTCACGATCGAGCAAACCGGAACTAGGTGACTACGGTGACTACATGACTACGCCGAAGAACACGTGCGAACATCAGGAGCCGCGGCACGAGTCGCTGTGGACGGTAGACGACGTCGCCCAATACCTTCGCGTCTCCAAGTCTCAGGTCTACCAGTCTGCGGAGCGCGGCAAGCTTCCGTGCACGCGGCTCGGGGACAGCAATTCGCGACGGCGGGCCCTGCGCTTCGAACCGGCGGCGATCCGCGCCTGGGCGATGCGGCATGCTCAGCCAGCGGGGGTCCATTCAAGCGAACCAGAGGAGAGCGCATGACCGAGCTCGAGCGAACGCTGCGCGCGATGATCCGCGACGAAGTGCGCGCCGCGGTGACGGAGGCGATGCACTCCAGTCCGGCGGCGTCGCAGCGCGCATGCCTGACGGTAAATGAAGCGGCAGAGCTCGCGCGTGTGACGCCGAAGACGGTACGCAAGTGGATCGCTGCCGGCGAGCTGCGCGCGCTCAAAGCCGGCCGCTCCCACCGCGTCGATCGCGACGAGCTCGTCACGTTCATGGCGGCCGGGCCGAAGCCGAAGGAGGCCGACCACACCCCCGAGCAGCTGGCAGTAATTCACCTTCGCAGGCAAAGTGGCTGACATGGCGTCCGTCTACAAACGAAGCGGCACGCGCAAGCTCTGGTGCTCGTACACCGACGCGACCGGCGCGCGCCGACAATGCTCGACGCCGTACGCGCACGGCCAGGAAGAGCTCGCGCGACGCTTTGCCGACGAGCTCGAGCGGCAAGCAAAGCTCGGCGCCGAGGACGAAACCGGCGCGGGCGTTTTCACCTTTCGCGCGTACGCGAAGCGTTGGATCACCGCGCGACGCGATCGCGGTGTGGAAGTCGACGACGACGAAGCGCGGATCGCCAAGTACGCGACGCCGGCGATCGGCGCGCTCGCCATGTTCGACATCCGCCCGCGGCATATTCGCGACTTGGTGCTCGCGTTGAAGGCGAAGTGCGGCCCCGGCGACGAGCAGCTCGCGCCGCGCAGCGTGCGCCACGTCTACGGCACGTTGCACACGATGTTCGAGGAGGCCGTCGTCGACGAGCTCGTCGCGAGCAACCCATGCGTGCTCAAGCGCGGCGACCTGCCGGCGAAGGTCGACAAGGATCCGTCGTGGCGCGCCGGCGCCGTCTTCACGCGTGAGGAAGTCGAGACGCTGATCTCGTCCGAGCAAGTGCCCGAAGATCGGCGCGTGCTCTATGCGCTGCTCTTCCTCACCGGCGCGCGCTTCGGCGAAGTCGCGGCGCTACGCTGGTCGGCGTACGACAAAGCGCGCAAGCCGCTCGCGCATTTGCTCATCGCGAAGTCGTTCAACGTGCGCACGCGCAGCGAGAAGTCGACGAAGACCCAAGTGTCGCGCGAGGTGCCGGTGCATCCGACGCTCGCGCGCGTGCTCGCCGACTGGAAGCTCAGCGGCTGGCAGCGCTTCCTCGGTCACGCGACGTCGCCGGCGGCGGATGACCTCATCGTCCCGTTCAAGCACGGCGGACACCGCGTGGTGCAGACGGCGAGGCTCGCGTTCGTTGGTGACTTGAAGCGTCTCGGCATGCGGCCGCGGCGACAGCACGACGCGCGCCGCACGTTCATCACGCTGGCGCGTCGCGACGGCGCACGCGTCGACATTCTCGAAGCGATCACGCACGGCCCGCGCGGCGACATCATGAACATGTACACGTCGCTGCCGTGGGAGCTGCTCTGCGAGGAAGTCGCGAAGCTGAAGATCGAAGTGCGCGGCCGCGACGCGAACGTGTTGCCGATGGTCGCGAGCGGAAATCGGGGGCAGTCCGCGGGCAGTGAAGAGCGCGGCAACTTGCTACAGCCGCGCTACAGTGCCGGCAACATTCCGATTTTGATGATGAAAGTTGGTGACCCCTACGGGATTCGAACCCGTGTCACAGCCGTGAAAGGGCCGTGTCCTGACCGCTAGACTAAGGGGCCACGCGAAGGCGGCATTGAGGCGTGCTGGAATCGAACCAGCGACCCACGGCTTAAAAGGCCGATGCTCTACCGACTGAGCTAACGCCCCGGGCCGTCTCGAAAAGCACGCGCGGTATAAAGGTCGCCAGGTAGCAAGTCAATATCGATGTTCGCCTCACGCTGTCTTCTGCTTCGCGCGTAGCTCGTGCATCGCCGTGGCCAACGCCGCAATGCGATCCGGCGGCCACTGAAAGTACGACCCGACCCACTCTGACGCGAGCTCCACCGTCGCGAACGGCTTCGTCGGAAACGGCGTGCGCGCGAGCAAGTGAATCCCGGTCACGGCGGCGCGGGCGGCGCTCGACCAGAAGCCGCTGCCTTCGAGCACGATCGCCGACGCGGCGTGCGCGTCCTTCATCTTCTGGATCATCTCCGCGCTGAGCTTGCGCGTTTCCTCATCGGGCAGGCCGCTCTTCGTATCGGCGATGGCGATCGCCGCGATCTTTTCGGGGGCGAAGCGCTGCGCGATCTTGTGGCCGTGCTCGTAGCCGACGACGACGTCTTCCTTCTTCACCTTCGCCGTCCAGCTCTGCAGGATCACACGATCGTAGGCGCCGAGGGCGAAGGCCGAGTCCATGTGCAACACTTCGAGCGCCATGCCGCGACGCTAGCGCAAGTGTCACCTGGAGCTGCCCCGATTCGGTGGACAGGTTGATGCTGAGGATCTCAGCCGTCTGAATTCGTAGCTCACCTCGATGTTCGAGTCGAGCAACGGCAGCGCGATGGCCCTTCAAGCCATCGTCGCGCTGCCTGCCCGCGCTGAGATTGATCTCGTTTTTGGCTTCCGCCGCTCGAAAATGAAAATTTTTCGCGCGAGGATTCGATATGGGCCGTTTTCCCGGCCCGACCGAACCCTGACTATCCCCTGAAACAAGCTACGCGGCGGCGTGCATCGCCTCGAAGACCATCGGCGCGATGCGACCAATCCCTGAGTGTCGGCGCCGCGGATTGTACCAGCCTTCGATGAACTTGAAGATCGCCGCCTTCGCCTCGGCGTGCGTCTTGAACGAGGTCCGATCGATCAGCTCGCATTCGAGCGACGCGAAGAAGCTCTCGCACATCGCGTTGTCGTACGCGTCGCCGACCGAGCCCATCGACGGCCGCACGCCCATCCGTTTGCAGCGCTTGCCGAACGCGAACGACGTGTACTGGCAGCCCTGATCGGAGTGATGCACGACGTCCTCCGGCTGTCTCTGCGCGACGGCGGTGTTGAGCGCCGCGAGCACGAGCTCGGTGTCCGGGTTCGCCGACATCGACCAACCGACAATCTTCCTGCTCCAGACGTCGAGCACCACCGCCAGATAGAGGAAGCCGACCCACGTCGGGATGAACGTGATGTCGGCGACCCATAGCTTGTTTGCCGCGTCCGCCGTGAAGTTCCGATCCACGAGATCGGGCGACAGCGGGTCGTCCACTGCTCGCAACGTTGTCACCGTGCTCTTGCGCCGCCGACTCACGCCTTGGATACCTGCGCTTCGCATCAGCTTCGCGATCCGCTTTCTGCTCGTGGCAAAGCCCCAGTCGCGAAGATCGAGGATGATGTTCGGCACGCCATACGCCCCGTTCGACGCGGCATGGCTCTTCTTGATCTCGACGAGCAGCTCCACGTCACGCACCACCTTCGCTGACGGCTCGCGATCGTACCACGCGTAGTACCCGCTCTTGGAGACCCCGAGCGTGCGGCACATCGCGGCGACTGGCAGGGCGGCCTCGTGCGCTCTTACGAGTTCGAAGACCCTTTGGGGATCGAACCGGTCTCCCGAGCGAACCAGGCCGCGGCTTTTGAGAGGATGTCCCTCTCGAGCTTCAGCTGACGGTTCTCGCGACGCAGCCGCGCCAGCTCCTGCTTCTCCTCCGTCGTCAGCCCGTCGCTGCGGCTGCCGCGGTCGAGGCCCGCCTGCTTCACCCAGTTGCGAACGGTGTTGTCCGTGATCCCGAACTCATCGGCCAGCTGCCGCGGTGTCCGTCCCGCTCGTGCCAGCTCGACGACCTGTTCACGGAACTCCTTCGGATAGCGTTTCGGTCTCTTCGCCATGGTGACTCCCTTTTCGGTCCGCAAGGACCAGGTGTCCACCAAACCGGGTCAACTCCAACCGCGGGTAAAATCGCTCAGATCTTCGGCGCTAGCAAACCGAGCGCGGTGCGCAGCGGCGCGTCGACCGAAAGACGCCGCTGTGCCTCGCTCTCGCTGCGCACGCGCTCGATCGCGACTTCATCGAACTCGATTTCGACGTCTGGCACGAGCCCGTCTTGCTGGATCGCCCGGCCGCTCGGCGTCGAGAAGAGCCCGACGGTGTACTTGATGCCGTAGCCATTCGGTAGCTCGTCCACGCGCTGCACCGTGCCTTTTCCGAACGTGCGCTTGCCGATCACCGCCGCATGACGCGCGTCGCGCAAGGCGGCGGCGAAGAGCTCCGCGCCGGAGGCCGTGTCGTCGTCGACGAGCACCGCGAGAGGCAGCCCGAGCAAACGCGGCGTGCCTTTGGACACCCGCGCGCTCTCGCCGGCGCGCATCTGGAGGCGCACCATCGTCTGGCCGCTCGCGACGAAGCGCTCGGTCACGGTCAGCGCGTCTTCGAAGGAGCCGCCGTGGTTGCCGCGCAGATCGACGACGATCGCCGCCGCCTTCGCTTGCTCGAAATGCGCGAACGCTTGGTCGACGAGCGCGGGCGTCTTCTCGGTGAAGCTGCGGATGCAGAGCAGCCCCGCTTGCCGCGCGCCGAGCGGCAAGGTGCGCCACTCGACGGCGTCGAAGGTGACGACGGCACGCGTGAGCGAGAACGGCAGCATCTTGTCACCGCGCAGCGCCATCATCTTCACGACTTCACCGGCCTTGCCGCGGATGTCTTTGACCAAGGCGTCGATCGAGAGCCCTTTGTAGAGCTTGCCGTTCACCGACACGATGAGATCGTTCTTCTTCATGCCGGCTTTTTCGGCGGCGGTGCCCGGGAGCACGTCGAGCACCTCGCCGTAGCCGGTCTCTTCCGAGAAGCGCAGCGCCACGCCGACACCGACGATCTCGCCCTTCAAGCTATTGTGCAGCTCCTTCAATTCGTCGGGCGAGAGCAGCGTGTTCCAGCGCTTCAGGTCCGGATCGACGAAGTTCAAGAGCCCGAGCGTCGCCGCGCGGTAGAGGTCGTCCTCGCTCAAACCCTTGCGATAGTACTCGTCGAGCAAGGTCTTCTTCGCAGCGAGAAACGCGGCCTCTCCCCTCTTGAAGCCCGCGCTCGTCTGCAGCGCCGCGGGGGTTTCGTCTTCCTCTTTCGGCTTTGAATCCTTGGCTTCGGCGCGCGCGAGCAAGAGCGGCGGAACGATGACGAGCAACCACAAGCGTTTCATGAAAATTCTCCTTCAGTAGAAGTCCAAAGACTCGGGCGACGCGCGCGCGCTGTCGGTGAGCGCACCGGTGGCAGCGAACGAAGCGGTGGTCGGGGGATCGCCGCGCTTCACCACCACGACGGCAAGCACAAAGGCGGCGGCCGCCGCGAGCGCGACGCTCTGGTAGCGCGGCACCGGCCGCTCGAGCCACGCCCGCAAGCGCCGCGACAACGACGGCCGGAACGTGTCGGCGACTTCCGCGCGCAGGCGTTCTCTCATCGCCACGCTCGGTCGTTCTGGGCCGGCGCCGCGCTCGATCTCGTGCTTCAGCCGCAGGTACGCGCCGAGGCAGTCCTTGCACGTGAGCAAATGCGCGCCGGCGTCGGCCGCGCGTTCGCTGGTGCCAAAGTAATAGGCCAAGAGCTCCGAGCGCATCAGCGTGCAGTCCATGGTTCGAGCGCCTCCCTGAGTGTGACGACCATCTGGTGAAAGCGGGACTTCAGCGTCCCGAGCGGAAGCTCGAGCACCGCCGCCATCTCGTCGTAGCTGAGCCCGGCGGTGCGCAGGCGAAAGAGCTCGGAGAGCGACGCCGGCAGCTTCGCCACCGCTGCTTGTAATGCGAGCGAGCGTTCACTTTCGGCGAGCCGTTCGACCGCGCTGGGGCCGGGCAGCGATTCGGGCATGGCGCTCAGCGCGTTCTCGGCCCGGCGCGACGACCTTGCGCGATTGAGCACCAGGTTGCGCGCGATGCGAAAGAGCCAGCACTTGAAGCCGACCTCGAAGGTGACCTCGGCGCTCTTCAAGGTACGCATGAACGCTTCCTGGAAGACTTCTTCGGCGTCGGCGCGGCTCTTGACTTGGGTCATAATGAAGCCAAAAAGCCGAGCTTCGTAGCGACCATAGAGGATATCGAAGGCGACGAGATCGCCAGCTTTGATGCGCCGGTAGAGCGCTTCGTCACCGGGTTCTAGGTCGTCCATGCGCAAGTAAGACACCGCTGCGGGGAAAAGGTTCGTAGGCGCCGCAGGCCCCGACGTACGCCAAAGATCACATGCGAGCCGGAAGTGGCGACACTAGCGCGACAAATGCCCGAGAATAAGAGGGAATGGTTGGACCGGCGGCGCCAGTACTGAGGACGAATACGGCCACGGCCACGGCCACGGCGACCGCTGCTCCGGCACCGGCACCAACCATCGCACCGAACGCGCCGTCTGCAGCGATCCCTACCCCGCCCCCGGCGAACACCGGCGCCGCGCTCGCACCACCGAAGACCGCGCCGCCGCCGCCGTCGAAGACCGCGCCGATCGTCGCGGCGATCGAGCGCATTCCCGCGCACTACCGTGACAGCCTCTACGCGCTGCTCGACGATCCGCGCTTCACCGAAGCGATCACCAAAGACTCCGGCATCCTCCTGCGCATCGCCAGCGGCGACATTCCGGCGATCGGCGCGCTCGCCGATGCGATGCCGGACTCCGCGCTGAAGACGGATCTGCGCATGGTGCACGGCGTGCTTGCGAACCCGGACAATCCGCTGCGCAAGCTCGTCAGTCTCGTCAGCTCGCCCGAGCAGCTCCACGCCCAGGTGATGAGCGCCGCGGCGATGATGGGGCCTGCGCTCGCCTCGCCCGAAGCCAACCTGGTGCTGACCATGATGCGCGCGTTTCAGCTCCCGGCCGGCGCGATCTTGAAGGACATCGTCGAGGGCAAGATCGATCGCGCGCTCGTCGACCGCGTGATCGCCGCCCGCGTGCAGCCGAGCGACGTGCTCACGCTGCTGCGCATTCTGCGCGACAAAAAGGGCGGCACCATCGACTTCGATCCGCGCGCCGGCATCGCCGAGCTCACGCAGCGCTACGGATCGAAGATCCCCGCGCTCTACTCGCTGAGCTTCGTCGATCGCCTGCGCTTCACGAAAAACGACGACCTCGAGCTGCACTTCAGCAAAGACATCCCAAAGGAGCTGCTGCCGCAGCTGCCGCCCACCGTGAAGCCCGGCGATACGCTCACGCTGCACGTCTCACAGCTGGATCGCGCCGGCTTACGCGCGCGCATGCACTTGAACGTGTTCGAGGTCGTCGATCAGTTTTACAGAGCGATCGACTTCCACCCGACCAAGATTGGCTTCTTCGACGGCCTGCTCACGCTCATCGTGCGCTTGCTCGCCGGTCTACTGTTCCCGCTCGTCTTGCTCGTCATTGCGATCGGCCGCCCGCAGCTGCGCTTCGATTGGCACGAGAACGGCGAGTCCGAGACCTACGTCTCGCTCTACGGGATCCACGTCGTCACGTATTTGAAGCGGACGATCCCTACAGCTGAGAGTCCGCCACCGGCACCGGATACTGCCCACTGAAGCACGCTTCGCAGAACTGCGACGCGTTGTCGTAGCCGACCGCGCGGCGCATCGCCGGAAGATCCAAGTAGCCCACGCTGTCGGCGCCGATGAAGTCGCGGATCGCAGCGATGTCTTGGTTCGCGGCGATGAGCTCCGCTTTCGTCGGCATGTCGATGCCGTAGTAGCAGGGCGAGATGGTCGGCGGCGCGCTGATGCGCAGGTGAACTTGCTGCGCGCCGGCGTGCCGCAAGAGCGCGACGATCTTCTTCGACGTGGTGCCGCGCACGAGCGAGTCGTCGACGACCACCACGCGCTTACCTTTCAAGACGTTCGACGCCGCCGCGAGCTTCAGGCGCACAGAGAGATTGCGGATGTTCTGCGCCGGCTGGATGAACGAGCGGCCGACGTAGTGGCTGCGCGTGAAGATCATGTCGAAGGGGATCTTCGTCTGCTCCGAGAAGCCGATGGCCGCGGGCACGCCCGAGTCCGGCACCGGGATGACGATGTCGGCCTCAGCGGGATGCAAGCGCCCGAGCTCGCGGCCGAGCGCTTTTCGCACGAGGTAAACGTCGCGGCCGAACACGTTCGAGTCCGGCCGCGCAAAGTAAATGTGCTCGAAGACGCACGGGGCGACGCGCGGCGTCTCGCCGGGCAGCACCTTGAGCTTCGAGGCGTAGCGTTCGCTGCGCAGGCCCCGCTCGTCGATGATCACCATCTCACCCGGCTCGATCTCGCGCACGACCCGCGCCTCGATGAGATCCAGGGCGCAGGTCTCGGAAGCGACGACGTACTTGCCGTTGCGCTCACCGAGCACGAGCGGCCGAAAGCCCATGGGGTCGCGCAGCGCCACCAGCGTCGTGCCGCTCAACAGCACCAGGCTGAACGCACCTTCGATCTGCGGCAGCGCTTCCTTCAGCCGATCGACGAAGCTCACGGCCTGCGCGCGCGCGACGAGGTGCAAGATGACCTCGGTGTCGCTGTTCGAGCTGAAGATCGCGCCGCCGCTCTCGAGCTCGCGCCGGAGCTTGCGCGCGTTCGTCAGCGTCCCGTTGTGCGCGACGGCGACTTGGCCCTTCGCCGTGCTCGCCAGAAAAGGCTGCGCGTTGTGCAGGCCGCTGCCGCCGGCCGTCGCGTAGCGCGTGTGGCCGACAGCGATCTTCGCGACGACTTGGCTCATCCTCGCCGGCGGCAGCGCCTCCGTCACGAGGCCGAGGCCGCGGTGCGCGCTCAAGACGCCTTCGTGCGACCAGACGATGCCAGCGGACTCTTCGCCGCGGTGCTGCAGCGCAAACAAGCCGAGCGGGACGAGGCTCGCGGCTTCCGGATCGTCGTAGACCGCAAAGAGGCCGCAGTTTTCGCGCAGCTCGCTCATCGTTTTGCCGGCGTCCCTTCCGCGATGCGCTCCATCGCCGTGTCGAACACTGCCGCCATCGCTTCCTGGCCGATCGCGCAGACGTCGGTCCACTCGAGCCTCCGCGCCGTCGTCGTCGTCCCCACGCGCAGCGCGCCGGAGAGCTTTTCGAGCGCCGCGCGTTGATCCTTTGGCGCCACCAAGACGAAGCGGCAACCATGCTCGCCGAACAACGCTTCGTCCCGGCGCAGCCCCTTTGCGATGCTCGCCAACGGCTGATCGATGCGGATTCCGACCGGCGCTGCGAGCACCATCTCGGCGAGCGCCACGAGGAGCCCACCTTCGGCGACGTCGTGCGCGGCGTCGAGCGTGTCTTGCTCCCACAGCACCCGCACGGCGTCGCACGCGGCCTTTTGCGCAGCGATATCGACGGGGGGCAGCCTACCCTTCTTCTCGCCACGGCTGACGAAGAGCCACTCGGACTGCGCCAACGACGGCGTGCCCGTGCCGAAGAGCCACACGTCGAGATCGGCCGCGCGCGGCGCCAGGCGACCCGTCTTGGTCGCGTCGGCGATCTGCCCGACCATGCCCACGGTCGGCGTCGGATCGATGCCGTCGTCGCCCGTCTGATTATATAAGGACACGTTGCCGGAGATGACCGGCGTATCCAAAGCGCGCGCCGCCGCCGCCAGGCCGTCACACGCGAGCGCGAGCTCACCCATGACGATCGGATCCTCGGGGCTGCCGAAGTTCAAGCAGTCGGTGATCGCGAGGCCGAGCGCGCCGGTGGCCGCCAAGTTGCGATAGCACTCGAGCGCCACCGCCTTCGAGCCTTCGAGCGGATCGGCCTTCACGTAGCGCGCGTTACAGTCGACCGTCATCGCCAGCGCGTCTTTGCGCCCTGGGAACATCGGCCCGAGCATGATGACGCCGGCGTCGGCAGCGTCCGGACGGCGGATGGTGAGCGTGCCGACGTCTTGATCGTATTGGCGATACACCCAGCGCCGCGAGCAGAGGTTCGGCGATCCGAGCAAGCGGAGCAGCGAGCCTTGCACGTCGCTGAGATCGGCGACGTTCGCGAGATCGAGCTTCGCAGGCGACGGCGGCGCGATGTGCGGCCTCTCGTAGAGCGGCGCGTTGTCGGTGAGCTCTTTGACCGGCACGTCGGCGGCGAGCGCGTCGCCGTGCTTGACGACGAGCCGCTGCGTGTCGGTGACTTTTCCGATGACGGCGCAGTCGACGTCCCACTTGTAGGCGATGCGCTCGATCGCCGCGAGCTGATCCGGCCGACAGCAAATCAGCATGCGCTCTTGCGACTCGCTGAGCATGAACTCGTACGGCGTCATGCCGGTCTCGCGCGCCGGCACTTTCTGCGTGTCGATCTCGAGCCCGACGCCGCCGCGCGCCGCCATCTCCGACGACGACGACGACAAGCCGGCGGCGCCCATGTCTTGAATGCCGACGAGGCAGCCCTCGGCGAACATCTCCATGCACGCTTCCAAGAGCAGCTTCTCCTTGAACGGATCCCCGACTTGCACCGTCGGCCGCTTCTCTTCGATGTCTTCGCCGAAGCTCGCCGATGCCATGGTCGCGCCGTGGATGCCGTCGCGCCCGGTCGTGGCGCCAAGGTAGACGATGAGGTTGCCGGCCCCCTTCGCCACCGCGCGCACGACTTCGCCGGGCTTACACACGCCGAGCGCGAACGCGTTGACCAAGATGTTTCCGTCGTAGCTCGGGTCGAAGTAGACCTCGCCGGCGATCGTCGGGATGCCGACCGCGTTGCCGTAGCTGCCGATGCCCTTGACGACGCCGCGGAGCAGGTGCGGCGTCTTCGGGTGCTCGGGCCGGCCGAAGCGCAGGCTGTTCATCAACGCCACCGGGCGCGCGCCCATGGTGAAGATGTCGCGCAGGATGCCACCGACGCCGGTCGCCGCGCCTTGCACCGGCTCGATGTAGCTCGGGTGGTTGTGCGACTCGATCTTGAACACCGCCGCGAGGCCGCCGCCGAGATCGATCGCGCCCGCGTTTTCGCCGGGGCCTTGCAGCACGCGCTGGCCCTTCGTCGGGAACTTCTTCAAGTGCACCTTCGACGACTTGTACGAGCAGTGCTCGCTCCACAGCGCCGAGAACAGGCCGAGCTCGGTGAGCGTGGGATTCCGCCCCAAGCGCTTCAACACGCTCTCCCACTCCTCTTGCGAGAGGCCGAACTTCTTCGCGAGCTCTTTGCTGCCGAGCGGCTCCCGGTGCTTCGTCATCGCGCGCCGCCCTCCAAGATCGCGCCCAGGATCTGCAAGCCGTCCGTCGAGCCGAGCAGCACGTCGCTCGCGCGCTCGGGGTGCGGCATCAGGCCGACGACGTTGCGGTTCGCATTGCAGATGCCGGCGATGCGCCGCTTGCTGCCGTTCGGATTGCGCGCCTCGTAGCGAAACACGACGCGCTTCTCGGCCTCCAAGCGATCGAGGGTGGCTTCGTCGGCGTAGAAGTTTCCATCGCCGTGCGCGATCGGCAAGCGCAGCGTCTTACCGGCGAGTCCGCGAGTCCACTTGGTGTCCGCTTGCTCGACATCGATCTTCACGTCTTCACAGATGAACGAGAGCGAGTCGTTTCTGAGGAGCGCGCCTTCGAGCATGCCGGCTTCGCACAAGATCTGAAAGCCGTTGCAGATGCCGAGCACCGCGCCGCCGCGATCGGCGAACGCCTTCACCTCGGGCATGATGTGCGCGCGCGCGGCCATCGCGCCGGTGCGCAAATAGTCGCCGTAGGAGAAGCCGCCGGGGAGGATGACCGCGTCGGTCGCTTCGAGCTTCGTGTCTTCGTGCCACCCGATGATCAGCGAAGCGCCCAGTCCCAAGAAAGCCCGCTGCACGTCCCGATCGCAGTTGCTGCCCGGGAAGGTGATGACCGTGACTTTCATCACGCGCTCCTAGGCTTCGTCGACCGCGCTCACGGTGAAGCGCTCGATGACGGTGTTGCAGAAGAGCTCTTTGGACGCTTTTTCGACCAGCGCCTTGGCCTCGGCCGGCGTGCGCGCATCGACCTCGACGTCGAGCACCTTGCCGACGCGCACGTCCTTGAAGCCTTCGAGCCCGTTGCGCTTGAGCACGCGCAAGGCGGCCTCGCCCTGCGGATCGTGCACCCCGTTCTTCAACGCTACATGCACGCGGAATTTCATTGCCCTCGGGCGTAGCAGAACCTCCGCGGAGGTTCCAGGGCTGCCAGTTGCGGGCCTCGCTCAAACGCGGGGATCCATCGAGGACGCGCCGGGGCCGCTGACCGACAATGATCAGGTGAGCCCTCGTGTATCACTCGCATTCAGCTCACTCGCATTCAGTTCGCCCGCGTTCGTGCGCGCCCCGCTGCTCGGCGCCCTGCCGCCGCCGGCCACGAATGGCGCGACGGCTCCGAGGGCGGGTCCGGTCGGGGTCGACGCGATGGACGCGCCACCCCCAGCGGTCCCCACGCGCATGAGCGCCGAGCCCGAGCCGCTGCCTCGTGGCGACGACTTCTCGGCGTATCGCCGCGGGATCGCCGCCGCGGCGCGTCGCGGAACGCCGGTCGATCGCGGCGTTTCCCCCCAAGTCATGGCGGTGACGGCGTCGATCTTGTGCTTTCCGGGTGACGTTCTGCACGTGCAGAATGAGACCGTCGAACGCGCCTTCGAGGGCCTCTGCGACGTCATCTCGACCAACTGGAACAAGGGCGGCGTTTGGGCCTTTCTCGCCTTCCTGCTCGCCTTCGTCTCCTGGCCGCTGCTCGGCGCGCTGAAGATCGAATCAATGCTCGCCACGGTCTTGGCGCTGCCATTCGATCTCTTGCGCTACGGCTTGACGGCGCTCGCCCGCGCGATCGTCGACGAAGAAGCCGTGCCGCGCGATCGCGCAAACTTCTTCCGCATCGCTCCGCAAAACTGGCCGCGCCTCGCCGAGAACGCCGCCGCCGACGCCGCGGTCGCGCGCTACGTCGCCCACACGGGCGAGTTCGCCGGCAAGACCTACGCGAGCGATGTGCTGATCATTCCGGGCTACGCGACGGCACGCTTCGAGGGCGCGCTCCACCCTCGCGCTGCGGAACGGGCACGGCTCGCCGCGCGCGACTTCTTCGCCGGCCGCGCCCCCTTCATCTTGGTGAGCGGCTGCAACGTGCACCCCGCGAACACGCCCTTCAACGAAGCGGCGGAGCTGAAGCGCTACCTCGTCGACGTGCTGCACGTGCCGGCCGATCGCGTGATCTTGGAGCCGACCGCGCGCCACTCGCCGACCAACGTGAGGAACGCCGGCCGCTACATGGTGCAAAACGGCCTCGCCCGCGCCGAGATCGTCTCCGACGACGATCTCTTCGGGCAAACGATGATCTTCAACGCGCCGCACGCGCCCTTCTTCGGCGTCGATTCGCGATCGATCTGGGAGAACGGCGTGAGCTTCGGATCCTACCGGCGCATCGATCGCGCGCACACGGCGTACGTGCCGAACGCGGACGTGATGCTCGTGCGCTACGACGCGAACGTCGATCTCTTGCTCGATGACGACTGAGCCTACTGGGGAATCGTGACCGGTCCCGGCGTGCAAAAGCCGCCGGTCGACGCCGCGGAATCCTGCAAGAAACGCTTCGCCTGCGCGCGCGCCGACGGATGCTCGAACATGACGAAGTGGCCGTCGTAGTCGCGATCCGGCCGGTAGACGATGCTCGCCGCGGTCATGTGCGTCGGCTGCATCGCCACGTCCGAGGTCGACGTCGCTTCGCACTTTCCGGGCGTGACGACGGCGCCCGCCGAGATCGACAGCGGCGTGCAGTTGCAGAGCATGCCGCCCGGAGGACCGGTGTCGGCGACCGCCGAGAGCTTCTTCAGCGGCCCGCGCGCCGACGCGTCGGTCTCGAACGCGCCGATTTGGCCGCCGGCTTCGACGGCGTCGTTCGCCGCGAGCACCGGCACCGTGCCAAAAGAGCGCCAGAGATCGCTCGCCGTCCGGAGCGGCGTGTAGTTGTCGCCGAAGCCGATGATGTGCAGCAGCGACTTGATGTTCGGCGACACCGACGGTCCCGCAGGCACCGGCAGGATCAGCCCCTTCACCGTGCCGATGCCGATCATCGAACGGCCAAAGTTGATCGGATCCGATCGCTCGCCGACCATCTGCATCAGGCCGAGCACCGGGTGGTATTGATTGACCTGCGGATCTTGCAAAGCGCCGTTGATCAACGTGCGAAAGTCGATCGGCTGCGCCTTGTTCAACAGCGACTGCGTGAGCCCGCCGCCGGTGCCTGAGAAGAGCGCCGCTTGCACGTCGGTGTTCGGCGTCGCCGCGATGTAGAGCGCGCCGTTCGTGCCACCTTGCGAGTGGCCGATGAACACGCGCTTGCTGCCGGCGAGCGCGCTCTGCAGCGTGGTGACGAGCGCCGTGTCGACGCCCGCCGCCGACGCCACGTTGCCTGCTGCGAACGCCTTCGCCAACGCCACGAACTGCGCGTAGTCGGCCACCGCTTGCAGGCCGTTGTCGCGCATCGCCCGCGGATTGCCGACGTTGAAGTAGAGCTGGTCCGGCGGAAACACGCCGGGCTGGCGGCCGCCGTGCAGCGGCTGATCGAAGGACAGGACGGCGAGCGCCGGGTTACCGTTGCCGTCGGCGAGCATCGACGCAAGGTCGCTCCCCGGGATCAGGCGGCGCTGCGTGTCGGTCTGGCCTTCGCCCGTGAACGTGCGAAAGTTGCCGCCGGTGCCGTGACCGTAGATCGCGATCGCGCGCTCGTTCGGATCGCCGAAGTCCGGGCCCTCGGGAACCGTGAGCGAGAAGCAGACCTCTTCGGTGCCTTGAACGACCGCGCTGTCGTCGGTCTTCGCCATGCGCCGGCGCGTCGCCGAGCCGTCGGTGTATTCGATATATCCACCGTCGACGAGGTACGGCCGCGTCCCCGCTTGCAGCACCGGCACGCGCAGCTTGCCGTGGTACTCGTCATATAAAGGACTGTCGGTCGCGGGGCACGCGCGCGTCGGGTCCGTCGCGCTCGCGCATGGCGACACAGCGCTCGGCGTGCACTTGACGAGCGCGGTCACCTGCGGCGTGGCGGTGGCCGGCAACGACGCCATCGTCTTCAACACGGCCTTCACCGGCGCTTGCGTGTCCTGCGTGCGAAAGAGCGAGAGCGCGGCGAGCGGCACGCGATTGTTGCCGCTGCCGGTCGGGATGGTGCAGCCGGTGTTGCCGTTCGCCGTCGAGCAAAACGCGGCGCGTGCCGGCGCGTAGCAGCTGTGCGGCCGCGCCAAGCGATCGCCCGTGGCCGGCGCCGTGCTCGAGAGCAGCGCGTCGAGATCGGCGTCGCGGGTGAGCGCCACGTTCTGATCCGATCGGACCTCGCTCGAGAGCGCGACGGCGTAGAGCGTGTTCGGCTCGAGGGGATTGTCGCTGCGCGGACGGAACGAGAAGCTGTTCGCGCAAAGATACGGCGTGCGGCCCGGGATCACGAGCCACTCGACGACGCCGCCGACGGCCGTCAGCTTCCACAAGGGCTGCGCGGTGCCGCCGGTGTCGAAGTCGCTCGTGTAGCAGCCGAACTCCTGATCGAGCGCGCCGATCTTCGCAGGATCGACGGGCTCGACCTTGAACAGGTACACCGTCGGCGTCGTCGGCGCGGTGATGCCGTAGACGAGCGAGGTGTCTTGGACGGGCGCACTGAAGCGCATCGTCACCGCTTGATTCGCCCCGCCGCCGCCGGTCTCGAGCGACGCCGCCTCCACGTAGCGCGCGATCATGTCGCCGACGGTGCCGTTCGCCGGCCGCGGAAAGCCGGCGAGATCGGTGCCGGCGGTGCCGCGGTTGCGTGCCTCGTTCGGAAACGGCAGGCGGAAGAAGTCCGGGTTCGTCTGCCCCGCAGCGGGCACTTGGAAATAGACGCGAAAGGCGCCGCTATCGGTCTGACAGTCGACGCCGCCGAAGTCCGGGATCACCGCGGTCGGAGCGCCCGCCGCGCACTGGCCGCCCAAGCAACCGAGGCCCGCGAGACAATCCGCTGCGCTCGTGCACGCCGCGCCGATGTCGCGTTGGCCGCCGGGCAAGCACACATGAAAGAGACCGCTGAGCCCACAGTAGAGGCCACGGAGACAGTCGCCGCTCGTCGTGCAGCTCTCGTTCAAGCCGTGCGTGCCCTGGGGCTGACACGTCTGCGCTTCGGTCGAGCAGTAGAGGCCCGCTTGGCAGCCTTCAGTGAGGTCGCACTTGTCGTCTTGCGCGAGCGACGCGTTCGACGCGCACAGGCTCGCGACGCAGGCCATGCCGCGCCGGCACTCGGTGTCGAGCACGCAGTCGGCGCCAATGCCCTTCGTCCGCGACGGCGGCGGGTAGGTCAACGCGCGGCAGGACGAGAGCGCGATCGCGAAGGAGGCGATCCAGGCGAGGCGACGAAGAAGATCCATATTCTTGAACTTAACAGGGATGTTGACGACACTAAAGCCCAATGCAGGGGTCGAGCTATCTCAGCCATTTCGGGCTCTCTGGCGAGCCGTTCTCGAACGCCCCGGTCGCACGCTTCTATTATGAGAGCGAGCAGCACAAACAAGCATTGACGCGGCTCGGCTTCGCGCTCTCCGGCATGAAGGGCCTCTGCATCGTGATCGGCGGCATCGGCACCGGCAAGACCACGCTCGCCCGCCGCTTACTCGATTCGTTGCCAGACACCGAGTACGAAGCGGCGCTCCTCGTCATCATCCACTCGGGCGTCGACGCGTCGTGGTTGCTGCGCCGCATCGCGATGCAGCTCGGCGTCGTCGAGCCGCACGAAGAGAAGCTCGCGTTGTTGTCGCAGCTCTATCAGCGCCTCGTCGAGATCTACCAGGCCGGTAAGAAGGCGGTCGTGCTCATCGACGAAGCGCAGATGCTGGCGACGCGCGAGCTCATGGAAGAGTTCCGCGGCCTGCTCAACCTCGAGGTGCCCGAGCGCAAGCTGCTCTCGATCGTGTTCTTCGGCCTGCCGGAGATCGATCGGATCATGAAGCTCGATCCCCCATTGAAGCAACGCGTGGCCTTGAAGTTCCGCTTGGAGGGCCTCTCGCGCGAGTCGACCGAGCGCTATATTCAGCACCGCCTGCACCTCGCCGGCGCCACGACCCCGATCTACACGATGGCCGCGCTCGACGTGATCTACGACGCGACCGCCGGCACCCCGCGCTTGATCAACGCGCTCTGCGACAACACGCTGATGGAGGCGTTCTTGGCCGGGCAGACGCAGATCGACGCGCCGCTCGTGCTCGAGGTCGTCGACAACCTCGGGATCGATCCGAAGGACTACGAAGAAGCCGCCGGTGACTTCTCCCACGAACCGGCGCCGCCGTCGCCGCCGGTTCCCGCTGCGACGACACCGAAAGCGGCGCCGAAGCCCGCGGAGAAAGCGCCGGTCAGTGCAGCGCCGGGAAAACCGACGCTGGCGCCGCCCTCCGCGCCGCCGGCTGCCGCCGCGTCTCCCGTCGCCGCGCCCCGCCCCGCCGCCGCGGCTCCACCGCCGCGGCCGGTTTCGAACCCCGTTTCGAACCCCGTTTCGAACCCCGTGGCGAAGCCACCTCCGGCGCCCGTCGCCGCGAGCGCGCCGCCCGCCGTCACGGTGAACATGAAGGCGCCGGCGCCGCCGCCGAAGCCCACACCGAAGCCGCAAGCGACGCTCGTGGCGCCGGAAGAGCAGCCGTCACCGATGCTCTCCGCCTTCGAGACGGACGACGACGCCCCGCCGCCGCGGCCGCCGCCGAAGCCGGCGTCGTCGCTCAAGAAGACCACAGTGAACCTCGACGAGATCGATTCGTTGCTGGCACAGATCAAGAAGCCGATCGGCTAGCCGGGATCTTTGTCCTGTCGGCAGTCGTACGCGCGTGTTAGCCGCACGCCGCATGAGAGCCCTCGCCGTCGTCGTCATCCTTGCTGCTGCCGCCTTCGCGCTGCTCCCGAAGAGCAAGCCGCTCGAAAGCACGGAGCTCGACGCCGCCCGCTTCACCGCGATCGCCGCCGACATGGTCCGAGAGGCGCTTCCGAACGCGACGGTCACCGTCACCGGCGAGCTCGAGCTGAGCGTCGTGGTCGGCGGCCAATGGCGCAAATTCTTCCTCGATAACGCGTGGGCCGAGAGCAAAGACGATCCGGCCAAGCGCAAGACTGCGATCGAGGACCGCATCGCCGCCCTCGCCGGCACCAGCGAAGTGAAGCCCTCGCGCGAGACCGTCATTCCCATGATCAAAGACGACATCTACGTGCGCGGCGCCAACGAGAGGATGGCGGCGCGAGGCGGGAAGCTCAGCGGCGAACGGCTCGCCGCCGATCTCTGGATCGTCTACGCGATCGATCAGCCGAAGGGCATCGCGTACGTGAGCGACAAGGAGCTCGCGGCGCTCGCTGTGCCGGCCGCGGAGCTGCGGGCGTTGGCGATCGCGAACCTGCGCCGCGTGCTGCCGAAGATCGAGCGCCACGGCGAGGCCGCCTACATGCTGACGGCCGGCGGCAGCTTCGAGGCTTCGTTGCTCTTGCTCGACGACGTTTGGGACAACGCCGCGAAAGGCATCGAAGGCGAGCTCGTCGCCGCGGTCCCGACGCGCGACGTGATCCTCTACACCGGCACGCAGTCCGAAGCCGGGATGGCGTCGATGCGCGCGTCGATGCAGCGGCTCAGCGGCGACAGCGTGAGCTATCCCGTGTCGCAGCAGTGGCTCGTGCGTCGCGGTGGCAAGTGGGAGCCGTACCTCGTGCGTTTTCAACGGTGAAGAATTCAGACAGCTGCGGGAGCGGTCCTTCCTTCGTTAGGCTTCGTCGTCGTTGCGTGACGTGTTGCTTCTGCCACTTCGGGTCGCGACTCCGAGCTGCGATCGCACACCGGCATGCTCCGGCGGAAGTTGGTCGCGGTGCTCCGAACGCACGCTCCGCGGCCGCCTCATGTCGCGCGCGACGCGGTTAGTGCCTGTCACGCCATATGTAGGGCGCGCGACCGGAGCGCGGGGCGCCGAGGCAACGCCGGCCGGCTCGCAACGCTCCCGGTCCGCTTCGCCCACCGCTTCGCCCGGTCCACTTTTCGAAATGTCCCGGACCCTTTCGAGTCAACCTTCCCGGACCGTTTTCCCGGACGCTTTTCGCGGACTAACTGCGCCTCGTGGCCCACACTTGTTGGCGGATCGCGCGGCCGAGCAGGAAACCGCGTGGGTTCGGCAACGTGAGCTCCTCGGTGCCGTCGCGCTGAGGCGCACGTGATGCGTGAAGCAGCGCGAAGGAAGTGAAGGTGTCGGCGACGAGATAGCGCTTGCGACCGTCTGCACGGAGCACACAAATGCGGGCTTCGTTGACCTGGCCGAAGTGGTTCTTCGCGTTGTCGAACAAATACGTCAGACAGTTCGCGATCTCGGTCGGCGTCGCCAGGACGTGCGCATCGTAGCGCTCGGCGAAGATCTGTCCGATCCACCCTCGTCGCGCGCTCCATTCGCCGTGACGCGGGTCGAGCGAACCACCCGCTTTGCGCACCCCATCGACGTTCAGCAAGCGCGCGATGCTGATCGCCAACGCCCGCATTCCGCGCGTGAGCCACTGCTTGCTGTCTGCTTCGCATAAGAGGTGCACGTGATCGCCGAGCACCGCGAAGTGGATCACGCGAAAGCCGCCCTGCCCGCCATGCTTCCCAAACGCGCGCTTCAACAACGCAAAATGCCGCCGCGTCCGCAACGCCGGTGCGGTGCGACAACACCGCATCGTGACGTGCACGGCCGTCTTCTCCCCCAGCACCTCACGCGCCACGTGCGGCAACCGCGTCGACGACTTCGGCCGTCCCGGCCCGCGCGTGACTTTCTTCCCAGACATGCGCTGCGCGATCTGACGATTCACCACGCGCTCGCGACGGCCGAATGGCAACAACGTTTGGCTCTGGACACGCTTCATAATTTCAGCTTATATATAAAATGACGACGAAAAAGGCAAGGGCAAACGCAAAAGAACACGAGGGTACAGACCGGATACATCGCTGACAGTCGCCCCGTGGACCCGTGCGCGAGCGAAGACGTTCACTCCTGGTAGCTGTCTTTGCCGACGTGCCCCCGTCGCGCGCGCAAAGGCACGGCGCGACGAGCACGACACACCTCCGCGCGCGACATGAGGCGGCCACGAAGCCCACGTTCGAAGCGCGACACCCGCTCCCGCCGGAGCATGCGAAAGCGCGATCGGAGCACGGAGCTGCGACCCAAAGTGGCAGCAGCAACGTCAGCCGAACGGCAGACCAGGGGGAGCGAAGGGAAGGACCGCGCCTAGGAGCCAGCGGGGCCGCGCATGATCACAGAAGCGTGCGACGGCCCGGATCGGCGACGGCGACGGCCACGGAAACGTGAAGACGATCAGCGCGCGAAGGACATGGCGGCGCTCTTCGATAGAAAGCACATCGCGCCGAACTGCCGGTACGGATCCATCGCCAAGCCGCCGAGCTCGTACAAGGTGCCCGGCGCGAGCAGCGTCGCATCGGTGACTTCCTCGTCGAGCGCCACGAACAAGCCTGGCACGTCGAGGTCGCTCGCGCGCTCGTCGAAGCGGCGCTCGATCGCATACGCGGCGGTCGGCCGCTCCGGACGTTCGTTGCCCTGCAAGCGCGTCCCCATGTCGTACGCCATCACCGCGATGGGCAGGTAGGCGTCGCCGAGCTTTCGCTGCAGCGTCGCACCGAGCGACTTGGCGCCCTTGTAGCCCGCGATGTCGCCCGTCGCCCGCGCCACCGATACCGCGTGCGCGAAGATCACCGTCTTCGTGCCCTCGCCGCTGCGCAGGCGATAGAGATCGAGCAGCGCCACGTTGCCTTGCTCCCACGCGTCGAAGGCCGCAGCCGCTTTGCCGTTCGAGCGCAGATACACGTACGACTCCCACGCGCGAAAGCTCTCGATCGCCGCCCGTGCGTGGAACGCAGACTCGCCGCCGCGGGCGTCGAGCACGGCCTTCAGCGCTTGCAGCTCCTGCATGCACGCGTCGTAGCGCGTCTGCTGAATGGGCGTCTCGCCGGCGAGCGTCTTCGCCAGCTCCTGCGACCCGAGGAAGTCCTGCTCGTTCTTGAAGGTCGAGCTGCTGCACTGCGCGAGGCGATCGGCGAGGCCCGGAGGAATGCCGGGCGTGCTCGCGGCGAAGTCCTCGAGCTCGTCGACGTCCAACCATGGCTGCACGATGTCGAAGCCGAACACGCGCACCGGGTCGACCTTGTGGGTCTTGTTGAAGTCGCAGAGCCACACGAGCAGATTGCGCACCGTCACGTCCTGATAAATGTCCGACAAATGATCGAGCACCGCCGACGCGTCGCCGGTGCAACGCTCGAGGTACTCGCCGGCCGCCTCGGCTTCACGCCACGCCGTCGTCAACGCGATCGCTCGATAGCCTTGCTGGGTGACGAGCGCGCGGACGAGGCGCGCCTTCAGCTCGTTCATGCCGCCTGAGGTGAAGTAGGTGTCGCCGAACGCGACGACCTGACGGTTCTTCGTCAACGCCAAAAAGGGCGTGAGCTCGGCGGCGGAGGCGGCGGGATCCGTCGTCGTCAGCGCGAAGACGTTCTTCGGATCGGCGTCGACCGGATCGGCCGTCGCGGCTTGCGGCTGGGGCAAGACGAGCGTGCTCGGATCGACACACAAGCCAACGCTGCAGACGCGTCCTTCAGTGCAGTGATCGTCGGTTTCGCAGGCGTCTTTGGCGCCGTCGAGCAAACACCCAGGCAGCGCTGCGACAGCGATCGATACAGCCAGGATGCGGTGCACGCCAGGCATGGGTGGCTTCCCTTAGCAGAGTTCGAGAACGAAGGAAGGGAAAACTGCCGGCTACGCCCATGGCCACGTGCACGGCCAGGTCTAGGCCTGGTCTAGGCCCAGATCACGTGATCCTTTTGCGCGTACCAAGCCGGCACATTCGGGGCGTAGCGGGCCTCGATCGCCGCCCGCTTGAGCTTCAGGGTCGGCGTGAGCAGGCCGTTGTCCACGGTCCACTCGTCCGCCATGACCACCACCTTCTCGAGCTGCTCGTGGGGGTCGAGCTCCTGGTTCAGCTTCGCCACGTAGGCTTCGAGCGCTTTGCCGATCGCTGCCCGCTCCGACTTCACGCGGTCGCTCTTGCGAATGTGCTCGGCGAGCACCACGAGCGCGTACGGCTGCGCCATGTCTGCTCCCGACACGCACGCTTGCTCGAGATCGGGGTACGCGAGCAGGCGGTTCTCGATCGGCGCCGGCGCCACGTACTTTCCCTTGCTCGTCTTGAACTGCTCCTTCACGCGGCCGGTGATCTTCAAGCGGCCCTCGGAGTCGATCTCGCCGCGATCGCCGGTATGCAAGAAGCCCTCCGCGTCGATCGTCTCCTTCGTGAGCGCGTCGGCCTTGTAGTACCCGAGCATGGTGCCCGGGCTCTTCACCAACACCTCGTCGTTCGGGCCGATCTTCTGCTCGACGCCCGGCAGCGGCGTACCGATATAACCGGAGCGCACTTGCCCGGGCAGCGCCGAGTGCGAGACCGCGAAGTTCTCGGTCATCCCGTACATCTCGTACATGTTGAGGCCGAGCTCGGTGTAGAACGCGACGAGCTCCTTCGGTGTCGGCGCGGAGCCGGTGACCGCCCAGCGCACGTTGTAGAGCCCGAGCGCGTCGAGCACCTTCTTCTTCACGATGCGCGACAAGATCGGGATCTTCAGCATGCGCGCGAGCTTCTTCGGCGGCATCTTCGCGTAGACGCCGCTCTGAAACTTGAGCCAAAGCCGCGGCACGCTGCCGAACACCGTCGGCTGCGCGCGCCGGACGTCGACGTTGAAGGTGTCGAGCGCCTCGGCGAAGTACACGTGGTAGCCGACCTGGCAGTTCGTCGTTTGCAACACCGCGCGCTCGGCGACGTGCGCGAGCGGCAAGTACGAGATCAACCGATCGTCGAGCTTCAGGCTCGTGAGGTCGGTGAACCTCTGCGCGGCGGCCATCGTGCGAAAGCTGTGCATCACGCCCTTCGGCACGCCGGTGCTGCCGGAGGTGTAGATGATCGTCGCGAGATCATCGAGCGCGCGCCGCGGCGTCCCGGTGAGCGGCGCCGTCTTCGCGATGATCTCTCTCCAGGGCGTCGCGTTCTTCAGCTCCGCCGGCGCGAGCGGCATGGCGATCCGCGGCAGCTCGGCGGGCAGCCCCGGCTCCATGAGCTTGAAGCCGTCGAGCTTGCCGACGATCACGAGCTTCGCCTCGCTGTGCTCCAGGATCTGCTTGATGCTGCCGGCGGCGAGCGTCGGATAGACCGGCACCGAGACGTGCCCTGCCATCCAAATCGCCAGATCGCTGATCAGCCACCACGCGTTGTTCTTGGCGAAGATCGCGATCTTGGTCTTCGGCGCGAAGCCGAGCGTGCCGAGGTGCGCCGCCATGCGCCGCGCTTCGTCCATGCCGCGCTTCCAGGTGTACTCTTCGAGCGCGCCGCCGCCCATCGGTTGCGTCAGCCACGGCCGGTCGGGGATCTGCGTCTCATGCTCGTAGACGAAGTCTAAGTGGGTCTTCATGCCAAGCGACTTAGTGTCAGCGCCGCCGCCGCGCAATGCCTGCGAGGTCGGAAGCGATGTCGGGATGGCTCACGGCGCGCTTCACCTCGGCGCGAAAGCCCGCGAGCCCGCCGCGCATCGGATAGCACCGGGTGCGCGCCTCGTAGCGATCGGCGCCGTGCGCCATGATCAGCTGCAGGTTGAAGCGCTCGATGGTCTGCTGTGAGAAGCGCTCGGTGCGCGCCTTCGCGAGCTGCTCTTCGAGCGCGCGCTGCCACGACAAGTGGCCGGCGTTTCGCGCGTCGTCGCTGAGATGTGCGAGCGCGATCGCCCCTGGTCGCTTGTGCTCGAGCAGCGCGGCGAGCAGGCGATCATGGCCGTCGAGCAAGATGTAGCCTTCGATCGGCGAGACGAGGAGCAAGAGGATCGGCGGCAACGTTCCGGCGCGCGCGTGCTTCCTCCACATCTTCACGCGTCCCGAGTCGTTGTTTGACGCGCTCCGCAGCGGCCAGATCGCGCCGTAGTGCTTCGGCTCCCACACCTCCCGGCCGCGGGCGAACGTTCGCCCGACGTCCGTCAGCGGCTTCACGTAGGGCGGCAGCCGCTTGTGCCGCTTCGTCTCGACGAGCGGGGTCAGCCAGAAGGTCCCTTGGTGCAGGGGCGTTCGCGGCGAGCGGATCAACGCGTCGGCGAAGTAGCGCAGCCAGTCCTTCGTCTCGCGCACGGTCGCGGCGCGGATCGGATCGACGATCGCCACCTCGCCGTCGGCGCGCGCCATCGTGACGGCGCTCCACCAGTCGTCGATGCGAAACCACATCCGCGCTTCACCGGCGATCGCGAGCCGCAGCACGTACGACGTCGCGTTCTTCTCCCGCTTCAACGCGTACTCGCACGCGAGCTCCGGACGCTTCGGCGCGTCGGCGTGGAGCAGCAAGCCGCCGTGAAGATCGAACGGTTCGACGTAGCTCACTTCAACTTCAAGATCCGCGAGAACGACCACATCTCGCGCGTCGGCACGTCGGTCTCGAACGAGCTGTGGTGAAACTTCTCGACGAGGAGCAGGCGGCCGTCGCCGATGACCGCGAGCGGATAGGTGAACGCCCCGCCGCTCGCGCTGCGGTAACGATCGCGCTGGCAGCGCACCCACACCGTCATCGCGCCGTACTTGACGATGCCGGCCGTCACCATCGCTTCGTTGCCGCAGACGGTCGGCGGATCGTCGGCCGCGTGGCGCACGTTCGTGGCCGTGAGCTCGTAGCTCTTCGCCTTCGATCGCAATACGAAGCTCTGCACGCCGTCTTTTGGCGGCGGCAGCTTCAACACCTGCGCGCGCGAGCTCGGCCCGAGCCCGAACGACTTCAGCACCTGCTCGGCGCTGCGCTTCTGCTCGGCGGCCTTCTCTTCGGAGGTGCACTCGCCCCGGGTCGACTCGTAGATCTGAAACGCGCCCTTCAGCTTGTCGTTGCCGATGTCGTAGACGCCCACGATCAAGCCCGCATACGGCGTGTCGCTCATGCCGGGGTACGCGCAGCGCTTCAACGCCGTGCCGTCGGCGTGCGCGAGCGCGTTGCCCTCGTCGTCGACCCCAGCCGGATCGCGCTCGCTCAAGCGGTAGATGTGGCGAAACGCGACGAGCTGCTTCTTCCAGTCGACGTCGATCACGTCGAAGACGTCGGTCTGGATGATCGTGGGGTACGCCTTGCCGAAGGGCGGCGGGTTGAGCTCGCGGATCGGCGGCGGCGGCGCGGCTTTCGAGTGCGCTGCCGCGAGGAGCAAGAGGAAGAGCAAAGCTTAGTTCTTACCGAGATCGGCGAAGGTCACCTTGTCGCCGCCCATCTCGGGGATGCCGAGGCGCTTGGTCACTTCGTCGTAACCGATGTCGGCCGACGCTTTGTACCCTTCGCCGACGACGAACGCTTCGCCCTCGTTGCTCACTTGGTAAACCTTGCCGGCCATGTAGTCGCTGACGAGGTAGCCGCCCTTCATCTTCTCGAGGCCGTCCAAGTTGCCGAGCGGCTTCATCTTGCCGAGCGTCGCCACCTTCTTCGTCTTGAGGTCGACGGTGACGATCTTCCCCGGTCCCTTCGTCGCCCACTTGGCCGGATCGGTGATCGTGCCGAAGCAGGCGACGACGAGGCGGTTGCCCTCGACGAGGATGCCGTTCGGGCCTTCGAGCGCCTCCGACTTGACGAGCAGCTTCGCCGGCTTGCCCGCCTGCAGCTCGTAGATCGCGTCGCCGAAGGTGTCGGTCACGTAGACGACGCCTTTGTCGCTGACGGCGAGGTCGTTCAAGAGCTTGGCGCCGCCGACCTTGACCTTCTCGGCGATCTTCTTCGCCTTGATGTCGACGACGACGACTTCATCGATGTCGGCGACGTAGAGCTTGCCCGCGTGCGTGCGGATGCCCTTCGGCGCGTTGAGGCCGTCGATCCAACGCTGGTCGATCACCTTGCCGTCGGCCCCGACCGTGGTGATCCAACCCTTGCCGTCCTTCTCGGCCGGACTGCCGGCGACGCTCGAGACGTACCAGAGCTTCGCCGTCGCATCCCAATACGCGCTCTCGGGCTGCGCGAACGAAGCGAGGGCCTCGGGTTTCGGCGCTTCCTTAGGGGCTTCGGACTTGGCGGCGTCGGCGGCGAGGAGAGCGAGGACGATGGTGGTGATCATGGCCGGTGTTACAGCCGCCAGACCGAGATGAAGTCAAGATCGACCCGCGCACAGGCCCGCAGCGAGCCTCCTTAGAACACGTAGTCGGTGGAGAGAAAAGCCGATCGGCGCGTGGTGACGATGTCGCTGACAATCGCCTTGTTCGCGTCGCTCGCGCTGGTGGCGACGACCGTACGGATGGAAAACGCCCTGAGCGCATCGTGCACCGAGAGCGTCGCCTCGGCCGAGTCCTTCCTGCCAGTGAACGGAAAGGTGTCGGGCCCGCGCCGGCACTGCGTGTTGAGGTTGATGCGCGAGACTTGGTTCGCGAGCGCGTCGACGAGCCGCGCGATCGCCGCCGGCGACTTGCCGAAGATCGCCACCTGCTGGCCGTACGGGCTCGCCTGCATGAACGCGTCGAGCTCTCTTTCGTCCGTGTAGCTCGCGATCGGCACGAGCGGACCGAATTGCTCCTCGTGAAAGATGCGCATCGCAGATGTCACGCCGGTGAGGACGCCCGGAATGAAGAGCGTGCCCTGCGCCTTGCCGCCGGCGATGAGCTTCGCGCCCTTCTGCACGGCGTCATCGATGTAGCCTTGCAGCCACGGCGATTTGCCTTCTTCCGGCAGCGGCGTGATCTGCACCCCGGGCTCCCACGGCGCGCCGGCCTTCAGCTTCGACACAGCAGCGGCGAAGCGTTCGGCGAATTCCCTGGCGCGCGTCTCGTGCACGAAGATCAACTTGAGCCCGGTGCAGCGCTGGCCGTTGAACGAGAGCGCGCCCGAGACGCACTCCGGGATCGCCACATCGAGGTCGGCGTCCTCGAGCACGAACGCCGGGTTCTTCGCTTCGAGCCCCAAGATGCAGCGCAGGCGGTTCGGCCGCGGGTGCTGCTTCTTCAAGATGTTGGCGACGCGCGAGGAGCCGATGAAGGCGAGCACGTCGACGTCGCCCGACTCCATCATCGGCCCGACGACCGTGGCGCCGTCGCCTTGTACGATGTTGATCACGCCCTTCGGAAACGACTCGGCCATCGCTTGGAACATCGGCGCGTGCAGCAGCGTGCCGTACTTTGGCAGCTTCGAGACGATGGCGTTGCCCATGATCAACGCGGGGATGAGCGTGGTAAATGTTTCGTTCAGCGGATAGTTGAACGGCCCCATGCACAGCGCCACGCCGAGCGGTGAGCGCCGCGTCTGGCCGATGAAGCCGTCTTGCATGACGAAGCGGCCGCTCGCCCGGTCGAGCTCCTTCAAAGCTTCGATGGTGTCCTTGATGTAGACCATCGTGCGATCGACCTCGCTCTCGCTGTCCTTTCGGCTCTTGCCGATCTCGAGCATCAGCAGGCGCACGATGTCTTCGCGCACGGCGAGCATACCCTTCGTGAAGCGCTCGACGCAGCGGATGCGATCTTGGACCCGCATCGTCGGCCACTCGCCGCGGCCGTTGCTCCACGCGCGCTTGGCGGCGGCGAGCGCAGAGAGCGCTTCCTCTTTGCTCAGCTTCGGCGCGCGGCCGAGCACGGTGCGCTTCCCGTGCTCGTCTTCGATCGGCGACAGCACGTCGATGTGCGCGCCGCTCCAGGTGCGCACTTCGCCGTCGATGAGGTAGCGCATGTCGTAGGGCTTGGTGTCGACGCTGGCGATGTCTGGGATCAGCATGAGGAGGCCGGCTTAACATCGCTCGTGCGGTCCGGTCACTCCGTCTTCTTTTCGGGATCGGGCGAAATTTGTCGTGAAGACAATGCGTTCGAGCGCAACTCGACGGCGGCCGCTGCCGATACTGCGGTCCCTTTTTTCGAAACCTTTGAGGAGAATCGTTCATGGGCGCGTTCAGCAATCAATTCAGTGTTCGAGTTCAAAACAGCGCAGGCGCGTGGCGCACCTATACGCATCCGCACCAGCTCCAGGGCCAAGCCGGCACGATCAGCGGCACGGATCCGTCGGCGGTCGCCGCGCTCAGGAAGGGCCAGGACGCGAGCACGAAGGACATCTGGTTGACGCAACCCGTGGCGCGCAAGCTCGCCGCCGAGCTCGTCGACGGCAGCCGCATCGCGGCCTACGAGAAGATGCCGTACCTCGCCGCGCTCTGGGCCGCCGAAGGCCGCAACGTCGAGGTCACCGACGACACCGGCCACTGGCGCCCGCTGATCGCGACCGCCGCCGGCGCGGCCGCGCTCTTCGCGAAGACCGACGGCGTCCGCGTCGCATAGTCCGCTCGCACCTGGTCGCGCGGCCTTTTTTCCTGCTCCCTCTTCCTGCTACATGTCCCCGCGCATGCCCCTCGTTCTCTTCGTCCTTCTTGCCGTCGATCCGGCATCCGCTGCGGCGTCGACGCCCGCGAGCGAGCCGGTGGCGATCCCCGCGCTCACGACGAGCGCTGACGACTGCCCCACCCGACCTACGCTGCTGCCAAAGCTGAGCGCGTGTGCGCTGACGCCGCCACAAGCGATCGTCCTGCGCGTGACCCGCGTCGCGCTCGAAGCCGTGCTCGGCGTGGCCATGGGCGCCCCGGCCGAGATCAGCGGCGCGTACATCGGGCTCACGCTCGACGTCGTCGCGGGCCACGAGGTCGGCGCCGGCTTGCCGGTGGGCCTGGTCTTGGGCGCCGCGCTCGGGGTCGCACCGGGCGTGTGGCTCGGCGGCTACGCGATGGGCGGCGACGGATCGTTCGGCTGGACGCTCCTCGGCAGCACCGCCGGTACCGGTCTGTCGGCGATCATCCTGGCGATCAAAGCGGTGCCGGGCACGCTCGCCCTCGCTGCGCTCTTTCCGGTGTTCGGCGCCGTGCTCGGCTACGAGCTGTCGTCTCCGGTGCGACGCGCGCCGCGCGAGAAAAAAGCGCTCGTGATCATGCCCACCTTCTCGCCGACGAGCCTCGGCATCGCGGGGGTCTTTTGAGCACTTTGAATCGCCGTGGATTTCTCCAAGGGGCCGCCGCTATCGCTGCGCTCGCCGCGTGCGAGGCGCCGAAGCGTGCGTGCGATCCTGAAGGCAACGGCGACTGCGCGCGGCCGCGGCCCGGGCTGCCGGACGGCGCGTACTTCGCGCAGCTCGCTGCCGATCTCGAGGCGGCGGATCTCGGCACCCCGCAGATCCTGATCGACCTCGACGCGCTCGACAGCAACGCCGACGCGATCGCCGGTGGCATCTCTGCCGATCGCTACCGCATCGTCGAGAAGTCGCTGCCCTCGCTCGATCTCTTGGGCTACGTGCACGGGCGCACCGGCGTCGATCGCTTCATGGTGATGCACCTGCCCTTCCTCCCCGGCATCTTGCGCGCGTTCCCAACCGCCGCCGTGCTCATCGGCAAGCCGCAGCCGATCGGCGCCGTCCGCCGCTTGTTCCGCGCGTTCACGGCCGCCGAGCTTCAGAGCGTCGCCGCGCGCGTACACTTCCTCGTTGATTCCCGCGCGCGTGCGGAAGAGCTCGTCGCGCTCTCCTCCGAGCTCGGCGTCGTGCTGAACGCCGCCGCCGAGATCGACATCGGCCTGCACCGCGGCGGCATCCGCCATCCGAGCAAGCTCGGCGACGTGCTCTCGGTGTTCGACGAGGCGCGGCTGCGCTTCACCGGCATGATGGGCTACGACGGCCACGTGACGAACGCGCCGGCGTTGCCCGGGCTCGAAGAGTCCGCCGCGCGCGCCACGTGGAAGACGGCGATGGCGTTCTACGACGCGTTCATCGCCGTCCTGCGCAACGAGTTTCCCGCGTTGTGGCGCGACGAGTTGATCTTCAATGGCGGCGGCACCTCGACGTATTCGCTCTACACCTCGGGACCGGTGAACGACGTGTCGGCCGGCGGCGGCATGCTGCGCCCCGGCACCTACGCGAGCATGTTCATCCCGGCGTTGAAGCCGGCGATCTTTTTGGCGGCGCCGGTGCTCACCCATTCGGACACCGTCGAGCTGCCGTTCGTGAAGACGATCGGCGAAGCGATCTATGACGGCATGCAAGGGTTCACGATGTACGGCGGCGGCTGGCCGGGCGAGATCGTGTGGCCGAATGGCGTCGAGAGCGCGCCCTTCGTCAGCGGGGAGCACAACGAGAACCTGGTGCCGAACCAGTCGTGGATGATCGCGCCAGGCTCGCCGCGCATCGGGCCCGGCGACTGGATCTTCCACTATCCGAAGGAAGCCGACGCGATCTTTCAGTTCGAAGACATCCTGCTCGTGCGCGGCGGGCGCTTGCAGACGGACACCTGGCGAGCGTTTCCGCGCCGGTACTGACTTAGCGCCCGAACACTTCGCCGAGATCGGCGCGCTCTTGCGGTGTCAGCGTCGGGTCTTGGGCGATGAGATCCGGGACGCGCCCAGAGATGTCGCGCCAGGGCTCGCCCCAGACGTCGGTGCGGATCCAACGCCACTCCTCGACGGTCATCTCGCGCAGCGTGTCTCGACAGAAGTTTCTAGTTATACGTATTAAATGTATATCTACTTCGATCGGCGAGCTTTCTTCTTCGGCTTCTTCTTGGCGGCGACTTTCTTCGGCTTCGCCTTCGCGGCCGTCTTCTTGGGCTTGGCCTTCGCTTTCACGGCTTTCTTTTTCGGCGCCTTCTTCTTCGTTGGCTCGCCGTACGCTGCGCTCGCGACCGCGCGGCGGAAGTACTTATGCATGGGCGCGAAGTAGAACTTCTTCCAGCCATCGCTGTAGCTCGCGCCCGTCCCCGCCGGCAGCGCTGTCTGCACGATGCGCAGCACCGTTTGCCCGTCGTGCAGCTGCGTGAACGTGACGACGATCTGCGAAGGGCCAGCGTCGACCGGAAAATCTGTCGTCCGCCAGGACTGCACGATGCGGCTGTACGGTTCGATCTCGAGGTTCTCGCCCGAGGAATAACCGTCCCACGCGGTCCATTGTCCGCCGACCGTCGCGGTGCCGGTGGCCGGAGCGCCGGTCATCGCGCCGTGGATGGCACCATCGAGCCAGGCGTTGAAGAGGGTTTGCGGATCGGTCGCGAAGATTTCGGAAAGATCGAGCTCGTCCATGCGCCCGTTGGCTAGCGCGAAGTCGGTCAACTCACAACCTCGCGCGCTGGGCGCCGAGGCCCCAGAGCCGCATTTGGGTCGCCGCGTCCGTTACACGAAGCCCCAGCGCCGGCGGAGCCACCACTCGACCGCGAGCACCGAGACGACCACGAGCAGCGCGGCCCAGGTGTTCCACAGCGCGATCTCTTGGTGCCGATCGACGTTCGTCGTCGTCGCCTTCGCCCGGGCCCACGCCGACGGATCCGCGCGATCCAGGCTCTGCGCCACGCCGCCTGTGGCGTCCGCGATCGCGCCCATCACGTCGTCGCGCGAGCCGAGCGCCGCGCGTTCTTTGTCGGCGTCGTCTCCGTAAACGAGCAGCGTGGCTTCGAGTGGATCGTCTTCGAGCCGCGCCTCGGCCTTGGCGCGCACGACGCCGCCGTGCTGCACCGTATACGAGTAGCTGTACGTGCCGTCCTCGGCGGTCTCGCCGCTGGTCACGGTGTCTGGCCTACTGTGCTCGGAGATCGTCAGCGTCACCGGCGCCTTCGGCAGCGGCTGATAGTCGGCACCGAGCACCCGCACGGAGTAGTCGACGCTCTCGCCCACGCGCACGCGATCGCGGCTGGCGACGAGGCGCAAGCGCGACGCTTCCGGATCGCGCATGAGCCAGCGGAACATCTGCGCGATGAGGCGCTCGTACGCTTGGCCGCTCTCGCCGCGCATCTTGTCGGCGAAGCTCCAACGCCACAAAGTGTCGGTCGTGACGGCGAGCGTGCGGCCCTTCCCCACTTCGCGCACCGCGAGCACCGGCATCGGCGAGCCGTCGCGCGCTTTCAGATCGGGATGCACGAGCAGCGCGGTGCCACCCGGTGCCAGGCCGTCCACCTTCATCACGCCCGAGAGCTTCGGCAACGCCGCGATCGCTTTCGATCGGCTGGTGCTCGCGGCCTGCAGGCGCAGCACCGGGTGCTTTTCGCCCGCGGTCGTCAACACCGGTTGAAAATCGCGGCTGTCCATCTCGGCGGCCGCCATCTCCACCGGCAGCACGTCCGCGAGCGGCGTCTGCGCGTACGCCCCGCCGCCGAAGCTCGACTCGCCGCCGAACATCGCGAGCGCGCCGCCTTTGTTCAGCACGTGCTCGCGCAGGTTCTTGAGCAGATAAGCCATGTTGTACGGCCGGTAGTCGAAGTTCTGCAGCACGACGACGTCGAAGGTGTGCAGCTCCGTCTCGAAGAGCTCGTGCGTCGGGAACGGGATCAGCGACGACTCGTTCTGGGGCACCGGCTGAAAATCGCTCGGCGTGCGCAGGATGAAGAACGAGATGAGGTCGACGTTCGGCGACAACTTCAGCGATCGCCGCAAGAAGCGCTCGTCCCACGAGGGCCGGCCGGACACGAGCAGCGCGCGGATCTTGTCGCGCACCACCTTCACGATGAACTCGCGCTTGTTGTTCTCGACGACGGCTTCGTCGGGCTGCACGGGCACTTCGACGGTGAAGACGAACTCGCCGACCTCGGCCGGCACGATCTCGAACTGCACCTTCGCAGCGCCGCTCTCGGGCACCCGCGCGGTTTGCTGTGTGACGAGCGAGCCCTCGCGCTTCAGGCTCACCGGCACCGTCACGGCGCCGAGACCCTTCTGCTCCACGCGCACCTCGACCTTCACCGTGTTGCGTACGAAGGCGATCGGATCTTGGATGACCCCGGAGATGTAGAGGTCGGCGCTGCGCTTGCCGCCGACGGTGATCGTGTTGACCGGCACGTCCGCTGCGGCCAGGCGCTCCGCGAGCTTCTTGCGCTCCGCCGCCGTCGCCGCTTGCCCGAGCGCTTCGGTGTCGGCGCCGTCCGACACCAAGACCACCGCCGACAGTGGCCGCGCCTTGTCGTTCGACGAGAGCGGCGGCCGCAGCGCTTGCAAGAGGTCCGACTCCGGCCCCTGCGCGCGCGTCGCCCGGCCGGGCCCTGACAGCGTGTAGTACTCGATCGGGTTCTGGCCCTTCAGCGCGTCGAGCTCTGCTTGGTGCTCGGCGAGCCACTGATTGACGCGTTCAGCGCGGCTCTTTGGCAAGCCGTCGTTCTCGGCCATCGACTGCGAGTCGTCGATGACGAACGCGATGCGCCCGGGGATGCGCGTGACCGCCCGCAGATCGAGCGCCGGCTGCACGACGACGATCAGCACAGAGAGCGCAGCCACGACGTGCAGCGCGCCGAGCACCAAGTAACGGCGGCCGGCGCGCAGGTACGCAAGCACGCTCATCGTCACGATCGCGAGCGTGACGACGGCCGCGACGGCCAGCACCCAGCCATTCAGCGGCGACTGCGAGATGAACGCCCAGTCGTTATAGCCCGGCGGCAGCAGCTTCACTTGCGACGCCGCATGATGAACGGGATGTGGACCTGGTCCTCTTTGTAGTCGAGGCACAACGTGTACATCAGCAGGTTGATGCCGAAGCGCAGCGCCATCTCGCGCTGCGACTCGCCGCCGGGCTCGACCTCGAAGTCGTAGCGGCCGAAGTCGTCGCGCGACCAGGCGCCGCCGTGATCGTTCGGAGACAAGACGACGACCAAGCGATCCTCTTGCACGATGCCTTCGAGCGCAGGCTTACGCAGCACCCGGCCGCCGTGCGCGGGGATCAAGTAGAAGGACTTATACAAGACGTGCTCCTCTGGGATGAGGCCGAGCGGCGACTCAGGCAAGATCCGCAGGAGCTCCTTCTTCACGCTCGCCTCGAACGCTTCATCTACGCAGTCGATGAAGATGACGCCTCCGGCCTTCACGTAGCGGCGCAGCGCGGCGACTTGCGCGCCGTCGAGCGGGGCCATGGCGCCGTCGCCGGCCCAGTACATGAACGGCATGTCGACGAGGCGCGCGTCGGTGGCGGCGACCGGCGTCGCTTCATGCGTGGTGATGATGCTCGTGCGCTTCTCGATCTCGAAGGACAGGCGGCGGATCGCGTTCGGCCGCGGGTTCCAGGCGCCGCCCGCGTACTTCAGCTGTGCAAAGGCGACGGTGCTCGAGGGGTGCGGCTCGATCGCCGACAACGTGAGCAGAAGGAGCGCGATCATCGATCCTTCTATTCGCTGGCTTCGGTCGCGATCGCAAGCTGTTCCAAGCCGAGCGAGCGCGCGAGATCGAGCACTTCGGTGACGCGCCCGTGCTGCACTTCGCGATCGGCTTGCACGATGACGACGGTCTTCGGGTTCTTCGCCTTGGCCGTTTCCAAGATCGTCTTCAGCTGCTCGAGATTGAGCGCCTCGCCGGCGTGCACGATCTGGCCCTCTTTGGTCAGCGCAACGATGACATCGCCTTGCTCGATGGCGCCGCCCTTCGCCGACGACTTCGGCAAGTCGACCTTGATGCCGGCCGACTGCACCTCTTCGGTGATGATCGTCGTCGAGACCATGAAGATGATCAGCAAGACGAGCATGACGTCGACGAGCGGCGTGACGTTGATCTCCGCGAAGATGCTGCCGTCGTCCTCGTCGAGCTCGCTACGTTCCTGTGGACCCGAGATCGCCATGCTTCTCCTTCCCGCCGGCGCCACGCCGCTCGAGCAGCACTTCGGCGAGCTCCTCGCACGAGAGGCGCACGACGAAGGCGATCTTGGCCAGACGGGCTTGCAAGAAATTGTAGAAGACAACCGCCATGACCGCGACGATGATACCCGCCGCCGTCGTGATCAGCGCTTCCGAGAGGCCGCGCGACACGACAGAGAAGCCGCCGCCGCCCGTCTCGGCGATGTCTTTGAACGACTGCATGATGCCGACGACGGTGCCGAAGAGGCCGATGAAGGGCGACGCCGCTGCGATGGTGCCGAGCATCCACAGGCCCTTGCGCAGACCCTGATTGAACTGTGCCCGCTGGCGTTCGATCGTTTCGCGCACGCCTGGGCGATTTTGCGCCATGCGCCCGAGGGCCTCGGTAAACAGCGCTCCCACATCAGGCTCCATGGCCGCGGCCTGCGTGCGCGCCGTGGCCAGCTCGCCCTGATAGAGCAATTTAATCAATGAATCCGTGGTGGTACGCACCCGCTCGCGAACCCCGGCCGTCGCGATCAAGCGTTCAAAGAGGACGAACGCGGCGACCAACGCCAAGAGGAAAATCGACGCGAGCGTGAGGCCACCGGTTTTGAAGATCTCGATGAGGCTGTGCACACACGCACCCTAAGGCCCCTTCCGGCAAAGGACAAGAGCGTCTGGCGAGGGCGAAAATGCCCACATCCAGCCGCAAAAGCGTGCGAAATTCTAACCAAAAGAGCCAGTTTGACGATAATATGAGAAGTGGGAACACTTGTGCGGCTGGCTCGAGAAGGCTGCGCCGAGGGCAACACGAAGGAAGGAGCTCTGCTGTGTTAGACGCCTTCATCATCGAACAACTCCGGCGGCGCGAACGCGAGCACGAAGAAGCTCGACCCGTGCTCGAGCTTCCGTTGCCGCAGCCGCCGTTGAGCGACGATCCGTCGAAGGAACGCGAGCGTGATAGCCGCCCGGACAAAGAAGAGGGCGAACGCGGCGTCGTCATCATCGACTTCGGCTCTTAATCCTTCTCTCGCGACCCCTTGAATACCGCCGCGCGGCAAACGATAACCCCTGTGCGTGGCCCCTCCCACTCCCAAAGCTCCTCAGTCTGCTGAGCCCTTGATCAAGGTGCTCGTCGTCGACGACGAGACTCAGATCTTGATGCTCGTGAAGCACGCGCTCGAGCGCACCGGCTTCTCGGTCGTCACCGTCAACGATCCGCTGCGCGTCGTCGAAACGGCGACGAAGGAAATGCCGCGGATCATCCTGAGCGATCTGATGATGCCCCGCATGGACGGCTACGGCGTGTTGAAGGGCCTGCGCGAGAACCCGTTGACCGCCGCGATCCCCGTCGCGTTCTTGAGCGCGGCGCCGCCGCAAGACAACCTGCCGCGCGCGTTCGCCCACGGCGTCGTCGGCTACTTCGAAAAGCCATTTCATCCGGCGCGGCTCGGCGGCCAGCTGAAGGATCTGCTGGCCGACATTGGCCAACGTCAGAACCACCTGCACGGCTCGTTGCGACGCACCTCGCTCGAGTTCGTGCTCGCGTTGATGGAGCGCGAGCGCCGCTCGGGCCTGCTCGAAGTGAAGGGCAGCGAAGGACACGGCCGCGTCACCTTCGTCGGCGGCAAGGTGAGCGAGGCGAGCTACGGCTCGATGCGCGGCGACGGCGCGCTCACGCAACTGAAGGCGCTCTCCGACGGTGACTTCAAGCTCTCGGGCGTCGACGGCATCCAAGCCGACATCGTCGAGCTCGTCGAAGAAGACATTTCGATCGACACGGCGGACGGTGTCGACGACGGCGTGCTGACGCTCGCCGACGACGCCATCATCTCGGCCGATCGCGGCACCGTGCTCATCGTCGACGACGAGCCCGACATCTTGAAGCTGATGGACAAAGCGCTGCACATGAACGGCTACAATGTCGCGATTGCGGCGAACGGCAAGGACGGCCTGGCCCGCGCCGCGCTCGTGCGGCCGGACATCGTCATCTGCGACATCATGATGCCCGAGATGGACGGCTGGCAGCTCTACCATCGCCTGCGCGCCGACTTTCGCATCAACGAGGCGCGCTTCATCTTTCTCTCGGCATACCCGGATCTCGAGCAGAAATTGCGCGAGGTAGGCGTGGCCGCGGACGGCTACGTCGCCAAGGGCACGATGCTCGGCCAGCTCATCCAGCGCATCGAAGGGCTGTTGAAGCCACGGCGTGATCTCGACGAAGCGTTGAAGGGAGGCCTCACCGGCGTGTTCAGCTCGCGCGTCGAAGCGATCGGCATCAAGCACGCGCTGAGGACGCTGCACAACGCGCGCTTCTCCGGCACGCTCAAGGTCGAGAACATCTGGCACAAGATCACCGCCGAGATCGCCTACGGCCAGCCGGGCGGCGTCGAAGATCACGGCATGGTCGAGGCGAGCGGCCGCCTGGCGTTCGAGGAGCTCTGCGCGCAGACCTCGGGCGAGCTGCTCTTGTCGCCGGAGGCGAGCGGGCTCAAGCCGAACATCGACGAGAAGTTCGAGAAGCTCATCGCCGACGCCGAGCGCGACTTGACCGAGGCCGAGCAGCGCGTCGTCGACACCAACCTGGTCAGCGCCGAAGGCATCCGCCTCGACACGCGCGTCCTCGACTTCTACATGCAGCTCGTCCCGCAGCGCCTGCTCCCCGTGCTGCAAGCCGTGCGCGCCGGCAAGACGCCGAGGGAGATCGTCGCCTCGGTGGATCTGCCGCCGACCGAGATCGAGGACGTGCTGCGCGATCTCGTGCGCAAGAAGATCATGAACTTCGACTTGGCCACGCAGACCGCGTGATGGGCCGGGTGTTCTACAAGCGTGACGCCGACGTGCTCGCGTTCGGCCTGCTGCCCGCACATCGCCGCTACGAGCTGCGCCAGGCGCGCTACATGGAGATGATCCCGGCGCTCGGCGAGGTGCTGCGTCAAAAAGGCGACACGGCGTGCGTGCTCGACATCGGCAGCGGCACCGGCGAAGCGAAGCTCGTGCTCGACACCGTCGCGCCGCGCGCCGAGTGGACCGGCGTCGAGATGAAGCCGGATCGCGTGGCCGAGTGCCGGCGGCGTGGCTACGTGAAGGTCGTCGACGACGTGAACCTGGAGACGACGAGGCTGCCCTTCCCCGACGCGAGCTTCGACGTGGTCATCGCGAGCCACATCTTGGAGCACCTCTCGAACACGCACGCCGCGTTCGCAGATTGGTACCGCGTGTTGAAGCCCGGCGGCCTCCTGCTCATCGGCGTGCCGATGCACCTCGTCGTCGTGTCGTGGCTGATGCGGCTTTGGTATCGCCTGCGTGGGCGGCGACCCTACGGGCACTGCGTGTTCTTCAGCATGCCGTCGTTGCGCCGCTTTCTGCACGGCTACGAGGTGCTGCGCATCTGGGGCTTTCGCGTGCTGAGCGCGAGGAAGCAGCTGCCGCTCGAAGACTGGGCGTGGTTCTACCGCGTTTCGATGGGCATCGGCCGGCGCTTTCCGAACCTGACCCAAGAGGTCAACGTGCTTGTGAAGAAGCCGCCCGCGATCTAGTCAGCGCCGCGATGTTGAACGTCCCAAACGATTTGTCGCAGCAGCTCGAAGCGCTCGTGCCGATCGCGCGCTCGATCGAGGGCCACCTGTCACCGCGCGAGATCCGCTTCCTCGGACTGCTCGCGGCGTGTCCGACGGCGACGGGCGAGGTGCTCGAGATCGGATCGTACCGGGGCCGCTCGACCGTGGTGCTCGCCAAAGCGATGGCCGCGGGGACAGTGCACGCCGTAGATCCGCTGACCGCGCCGGCGATCACCGATCAGTACAAGAGCGAGAACCAGACCATCGCGCAAGACTTCTACGGCAACATCGAGAAGCACGGCGTCAAAGCGCGCGTCGCGTTTCACCAAATGTACTCGCACGAGCTCTCACCGTCGTGGACGTTGCCCCTGCGCCTTTTGTGGATCGACGCCGATCACAGCTACCCGGGCACGAAGCAGGACTTCGATCTCTTCTCGCGGCACTTGGTCGATCGCGGGATGATCGCGTTTCACGACGTGCTGCACCCGTACGACGGCCCGGTCCGCGTGTTCATGGAGGACGTGCTCGCGTCGGATCGCTTCGGCGCTTGCGGCGTCGTCGGCTCCATCGGCTGGGCACAACGCGTTTACGATCCGGCGATCGCCGCCACGCACCGGCTGCAAAAGATCGCGCTGCACAAGAAGCTCTCGCGCCTCGTGCCCTACGCCCTGAACGATCGCGATACGAAGGGGTTGAAGAAGCTCGCGTACAAGTTTTGGCGCTCGCGCGTGCCGCACGCCGAAGTCCAGCCGAGCGCGTGGGCGAAGCAGCTCGTCGCCTGAGCCGCCGGCGAGACCGTTGCCTCGGGCCCGGCTCAACCGACGCGCCTGTTCGTGCGCGGCGCGATGGAACCGGGCGATTGGCGCGCCGATCGCCTTGCCTGTTGTCGCGGCGCGTCGGTAGGGTCGCGCCCCGATGCGCTATGTCCTTGGGCTGATGCTCCTCGTTGCCGGCTGTCAGCCCGCGAACTTCGGCGGCAAAGAGACCGAGGGCGACGAAGCGTGCGACGGGCTCGACGAAGCGAACTGCCTGTTCCCCTTCCCGTCCGACTATTTTCGTAAAGGCGGCCACCTGGCGTTCACCGAGCGCGCCATGCCGCGCAGCGCCGATCGCCTGCGCTTCTCGCCGGAGGCGTTCAACGCGCGCGACGGCTACTCGGCGATCACGCCGATCTATTTTCACATCGCTGGCGCCACGCTCGCCGGTGCGCCGCCCTTCGACGACCTCGACGCCTCGCTCGCCACCGGCGCCAAGACGCAGGTGATCGACGCCGAGACCTTGGAGCGCATGCCGCACTGGGCCGAGCTCGATCACTTCAGCGAGGGCAGCGAGAAGCCGGTCATCGCGCTGCGCCTCGCGAGCAAGCTCGTGTATGGAAAACGCTACATCGTGGCCGTGCGTGAGCTCACCGGCGACGACGGCGCGGCGGTGGCACCCGCGCGCGGCTTTCTCGCCCTGCGTGACAAGCGCGCGAGCGTGGTGAAGGGCATCGACGCTCGCCGCGATCGCTTCGAGCGCGAGATCTTCGCCGTCTTGGAGCGCGCCTCAGTCCCGCGCAAGTCGCTGCAGCTCGCGTTCGACTTCACCGTCGGCAGCGAAGACGACGCGACGCGCGACATGTACACGGTGACGGCCGGGGGAATCGCCGCGCTCCCCGCGAGCGGTCCGGAATTTTCGGTGAGCGCCGTCGAGGAGCACGCGGACGGCCCGATCGCGCGAATGGTCACGGGCACCGTGCGCGTGCCGAGCTTCTTGGAGGCGACGCCCGCGCATCACCTGCGCCGCCTGCGCAGAGACGACACCGGCGCGCCGGTGCACGAGGGCTTCGAAGAGATCGTCTTCGATCTACAGATCCCGCGGACGGCGCTCACGAGCTCCACGCCGGCGGCGGTGTTGCAATACGGCCATGGGCTCCTCGGCCGCCGCGGCGAAGCGTACAACGCGTGGCTGCAAGAGATGGCCGAGCGTCACAACTTTCTGATCCTCGGCATCGACATGCAGGGCATGGCCACCGCCGACATCGAGATCTGGCTGCGCACGTTTCGCGAGGCGATGGCGGAGCTACCCCTCGTCGCCGACAAGGTGCACCAAGGCGTGCTCAACCACCTGGCCGTCACGCGCATGATGAAGACGTCGTTTCTCGCGAGCAGCGATCCGCGCTGGACCAAGAACGGCGCGCCTTTGTACGACCCGTCGCGCGTCTATTACTACGGCAACTCGCAGGGTGGCACGATGGGCGCGCTCATCACGACGCTGCACCCGGACATTTCGCGCGCGGTGCTGGGCGTCCCGGGCGGCGCCTTCGCGTTTCTGCTCACGCGCAGCGTCGACTTCAAAGGTTACGCGCTCGTCGTGCAGTCGGCGTACCCCGAGCCGACGGATTTCTTGGCGATCATGGGCCTCGTGCAGACGAGCTTCGATCGCATGGATCCCGTGAACTACGCGCAGCACCTCTCGGAGTCGCACACGGCGCTCTTGCACGTGGCCAAAGAAGACGCGCAGGTCGACAATCAGGTCTCGGCGATCATGGGCCGCGTCACCGGTGCGACGTTGATCGCGCCTTACGTGCGGCCGGTGTGGGGGCTCTCGGTGGCGCCGGCGCCGTTCAGCGGCGTCGCGTACGTCGAGTACGATTTCGGCATGCCGGCGAAGACGCAGCCGAACCACCCGGTGCTGCAGCAGTACGACACGCACTCGCACCTGCGAAAGAGCCTGCTCGGACAAGATCAGCTCTGGCACTTCCTCGAGACAGGCGAGGTCGTGAACCTGTGCGACGGGCCGTGCAATCCAGACTAAAGCCGCCACGCAGGCATCGGGTCGTCTAAGGCGTGGGCGCGCTCGCCGGCCAGGTGCTCGACTCCGAGCGCTTCAGGATCACGAACTCGACCCGGCGGTTCTCGGCGCGGCCGCGGGCAGAGCCGTGCGGCGCTATCGGCTTCGTATCGCCGAAGCCCTTCGCTTGCAGCCGCTCACGCTGCACGCCCTTCGACACCAAGTAGTCGACGACGGCAGCGGCGCGTTTTTGCGAGATGTCCATGTTGTACGCCGGGCGCGCCTGGTTGTCCGAATGGCCGTGCACGCCGATGAGCTCGATGTCCGGGTGCTGCATCACGAACGCCGCGACAGCGTCGAGCGCGTGTAAGTAGTCCGCGTCGATCTTTGCGCTGTCGAGCTCGAACTTCGCGCGTTCGCGGATCACCAGACGCTCACGCTCTTCCTGCACGATCGGCTTCTCGGGGCAGCCCTTGCGCTCCGGCGTGCCGGCTTCGACTTGGCACTGATCTTCGCTGTCAGGGATGCCGTCGTTGTCTTGATCCGGCGGCGGACAGCCGCGGTTCGTCGCCAAGCCGATGACTAGCGGACACGCGTCCTCTTTGTCGAAGACGCCGTCGTTGTCGCTGTCGCGCTCGATGACCGCGACCGGCGGCGGCGCTTTCGCCACTGCAGGCTCGGGGCACGGCGGCGGCGCAGCCACCGGCCTCGATGCCGCCTCCTCCGGATCGGGCGGAGGCTTGCCGCCGAATTGATAGTAGACGCCGAGGGTGAAGATCAGGTTGCCGAAGATCCCGGGCCCGAACGCCGCCGGGTTGACGCCGCGGTAGAACACGCCGCGAAACTCCGCGCGCACGCCGAGATCACGCCAAATGCCGACCTTGATGCCGGCCTGCAGGTTCGCCGAGAAGTGCGTGATCGGCCGGATCGCCGACGAGAACGCCATGAAGCCGATGCCGCCGCCGGCGTAGGGCAGGAAGCGAATGCGGCTCTTCAGGAGCGGCGCTGGGAAGCTGAAGATGCCGTCGCCGCCGTGCGCGAGATCGATCGACACGTCGAGGTGCGGGTTGACGACCGTCACCCCCGCCGGCGCCGACGGCGGGCTCACCGTCGCGGTCGGCGCGATGCCGAGGCCGAGCTCGATCGCGATCGGGCGGATCACGCGAAAGGCAAAGCGCGGCTCGAGCAAGAACGCGTTGTAGAGGAGCTGATCGTCGCCGGCGTTACGAAAGATCTGCGTGCCGAGCTGCAGCGACGCTTCGATCGAGAACTGCCGGTGCACGCCCTGCGCGTAGGGCGGGATCGGCTTCGAGAAGATCCCCTCCGACGCAGCGAGGCAAAACGTGATGGCGACGACGAGCATAGGTGGGAATTTTCGCGCGTTCCCTCTCGCTTCGGAAGTTTTTGGTCGGCTACGGCGAGGTCTGGCGGTAGATGCTCACTGGGTACCCGAGGCGACCGGCCGAAAGGTAGAGGTAGCTCGTCCCAGCGTCGACGACCGAGATCGACGAGAAGATCTGCAAGAGGTTCGTCGGGTTGTCGAAGCCGGTGGCGCCGATCTGCGCCCAGCCGCTCGTCGCCGTCGACTCGGTGGTCGGGTTCACGCTGTTCGTCCGCCAAACTTGTATGCCGTTCGGGCCGTCGAAGCCGACGTAGAGGTAGCCGCCGTTGACCATGAGCATGCTGATCGTGCGGTTCTCGGGGAAGCCCGCCGCCTTGAAGTCGGTGTAACCGTCGACGACGCGGCCACTGCCGCCGTCGATCACGCGCCAATCGCCGGCATCGCAGTCACCGTTCGGCGCGTTCAAGGTCGGATCACAGTACCAGAGCTGCGCGCGGCGAGACAGATGGCGCGTCGCGATCGGCTGGGCTTCGTCGTGACAGCCGGTGTACGAGCCGCCGTGATCTGCCGCCCATGTGCCCGGACGATTCCCATCGTAGTTGGCACCGGTGCCGCCGCCGCCACTCACCGAGCCGGTCGCGTCATAGCCGGCCACGCGGCAGACGTTGCGCGCCATGTACATCCGCGTGCCGTACTGCACGAACGCGGGGATCGCTTTGTCGCCCGGATCGAGATCGTAGGTCTTCTGCAGCTCGAGCGACCAGTGCGGGCCGGTGGAGCCGGAGACGCCGTTCGCCCAGTACGCGTGCGACGGCGTCACCAGCGTCCAGCCGGCGGTCGTGGTGCAGCTTCCGGTCGTGCCTTCGTTGCAAGCGACAGGATTCAAGCTGCTCGATCGGATGATCGCGCCGGCGCGATCGGTCTGCGGGTGGCCGCCGTTACCCGCGTAGATCAAGTTGTTGTAGGTCGTCTGTGAGTCGACGCCGACGTAGTGCGCGCCGTTACCTTGCAGCGGACGGGTGCCGTCGATGTAGCGACCGAAGTACTCCATCACGTGGATGTTGAGGCGGATGCTCTGACCGCTCGCGTCGCAGTTGTCGGCGGTGCCGCAATTGGTGGCCGTGGTCGCCGCACCGCCGTTGAAGTTGATTCGGTTGTAGTCAGGGCGCCGTTGCGGGCCGCGCGCGAAGCCGACGAAGAGCCGATTGCCCGCGCCGAGCAAGCTCTCCATCGCGTTCGTGTTGCCGCCGACGTCGGCGTCCATGTCGACGTAGAAGAAGTTGAGCAAGGTGTCGGCGTCGTTCGTGAAGTACGCGAAGTCGAAGTCGTTCGACGCCTGCGTGCGCGCGCCACCGGCGAAGAGACGCCGGGCGCCGTTGAGATCGACGACCGTGAAGACGCCGCGGCCATTCTCGTTGTCGGGGCCGCAGCCGGTGAGCCGCGCCGCGCTGTTCTGCGTGCAAGCGGCGACGCCGAGCGCGGCGTTCGCGGCGTGGCCGAAGGTCGCGTAGGTCGCCGGGTTGCTGGTGTTCTGATGGACGTTGCCCGTCGAGTCGCGGTTGATCGCGAAGTCGAGGTACGCGCGACCACTGCCGTTGTACGCGAAGCTCGTCGCGCGATCGCCGAGCATGTTCGGGCCGATGTACACCTTGGTGTTGAAGTCCGACAGGTTGCCGAAGTCGGAGCCGTCGCCGAAGGGGTCGGAGGCCCACGGGAAGGTGAAGGTCGTGACCGGCGCGCCACAGCCGAAGAAGGCCGTGCGATCGCGCGGCTGCGCTTGCAGCACTTCGGTCTGCGTCAGATCTTGGATGGCGTTCGAGGCCGGCGCGTCGTTGAAGCCGTCGCCGTCGATGCCGTTCGAGCCGATGACGTTGTACGAAGTGCCGAGCTGCACCGTCGCGTGCGTGAGCTCGATGGTGTCCGTGCCGATGAGCGTCGCCGCGCTGATCGCGCCGAGCGTGGGGATGAAGGTGAACTTCAAAGGATCGTTGGCCCGGCCGACGACGCCCACGCCACCTGTGAGGATCGGCTTGTTGAAGGTGACGCGCACGTGCGTCGTGTCGGTGCAGGCGGCGCTGACGACACGCAGGAGCTCGTTGCCGAGGAAGTTACCGAACTTCGGATCGACGATCGGCAGCGTGTCGTTCTGATCGACGACCGCGTTCGCGACCGTGAGCCGATAGGTGGTCGTCGAGCACTGCGCCGCGCTCGTGGTCAGCTCGAAGGTCGCGTTGCCGCTGCCGGCTACCGGGACGACGGTGCCGGTGAGCGTGATGTTGTCAGTACCGTTGCCCGCGCAGCCCGCCTCGACGGGATCTTCCGTCAGCGTGTAGTTCGCGAGGTTCGCGGCGCCCGTCGCGCCGGTGCCGGCGTCCATCGCCTCGGTGAAGGTGATGCGGATCTTCGTCGCGGTGTACGCCGTGACGAGCAGCACCTGCGGCGAGACTTGGCCGGTGATGTTGCGCGTCGTCGTCGGCATGGCGTTGCCGGCGTTGTCGTAGATGGTCGTCGCGTTGACGGCGGCGATGCGATCGGGCGGCGCTGCGCTGAAGTCGTTCGCCGCCAAGTTTGCGTTGAACGCGGCGGTGTCCAGGCGGCCGTCGCAGGCGTTGGTGTCGGTCCACGAGCCCACGGCGGCCAAGCCGGTCGCGCCGCCCACAGCGTTGTTCGTGTACGTGAAGTGGGCAGGCGTGAGGGTGCCACTGCAGCCGAGCGCCGCGTTCGCGTCGACCGCCTCGCTGAACACCATGGTCAGCGGGGTCGTGCCGCTGATGCCGGACGCGATCATGATGAGCGGCGGCGCCAGGTCCGCCTCGGTCACGGTGCCGCTGGCGATCGTCGCCGAGCTCTGCGTCGAGCAGGTGGCGGCGTTCGTGTAGAGGTAGCAGAGGCCGCCCGCCGTCTCGCGGAGCGACGAGCCCGCGGTGACGGTGAGATCCGGCGTGGCGGCGGTGTCGAAGCCCGAGCTCACTTCGTCGAAGGCGAGGAACAAGATCGCGTCGTTGTCGATGCCGTCGCCGGTGTTGCCGATGACGTCGCGGGTGTCGAGGCGGACGTTCGTGCGGGCGGCGAGCAGCCAAACGCCGGTCACCGGGTGCAGCTTGTCGTTCGGAGTGCCGCTCGCGTCATAGCCGTCGAAGGTCGAGTCCGTCACGTTCTTGTTGAAGGTGAGCCGCACGTGATCGATGCGGCCGTTGCTGTCGGTGTCGAGGTACGCCGCCTGCGTGACCGTCGGGCCACTGCGATCGTTGTCGACGATGGTGAACGTATGCGCGTTGTTCGTGCCGATCGTGGCGCCGACCGCGCTGCCGGCGGTGAGCGTGACGATGATCGTCTCGTCGACCTCGGCCGTCGGGTCGTTGACGATCACCGGGCTGACGTTCGTCGTCGTCGCGAGCGCGGTCACCGTCGCTGTGCCGGCCGCGAGCGTGTAGTCGGTGCCACCGCCGGTCGCCGTGCCGCCGGTCACGGTGTAGTTGACGGTCACGTTCGTGCTCGACGGCCCGGAGAGCGTGAGCTGCAGGTTCGCCGGCGTGGTCGCTTCGCCGCCGCTCGAGGTCGTCGCCGTGAACTGGATCGTCGGCACCGCTTCATTCTCGGTGATCGTGGCGACGCCAGGGTTGGTGCCGCTGATCGTCGCGCCGCCTGTCGGGTTGCTCAGCCGTGCGCCGAAGGTCTCGCTCGCGCCTTCGTAGACGTTGTCGTCGATGATCGGCACCGTGAACGTGAGCTGCGCCGACGCGCCGCTCGCCGCAAAGGCCAAGGTGTTCGCCCGCGTCGTGTAGTCTCCGGGTTGCACCGCCGTGCCGTTCTCCGTGGCGTAGTCGACGCTCAGCGCTTGCTCGGTGCCGATCGAGCGCGTGACGGTGAAGGTCACCGTTCCGCCAGCGACGTTCTCCGCGACGGACGGGCTGTCGATCGAGAAGGTGATCGCGTCGTCGTCGGCGATCGTGCCAGTCGCGTCGCTGTCGGTGATCAGCGCGCCGTTCGACGGGTTTTGGATGCGCACGATGAAGCTTTGCTGCGCCTCGTTGATGCCATCGTTGATCAGGTTGATCGTGACGGGCACCGTCGTCGTCCCGGCGGGGAAGTTGATCGTCGTCGCGGCGACCGCGCTGAAGTCGTTGCCGGCGGTCGCCGTGCCGTTCACCGTCAGGTATTCGATCGTGAACGCGCGCCCGGCCACCGCCGAGAGCACCACGTTGAAGCTGATCGTCGCGCCGGCGCCCTCGGTCACGGCTGCCGCCGGATCGTCGATGCGGAAGCTCGGCGTCGGGTCCTCGTCGGTGATCGAGCCGGTGCCAGTGCCGTTCACGCCGCTGATCGAGACGCTCGCCGCAGGCGTCGGGTTCGAGAGCGGGACCGTGAAGCTCTCGCTGTTCTCGTCGAGGGTGTCCTGCAGGATCGAAACGTTCACCGTCTTCAGCGTCTGGCCGGGGGTATAGGTCAAGGTCGTGATCGGCACCGCCGTGAAGTCACCGCCGGCCGTCGAGACCGCCGTGCCGTCGACAGTGCGATAGTCGACGGTGACCGTCTGCTCGCTGTCGGTCGAGAGGCTCACTTGGAAGCCGAGGGTGCCGGGCGCCGTCGCTTCGTCGAAGGCTGCGGGCGTGTTGATCGACACGACGATGGCGTCATCGTCGTTGATCGTCGCGGTGCCGTCGGCGCCTACGGTCGCGCCGCCGGTCGCGCTGACGAGGCGACCTAGGAATGTCTGCGTTGCCTCGTTGCGCGCGTCGTTGACGATCGTCACGTTGAAGGTTTGCGTGACTCCCGCGGCGCCTGCCGGAAAATTCAGCGTGTTGCCCGCGCTCGTGTAGTCGCCCGGCTGCGTCGCGCTCCCGTCGACCGTCGTGAAGGTGACGCTCAACGCCTGCTCCGTCGCCGCGGTGCGCGTGACGGTGAAGGTGACGGTACCGGCGTTTTCGCTGACCGCAGCGGGGCTGTCGATCGTGAAGCCGACGGCGTCGTCGTTGTCGATCGTGCCGACGCCGTTCGCGTCGCTGAAGGTGGCGCCGTTCGACGCGCTCGTCAGCGTCGTGGTGAACGTCTCGATCGCTTCGTTCACGTTGTCGTTGAGCAAGTTGATCGTGATCGGCCGCGTCGTCTGACCGGGCGCGAAGGTGACGAAGCTCGTCGCGGCGGTGTAGTCGCTGCCGGCAAGCGCGGTGCCGATGACTTGCTGCGTGTCGTAGTTGACGGTGAACGATCGTCCCGCAACGGCGCTCATCGTCACCGTGAAGGTGATCGAGGCGCCGGCACCTTCGGCTACCGCGACTGGATCGTCGATCGAGAAGCTCGGCGTCGCGTCCTCGTCGAGGATGGTCGCGGTGGCCGGACCGCCCGCGATGCCCGCGCCGGCTGCGCCGGAGAGCGTGACCGTGAGCGTCTCGTCATCCTCGTCGAGCACGTCGTCGAAGAGCGTCACGTACGCGGTCTGCATCACTTGCATGCTGAGGAAGGTCGCGAGCCCCACCGTGGCGTCGAAGTCCGTCCCCGCCGTCGCCGTGACCCCGGCCGGCGTGTAGTTCACCGACGCGACGCCGAGCGGATTGCCGTTTCTGACGATCGTGAGGGCGAGCTGGCCGTCGTCCTCGCGGCCACTGTCGTCGAGGATCGTCAGCGTCGGCGGGCTGTCGTCGTCGGCGATGAAGACGTTCGCCTGCGCATCGGAGATGCCGGCGCCGCCGGTCGCGTTCGAGAGGTTGAAGAAGAAGCGCTCGAGGTTCTCGAGCAGCAAGTCCTGCGTGATGTCGATGGTGACCGTCTTCGTGACCTCGGCGACCGCGAAGCTCAGGGTGCTGCCAACGCCGGTGTAGTCCGCGGCGCCGGCGGTGTCGTTCACGGTCAGATAGTCCACTGCGTGAACGGCGTTTGTCGCGCCGCTGCGCACGACGGTCAGAACGACGCTGCCGCCGCCCTCACTGACGACGGCATCGGCGACGCTGAACATCGGCGCGCCATCGTCGTCGACGATCGTGTATTGCGCGGTCGCGATCGAGATCAGCGCGTTCGTGGGGTTCGCGAGCGTGACGAAGAAGGTTTCGTTCGTCGTCCCTTCGTAGACCGCGTCCGAGATCATCGTCACCGGAATCGTGCGCGACGTTTGCCCCGGCAGGAAGGTCACGGTGCCGGCGGCGAGCGTGTAGTCGCTCGCATCCGCGGAGCCGTCCGTCGCCGCGTAGTCGACGGTGACCGTGCGGCCGCTCGCGGTCGACAGCGTGACCGTGATCGTCGTGGCGCCGGCGCCCTCACCGATGAACGCGTCGCTGATTGACAGCGTGGGTACCGGATCGTCGTCGGTGATCGTCACGGTGCCGCTCGTGCCGGCCGGGCTGGTGACGTCGACCGTGAAAGTCTCGTTGATCTCATTGAGCGCGTCGCTCGTGATCGGCACCCACACGGTCTGCACGATCGCGAGCGGTGCGTAGTTGACGCTGCCAGCGCTCGCGGTGAAGTCGGCCGCCGTCGCGGTGCCAGCCGTCATGCCGTAGTTGACCGTCGCAGCCGCGCTATTGTCGCCGCTGCGCAAGATCGTCACGGGCACGAGGCCGCCGGCTTCGATGATGCTGGTGTCGAGCGCGGCGTAAGAGGTCGGGCCGTCGTTGTCGACGATCGTGCCGGCGCCGATCGCGTCGCTGAAGGTGAGGCCGGCGCCGCTGATCGTGACCGAGAAGAGCTCGTTCGCCTCGATCGCCACGTCGTTCGTGATCGCGATCGGGATGTTGCTTGTGATCTGCAGCGCGGCGAAGGCGACGTTGGCGCCCGGCGCCGCGGCCGTGTAGTCGCTGCCGGCGATCGCCGTGCCGTTCGCGCTCGCATAGTTGACGGTGCGGACGGCGGCGTTCGCACCCGAGCGGATGACGGTGAAGACCGCCGGTCCGCCGTTCTCGGCGACGACCACGTCGTCGATCGAGAAGCTCTCGGGGCCGTCGTCGTCGACGATCGTGATCTGCGCGGTCCCGCTGCCGATCGTCGCGTTCGTCGGCGCGCTGAGCACGATGAAGAAAGTCTCGTTCGCTTCGACGGCGGCGAGATCGAGGATCGGCACGGTGATCGGCTGCGAGACCACCCCCGCGGCGAAGTTGAGCACAGCGGACGTCGTCGTGTAGTCGCTGCCCGCGGTCGCGGTGCCGGCGACCGTGGTGTAGCTCACCGAGATCGGCAAGCCGCTCGCCGTCGAGAGCGTCGCATTCAAGACGAGCGAGCCCGCAGCTTCGCCCACGATCGCGTTGGCGACGTTGACCGTCGGCGGCGCGTCGTCGTCGGTGATCGTGACGATCGCCTGCGAGACGTTGAGGGCAGCGCCCACCGCGTTCGACAGGTTGACGTTGAAGCTCTCGTTGTTCTCGTCGAGCGCGTCGTTGGCGATCGCCACGAACACGGTTCGGCTGACGGTGCCGGCCGGGAAGCCCAGCGTCGTCAGCGGAATCGCGGTGAAGTCGGCGGCGGTCGCGGTGCCGGCGGCCGTCGCGTGATCGACGGTCGCGAGCGCGCTGTTGTCGCCGGTGCGGAACACGCTCACCGAGGCCGAGCCCACCGCTTCGCCGACCGTGACGTCGGCGGTCGTGAAGCCCGGCGGGCCGTCATCGTCGACGATCGTCGCGAGGCCCTGTGCGTCGGCGACGCTGGCGCCGACGATCGGCGCGATCAGATCGAGCGCAAAGGTCTCGATCGGCGGGTTCTCGACGGCGCCATCGTCGAGGATGGGCACGACCACGGTCGCGGTCACTTGGCCAGCGACGAAGTTCGCCGTGCCCGAGGTCGTCGTGTAGTCAGAGCCAGCGAGCGCCGTGCCGTCCGCGGTCGTGTAGTTCACGCTCGACGCGGCGCCGTTCGGGCCAGCGCGCCAAATCGTGAAGGTCACCGTGCCGGCATCTTCGGCGACGATTGGATCATCGACCCCGAGCGTGGTCGGGCCATCGTCGTCGAGGATCGTCACGTTCGCTTGCGCGCCAATCGTGGCGTTCACCGGGGCTGACAGATCAAAGACAAACGTCTCGTTGCCTTCGGGCGCCACGTCGCCGAGCAAGTTGACGTCGACCGTTTGGCTCGTCTGGCCAGGGTTGAAGGTGAGCAAGCCGGTCTTGAATTGATAGTCCTGCCCGGCGAGCGCGCTGCCGTCGAAGGTCGTATACGTCACATCGACTTGCTTGGCGCTCGCGACGTTCAGGCTGACCGTGAAGGTGACGAGCGCGGCGCTCTCGGAGACGAACGCCGGGGCGCTCGCCGAGACGACGACCAAAGGATCGTCGTCGGTGATCGTCAGCGTGTGCGTCGTCTGGGCGCCGAGCGTGACGTTGCTCGGGCCCGAGAGATCGAGGCGAAGGTCTTCGTTCGGCTCGTCCGTCGTGTCGCTGACGATCGAGATCGTGATCGCTTGATCCTGCGAGCCCGGCGGGAAGCTCAACGTGCCGCTCAGGGGCGCGAGCGTGTAGTCGGCGGCGCTCGCCGTCGAGATTGCGTTCGGTGCGAAGTTGACCGTGACGATCTGGCCGGAGATCGCCGAGAGGTGCGCCGTGACGGTGACGTTGCCGGCGCCCTCGCCCGCGCTCTGCGTCGCGGCGGTGAATTCGACACTCGGCGTCGCATCGTCGTCGGTGATGGTCACGGTGGCGCTCGGCGCGCCGATCGCAGCGCCGATCGCGTTCGACAGATCGACGGTGAACGTCTCGTTCGCTTCGTCGAGCACGTCGTTCGCGACCGGCACCCAGGCGGTCTGCAGCACCTGCAGCACGGCGTACGGGAGCGTGCCGTTCGTCGCGGTGTAGTCCGCGGGCGCGGTCGCGTTGCCGTCGTTGGTCGCGAAGTCGACGCTCGACGTCACGCTGTTGTCGCCGCTGCGCACGACGAAGACCGCGACCATGCCGGCCGCTTCGGCGACGGTCGCATCGTTTGGCGTCACGGTCGTCGGACCTTCGTTGTCGACGATCGTTCCGAGGCCCTGATTGTCGCTGAAGGTGAGGCCGGCGCCGCTCAGGTCCACGAAGAAGGTCTCGGTCGCCGGCTCGAGAAGGAGATCGTCGGTGATCGCGATCGCGATCGGCGCGGAGATCTGCAGCGCGGCGAAGCCGACGGAGGACGTCGCCGCAGTGTAGTCGCCGGGGCCAGCGCTGCCGTCCACGGTCGCGTAGTTGACGGTGCGCGCGAGCGCGTTGCTGCCGGCACGCAGGACGGTGAACGAGGCGTTGCCGCCGTTTTCCGCCGCGAACACGTCGTCGATCGAGAAGCGCTCGGCGCCGTCGTCGTCGACGATGGTCACCTGCGCCACGTTGCTCGCGAAGGTCGCGTTCGCCGGCGCGCTGAGCACGACGAAGAAGGTCTCGTTCGCTTCGACGGCGCCATCGCCGATGAGCGGCACGGTGACTTGCTGCAGCGTCACGAGCGGATTGAAGGTGAGGGCAACGCCGGTCGTCGCGTAATCAGCGCCGGCGGTCGCCGTGCCGGGCAGCGTGTTGGCGGCGACCGTCACGATCTTCGCGCTCGGAGCGTCGAGCGTGACGTCGAGCGTGATGCTCGCGGCGCTCTCGCTGACGATCGTGTTGACGATCGAGAGCCGCGGGGGCGCGTCGTCGTCGAGGATCGTCACGTTCGCGAGCGGCGGCATCGGCGCTCCGGCGCCGACCGCGTTCGTCAGGTTCACCGCGAAGGCTTCGTCATCCTCGTCGAGCAAGTCGTTGGTGATCGAGACGAAGATCGTCTCGCTGAACGCGCCCGGAATGAAGACCAGGTTTCCGCTCGCTGCGCTAAAATCGCCGGCGCTCGCGGTGCCCGTGGCGGTCGCATAGTCGATGCTCGCGACCGCGCTCGGATCGCCGCTGCGCAGCACGACGACCGCCGCGAAGCCGTCGCCTTCGAGCACGACGAGGTCGCTGGTCGAGAGCTGCGGCGGACCGTCGTCGTCGACGATCGTGCCGGTGCCGCTCGCGTCGCCGATGGTCGCTCCGGCGGCGTTCGCGAGCTCAACCGTGAAGGCTTCGGGGATCTCGATCGCGCCGTCGTCGACCAAGGTGATCGTCACCGTCTGCGTGGTTTCGCCGGGCGCAAACGCGACGGGGAGCGGGCCGGCCGGTACGAAGTCAGCGCCGGCCATCGCGGTGCCGTTTTGGGTGAAGTAATCGACGCTGCTCGCCGCGAGGGTCGAGCCGCTGCGCCACACGGTGAAGGTGGCGACACCGTCTCCCTCCGACACGATGACGTCATCGATGCCGACGGTCGTCGTGAGGCTGTCGTCGTCGAGCAAGGTCACCGCCGCGGTGCCGGCGCCAATCAGCGCGTTCGTCGGCGCAGACAGCGTGACCGTGAAGTTCTCGTTCGGCTCGATCGCGAGATCGCCGGTGAGCGGCACGACGACGTTCTGCGTCGTCTGCCCGGGCAAGAAGGTGAGCACATTGGCGGTCAGCGTGTAGTCTTGGCCAGCCGCGGCGCTGCCGTTGCTCGTGGTGTAAGCGACCGTCACGGTCTTGCCGCTCGCGACATCGAGCGTCACCGGGAACGTGACGTCAGCGGCGCTCTCCGACACGAACGCCGGCGTAGGATCGGCGATCGATACGAACGGCAGCACGTCGTCGTCGAGGATCGTGAGCGTGTGGCTCACCGCCGCGCCGAGCGTCGCGTTCGTCGCCGAGCTGAGGTCGATCTTCAGCGTCTCGTCGATCTCGTCGTTCGGATCGGCGACCAGCGTGATCGTCAGCGTCAGGTCCTGCGTCCCCGCGGGGAAGACGAGCGTCGCCGGCGCGACGGTGTAGTCGGCGGGATCGCTAGCGCTCGAGCTCGGATCGACCGTGTAGAGCACGGTCACGCTGCGTCCGGAGATCGCCGACAAGTGCGCCGTGACGGTGGCGCTCGCGCTCCCCTCGCCCACCGACTGCGACGGCGAAGTGAAGGTGACGACCGGCATCGGATCGTCGTCGAGGATCGTCTCTTGCGCGCTCGCGGTGCCGAGGACGGCGTTCGTCGGGTTGCTCAGCGTGAGCGAGAAGAGCTCATCGTCTTCGTCGAGCGCGTCGCTGGTGAGCGGGACCCACGCGGCGTTGAAGATCTGGCCCGCGCCGTACTGCAGGTTGCCGGCGCTCGCGCCGAAGTCCGCCGCCGTCGCCGTGCCCGGCGCGGTCGCGTAGTCCACGTTCGAGACGGCGCCGTTGCTGCCGCTGCGCGTGACGAACACTTGCGCGAAGCCGTCGGCCTCACCGGCGTTTCCGTCGCGCGCGTCGAAGCGCGTCGGGCCGTCGTCGTCGATGATCGTGAGGGCGGCGCTCGCCACGCTGTTCGTCGCGCCGAGCGGGTTGCTGAGATCGACGGTGAAGGCCTCGTCCGTCTCGACGACCGCGTCATCGACGAGCGTCACGTCGATCGTTTGAACCGCGACGCCAGCGGAGAAACTGACGCTCCCGGGCAGCGCCACGTAGTCGGAGACGGCGATCGCCGTGCCGTCGCTCGTCGTGAAGTCCACGCTCGCGGCGCCGCTGTTGTCGCCAGAGCGCAGCACGGTGAAGCGCGCCGGCCCGCCGTTTTCCGCGGCGAAGATCGGCGAGACGATGGTAATGTCGGAAGTCGCCGAGTCGTCGTCGACGATGGTGACGCGCGCTTGCGTCGTCCACAACACGGCGTTCGTCTCGGATCCGAGCGTGACGAAGAAGTGCTCGTTCGCCTCCACCGCCGCGTCCGGGTTGATCGTCACGTCGAAGGTCTTCACCAGATCGCCGGGGTCGAACTGCAGCGTCGCGCCCGTCGTCGTGTAGTCCGCGCCGGCGCCCGCCGTGCCTGGCGCGGTCGCGTAGGCCACGGTCACCACGCGCGCGCTCAACGTGTTGAGCGTGACGGTGATCGTCGCCGTGCCATCGCCTTCGCCGACGAAGACGTCGGTCAGCGCGAGCCCGGGCAAGTTGTCGTCATCGAGGATCGTGATGAGCGACTGCGCCGCGGAGATGCCCGCGCCCGTCGGGTTCGTCAGATCCGCCGTGAACGTCTCGTCGATCTCGTTCAAGAGATCCTGCGCGATGGCGACGAACATCGAAGCGCTGATGTCGCCGGGGATGAAGGTGAGCGTCGTGCTCGTGGCGGTGAAGTCGTCGGGCGCGATCGCCGATCCTGGCGCGGTGGCGAGGTCGACCGACGAGCTCACGCTGTTGGCGCCGCTGCGCAGGACGATGACCTCGGCGAAGCCGCCGGCCTCGGAGATGTTGACGGCGCTGGTCGAGAGCGTCGTCGGGCCATCGTCATCGACGAGGGTCACCACGGCCTGCGCGTCGACGAAGTTGCCGCCCGACGGGTTCGAGAGATCGACGGTGAACGCTTCGACGGCTTCGATCGTGCTGTCGTCGACGAGCGTGATCGGGATGGTCTTCGTGACTTCGCCCGGCGCGAACATGACCGTCCCGCCGCTCGCCACGAAGTCCGTCACCGCGAAGGCGCTGCCGTCCGTCGTCGTGAAGTCGGCGCCTGCCGCGGCGCCATTCGGCCCTGCGCGCCACACCGTGATGAACGCCGTGCCTGCGCCTTCCGAGACGATCGCGTCATCGATACCGATCGTGGCGACGGAACCGTCGTCATCGAGGATCGTCGCGGTGCCAGCCGCGGAACCGAGCGCCGCGTTCGCCGGCGCAAAGAGCAGCACGCCGAAGACTTCGTTCGCTTCGATGATCGCGTCGTCGAGCAGCGCAACGTCGATCGTCTGCGCGGTCTGGCCGGCCATGAAGGTGACCGTGCCCATGGCCGGCGAGAAGTCGGCGCCGACAGTCGCGCTGCCCGAGAGCGCCAGATAGGTGACCGTCACGGTCTGCCCGCTCGGCGTCGACAGGGTGACCGGGAAGGAAGCGGTGGCCGCGCCTTCGGACACGAAGCCGGCGTCCGCGATAGCGACGAACGGCAGCGCGTCGTCGTCGGTGATGGTCAGAGTGAACGCCGGCGTCGCGCCGACGGCCGAGCTCGGCGACGCGCCGATGGTGACGACGAGGGTCTCGTCAGCCTCGTCGAGCGCGTCGTCGACGATGGTCAACGTCAGCGTGACGCTCGAAGCGCCCGCGGGCAGCGTGATCGTCGCCGGCAACCCGCTGAAGTCCGCGGCGATCGCGTTGCCGCCGTAGGTGAGCGGTACGACGAGCGCCGTGCGCACCGGCAGATCGGTCGAGAGCGTCAGTGTCACCGTCCCCGAGGCTTCCGCCGCCGTGGCCGCCGCCGCCGTCCAGCTCAGGTTCGGCACCTGCGCGCAGGTGGCGATCGGCTGCTGCAGCTGCGTGGAGCAGCCGTCAGCGTCGGCGGCCAAGAGCGTCGCCATGTACGGACCGTTCGCCGCGTACGTGTACGGCGAAGGGTCCACCGTCACCGCGTCGATGATGCCGTCGTTCTCGAAGTCCCACGCGTAGCTCGCCGCAACGCCGGCCATCGAGAAGTCGACGACGCCGAGCGCGCAGAGATCGTTTCGGTCGCTGACGATCGTCGCCGCCGGCGGGGCCACCACCGTGACGTGGACGCTCGTCGTGTGGGCGCGGCCGACGAGGTCGGTCGCCGTCAGACTGTAGATATAGTCGCCCGCAGGCGCGCCGCTAAAGGTCGGCTGCGCAATGTCGGTCGCGTCGAGGTAAGTCGCGGGCTCCCACACGTAGGTGATTCCCGATCGGGTTGCGGCGCCGAGCGCTGCGGTGGCACCGAGGCAGACGCGCGTGTCGCTGCCAGCGTTGGCGCCGGTCAAGTGCGCGATGCCGGACGCTTCATCACTGTCGCCGTTGCCTTCACCGTCGCCGTTTCCATCACCGTCGAGATCATCGAAGGCGCCGGGAGGCCACGCCCCGCAGCGGCAGCCGTGGGGCGCACCGAGCGCGAGCAGAAGCAGGATCGCAATCCGCACCGATCGAGATGACCTCGCCAAGAGAGCCCCCACACCATCGTTGCCGTGCGCTGACACTGATCCCTCCAGGCTAGACGCTACGTGCGGTGCGTCCCGTGACTTGGCTCACGAGGATCGCGGGCGCAACTCGACCTGCCTCAGACTAGACCACGTGTGTTTCACGCGCACGTTAAGCGCACGTGCTGGTTCGCCGCGAAAAAGCAGCAGAACGACCGAGATCAAGAATTTCGTTGCGAGGTGGGGCGATGTGGGCGGGCTTGTTCGGAATCGGCCTGATCAGCCAACAGCGCGGCTTCTTCGTCCGCCGACTCTTCTTCGTCAGCCTCTTCTTCGCCGCGGCGTTCTTGGTCGACGCCCTCGACGCGATCGAGCGTGCCCTTTAGTTTCTTCTTCCCGCCGGTCGCAGCGGCGACGGCGTTTTGCGCGAGCAGCATCTCTTCCGGGAGCCGACCTTGCTTCTGCTTGTCGCGCAGCGCCGCCCGATCGGCCGCTTCACGCTGCGCGTCGGCCGGCGCCTTCGGGTCACCCTTCGCGTCGCTCATGGCCTGCGCGTCGGCGAGCCCGTACGATTGCGCGAGCTTGCCGAGCTGATCGAGATCGAGGTTCATGCGCCCGCTAAACAGACCCGCGAGCTCTTGCTGGGCCACTGAGAGCGGTGTGCCGCTGGCGAAGAGCGCGAGCATCATCGCACGTTGGAACGCCGCCTCGCGCTGCCAACCGGGACGCGCGAAGTACTCGCGTGCCGCCGAGTCGAGGCGCGTCAGCTGCTCCAAGATCTTCTGCTCGATCGCGTTCTTCGGCGGATCGTTCGTTTCCCGCGGCGCGAGAGCCGGCGCAGAATCGCTCGACGTAGGCCTTGCGCCTAGGTCGGTGAGCGCCGCCATCTCCGAGGCCGCGCGCTCTTGTGTGCGCCCGGCGAGCTCGGCGCGCAGGTCGATGTAACGCTCATGCACGCGCGCGACGCTCGCGTCAGCGTCGCGGGGCAGCGGCGCCGCTGCGCGCTCAGCCGGCCGCTCCTTGATGCCTGGTTGCGCCTTCTCGCTCTGGCCCTTCATCGAAACGCCGCGCCGTTCTTGCGGGCGATCGAGACCGGCGTGGTGCTTCGTGTCTTGCTCGGCGGTCGGCGCCTGCGGCCGCGCCGCTTCGACTTGCGGCCGGATCGCCGCAGGCAGGGGCATGAATACGGTCACCTGGGAGCGCGCATCCCCGCCGCGTGTGTTGCAGTGGTTGCAAAAGCGGCACACGTGCTCGTCGCTGCGCCACCCGGGCGTCCGCCCATAGACGACCGGCGCCGCGTCCAAGATCTCGCGCGGGTGCGCGGTGACTTCGGCGCCGGGCGCCGGACCGTTCGAGCCTTCTTGCGACACGACAAACACCAGTCGCACCGGCCCGATCTCTGCGCGCAGGATACCCAGGAACGCGCGCGTCTCGGGCGCATGCGCGAGGACGGTCGGCATCACCTCCGGCAGGCGGACTTCGCGGCTCGCGACGAGGGTGCCTTGAAACTGCGCGCCAACGGCGTCGGGACGGGGATTCACCCATCCAGCCTACCAGATTCGTATGCGCTTGGCTCGTTCAGCGCCGATTTATGCGACGTTCGCCCGCGCATCGACGAAGGCCTTGATCTCGTCCTGGATCTGCTCCGGGGTCTTGCCGGTGGTGTCTACGACGAGATCGAAAGACGACGTGTCCTGATAGTTCACGCCGTAGAGGAGCTTCAAACGCTTCAAGTCGGTGACGTCGCGGCCGGCGATGTCTTGCGCTTTGGCCGCGACAGCCTTCGCGTCGGCGTCGTCGATCTTGCCGAGCGCTTCGAGCGCTTCGATGAAAGTCGCGCTCTTTGGCACGTTGAGCAACGGCTCGATGCGCGCGCGCGCCGCCGGCGACACTTCGCGCTGCACATAGCGAAGCGCGAGCTCCTTCGGCGCGCACTTCAAGTAGACGCTGACCACGTTCTTGCGCCCGAGCTGGCGGAGAAACTCGGCGAGGTGGCCGGCGAGGCGGCTCTCGAAGGTCGTGACGTCGCCCTTCGCCATGAGCTGCAGCGCGCGGTAGTCGAGCTCGACGTCTTGGGTCGGGTTCTTCGCGAGCTCCTTGGCGAACTCGCCGATCTCTTCCGGCTTGTAGCCTGCGTCCGCCGCCATCTTGCGGACGATCGCGCCGGTGCCGCCGGCCGTGCCCTTCAGCGTGGCGGCGAGGCCCTTCGACTGCGTGCTCTTCCCAGTGAGCTGATCGCCGCCGAAGGTGACGAGCAAGGTCTCGGTGAACAGCTTCTTCAAATCGGCGATCGCGCTCGGGCCCTTCACGTTCAAGAACGCCGCTGCGAAGCTCGCCTCGAAGCGTGCGTGTGGCTTGAACGATCCAACCGGCGCCGTCTGCTCCATCGCTTTCAGTGTCATCGGAAACAGCTTCGCGTCCGGCGAAAGCTCCTTCGCCTTTGCGGCCTTCGTGGTCGCCGGCGTCGTGGCCGTTGCCGTGGCTGTGGCCGAAGTCGTCTGCACCGCTGTCTCACGGATCTTCATCTCATCCTCACCACGTCGTGAACGGCTTGCTGATCAAGTTGCTATTGAAATATCGCCGGTCGTCCGACACGTCGGCGCCGGCCCAGCTCGGCTTGTCGATGCTCTGGCCTTCGGACGAGAGCTCCACTTCGGCCACGATCAAACCCTTGTTGACGCCGTCGAACTCGTCGATCTCCCAAGTGAGCCCGCCGTGCTCCACCTTGTAGCGCGTCTTCTCGATGATCGGCTGCTCGCACAGGCTCTTCAGCATCTCGGCCGCGTCTGGCACCGGGATCGCGTACTCGAACTCCGCGCGCGCGGTGCCGACGGTGAGACCTTTGATCGTGAGGAACGCTTGTTCACCGGCGATGCGCACACGCACGGTCCGCTCTTTGTTCGTCGACAGGTAGCCCTGGACGTAGCGCTTGCCCTTGGCGCCAGCGCGCCACGCGTCGTTCGTCACCAAGAATTTTCGTTCGATCTCTTTGCCCATCTCATTTCACTGTCTGCTGAACGCGCAGCGCCGTCATCGACACGGCCTTCGGCGCTTCGACCTCGACCGGCGGCGCGTCCTCGAAGGCTTCTTCACCCGCCAGCATGCGCTCGAACGCGCCTTCGAGCTCGGCGCTCTCGACCGCCTTGATGATCTGCGCCACTTGCCGAATCACTTCGTCGGCGTGCTCCGGCGCGCTCGTCTCTTTGCCGAGCATGATCGCCTCGGCGCCGTTCCTGACCGCGCTCGAGAGGCCCTCGACCTCGCCACGCGTCGGCCGCGACGGATCGGTGACCATGCTCATCGCGACTTCGGTGGCGACCATCACGGGCTTGCCGCGCAGATCGCCGGCAGCGTTGATCTTCTGCTCGGCGATCGACACGAACTGCATGCCGATCTCCACGCCGAGATCGCCGCGCGCGACCATCAACGCGTCCGCGGCGTCGGCGATGCGATCCAAGCGCTCGAGGCCTTCGCGGCGTTCGATCTTGGCGATGATCGGCACCACCTTGCCGGCGCCGATCATGTGCTCTCTCAGCTCGAAGATGTCGGCCTCGTGGCGCACGAAGCTCATCGCGACGAGATCGACGTGCGGCAAGAGCGCCTTCAACGCGGCGACGTCGTCTTCGCCGACGGTCGGAATGCTCAGCTGCGAATTCGGCAGGTTCACGCCCTTGCGATCCCAAACGATGCCGCTCGTCTCGATCGTCGCTTCGATCTCGGCGTGGCCGTCTTTGTCCTTGCCAACTTCGCGCGCGATGAGCTTCACCTTGCCGTCGTTCAGGTAGATCGGCTCGCCCACCTTCACGTCGTTCGCGAGCGTGTCGTACTCGATCGGCAGCGTCTTCTTGTCGCCGAGCACGTTCTTCGTGGTCAGCGTGACCGAGTCGCCCTTGTCGAGCTGGATGTCGTTCTTCTCGAGCTTGTTCGGGTTCGCGAACTTGCCGAGCCGGATCTTCGGCCCCGGCAGATCGACCTGCACGCGCACTTCGCGGCCGAGATCTTTTCCGATCTTGCGCAGGCGCTCCAGCAGATCGACGAGCCCTGGAAGCGTGCCGTGCGCGGGGTTGATGCGCGCCACGTCCATGCCGGCGAGGATCAGCTTCTTCAACATCTCGTCGGTCGCCTTCGGGTTCAGCGTGGCGACGATGCGCATGCGGCGCAGGTCGGAGGGCAGCGGAGAAAACACATCGGCGGGCGTGGTGCAGCCGGTGCCGAACAAGTGCGAGCCCCAACGCTCGATGCGGTTCTTCAACGCCTGGCGCGTCTCGAAGTCGCAGTGCACTTCGTCGAGCGTGCCGAGGTGGCGCAAGACGGCGAGCGCGTTGTTGTACTCGGATTTGTTGCCGGCGATCTCGCTGGTCACGAGCACGTGATCGATCGCGTTCAACGCCTTCGCCGCCTCGCCGTTGGCGCTGATCAGCATGCTGTCTTTCAACGCTTCGCGCAGGTAGCCGTTCATCCGGTAGACGGCGTGCGGCAGCTCTTTGACCGCGGGATCGATCTTCGGCACGCCGGCCGTCGTGAACGTGGGCTTCGTCGGCTTCGCGGCCCCGACGTGGACAGCGAAGGGGTTGTAGCGCATCGCTTCGAGCTGCAGCTCGCGCACGAGGACCTTCGTCTCCTCGTCGAAGCACTTCTGCGCGCGGTGCACGATCTCGATGGCGCGCGGCGTGCCGGCCTCGCCCTCTTGCACGACGATGCGTTCGCGCGGAACGCCGCTCTTCACCAAGTGCTCGACCATGAACTTCGTGGTCTCGAAGGGCGTGCGGAAGTGGCCGGACATCGTGCCGACGATGTACATCTTGCCGAAGCGGCGCAGCGTGCCTGCCGCCAGCGCGTCGTTGCCCCCCGCGAGCAGGGTGTGGCCCGGCGTCGGCTCACCGTCGACGCAACGAGCGAAGCGCGCCACGTTGAACTCGTCGACCACATACTCGTACGGGATCGCGTCCTCGATGCCTTCGATCGTCTGCGGCATCGCGACCATGATGTCGCCCATCTTGCCGCCGGCCTCGATGAACTTCTTCGCCTGCTGGATGTAATAGTCGTGGGCGACCGACTCGTGGTGGTAGCCCGACTTCTTCATCGTGTTCTTGTAGACGACCCACGCGCCGAGCGGGTTGGTTTGGCCTTCGTCCAAGATCTCACACGCGCGGTTGAACGCGATAGTCTGCAAGTCACAGACGGTCTGCAGCGCAGCGTGCGCCCGCGCTTCGAGCGCCGGCTTGCCGATCACCTTGTTGGCGATGCCGACGAGGCGCTGCTGCAGAAAGTAGAGCTCGCCGATCCAGCTCTCGGTGAGGGCGGCGTCGAGCTGCTTGAAGTTCGTCGTCTTGATCTGCGCAACGTGACCTTCGACGCGCGTCAGGTACTCTTCGTGGCGGCCGGCCGCGACCAGCGCGTCGTCGCTCGCCGAGAGCTTGGCCGGCGCGTTCGGGGTCTTGGCGGGGGTCAACGCGCGCGCGGGCTTCTTCGCTTCCGGGGTTTCAGCGGGCTTTTCCGCCGCCTTGGCCTGATCGGTCTGCGCGAGGGGCAACGTCACGATCGACGGGGCTGAGACCTTCACACACACTCCTCGCCCGTAGGCGGAAAAAACCCTGGCGTTTGCTGTTGTCGGCACCGGCTCGCAAAGAGTTGTGCGAAGCGCACTCCCGGCGGCGTCGAGAGCGATAATGAGTGACAGATGACGAGCCCGGTCGGCAAAGGGGTGCCCGCTTGGATCGCGCCAATCGCCGCGATCGCGGGCCCTTCTGCGTCGAGCCGAGCGGCGAGCGGCCCGCCCGCAATCGTCGGCTTCGGCCCGCGCACGGCGTCGAGCCAGGCGCCGCGGGTCAAGGTGAACGGGCTCGAGGACGCGATCGCACGGGGACGCTCGCTTCCGAGCACCCAAGCGCAAGTCGGCCGAGCGCCGCTCGCGAGCAGCAGCTGGGGGTCGGCGCGCGGATATATTCAATCGAAAATCACGGCGACCGACGCCGGCTGGGAGATCGAGGTCGAGACCCACCACGCGGAGCGCGGCGACGACGTCAGCTTGTTCGTCTCGGTGCGCGTGACCGACCCGCCGGTCGAGCACTGGGTGCCGCTGGCCATGCCCTTCGCTGGCGTGATGGACGGCGCCAGCGGGAGCGACAAACACGGGCTCTTCGTCACCACCAAGAAGTTCTTCGTCGCGCTGGCCGACGTCAACGCGTTCTTCGCCAAGCACGGCGCGGACAAGCTCGTGTTTCGCCCGGGCGATCCGTTGTCGATCGACGCGTACTGGCAGGGCGCCGGCCATCAATCGGGCGGGCGTCGCGACGCTTCGCAAGGTTGGCTCGCCACGCCGCCGCTGGTCGCTGTCGGCAGTCCCCTCGATGTGCGCAGCGCGGCCGTGCCGATCGCGAAGCCCGCCGCGCCGGTGGTGACTGGCCGCGCGAGCGACAAGCCCGTCGATCTCGCGATCGCGCTGCCGGACGCGCTCGTGCAGAAGTATCCCGCGGTGTTTCCGAAGGGCGCCAAGCTCGTCTCGCGCCGCGAAGCCGAGATGAAGCTAGAGCCGAAGACCTTCGACGAGCTGAAGGACTTCACCCTGCGCCTCGACGCGCTCTCGCGGCTGCCGGCCGGCGAACAAGAGCGGGCGCTCGCCGCGATCTTCGGTGAAGACGGCTGGTCGCTCGCGCGGACGGAGCGCTATTACACTGGCGACACCTACGCGCCCGGTGAGCTCGTCTGGCGCGTGATGGACGACGCCGGCGAGCGCGACTTCGACTTCGCCGGGCTGCCGAAGGTCGCGGGCATGCTCGATCACTACCAAGACGCGCTCGATCTTCGCGCGGCGCGCGGCAACGGAGCCGTGCGTTTTCGCGACGGCGAGATCAAGGACGGCGAGCGCCACCGAACGATGGGCAAGCTCAACGTCAAGCCGGGCGGCGGCGTGAAAGATCCGGGCTCGCTCGTGGCGACGCGGATCGAATATGCGCTCGACACCTTGCCCGGCATCGCCAGCGACGCCGCCGCGATGGCCGAGCTCACGGCGTTCTTGCGCGATGAAGCGCCGCCGTTCAACCCGCTCGCCGAATATCGCAAGAAAAACCCGGCGATTCGCCCGGACGTCGTCGCCACGAACGTGCTCGACAACGACGCGCTTCGCTACAAGTTCACGCTCCGCCACGCCTCGGGGCTCGAAGCCGAGATCTCGAACGACTTCATCCACGTGACTGGCAAGCATGCGGTGATCGAGCCGCCGTCGACGCGCGGCGCGTCCGTCGACGAGAAGCACGCGCACTGGCAACAGCAGATCGAAGCGGCGGGGCGCCCGGTCGACCCCACTCCGGGCGTCGAGACGCGCGCGTCCTTCGTCGAGTACACGAACGCCGGCACGCGACGGCTCGACGTCGACGTGACGATCTCGCGCGACGCCGGCGGGGCGCCGCACGTGCTCGAGGTCGTCTCCGTGCGCGGCAAGCAAGTCGAGATCGAGCTCGAGCACGTTCAAGCCGTGGCGATCGCTCCTGTCCAAGAGGCGCCGGCGATCGCATCGCGCGCGGGGATCACCGTGGTCGATCGCGCGCAGCAAAGCACCGTGCTCGCGGGCCTCAGCGACCGAGCGACCTGCGCCGGTCAACCGAAGATCCACAACCTGGAAGATCTCGCCGAGGCCGATCTCTACTCTGACGGGAGCTACCTGCAGATGAGCGCGGCGGCGAACAAGCTCCGCGCGTGGGGCTTTGGGTCCGGCGTCAAGCCAACGCGACAGAAAGCCGCGTACGCGCTCGAGATGATGGGCATGATCGCGTCCGAGCCGACGCCGCGCCTGAGCGCCGTCATCGAGCCGCACAGCGACGGCGTGAGCATCGCGGGCGGCCAAGGGCGCATCACGCTCAGCGGTACGGCTCTCAAATCACGCACACCGGTGAGCTTGAGGCTGCGCCTCGACGATTTTCCCATCGAGGTGCCGCTCTTGGGCGACGAAACGGCTGCGCAACTCGGCCGGGCGATCGCCGAGGTGATCGATCGCTCGGTCGTGTTTCGTGCCGAGGTGACGGTGAGCGACGTCGTCGATCGTTTCCGCCGGCCAACGGGCGAGAAGCGGATCGCGATCCAACTGGCGGACAAATAGGGAACAGCGTTCACGGCCCGTTGCGTTTCTCCGCTCGTAGCCCTACTTGAAGCGCCCGATGCGTCGTGTCGTTCTGCTCGCGCTCACCCTCTTCGCCGCGCCTGCCTTCGCCGGCGAGCCCGTCGTCCTCACGATCGTCGGCACCTCGGACACCCACGGCCGCATGGCGCAGCTGCCGATCTTCGCGAGCTATATGAAGGCGCTGCGCGCGACGCACGGCGACAAAGGCGTCGTGCTCATCGACGCCGGCGACGCGTTCCAAGGCACGCTCGAGAGCGACCTCGACGAAGGCGAGTCGGTCACCGCGGCGTTCTCGGCGATCGGCTACGACGCGATGGCGGTCGGCAACCACGAGTTCGACTACGGGCCGGTCGGGCCGGAGACCACCGGGCGCAAGAAGGGCGGCGACCCGCGCGGCGCCCTCCTCGCCCGCAGCAAGCAGGCGCGCTTCCCGATGCTCGCCGCCAACGTCGCGTGCAAGCAAGCGGGCTGCGGCGTCGAAGCGTTCCCGCCCGACGTCATCGTCGAGAAGATCGCGGGCATGAAGGTGGGCATCGTCGGGGTCACCAGCGAAGCGACGCTGCACACGACCATCGCCGCGAACGTCGCGGATCTCGAGGTACGGCCGATCGCCGCCACGATCGCGACGCGCGCGAAGTCCCTGCGCGAGCGCGGCGCCAACATCGTCATCGTCGCGGCGCATGCCGGTGGGCATTGCAAAGGTTTCATCGGCCCGAAGTCGCTGTCGACCTGCGACGAGAAGGGCGAGATCTTCGAGGCAGCACGCGCGCTGCCAGCCGGGCTCGTCGACGCGATCATCGCCGGGCACACCCATCAGGCCATCGCCCACACCGTGAACGGCATCGCGATCATTCAGTCGTACAGTGGGCTCAAGGCGTTCGGGCGGATCGATCTGACGATCGATCCGGAGACGAAGAAGATCACGGCGGCGCTGCTGCACGCGCCCGAGGGGTTGAGGGCAAAGGCGATCTACGAAGGTGGCGAGATCACCGCTGAGGCAGCCATCGCGACGATCATCGCGCCGGCGCTCGCGCGGGCAGACACCCGCAAACGACAGACGCTCGGCCCGACCTTGGCGCACGCGCTCGAGCGTCGCTACGCAGAGGAGTCGGCGCTCGGAAACTTCGTCGCGTCGCAGATGCTCGCGTTGATGCCGGCTGCCGACGTCGCGATCATGAACGGCGGCGGCATGCGCGCGGATCTTCCGGCTGGCCCGCTCACCTACGGCGCGATCTATCAGGCCCTGCCCTTCGACAACCGCTTCGCGCTCGTGACCCTCACCGGCAAGGATCTCGCGCGCACCTTCGCGCGCAATCTGCATACGGACAACGGCTTCTTGTCGATCGCCGGCGCCAAGATTGAAGCGCGCTGCGACGAGCAACACCTGAGCGTGCGGATCCGCTTGGACAAAGGCAAAGAGCTCGGCGACGAAGACAAGGTCGTGGTCGCCACGAACGACTTCCTCGCGACCGGCGGCGACGACGCGTGGAAGGGCGGCGACGTGCGCATCATGGAGGACCAGGCGTCGATCCGCGATCAGATCGCCGATCGGCTGCGCGTCGCCAAGGTCGCCCTCGACGCCCGCGCGTGGTTCGATCGCGGCGCCCCGCGGATCAGCGCGCCGTCGTCGCGGCCGGTCCGCTGCGGCCGCGCCGCGCGCCAGTGAACCAGAACCTTTGACCGCCGGCGCGATCTCGCCCCGCTCAGCGCCGAGCTCGAGTAGACAGGATCAGCGCCAGGCGATCAGCGCGAGGCGCAGCGCGACGAAGAGCAACGCCACGCCGAGCACGCGCATGATCCACGGCCCTTGCACCCTTGGGCTCAAGCGCGCGCCGAGCTGGGCGCCGGCGATCATTCCGCCTGCGATCGCGAGGACTCGGCCGTACTCGCCGACGAGATCGCCGGCGAAGTAATGCAGCGCCGCCGCCAAAGTCGCGGTCAGCGCGAGCGTCGCATGCGAGGTCGCGGTCGCCATGTGCGGCGCGAAGCCGAGCACGTAGACGAACATCGGCACATGCAGGAGGCCGCCGCCGATGCCGAGGATCGTCGCGACGACCGCGATCAACGCGCTGAGCACTCCGCCCTTCAGATACACCGCGCGCGTGTCCGTGGGCGGCGCCGGCCCATCGCCGCCGCGCTCGCCCCGAACGAGCACGAAGATCGCGAGCACGACGAGCGGCGCGACGAAGAGCGACAGAAAGGTGTGGCGATCGAGGTGCCACGTTGCCCGCACGCCGAGGACGACGCCGGGCACGCTGCACAGCCCGAAGATCAATGCGTGGCGGTAGGAGACGCGCCCCTTTCGCGCATACGCGATCGATCCCGACCACGCGTTCGCGGAGACGGCGCTCAGTGAGATGGCGGTGATCGCGCTCGGCGACGCGTCCGGCATCGCCAGCACGAGCAACGGGACGAGCAGAAAACCGCCGCCCGCGCCGATCAACGTTCCGATCGTGCCGACGAAGACGCCAGCGCCGAGCCACAGCGCCGCGCTCACGCCTTGCCGAGCGACTTCTTGAGCTGCTTCTCGGCCTTCTTGATCAGCCCACGCGCGCGTACGCCCGCCGGGTGCTGCGCCTTCGGGTCGAGCGTGAGGCACTGCTTCAGCCACTTCCCCGCGGTCTCGTAGTCCAAGCGCTCGACGCTGATCTCGCCGACGGCGCAGGCGATCTCGATGTCGTCCGGCTTCAGCGCGAGGCTCTTCAGCAGATACGGCAGCGCTTCGACCGGCTTCAGCGCGCGCGCCAGCGCTAGGCCAAGCGCGTTCAAGTACGGAACGTGATTCGGCGCGAGGCGCACGCACTGCTCGAGCGCCGCGACCGCGTGCGTGTGCTCGTTCGCTTCGGACGCGGCCCAACCAATGCGCGCGAGCCGCTCGGCTTCTAGCGGAGGTGCCATGGGCGATGGTTATCGCCGAGCTACTTCATGTTCGCAATGATCGCGCCGCTCGTGTCGCTCCACTTCTTCAGGAGGTTCGAGAGCGTGGTGAAGGCCTTCGCGCGGCGGTCCTGCTGCATCTGGATCTTCAGCGAGATCTCTTCGCCGAGCTCGGCCTTCGATTCCTTCTTGTCTTTCCACTCGTCGATGTAGGCGTTGAGCTCTTCGAGCGACATCTCGCGCAGTCCGCCGACTTGCGACGGCTGATCGATGTTCGTCTGTGGCGCTGTGCGCAGCGCCTCCATCGCGGCGCGTTGCTCAGCGCTGAGATCGGACAGCCCGCCGCGGCCATCGCGACCGAAAGTGTCGCCGCTGTCTTCTGGCGTCTGGGTTTCGACGCCCAGCTCGTGCGCGCGCCGATACTTCAACTCCCAGAACTCGCGCATCTGCGGGCTGTCGCCTTGCAGCATGGCGATCGCTTCTTCAGAGCCGAAGATGGCGGCGAAGATCGCGCCCCCGAGCTGGCGTTCGAGCTCCTGCATGCGGTCGAGGTCGTCCTCGTTGAGCGGCCGGTTCAGCGTCTCCGCGTCGGGCGGCGGCGGCGCGGTGCCGCTGGCCATCAAGTCTTCGAGCAAGCCAGCCTCTCGACGGCGCACAGCGATCTCGCGAATCGCGTCCTTCTCGCGATCGCTGAGCGGCGGTGCCGGGGGCGCTTCCTCCGGCTCGCTCGGGCCGCGTTCGCGCTCCGCGCCGCGCAAGTTGGCGAAGACGCTGTCGAGCGCAGAACGCGCAGTCGTGAAGTTCGATTGGCTGAGGTGCCAGCCTTCACTGTAGCTCGCATAGAGCACGTGGTTGCGGGCGCCCGAGCCCTGCGCGCTGTGCAAGACTCGATCGGACATCCAAGAATTCTCGTTCCCGCGCGGCTGGTAGTACGTCTCGCCATAGACAAGGTCGTTTTGGCAGATGATCGTCCGCCCCCGGAACCACTCGTGGACATCATCGAATAGCTCGGGGCTTCCGCGCAGCTGGCTCGCGAGGTTGTGGCACGCGTTCGCAAACTCGGCGCCGCTCGAAAAGTTCGCGAACTGGCCGTTGGCGGCAAACTCGTTCAACGCGGTGATCATCCCGTTCGCGTCCTGCGCATCCACGAGCTTGGTCAGGAAGTCGATGACCGGCTGCTGCTGCGCACCCTTGTCGCCACCGCCGCCGGCGGTCGACGCGAAGAGCGAGCGCAAAACGGCGGACAGGATCTCCTCCATCTGTGCCTTGACGGCCGCCGGAACACTCTCCTCGATCGCGGCGATCGTATCGAGAATGTACTGTTCCTCAGGGCTGTACGTGTTGCTGTCGGTCGGAACATGCCCCTGCGCGGCATCGCAGCATTGATCGAAGAGCGCCGCGTCGCGTTCGGTGTATTCGGGTGGCCCGGTCGGTGCGGCTGCGGCAGCCGCTGGTGTGCTCGCCTGCACGGCCAGCTGGTAGAAATAGGTCCCCACGCGTCCGTCGTTCCCGCCGACGTTGCTCTCGCTGAGGCCGACGGCCGAAGTCAGAAACTCCTCGAAGGTCGCGGGCTTGTCGTCGAGCGTGTTGTAGACGTCGTGGAGCGCGTGAAGATCGTGCGGCGCGACGCCGTACACATCCATCATCCGCTGCATGTCGGCGTCCGTCTCGAACCCGGCGAGGTACTGGTTCATCTGCGTCGTGTTGTGCCGCTGCATCCCCGGCCTCATGCCGAGCTCGTTCGCGAGCCACGTGTCGAAAGTGCCGCCAGCGGCTTGTCGCTCGGCCTCGCTCAGGTTCGCCGTGTAGTGCTGGTAGAGCGTGGTCATCTGCTCTTGGCTCAGGCTGTACTTGCTCGCCGCCGCGTCGGTGACGACCGCCGGATCGTGACGGGCGAGATAGAGCGTGACCGCCGCCTTTTGCGACTCCGTTCCGCCGACCGTGAGGCCGACGCCGCCTTCGTCTTGGCTGCGCACGATCCACTCTTCGAAGCTGCCGCTGAACTTCGCCTGCAGCTTCGGATCGTTGTCCCATGTGCGGCGTAGCGCGGTCGCTTGCGTCGCGTCGATGCCGAGGCGATCAGCCACCGCGCGATCTTGGTCGGTCACCGTATAGCCATTCCACGTCTCCTGCGCCTCGGTGGCTTGCGGATAGCGCGTCGTGTTCGGTGAGATGCCGAACTCGGGCGGCGGGGTCGGAACCACGCTGTCTCCGTCCGGGGCGAGCGAACCGCCGAGCAAGCTCAGCTTCTGCGACGCGCAATAGTCGTCGAAGCTCGTCACCGACGCGTCGATGTGATCTCCCGGCGGGCCCTTCGGCAGCGCGCAGCGGCGATCGTACTCGCTGCGCAACGCACTCTTCATCGCGGTCGCCTGCTCCTTTGCGGCCGCGATGTGCTCGCGCATCTGCGCTTTTTCGTCGTTGATCTTCTTCATATCGTTCAGCGTCTCGCGGAGGTCGACCTCGGCGTCGCGCGCGAGCTCCATCATCATGATCTGGCAGAGCATCTCGACGTCGGCGCCGGCGAGGGCGAAGATGTCGCCGCCGATCGCCTTCTCGAAGGCGATGACCTCGGGGCCGGGCACGGTGATCGGATCGAGCGTGGCGAGATCGCTCTCGCCGGTCCGCTGGCGCCCCTCGATCGCATCCGTCGTGGGCTGGCGCATCCCCGCGGTCTCGGTGCCACGGCCGCTGTCTTCGCGCAGCGATCCGGTCTCGTCGGCGTCGCTCACTTGCCGCTGCGCGCCGCCGGTCGCCTCGGCGCCGCCGGGCTCGTCCCCGCCGATGCCGAGCGCGAGCGACAACGCGCGCCGCATCGGGGCGGGCAGCATCGCGAGCTCAGCGTCGTCCTCGACGTCGACCGCGCGCCGCGGGTCGAAGCGCATCAACATCGCCGTCCGCGCGTCGACGCGCCCAGTGCCTTGCATCCCGCGCAGCACCGGTAAGAACGCCGCCGCGATGCGCTGCGCTGCTTGCTGCTGCGCTGGCGTGAGCGGAACCGTTCCACTCGACGGCGGCGGCGAGGTCACCAACGCAAAGCGCGCGTCGAGCTTTTGCTGCATCGCCGCGGGCAACTTGATCGCCCCTTGCGCGACCAAGGTGTGCACCATGACGATGGCCTGCGTCTGCTCGCGGCCGAGCGCGAGCTCCGGCAACCCTGCGAGCGCTTTTGGCACCGCCACGCTCGCCGCAAACTTCGCCGCAGGAGTCCCTTGCGCCTGACCGAGCTGCGCCGCGAGCCCGTTGAAGAGATCGAGCGCAGCCTGCAGCTTGCCGTCGCTCGTCGGCGGCGCGACCGGCGGCGCGTCATGGACGACGACGCCGGTGTCGGACATCGTGCGAAGGCGCAGCGTGACGAGCTCGTCTTGGTTCGGCACCGCTACCTTGCTGACGCCGTCGGTCTTCTTCGCTTGCGCCCCGGGCTGCGCTTCGGCTTTCGCTGTCTCGCCTGGCGACTTCTTCTCGTTCGTCTTCGGCGGCGTCTTGTCCTGCGGCGGCGGTTCGACCGACATCGGTTGCCCCGATGTTCCCTGCGGCACCTTAGTAATCGTCATGCCGCAACCTTAACCGACGCATGTAGGTGCGGCCATGTAGACTTGTTGCCGCCGCTGACAATTGTACGGCAGACTGCTGGGAGCCATGGCACCGAAACCTCCGTCGAACGCACCGCCGCCGTCCGCTCCGCCGGCCAAGAAAGCCGCCGAGAAGGAAGACTGGGACGACATGCTCGGCGAAGAGCAACAAAGCGGCATCTCGCCCGAGATGGCGCGCACGCTGCTCTCGATGAACCCGAAGCTCCGCGAAGAGGGCAAGAACACGGCGTGGGTTGTCTCAAGCGGACAAAAAGCCGCCCACCAGGGATCACAGAAGCAGAAGGCCGCGGCCGCAGCGCCGGCGGCGAAGCCCGCCGCCGCCGGCGACGTGTTCAGCGAGCTCGACACGTTGAAGCGCAAGCTCGAGCTCGACGAGCAGCAATTCGATCTGCAGCTTCAGCAGATCCAAGTCGAGAAGGCGCGCGCCAAGCAGAGCACGCTCGAGGACTTCATGCGCGTCTTGATCAACAAGGATCCGGAGCTGCTCTCGCCGATGACGCAGCAGGCGCTCGCCGACAAGAAGGCGTTCCTCGACAAGCTCGGCTTCTCGGTGAAGGCGTTCGTCGAGTTCAAGCGCAAGCACGGGACGAAGTGAGGGCGACAAGTGTCTGTCTGAGACCACCGCCTTGAACCTTGGTCGACGCTCTGTGGCGGCGGCTGTAGTCTTACGGAAAGAGGTACGGGTATGAGCATGCGCATCAAAGACTCGCCGCCGCCGCGGGCGCCGGGAGAGACGACGACAGACGCCGCGGCCGCACCGGAGCGTGCCGCCGAGACCGCCGCGACGACCGCCGCAACGAGCAACGCGGCGACGACAAGCGAAGCGCCGAGCCCGCTCTCACCGGCGCTGAAGCAGCTCCTCGGCCAAGGCACCGCACCGGCGACCGCCGATCCCGCGTCGTCCCCGAGCGAAGCCGCAGCCGACTTCAAGGCGCTCAGCGCGCTCGTCGAGAGCGGGCGACCCGAGGGCCGCGTCGCCGGGTTCTTAGAGATGAGCTTCCCGCAGTGGGACCGCGCGCTCACGGCTCAGGAGAAGGCCAACGCACAAGCGGTCGCGACGAAGCTCAGCGAAAGCCCAACCCTTCCGAACAATGCAGGCGCGAAGACCCATGACTGAGACCGGGACCGAGCCCGGCGCCATGCCCGAGGCGCCAGAGCAGGCGTCAGTCAACGAGAGTCCGGAAGCCGCGCTCGCGCGCGAGAACGAGACGCTCGCGTGCTTCGCCTGGCAAGCGCTCTTGCAAGATCCGAAGACCGCCGCCGCTCTCTTTCGCGAGTTGGCGCGGCGCGAGCCGAAAAATCCGGACTACTGGGCCGCGCTCGGCCTCGCCCTCGCCAAGAACAGCCAGCGCCGTGAAGCGATCCTGGCGCTCGAACGGGCGGTCGAGCTGCGCCCGAAGAACATCGAAGCCTGGTGCGTGCTCGGCGAGCTCGCGATGGACGAGATGGAATGGAAGAAGGCGGCGGCCGCCCTGCGCAGGTGCCTCGAGCTCGATCCGAACGCCAAGAACGCGCACGGCCTACGCGCGCGCGCATTGATCAAAAAAGGCGAGAAGCTGCTCACCCAAGGCTGAACGCTCCCCGGAAGGCTGACGCTCCCCGGTCCCTTTTCGCGAAATGCTCCCCGGTCCCTTTTCGCGCCCTTTTCGCGGGTCAGCCGGCGAGCGCCTGCTTGAGCAACTTTTCGCCCTTCTTGATCAGGGCGCGGGCGCGGCGGCCGGACGGGTGCGCCGCCTTGGGATCGAGCTCGAGACACTTCTTCAACGCCGCGAGCGAGCCCTGGTAGTCCATCATGTCGAGCGTGAGCTCACCGACCACGCACCAGACTTCGATGTTGGCGGGGTCGAGCTCGAGGCTCTTCTTCAAGTATGCGACGCCTTCATCGATCTGGTTCGCCTTCGCGAGCGCGATGCCGTAGGCCGCCGCGCGATCGGCGCGCGCAGTGGCCAAGCCGTACGCCTGACGCAAGGCGACGACCGCGACGTCGACTTGGTTCGCTTGCAACGCTTGCCAGCCATATCGCCCGCAGATGTCCGCCGCTTCTTCCTGGGTCATGTGGGCCTCACTTCAGGTTCGAGATGATCTGGCTCGAGGTCTCGGAATTCTTTTTCAGGATATTCGACAGCGTCGAGTACATCTTCGCGCGGCGATCCTGATACATCTGAAGCTTCAGCGAGAGTTGCTCGCTGAGGTCGCCGAGTGTGTCCTTCTTGCCTTCCCACTCTTCGATCGTCGCCCGCAGCTGCGCGAGCGTCATCTCAGGGGCGCTCTCCCGGCCGACGACGCCACCGCCCGAGGCTTGCTCCTGCCGCATCGCTGCCATCGCCGCGCTCACCTCCGCGCTTGGGTTGCCGAGCGGAGTCGGCGTCGTCGAGCCACCGCCGGCGCCGCCGCCGGTGACGCCAGGGATGATGAAGATCGCTCCGATCGTGATCGTCGTTGTGTAGCCGCCGTTGGCGAAACGATCGAGGACGGCCATGCGGCCAGCGTTCGCCGGATCGGTCGCCGCCGACGGGCCCGGCGCTGGCGGCCCGTGCGGCTCGGGTGGCCGCGTGCCGGGCGTGGCGCTGCCCCAGTCCGGCGTGAGGTTGACGTTGTTTGCCGCGCGCTGCCAGGCGGCCTCGTCCATATGGTTGTACGCGCCGTCGAGCCCGCGCACGTGATTTTGCCCATGCGCCCACGGACAATACACGATGCCGCGCTCGACGAGCCACGGATCCTGGGCCGCAGCCGGGGTCCCGCCGCCCTTCCTCTCCATCGCAGTGCCATCGCACTTGCGCGCGATCTCGACGTCTCGGCGCACCTCCGCCATGCGCAGCTGCACGTAGTTCGCGGCCGCTTGGCGCTGGCCTTCGGGCAGTCGGTTGATGGCGTCGCGCAGCGCGCTCCATTTGCTGGCGGCGTCTTGCCCGTGGCGCCCGTGGTTGTCGACGTTGGGATGCGCTTCGTAGTGTCCCTTGATCAGGACCTCCTCGAGGTAATCGCCGAGCAGGTTGTCGATGTTGTCGGCCTCGAGCCCAACTCGCCCGCGCGCCTGGTTGACGATCAAGCGGATGTTGTTCGAGTCGCTGTTGCGTTGGTTCAGCGGCAGCGGCGCGTCCGTGCGGCAGCCGTTGATCCACGCGACGGCCTCCTCCTGACTGAACGAGCTGCCGTCGGTGCGCGTCGCCGTATACGGTGCCGGAACGTTGCGCGTCTCGTTTCCGGGTTGAGCACCCGGCGCTGCGCCTGGTGTCGTGAGCCGAGCACGCTCCTGCGTCATGTAATCGCGGACGCGACCGGGGTTCGCCGTGCCTTCGCCGGGCCGCAAGCCGACCGTCCCGGTGAGCCACGCCTCGAGCTCACCGCTCGCGTTGCCGGTGCGCTGCATCTCCGAGAAGTAGTCGGAGAGCGCCCGGTACTGCGCGTGCGAAATGCCGAAGCGGCCGGTGATGCGGCGTTCGGCGGCGTCGACTTCCGCTTGCGTGCAAAAGCGCTCGATCTTGCCCGAGTTCTCTTCGCCCGACCCGGCCTCCGTCAGGCCAGGTCCTGCCGACGACTTCAGCCACGCCTCGAAGCCGCCAGCGCGCTGCGTTTCGTTCAGCTTGGTGTCGAAGTGGTTGCGCATCACCTCGAGGTCGGCGAGCGAAACGTGAAACTTCGTCGCGAGCGCGCGGTTGACCGCCACGGGGTCACGCTCCTGCAAGAAGCGCGCAATCAGGGGCCCCTGCTCCTGCGTGGGATTGGCGCGCAACCCAAGGCCGCCGTTGGCGCTCGTCTCGCAGAGCCAGCGCTCGAAAGACCCGAAGCGCGCCTGCAAAGCGTTGTCACCGTCCCACACCCGCTTGAGGCCCATGGCTTGCTGTGGGCTCACCCGCAGCCGTTCGGCGAAGCGCACGATGCTCTCGGGGATCACGTTGCCCTGAAGATCGCGCGCTTCCTCCGGCGACTGCGCGTACAAGGTCTCGCGCGACGACAAGCTGAACGCCGGATCGCCTGGCGGCAGAAACTCCCCGTCCGGCGAGGCTAACCCGCCCGCGCGCATGGCGATCTTCTGTGAGTCTTTGAACGCGTCGAAGCTGGTCACCCGCGGATCGATGCGCCGCGGATTTCCGGCCGGCAGCGCCACGCGCTCGTCGTAACGCGCGCGGAGCTGCGTGTTCATCGCCGCTTCCTGCTTCTTGGCCGACGCAATGAACTCGCGCACCTGCTTCTTCTCCGCGTTGCGCTTCTGCACTTCTTTGATGAGGTCGCGCAGATCGGTCTCGGAGTCGCGCGCGACTTGCATCATGACGATGTTGACGAGCTCCTCGACGTCGCCGCCGGCGAGCAGGCTGTAGCGCGAGCCAATGGCGCGCTCCATCGTGATGACGTCGTGCCCCGGCAGCTCGATCACCGACGGATCGAGGCCGGCGCGCGCGTGCGTGTCCTCGCGAAACCCGCGCGACTCATTGACGCGGCGTCCGCTCGCCGAGGGGTTGCGCAAATCTCCGGCCCGATTGGTTGACGCGCCGTCGATGGCTGCCTCGCCCGCGGTCATGCGCTGCGCGTTGCCGGCGCTCGGATCGCCGTCTTGTGCACCGCCGCCGCGATCGCCGCCGACACCGTGGATCTTGTCGCCGCTGCTCGTGCGATCGCTCTTCTCCGCTTTCGCCGTCGCCGCCGCGTCGCTCGCTTTGCTCTCTTCTTTGCTCGCCTTCTTCTCGCCGCTTTCAAAGGCGATCGATGCCGCCAAGATGGGCGACAGTTCTTTGGCGACGTCGTTCACCGCTTGCTGCTGCGGCGCCGCCAGCTTGTCGAAGCTCTTCTTGGAAATGCTGCTGGCGCGCCCGTCGAGCTCGGCCGTCACCAAAGTGATCGAGTCCATGAGCGCCGGCGGGGCCGAGGTCCACTCGCCCGACTGCAGTTTGTTCATCGCCGAGAGCGCCGAAGCCATCGCGTTCGAGCTCAGTAAAGACGACAGCGTTCCGCAGGGCTTGTCCAGGCTCTTTAGGTTCACCCCGAGAAAAGGCGCCACCTCCCCGGGCGGCATCGTGCCGCCGAGCGCGACGCTGAGCGCCGCAAACCCTTCGGCCGCCAGGCGCGTCCCTTCCGGAGTGACCGGCGCGCGCGGCGGCACTTCGACGAGCCCAGGCGCCGCCTCCCCTTTCTTGACGCCCGCGCCCTCCTTGCCCTGGGTGCTCAGGCTGTCCTTCGCCGTCTCATTCGCGCGGGCGGCGCTCTTGGCATCAGCGGCTTTCGGCTGCTGCTGGGCCGCTTCCGGAACCTTACCCGCGTCAGTCGCCTCCGGCGGAGCGGAATCAGGGACGACGGGGCGATCGACGCGGTTGTTGTTGACGGTCACCATAGTGCAAAGATCTACCATAGAGGTCGCGAGCGGGTGACTGTTCTTCCCGCCGCCGGCCGGACTCAGACAAATGTCGAGCCGATGTGCGAGGCCATGCTACGATCGTCCCATGGCGGATGACGACTGGGACGACGCCCTCGGGGATCGCGCGCAGCAGACGGTGTCGCCGGACGTCGTGCGCAAATTGCTCGAGATGAACCCTGCCCTGCGCGAGCGCGGCATGACGACCAACGTCGCGCTGGATCAGGCGAATCAAGCGCAAACGCAAAAAGCCATCGCCGAGGCTCAAGCGAAAAAACCGGCGTCGGTCGGCGTCACGAAGCCCGCCTCGGTCGGCGCGACGCAGAAGCCGGCGAGCAAAGGCGTCGAAGCCTCGAGCGACGTCGTCTCTGCGTTCAAGGAGCTCAAGACGCGCCTCGCGAACGGCAACAAGCGCATCGACGAAGAGATGGCGAAGCTGAAGAAGGCCAAGGACGAGCTCTCGCACCAAATGCGCGCGCAGCTCGTCGATTGGCTGATGCAGAACGATCCGGACATGCGCTCGCCGGTGACCCAGAGCGTGCTCGATCAGGAAAAAGCGTTCCTTCAGCAAGTCGGCTTCACCGTGAAGGGCTACGTCGAGGAGCGCACGAAGAAAGCCAAATGAGTCTGAACGTCGGCATGGTCGTAGACGATCGCTACCTGCTCGAAGCCCAGATCGGCTCGGGCGGCATGGCGCGCGTGTTTCGAGCGACCAACCGCAAGAACGGCAAGCGCGTCGCCCTCAAAGAGATCTACGTCCCGACGAACGATCAGGCGGAGACCATCCGCGGCTGGTTCCGCCGCGAGCTAAAGGCGCTCATGCTGATCGATCACCCGAACGTCTTACAGCTCATCGATCACGGCGAGACGGTGGACGGCATCCCGTACGTCGTCACCGAGCTGCTCGAAGGCTTCGATCTCGAGGACGCGATCGCCACGCGGCACCCGATGCCGGAGGCGGTGCTCGTCGACGTGGCGTTGCAAGCGCTCTCCGCCTTCGAGACCGCGCACGGCATGAGCGTGGTCCACCGCGACATCAAGCCGGGCAACCTCTACCTCTGCAACAACGGGCGCCTCGTCGTGCTCGACTTCGGCTTGGCGCGTGCGACCAACAACGAGGTCTCGAGCACGCTCGCGCAGAGCTTCGGCACGAAGATCCTCGGCACGCCGCAGTATTGGTCGCCCGAGCAAATCAAGGGCGTCACGCTCGACATGAAGAGCGACATCTTCTCGCTCGGCGGCACGCTCTACTTCTTGGCCAGCGGCAAGCCACCCTACCCCGGCAACACGCCCTTCGAGATCGCCGGGCAGATCATGATGAAGAAGCGCCGGCCGCTCGCCGAGCACCTGCCGAACTACGATCCGAAGGTGATCGCGGCGGTCGAGGCGATGCTCGCCGAAGAAGCGGCCGATCGGCCGACGGCGGCAGAGGCGCGCAAGCTGTGGAAGGCGCTCGAGCAAAAGTACCCCGGCCACCAGGACGAGTCGGCGGCGTACATGCGCGGCGGCGAGGGTGCAGCGGCCCCGGCGCCGGCGAACCGTGTCTCCGAAAATCCGACGCCGACGACGGTGCCGGACATCGCGGAGCACACCGTCACGAACGTCGTCACCGGCGCGACCGCGCTGCAGACGCCGACGCGGCCAACGACCATGCCGACGATCGTCGGCAAGCCTGCGGTGTCGACCGAGACGCCGATGCCGCAGCACACGTCGATCGTGACGGTGTCGTCGACCCAGCCGGCAAAGGCGCCCGCGCGCGCGCGACCGTGGGGGCTCATCGCCGGGGTCGCCGTCGCAGCGATCGTCGCGATCGCCGCCGCCGCGTATGCGCTGCAGCCGCAGAAGCCGAAAGCAACAGTCGCGGTCGCACCGCCGCTGCCGCCTCCAGTGGAAGCGGCGGCCAAGGATCCAGCGGCGCTCCCGGTGCCGACCGCGGGCGTCGACGTGCCGGTCGTGCCGAAAGAGCGCGAAGCCGTCGAAGAGCCGGCGAAGGTGGAGCCGAAGAAGAAGGTCGTCGAGGCAGCCCCGGCGAACGGTGTCTTGAACTGCGTCTTGAAGCAGTGGGCGGAGATCTACGTCGACGGTAAGTCGTACGGAAAGCTGCAGCTCGGCGCGAAGTTACCGCTCGCGCCAGGCAAGCACGACGTCTTGTTCAAGAACAGCAAGCTCGGCGAGAAGCGTGCCAACTTCACGATCAAGCCCGGCAAAGAGACGCCGTGCAAGGTGGACTTCCTGTCCGACTCGCCGATGTGATCGCGCCAGCCAGAGCGCGCGCACGTCCATCAGATCGGCAACAATGCGATCACGCCGAGCGAGAGCGACGCGTAGCCCGTGACGCGAAAGGCCCACGGCAACGGATGGCCGACGACGTGCGCGCTCACCCCGATCCCATGCGCGATGATGACAGCTGCGTAGAGATCGACGCCAAGCACGAAGAGCGTGTCGCTGTCGTCGCGGCGCACGCTGACCGCGGCCTGTGCGTTCGTGAGCGTGCCGGCGATGCGCAAGTGCGTGAAGCCGAGCGCCAACTGCAGCCCGAGCACGAGGCGGCGGCTCTCGGTCAAGCGCACCGCCGAGCCGATGACGACCCACCCCTGCACGCGATGCTCGGCGCCGTTCACCCGCTCGTTTCGGCCGAGCCATGCCGCTTGCGCATACGGCGCGTTCGCGTACCCGAGCACGACGCCGAGCTCCATCTTCACGTCCGCATGCGGCGACGGCGAGAATACGCGGCCAAGCGCGAGCTCTGCGACCGCGCCGTAGCCATTGAGCACCGGCGCGAAGACGATCTGCGGTCGCGCCTCCAAGCGCAGCTCGAGCGGCACGGCAAAGACGAACGCTGCGACGAGCGCGATCATTCGGCCAGCACCCACGCGAGGCCGTGCTCGACGGACGGCGTGATCGTGTCGAGGTGATCGGCGCCGGCGAAGCGCTCGGTCGCGAGCGCAACGCCGCTGTGGCGCGCGAGCCGCTCGGCGTACGCGTCGAAGTAGCCGTTTGGCGGCAACCCCTCGAGCGCGCCGATGCCGAGGAACAAGCGTCCGCGCAAAGCTGGCGCCGCGTCGGTCTCGGCGAAGATCGCGCCGTTCTCGAAGTTGAAGGTCGGGCTCGCCGCGACGAAGCGACCGAAGACGCCGTCGCCCCGTGTGAGCGCATACAAAACGAACAAGCCGCCGAGCGAGTGACCGACGATCGTGCGCGGCGCCGCTGGGTCGGTGCGATAGTCGGCGTCGATGCGCGGAACGAGCGTGTCTCGGATGAAGCGATAGAACGCGTCGCCGCCGTAGCCGTAGAGCGCGGCGGTGAGCGGCTCCGGATCGGCCACCGGAAAGCTGTAGTCACGCCAGCGCCCGCGCTTCACCACGCGCGCGTCCTCGTAGTCGTAGCCCACGCCGACGACGATGACCGGAGGCAGCGCGCTGAGCCGCTCGAGTCGCGCCGCCGCGACGACGGTGCGATCGAGCTGCGCGAGCCCGGCGAAGCTCGGATCCAATTGATAGACGACGGCAAAGCGCCGCCCCTCGTCGGTCGCGTGCTCCGGCGGCAAGTGCACGGTGATGCGATACGTCTCGCCGATCTCCGGCGCCTCGAGCGTCGAGACGACCGTCGTGCCCGGGACCACCACAGGACGCCCGCAGGACGCGACGAGCAGCAACAAACACAGCGCGCGGAGGATCACGGCTCCAAGCAGCCGTCGATGAAGCCGGCGACGAACGAGCCGAGCATGCTGAAGAACACGACGTTCATCGCGGTTTGCAGGTTGCGCGTGCCGTTCGGATCGGGCGTGCGCGCTTCGTTGCCGACCACGGTCGCCACTTGATTGAAGCGTACGTAGAGCGCGACGTCGGCGGCGATCAGTCCGGCTTGCAGGATCGCGAAGATCGCGCCGCGGACGGGCGAGCCGGCGAGGAACTGCCCGATGCCCAATGGCACGAGGTAGTACCAGTGCCAGCGCTTCACCGGCTGAACCGTTGGTGGAGGAACGGCCGGCGCCACCACGCGCGGGGAATCTGGCGAGACGACAGTGAGCTCTTTTGGCTGCTCCTTCGGCGGCGTCTCGTCAGGCGGCTTCGTCGGATCCTCTGGCGGCGGCGCGACGGGCGGGACGGCGCGATCGAAGAACTCGATCGTCTCGGGCAGCACTTCGTTGTCGTCGAACTGAAAGCGCAAGAAGCGCTGCTTCAGCGTCTTGTACTCGGCGATCGCCGCGTCCTTCTTGTCCGCTTGATAGAGCGAGAGCACGAGGCGCGTGCGCGCTTCGAGCTCGACCGGCTTGCCGAGATCGTCGGGCTTCAGCATCGCGACCTCCCTGGCGAAGAGGTCTGCGGCGGTCTTGAAGTCGAGCGCTTGGTAGGCGCTCATCGCTTTGTCGTGCAGTTGGTCGCGCGTTGCAGCGCCGCGCGGTGCGTCCTTCTTCTTGGCAGCGAAGGCCGGCGTCGCGAGGAGACAGAGGACGAGAAGCGCGCGCATCACACAGTAGGATGAACGATGATGGGCCAGGCGCACAACTAAAGATCGGGACGCGCGTTCGACAGTTGTCTAGTCCTTCTCGCGGCTAGTCGACACGTTGATGAGGCGCGCGAGCTCCTTGTGGATGCGCGCGACGCGCTCGACTTGGCCCTTCGCTGGGAAGCGCTCGTAGAAGCCCTCGGCTCGAAACGTCCGCGCCTGATCGATCCACGGAAACAGCCGCTTCTCCCAGCGCTTCTGGCGATCGTCGGGCGATTGATCCTCGCGCGCGAGATCGGCGCAAACGCGCAGGAGCGCCTTGATCGTCACGGGCTTCGTCACCATGTAGTTGCCGTTGCCCCAAGCGTCGCCGAACACCTTCTCCGCCGCCTTGAAGAAGTCGCGGATCGTCTCGTACATCTTCTGCGGCTCGCGCTGCGGATCCTTCTTCTGCAGCTTCCGCCACGAGGCGCTCACCCAGCGGTGCACTTCGTTGTAGAGCTCGGCCTGCAGGATCCACTTCTCCTGCTTGCTCCTGCCGCCGAGCCGGTTGATCTTGTAGCGCAGCGGGCTGTCGCCTTCGCTGTAGAGGCGATCGACGACCTTCGCCGAGAACTTCTTGTCTGGCGCCGCCCACGACACGCGCTCGTAGAGATCGACCAAGTGGCTCTTGTTGATGCGCGTCGGCGTCGAGTTGATGATGACGAACATCTCGGTGGCGAAGTCTTCGCTCTTGCCGTCGAAGATCACGCACGGCACGTGGATGCCCTTCGCCTCGTCCGGCCGCTGCTTCATGTAGAACTGCAGCGCCGCGAGCCGGTGCTGGCCGTCGATGATCAAGTACTTCTCGCGCGGCTCATCGAGGTTGCCGACGTTTTCGTACTTGCCGACGCTCTCGAAGCCGAGCTTCTCGGGCGTGAACAGGAGCACCGTGCCCGGGATCGGCGGCTGGCTCACCGCGGTCTCGTAGAAGTTCTTGATCGCCGCGACCTTCGCCTTCGACATCTGGCGCTGAAACGCTTTGTCGGTCGACTCGATCTTGGCGATGAACTGCGCGACCTCGTCGTTCTCAGCCACCTCGTCCGCGGCGATCTTGTCACCCTCGGCGTAGAAGCGGCTGATGAAGCGCACTTTGTGCAAGAGGTCTTCGCTCGGGTAGGCGACGAAGTAGAAGACACCGTCTTTTTGGCGAATCTGAGTGGCGAGCATGCTGCATGCTTACAGCGGTCTTAGGTGATTGCAAGCTACTCGTCTTGCCACTCGTCGACGTCGAACAGGGCCATCACTTCATCTTCGCTGAGCAGCTTGTTCAACGCCGCGTCGACGCCGAGCACACCTTCGGCGAGCTGGCGCTTGCGCTCTTTGAGCTTCAAGATCTTCTCTTCCACCGTATTGCGCGCGACGAGCTCGTAGACGAACACCGGCTTCGTCTGGCCGATGCGATGGGCGCGATCGGTCGCTTGCTCTTCGACGGCCGGGTTCCACCACGGATCGAAGTGGATCACGGTGTCGGCGGCGGTGAGGTTCAAGCCGCTGCCGCCGGCCTTCAGGCTGATCAAGAACACGCGCGGCCCGTCGTCGGCTTGGAACTTGTCGATGAGCACTTGGCGCCGGCGCGTCTGCCCGGTGAGCATCAAGTGCTCGGTCTTCTTTTCGGTGAGCCCTTCGCTGATCAGCTCGAGCATGCCGACGAACTGCGAGAAGACGAGGATCTTGCGGCCGGAGTCGAGCGCCTCTTCGACGAGCTCCAGGAACGGCTCGAGCTTCGGCGACAGCGCGCCCTTCGGGATCTCGGTGTTCTTCAGCAAGCGCGGATCGCAGGCGATCTGCCGCAGCCTGAGCAGCTCCGTCAGGATCGAGACCGTCGAGCGTTCGAAACCCTTCTGCTTCATCACCGCCGCCAGGTGATCCTTGGCGACGTCGGCGATCTGCCGGTACAGGCCCTGCGTCGCCTTCGGCACGTCGCAGAACACCTGCGAGATCGTCTTCGGTGGCAATTCCTTGGCGACGACCTCCTTCTCGCGGCGCAGCACGAAGGGTCGAATGCGCCGGCGCAAGCGCTCGAGCGTCGGCTGATCGCTGTACCGCTCGATGGGCGACAAGAAGCGCTCCTTGAAGTCCGTGAGCGTGCCGAGCAGCTCGGGCGAGACGAAGTCGAAGATCGACCACAGCTCGGAGAGGCGATTCTCGATCGGCGTGCCGGTGAGCGCCAGGCGATGCTCGGCCTTTAGCGCCTTGGCACACTGCGCGGTCTGCGACTGCGGGTTCTTGATCGCCTGCGCTTCGTCCAAGATCGCGTAGCGGAGGTCGAGCACCTTCAGCTTGTCGAAGTCGCGCCGCAGGAGTGCGTACGACGTCACGAGCAGGTCGGCGTCCTTGGCCTTCGCGAGGTACTCGTCGCGGTGCGGGCCGTCGATTCTGTGCACGATGAAGTCCGGCACAAAGCGGTGCGTCTCGCGCACCCAGTTCTCCACGACGGACGTCGGACACACGACGAGCGACGGCTTGCGCCCTTGCACGAGCGACAAGTGATGCAGCGCCGCCAACGTTTGCACGGTCTTTCCTAGACCCATGTCGTCGGCGAGGATGCCGCCGATCTTGCGCTCGTTGAGGAAGACCATCCAGGCGAGGCCGTCCTTCTGATAGTCGCGCAGCGTCGCTTGAAAGTTCTTCGGGACGTCGACCGGGTCGATGCGCTTGAAGTCTTTGAGCGGCGCGAAGTGTTTGTCCGAGAGCTCCGACAGATCGAAGCCGTCGACGACCTCCATCAGCCCCTCGAGATCGCCCACGTCCTTGCTGCTCAAGAGCGCTTTTCCTGCGACCGCCGTGCTGCCGCCGCCCGTGCGATCGCCGAGGAGCATCTGCATGACGCGAACGGCTTGGCGGAGCGCGGGCGTCGCTTCGGCGTAGGTGCCGTCAGAGAGCTGAATGAAGCGGGTGCCCTTCTCGACCTGCGCGATGACTTCGGCGATCGGCACCTTGGCGTCGCCCGTCGCGAAGTCGACCGCCACCTCGAACCAATCGCCGCGGCCGGTCTCGCGCACAGTGAGCTTCGACTTCAACGGATCCGGCCGAAACGCGCGCGGCTCTGGTGCCTTCACCCAGAACAGCTCGAAGTGGCCGACGAGCGGCGCGAGCTCGCGGCGGACGAGGTCCAACGCGTCGTCGCCGGTGATGCGCCAGCGGCCGTTCTGCTCGTGCACGAAGACGGCGTCGCGCAGGATCTGGATCGCCGAGCGCTCGGCCTCGCGATCGCGGCGCACGCGCGTCGCCCACTTCGGCGCCGCCGCCGGCAACCACACGGCCTCCGGCACGTCGACGCCGTCCTGCAAGGTGAAGGCGTGCGGGCCCACGTGCACCGTCGCTTCTGCCGCCAGCGCGCCGCCGGCGAACGAGAGGACGAGCTTCATCTTCGGCTTGTCCTCGGTCGGCGCGGCGAGGCGCTCGCTGAGCCACGCGGGATCGATGCCGAGCTCCGAGAGCACGTGTTCCAAGCGCGACACGCTCTGCCCGAGCACCGAGACGTCGAAGTCGATGCTCGGCTCTTGCAAGAGGCGGCGGAGGGTCTCTCCGACCAGGCGCTCGGGGCCGAAGAAGACTTGGCCAGCGACCCAGAGCACCGGGGGATATTCATCGAACACGGCCCACGGGTGCTGCTGAATGTTCAGCGCGTCGCCGGCGGCGTTCTTCCAACGCACGCTGAGCCGGACCCGCTCGCCTTCGCGCGCATCTTCGATCTGCGCCGTGACCGCGCCCTTCCATTGCAGCGGTTTTTGCGTGCGCCCGTCGACGACGTTCAGCCCCTGCATCATCTTGAGCAAACGGCCGGCGTGGTTCGGCGAGACGATGTAGATCTGGCGCGGCCCGAGCGCGCCGAGCTTGAGCACGTCGAACACGCGGCGATCGGCGACGTCGATGCGGTTGTGGCTGCCGATGAAGCGATCGATCGTCGTCGCCGGGCCCATGCCGCGCGAGAGCACCTCGACCATGACGCCGCCTTGTTGGCCCTCACGGCCGCTTTGCGGGGTGACGCGGTAGCCGAAGTGGTGCTTCGGCCCGACGCCGGGGCGGCCATAGAGCCAGCGCTCCAAGGGATTGCGCGGCGATGGGGCGGACGGCGCTTCACCGTCTTCTTGGTCTAGCGGGGTCTCTTGGGGCACGGGCTCGAACTGCGGCGCTTTCAACTTCGCTGGCTCCCGGCAAGATCGACGTGAAAAAAAGGCCCCCGGCTTAAATCACCTGCGCGTCGATTTGGCAACCGCTAACGCGCGCCGAACGCGCGGCGCTCCTCTGAAACCCTGGCCTCACAACCCTTGGCCTATCCCTCCCTGACCAATCCCCTGGCCGACCGCCGTGGCCGCGCTCGCGAGCCTGACCCTGGACTCGACGCGTGCGAGCGAGCGGCCAAGTCCCGGGCCAAGCTCAGGCTCGCGAGCGGGGCCATGTCTTTGGTTCAGGTTCAGGTTCAGGATCAGGGAAGCAGCGGCCACCGCGGTACGGCGATGGACGACGGCGTCGCGTTGCGAGCGACGTTCATCGCCGACCCCGACGGGATCATCCGTCACGTGGGCGTGAACGACTTGAACGTGGGCAGAAACGTCGATGAGACGCTGCGGGTGTTGAACGCGTTGCAGACGGGTGAGCTGGCGCCCTGCGGATGGACGCCCGGCCAGAAGACGCTAGGCTGACATCGAATCCAAGAACGCCTGGTTCGACTTCGTGTTCTTCATCTTCGAGATCAAGAACTCCATCGAGTCGATGACGTTCAGCGGGTGCAGGAGCTGGCGCAAGACCCAAACGCGCTGCAGCGTCTGCTTGTCGAGCAGGATCTCTTCCTTGCGCGTGGCCGAGCGGTTGATGTCGAGGCAGGGGAAGATGCGCTTCTCCATCAGCTTGCGATCGAGCACGAGCTCGCAGTTACCGGTGCCTTTGAACTCTTCGAAGATGACTTCGTCCATGCGCGAGCCGGTGTCGACGAGCGCGGTGCCGATGATCGTCAGCGAGCCGCCGTCCTCGATGTTGCGCGCGGCGCCGAAGAAGCGTTTTGGACGGTGGAGCGCGTTCGAGTCGACGCCGCCCGAGAGGATCTTGCCCGACGGCGGAATGACCGTGTTGTAAGCGCGGGCGAGGCGCGTGATCGAGTCGAGGAGGATGACGACGTCGCGGCCGTGCTCGACCAGGCGCTTGGCCTTCTCGATCACCATCTCGGCGACTTGCACGTGGCGCTGGGCAGGCTCGTCGAAGGTCGAGCTGATGACCTCGCCCTTCACGCCGCGCTGCATGTCGGTGACTTCTTCCGGGCGCTCGTCGATGAGCAGCACGATGAGCCACACGTCCGGGTGGTTCGTCGTGATCGCATTGGCGATGTGCTGCAGCATGACCGTCTTACCGGCGCGCGGCGGCGACACGATCAACGCGCGCTGGCCTTTGCCGATCGGCACGAGCAGATCGATGATGCGCGTCGAGAACTGCTTCTCCTCGGTCTCGAGCTTGAACTTCTCTTGCGGGTAGAGCGGGACCAGGTTGTCGAAGAGGATCTTGTCGCGCGCGACCTCGGGATCTTCGAAGTTGATCTTGTCGCACTTCAACAGCGCGTAATACCGCTCGCTGTCCTTCGGGGCGCGGATCTGACCTTCGACGGTGTCGCCGGTCTGCAGGTTGAAGCGGCGGATCTGCGAGGGCGAGACGTAGATGTCGTCGTCGCCCGACGTGTAGCTGTCGTCCGGCGAGCGGAGGAAGCCGTAGCCGTCCGGCAGCTTCTCGAGCACGCCTTCGGCGAAGATGACGCCGTTTCTATCGTTGTGCGTCTGCAGGATGGCGCGGTTCAGCTGCTGGCGCGTCATCGTCGCCGCGTTCTCGATGTTGTACTCGCGGGCCAGACGCGCCAGCTCGCTGATCTTCATCTTCTTCAGCTCTTTGAGATGAATGCTCGAGCCGGTGCCGTTGCTCTCGTGGCCGCCGCGCTCATGGCCGCCGCGCTCATGGCCGCCTTGGTTGCCTTGACCACCCTGACCGTTGCCGCCGTGCTGACCGTGCTGCTCGCGACCGTGCGATTGAAAACCTTGTTCGTCCATGGCGGGATCCTCTTTGGGGAGAAAGTCCGGGTTCATGCGTTCCTGTTGCGGAACCGTGAGGATGCCTTCGTGAGAGTGGTGGCCACCATGTGACCGTCGACGACGCGTTGCCAGGGGAGACTCCAACGTCCACGCGACTCGGTCACGTGGACAAGCACTCGCAATGCAGCACGCATCTCGGGTCCGCTGCGGCCTGGCTCTCGATAGAGGAAATGGCCGCGAGTCTATGGGTTGAACGGGAATGAGCTCGGTGAGCGTGCTGCAAGAGCAGCGGACCGCCCGGGGACATAAATAAGTGGGCGGGGGCTGTCAAGCGGGCGGAACCAGAAATCCTAGGTTGAACAAAACGAAAGGCGCCGGTGGAGCCTTCGCTCTCACCGACGCCTTTCGAGAACCAGTGAACCCGCCGCGGCACGGAGCGCGCGTGGGTCTCGCACCGGGTTTACACGTTGTTTCCGAACACCATCCAATGACCGGCATCCGGGGGCAACGCTCGACGAGCCGCCGCACTTGCAACGGCAGCGGCTCATCTACACGGGCTCACCAGTAGCCGCGAGGCTCACCAGTGAACCCGCGGCGCATTACTTCGGCGCTTCTTCGGTCTTCTTTTCTTCGCCCTTCTTGTCCTTCTTGCCCTTCTTGTCGGCCTTCTTCTCTTCCTTCTTGGCATCGGCCGGCGGATCGTCGGCGAGGGCGGCGTTGGCGAACAAGAAGGCAGCACCGAGGAACGAAACAGCGAGCAGTTTCTTCATGGCTTCTCCTAAATGAGGATATGTACCCACCCATTGGGCGACACTGGGGTATCAGACGTTCTGGGGTCGTGGCTATTCACGCGCGCGAAAATTTTTCTCCGTGGTCTTCAGCAAATCGCGCCGACGTGAAGCTTGTCGCATGACGCTCTACATACGCCGCCATCGCCACGTCGAACACACCGGCCGCGAGCAACGCGTTGGCGTCATCGCTGCCGTCTCTTCCGAGCCAGATGAGGCCGCGCATCGCCGCGTCGAAGTCCAAGCTCGCTGCTCCCGGCATCGTCGCGAAGAACGCGCGCAACCGCTCGCGCACCTTCGCCCGATCGACCTGACCGGCGGCGTCCGCGCACTCGGTCGCCCAAAAATCGAAGCGCTCGGTGCCGTCGTTGTACCAACTCGCGAAGAGCACGAGCGCTTTGTCTTCGTTCGTGGCTTTCTCGTCTTCACCCCGCGTCGGAAAGCGCGCGCCGGCGGCGTGAGCGATCGCGACGCTCAGCAAGTCGAACGCGATCTTCGCCCACGGGCCGCCGCTCGCTTTGTGGTGCAGAGGCGAGCCGTACGAGCGAAAACCGTAGACGACGCCGGCGTCGCTCAGCGCGATCAGCTTGCGGCCAACGACATTGCGCTCCTCGTCGCGCAGCATGAGCACGCGCTTGTTGATCTCGGCGGCGTTGGCGATCGTCGAGAAGGCATTGGTGTTGCCGACCGACAAGCACGTCGCAAAAAGGTTGCCCATTTGCAGCACGCGCAGCGGATCCTGCTCGACGTACGCCGTGAGCTTCTGCTTCTGGACCTCGATGACCAGCGTGCGCGGCGTGAGCCAACCCTGCGGTCGCGCCACCTTCTTCGCGGCCACGCGCTCCAAGAAGCGTTGGTTCACTGGGTGATCGCGAAACACGGCGAGCTTCCCCGTCGCGCGGTCGCGCAGGAGCTGCTTCAAGAGGCGGCGGTTCAACTTCACGCTGAGCAAGAGGTGCAGCGCGTTCTGCCAATCGGGCTGCTCGACGTGCTTCGGAACGTGGCCGAGCAAGCGCCGCCAGTGCTGGGAGAGCGCGCGGCGGATCAACGCGTCGAACGCGCGCCAGCGGGCGTGCACCGTGAGCTTGGCGAGGGCTTTGCCGTAGTCCTCCTCGACGCTCGCGGCGACCGCGCGCGGATCGGAGAGCCGTTCACGCAGCGCGACGAGCCGCTTTTGTGCGGAGGGCGTGCTGGCCGCGATCCTCTCGAGGTGCGCGAGCTCGAGCTTCCACGCGTCGACGCGGCCGAGCACGGTCGTGAGCGCGTTCGGCAAGGTGGGCTCACCGTCGGCGATCATCGTGTGGTGCAGGAGCAAGCGCGTTGCGGCGCGGCTCGAGCGGGGCACGGCCTCCGGCGCGACGAGCGTGCCAGGCACCGCGTCGAGCGTGGCAAAGATCGCGGAGAGATCGCCGACATGCATGAGCTTCTCGACGAGCCCCAAGCTCTGCAGCGCGCGGTACACGATCGGCAGGCGTTGCGGATCCCGCGCGTAGGCCGCGACCGTCATGCGCGCCGGCGCGATCTTCTTCGCCAACGTGTAGCCGCACCACGCCGCCTCCGCCTGACCCCAGTCGAGGTGCGTGCGCGCCAGCGAAGCGTGCAAGCGCTGCGGATCGCCTTCGCACAGGTGCGCCGCCAAGCGCAGCTCGTAGCCCGAGTGCGGGTAGCGCACTCTTTCGCCCTGCTTCTCGGCCTCGCGCGCGCGGCGCAGGCGATCTTTCACCATGGCGTCGACCGCACCGTGGCCGGCTTCCTTCCACGCCGCCGCCAGATCGAAGATCGGCCCGCGGTTGCCAGTGGCGATGACGAACGCGTTGTCGTCGCGCTTGCCGGCGAGCGCAAGGAAGGTTTCCTCCGCGATCCAGCGAACCAGGCCCGGCTGGGCGACCAACACGTCTTCGTCCTCGCACCACGCCGCAAGATCGAGGCCCACGCGCGCCGCGAAGGTGGCCTCGCTCGAGTGCGCCCGCGTCATCGCGCTCACGCAGCGCATGAAGTCGTCGAGCGCACGGTCGCTCGCCCTGTCCACCCGGCGGCGCAACGTCCCCATGTGCGACACGATCATCGCCTGGTAGATCGGCAGATCACCGGCCAGCCATGACATGACCTTCGCCGCGCGATCCGGGCGGCGCCAGAGCACGCTCGCGAGGTCGACGATCGATCCGCGCTCGAGGAGGCCACGCAGGTTTTCGCCGCGCGGCGTGTGGGCGAGGACCCAAGCCGCCGCTGGCTCCGCATCGTACGGCGACAACCCGCGAAGATACGCGCGGGCGTTCGGCGCCAGCGAGTCCGTCTGTGCCGGAGCCCGCGCGCGATCGAGCAAGAGGTCACCGCAAGCGCCGAGGTGATGCAAGAGCGCCAATAGATCTCCCGGCGGACCACGCAGCGCGCCGGCGATGACCGCGTGCGCGAGCTGCAAGGGATCATCCCCCCGCTCGCCAGGCGCGCAGACGGCGCTCGTATGCGTGAGCCACTCTCCGAGACGCTCCGCCGCTTCGACGAACCGCGCGCCGCCCTCGCCCATCTCGACGCGCGTGATGATCAGCGTCGCGAACGCGTCGCGCAGGCGATGCTCCGTGGGCCGCGGCGCCTTCTGCACGCACGCCTCGGCCGTCGCGCGCAGCCGCTCGACCAGATAGCCGCGGCCGCGCGGGACGAACGCGTCGACGTTGCCGATGTACCAGAGCACCGCGTCGCGCAGGCCATCGAAGGGCTGCGTCCGCTCCGGGAGCGCGCGCGCGTGCGGCGCACCGTCACGTGCCATCTCGGCGACGATCTGCGCGCGCCACGCGTGGGCGAAGCTGCGCATGTCCGCGGTGTCGGGCCCGGTGCGTTGCGCCGCCGTCACCGCGCGCTCGAACACCGCAGAGAAGCGCAAGCGCCGCGCCGCGAGCGCTTGCTCGGCAGCGTCCACATGCGCGTCGATCATCGCGAGCGCGTCGAGCAAGCGCGGCCACGCCGCCTCCGGGAGCACGCACGCCGCGATCGCCAAGGTGCCGGAGAACGCGTGCGGATCGAGGCGCGCCGCTACCGTCGACAGCGCGTCGCCAAACGCCGCCCGCGCGCGCACGACGAGATCGAGCGGCCAGCCACGCAGGCTCTTCGCCACCGTCGCGCGGGATGACGCTGGCGCCTTGCCGCGCTGCGCCAGCACGAACGCCGCGCTGTTCGCGAGCGCGCCGCCCGCCGCCGCGAGCTTCTGTAACGCCGCGTTCGAGAGCGAGCGTGAGGGACGGCGGTCGTCACTGTCGAGCCAAACGGCGTGCCGTTCGAGCGCGAGGCGTTCACCACGGGCCGCGGGCAGCGCCGCCGCGTCGAGCAACGTGCTCACCTGCTGCAGCGCCGCTTCGACGCTGCGGCGAAAGCGATCGAAGTCTTCGATCTGCGCGCGCACTTCTTCGGCGAGCTTCTTCGACGTCAGTAGCTCGAGCAACGCGCGGTTCGCTTGGCCGACGAGCGCGCGGTCGATGCGGGCGCCGTGCTGCTTGACCAGCTTCGCGAGTGCGTCTGGAGAGACTGGGTCGACGCCGATCACCGCAGCGCGCAGCGCCGCTCGGTCGCCGACCGTCCAGACACCGCCGCTGACGACGGCGCGCGGGGCGTCGAGCCAGGCGAGCTGAAGTATGAGCTTCTTGACCCGAAGGCGTTGCTCCGCGCGCGAGGTCGTGCGCGAGCGGCGGAGGGGAGGATCGTCTTCGGAGACGCGCGGCATGGGAGTGCGAGTGCGAGTGCGAGTGAAAGGCAGAGTGCGAGGTAGAGGCTGAGTGCGAGGAACAGTGCGAGGGCGCTAAGAGGCGCCGAGCTTCACGTTCAGGATCTTCAAGAGGAAGCTCCACTGATCGGCCTTCTCTTCGATTTGCTTCGAGGTCGGTTTGCCGCGGCCGTGACCGGCCTTGGTCTCGATGCGGGTCAGGATCGGCGCGTCGCCGCCCTGCGCCGCTTGCAGTGTGGCGGTGAACTTGTGGCTGTGCGCCGGGACCACGCGATCGTCGTGATCGCCGGTCGTCACGAGCGTCGCCGGATACTTCTTCCCTGTCTTCACGTTGTGCAGCGGCGAGTACTTGTACAGAACGTCGAAGCCTTCCTTCGTCTCGCTCGAGCCGTAGTCGCTCTTCCACGCCCAGCCGATCGTGAACTTGTGGAAGCGCAGCATGTCCATGACGCCGACCGCCGGCAGCGCCGCGCCGAAGAGATCCGGCCGCTGCGTGATCGCCGCTCCGACGAGCAGGCCGCCGTTGCTGCCGCCGCCGATCGCGAGCTTCTGCGTCTGCGTGTACTTGTTCGCGATCAGCCACTCGGCCGCCGCGATGAAATCGTCGAACACGTTCTGCTTGTTCGCGAGGCGGCCGGCGTCGTGCCAAGTGTTGCCGTACTCGCCGCCGCCGCGCAGGTTCGCTTGCACGAAGACGCCGCCCATCTCCATCCACGCGAGGTTGCTCACGCTGAAGCCCGGTGTCAGCGAGATGTCGAAGCCGCCGTAGCCGTAGAGGTAGGTGTGGTTGTTCCCGTCGAGCTTCAGGCCCTTCTTGTGCACGATGAACATCGGCACGCTGGTGCCGTCCTTCGACTTGTAAAAGACCTGCTTCGTCTCGTACGCCGTCGGATCGAAGTCGACCTTCGGCTGCCGCCAGAGCGCCGACGTCTTCGCGGCGACGTCGTAGCGATAGACGCTCGTCGGATAGGTGAAGCTCGTGAACGAGTAGAACGCTTCGTTCTCGCCGCGGCGGCCGTGGATGCCGCCGACCGTGCCGAGCGTGGGCAAGGCGACGTCGTTCTCGGCCGCGCCGGTGATCGCGTACATCTTCAGCTTCTCGTGGGCGTCGGTGCGCCACACGGCCGCGAAGCGCTCGCCGACCATCGACACGTTCGCGAGCACGTCCTTGCCGGCGGCCTCCGGGATCAGCGTCTTCCACTGCTTCTGGTCCGGCTGCTTCAAGCTGACCGCGACCAAGCGGTACCGCGGCGCGCCGTTGTCGGTGTAGACGTAGAGCGTCTCGCCATCGTTGCCGACGATTTCGTAGTGCGCGTCGAAGGCGTCGAAGAGCGGGACGATCTTGCTACCCTTTTGCGTCAGGTCCTGCACGTAGAGACGATTCTTGTGGTCGGTGCTCTCACTCTGCTCGATGAAGAGGAAGCGGCCGTCTTCGGTGAGGTAGGCGCCGTACATCCAGTCCGGCTTGTCGGTGCGCTCGAAGACGAGGCGATCGTCCTTCTGCGCGGTGCCGAGCTTGTGAAAGTACACCTTCTGATTCTTGACCACGCCCTTCAGCTCGTCGCCGGTCTTCGGCGCAGCGTAGCCCGAGTAGTAGAAGCCCGAGTTGTCCTTGATCCAAGCGACGCTCGTGAACTTCGTCCATTGCAGCTCGTCTTTGCGATCGGCGCCGGTCGCCACGTCGCGGACGTGCCACTTGATCCAATCGGAGCCGCTCTCCGAAGAGCCGTAGGCGGCGAGCGTGCCGTCGTCGCTGAAGACGACGTCGTTGAGCGCCACGGTGCCGTCCTTGGCCATCGTGTTCGGATCGATGAGCACGCGCGCGGGAGCGTCGAGCTGCTCGCTCACGTAGAGCACCGACTGGTTCTGCAGGCCGTCGTTCTTGTAGTAGAAGTAGTTCTTTCCGCGCTTCGTCACCGGCGAGTAGCGCTCGAAGTTCCACAGCTTCGTCAGGCGCGCCTTCACCTTCTCGCGCTCGGGAATCTTGCCGAGGAAGTCGAAGGTCACCTTGTTCTGCGCCTCGACCCACGCCTTCGTCTCGGCGCTGTTGTCGTCTTCGAGCCAGCGATACGGGTCGGCGACCTTGGTGCCGAAGTAATCGTCGATGACGTCGGTTTTCTTGGTCACCGGCGTCTGGAGCTTCTGGGCCGGCGCAGGCGCGGCAGCGAGGGCGAGGGGTAGTGCGATGGTCAGTGCGAGCTGTAGCATGCGGCCTCCCTTTGAATGCGCCGCCCATCGCTGATATCGCTGCGATCGATCAAGGGATGCGTTGCCTTCTTTGCATATTCTTGGCCCTCGCCGCGTGCATGAACGCCCCGCGCGAAGCGCCGATCCCGCGCACGGACATGCTGCGCTTGAGCGGCACCTTGAAGCTCGGCGGCGACGTCTCGAAGCTGCCGGAGGTCCAAGGCGACGTGCACCTCGTGGTCTACACGACCGCGGTCGAGGGCTACTGCCTGCGCAAAGACGCGGTGCTCGCCGAAGCGACGCAGCTCGTCCGCACGCCCTCCCGCCAGCAGCTCACCGAAGGCATGCCATTCGAGGTGTTGTTCGAGGAGCCGCCAGGGCAGACTTATCCCGTGACCTATTATGTGACCGCCGAATGGCAGAACACGCGCCTGCGCACGCATCGGTGCGAGGTCGATACGCTCGGCGGTGGGCCGGAGCTGCGCAGCGCGTTCGCGGCCGACGGCGTCAGCGGTGCGGCGCTCGCCGGCCCGACGACCTCCGCGTGTTGCCACTTCGTGCCGCAGGCGCGCGAGCTGAAGGCCGCCGAGACGGTCGTCGAGAACATGGAGCTCATCCTTGCTGCGCCGCCAGACGTCGTCTGCGTCGATCCGCTCTCACGCGGCGACGTGTGTGCGCTGCGCCGAAATCCCGACGGCAGCGACAGCGCTTGCGCCGTGGCCTTGGGCGGCGAGCGCGACCAGGTCTTCGTCGATCGCGACGGCAAGGTATGCCCGTGAGGCCGCGGGTCGGGATCAGCGCCGACTATGAAGCCCGGCCGGTGCGCGAGGTCGCCACCTTCCACCATGTGCTGCAACACTATTATATAGAGGCGGTTTTGCGCGCCGGCGGGCTGCCGGTGGTGCTGCCCTCGGTCGATCCGGCGCTGGTGCCCGAGTACGCCGCCGGCCTCGATGCCTTGGTCGTGAGCGGCGGCGACTTCGACCTCGATCCGGCGTTGTTCGGCGAAGCACGCCACGAGAGGCTCGGCCGCATCGTGCCCGAGCGCACCGCCTTCGAAATGGCGCTCCTTCGCCACTTCGACGCCGGCGACAAGCCGGTGCTCGGTATCTGCGGCGGCATGCAGGCGATGAACGTTTTGCGCGGCGGCAGCTTGTATCAGGATCTGCCCTCGCAAAAACGGAGCACGCCCGGGCACTCGCAGATCGGCGACAAGCGGCTCGCCTGGCACAACGTGAGCCCGAGCGGCGTCCTCGCCGATTGGATCGGCGCCGCGCCGCTGCCGGTCAACAGCACGCATCATCAAGCGGTCAAAACGCTCGGCGCCGGGCTCGTGGCCGCAGCGGTCGCCGAAGACGGCATCGTCGAAGCGTTCGTCGATCCGAAGCGGTGTTACTTCGTCGGCGTGCAGTGGCACCCGGAAGCGATGGCCGAGCGCGAGCGCCACGATCGGATCTACGCGCGCCTCGTCGCCGCTGCTCACACCTCGAAATGACCCAAGCTTTCTTGTAGCGCTTCTGTCCGCTTGGCGAGCTCGCCGACGCCCTGGCTCATGCGCTCGATGCTCGCGAGGCTGGTCCTCGCCGCGTCGCGGATGCTGGCGATGCTCGTACCGAGAGCCTGCGTGCCGTCTTGCTGCGTGCTCATCGCCGCGAGGATGTCTTTGATCATCGTCCGCACCTCGCCGACGGCGCCGGTGATCTGCTCGCTGCCGCCGGCCATGCTCTCGACGAGCCGCTGCGCCTCGGCCGACGCCGCGCGCATGTCTTCGGCGGACTGCTTCATTTGCTTGGCGCTGTCGTTCTGCTCGCGGCTCGAGCGCGTGATGTTCTCGACCATCACGCCGATCTGCTCCATCGCGTGCGCGATCTGCTTGATCCCCTGCGCCTGCTGCGAAGTCGCCGCCTCGATCGATCGCGCGCTCGCCGCCGACGCCCGCGAGCGCTCGAAGATCTCTTTCAAGACCTGCTCGGTCTCGTTCGCCTGCTTGACCCCGTCGCCCACGCTCTCTTCGCCAGACGCGATCGACTTCAGCGCCTCTCGGCTACCTTTTTGGATCGCGGCGATGAGCTCGGCGATCTCGCCGGTCGACGCGCTCGTTCGCCCCGCGAGCGCCTTGATCTCGCCGGCGACGACCGAGAAGCCGCGCCCATGCTCACCCGCCTGCGCGGCGATGATCGCGGCGTTCAGGGCGAGCAAGTTCACCTGCTCGTTCACCTCGTTGATCACCGTGAGCACTTGGCCGATCTGCTCGGCGCGCTCGCTGAGCTGGCGCATCGCCACCATCGTCGCCGCGACGGTCTCGCGAATGCGGTCCATGCCGCTGATCGTCCGTTCGGCGGCGGCGAGGCCTTGCGTCTGCGCGCCCTCCGCCACCTGCTCAGAGAGCGCCGTCGCCGCCCGCGCGCGCTCTTCCACGTTCTTGATCGACGCGCTGATCTCTTGCACCGACGAGATCGTCTGCTCGGCGGCGCCAGCGAGCGTCTCCACGTCCTTGCCCACACGTTGGATCGAGCGCGCCATGTCGTTCATGCCGGTGTTCGTGAGGCCGGCGTGATCGGCCAGGTTCTTCGCGTTCGCCGACACGCCGGCGAGCTGCGCGCTCATCGCCTCCAAAGACGAGGACGTGACGTCGGTGGCGGCCGCCAAGCGATCGACGCTGGTCGAGACGTGGCGGCTCGACGTTTGGATCTCGGCGACCGATCGAAAGGCGTCGTCGGCGCTGCGCACTTGCCCTTGTGCGGCGTCGATCACCTCAGCGGTCTGCACGCGAATCTCGGCGGAAGTCTCGCGCGTGCGCTGGGCCACCGCGCGGATCTCGGAGATCGTGCGCTTCAAGCTGCTCGCCATCGCCGCGAACGCGCGCGCGAGGATGCCGATCTCGCCTTGCGAATCCTGGCGCACCGTCGCGTTGAGCTTGCCTGCCGCGATGTTCTGCGCCGTCGTCGCCATCGCCCCCAGCGGCTCGACCAGGCGGGTGATCACCCGGTTCAGCGCGAGCGCCGCCACGACGAGGGCGATGATCACGACGATGAGGTTCGTCAACGTCAGCGTGCGCAGGCGCTCGTTCAGCCCAGCGCGAGAGAAGCCGAGGCGCACGAAGCCGAGGATCTCGGGCTTGTCCTTCTCGGCCGCGTCTTCGAGCATCGGCGTGATCGGGGTGCGGGCGGTGTCGACGTCGTCGTCGCCGCGCTCGATCATCGTGGCGTCGCTCTTGTCTTGAAGCTTCGTGAAGCCCTTTTGCGGGTAGCGCTGGCTCGTCTTGCTCGCGAGCACGCCGCCCTCGGCGTCGTAGACGACGACGTAGAGCGCGTCCTGATCTTCGAGCACGCCGCCAAGCAGCGCCTCGATGCCTTCGCTGTCGTTCAAGCGTACGGCGAAGGCGCTATTGCTCGCGAGGTTCTTGGCGAGGGCGATCGCGCGCCGGTGCAGCTCGTGCTCGAGGGTCCGGCCCGTGCTCAGCCAAGACAGCCCCGAGAGCGTCGCGCCAAAGAGCGTGAACGACGCGACGACGATCCAAATGATGCGGACAGAGAGCTTCAGAACTTCTCTTCGATCTCTTCGACGACCACTTGGCCGCCGCCCTTCCCTGCAGGGCCTTCCACCTTCTTCACCGCCACCGCGTCGATCTCGACGCCGACGCCCTTCGGCAGCGCTGCCACGCCGATGACGGCCCGCGCCGGGAAGACCTTCGAGATGAAGTACTTGCCGTAGATCTCGTTGACCGCCTCGTAGTTCTCCATGTTGGTCAGGTAGATCGTGGAGCGCACGATGTCCTCCATGTGGTAGCCGGCGTCCTGCACGATGTTCTTCAGGTTCATCATCACGATCTCAGCCTGGCGCTTGATGTCGCCGGTGAAGACGGTGCCCTTCGGCATCTCGATCGCGATTTGGCCCGAGACGTAGAGCGACTGGTTGTGCTCGGCGGTGACGGCGGCGCTGTAATTGCCGACGGCCTTCGGCGCGCGCTTGCTGACGACGGCTTTGACGGTGGACTTGCTCGGAGGCGGCATCACAGGCTCCTTGTTCTGGCTGGGATCAGGCGGGTAACGCGTCGAGCGCGACGACCACGGCGTCGGTGATGTCGAGCTCGGGCTTCGCCCACATCATCGCCTGCGGCCGCGCCAGCACGAAATCGACGCCCTGCTTCTTCGCAACCTCGTCCATGACCGCGCGCGCTTGCTGCAAGAGCGCTTCACGCAGCTCGACGCGCATCTTCTCGCGGGCCTGCTCGTGCTCCTTGGCGCGCGTCTCGAGCTGCTTCTCGATCTTCGGGTCGCGCTTGTTCTTCACCTGCTGAATGAGCGGGGCGAGCTCGCGCTGCTGCTCGTTGAACAATCCCTCGAGCTGCTTGGCGCCCGCGAGGCCCCGCTTCGTTTGGTCGAGGACGCGAATGATGTCGATGATCGCGACTTTCATCGTGGGTGTTCGCTAGCCGGAAATTCAGGCACACGCAAATCTGGTGCCCAGCGAAAATCACACCTTCGCGAGCTCCGCGTACAAGTGCACCGCCGACACCATCGCTTTCTTCCAGTCCTCTAAGTGCAAGCTCTCGTTCTCCGAGTGCGCATTGCAGATCGGATCCTCGAGCCCGATGAGCAGCGCCGGCACCCCGCCGAGCACATCGGTGAACGGCTGCACGAAGCCGATCGATCCGCCGCAGCCGACGAGCGCGGCCTTGCGCCCATAACCCTTCTCCATCGCGCGCAGCGCCGCTTCGAACGCCGGCCCTTCCGGGTTCGTCTGCCACCACGGCGTTCCGCGCGCCGCTTCGACTTCCACGCGGCACCCAAAGGGCGGATCCCGGCGCAGCGCGTCGACGAGCAAGCGGCTGATGCGCTCGGGGTCCTGCTTCGGTACGATGCGGATGCCGATCCGCGCGCGGGCGCCGTCGACGATCTGGTTCGACACCTTCGCCATCGACGATGCCTCGATCGCATTCACGCTGAGCGCCGGACGGATCCACACCTTCTCGTAAGTCGAGTAGCCGCTCTCGCCGACCAAGCGCACGCCGTCGAGCACGCCCGCCTGCTCGCGAAAGAGCTTCTCGTCATAGGCGAGCGAGCGCATGTTGGCGCGCACCTTGTCGCTCGGCACCGCGACGTCGTCATACAAGCCCGGGATCGCGATGCTGCCGTCGTCGTGCGTCAGCCGCGCGATGATCTTCGCGAGCGCCATCGCCGGATCGGCCACCGGCCCGCCCCACATGCCCGAGTGCACCGGGTGATCGAGCGCGCTCACGGTGATGTCGGCCGCGACGATGCCGCGCAATTGATAGGTGAGCGCCGGGATGCCGGTGTCGAAGTTCGAAGTGTCGGTGAGGACGACGACGTCGGCCTGCACCTTCGCTTTGAACTTCTCGAGGAAGCGCGGCAGATTGTCGCTGCCGATCTCCTCTTCGCCCTCGACCAAGAACTTGAGGTTCACCGGGCAGCCGCCGGCCCCCTTCAGAAACGCCGCGATCGCCGCGACGTGCACCATGACGCCGGCTTTGTCGTCGACGGTGCCGCGCCCGTACAAGCGCCCGTTGCGCTCGGTCGGCTCGAAGGGCGGTGAGATCCACTTCTCCGGGCGGCCTTCGGGCTGCACGTCGTGGTGACCATATAAGAGAACGGTCTTCGCCTTCGGGCCGGCGCCAAGCCACTCGCCGTAGGCGTACGCATGCACGCCGTCGAGCTTGATCACCTCGGCGTGCGTGAGCCCGGCCGCGAGCATCTCTTTGACCACGGCTTCGGCGCTGCGCGTGACCTCGGCTTCTGGGTAACCGGCGGCCGAGATCGATGGGATGCGAGACAGGGTTTCGAGCGAGCGCCGGAACGCCGGCATGTTCGAGGCGAGGTAGGTCAGAGCTTCTTCTAGCATGCGGCCGCCTCTAGCGACTTGCCTCCCCGCCGTCGAGCCTCCGCTCGGTGAGAGCTGGCATGTCCGCGAGTAGGGACGGGCGCGATCGCGTCGCTGACGGCGTGATTCGATTTTCCGCGCCTCGCAGCGACGGTCCTTGCGTCGCGCGTGCGCGCTTGAGTTTGAGTTGCGGACCTCCGGCTTCGGGGTAAGCCTGTCGAACGAACCTGGAGGCTCCCTCGATGAAGCGGTTGGTCAGATGCCTGTTTTTGGTCATTCTCTGCACTTGTCGCCCCGCAACCGTCGACAGCGTCGCAGACTTCGAACCGAACTTTCCACCGGACGTCAACACGCTGCAGGTCAAAGAGGGCGTCGAGGGGGTCACCGACGAGACGACTAACGCGGCCGTCGTCCGGGAAAACAGCCTCGAGTTCCCCGCCGCCAGCGCCAACGAAGTCCTCACCTGGAGCCCCGGCCGAATCGTCGTCTCGGGCGGCGGCACGTCGACGAACCCGCTCGGCTTCGCCCGCAAGGTCGTCAGCGTCGAGGAGAAGGGTGGCCTCGTCATCGTCAAGACCGAGCCCGTCGGCCTCGAGGACATGTTCGCCGCCGGCGAGCTCGGGATGCGCCTCGACAATGCCGAGCGCGAAGAAGTCGACCTCGGCGGGCTCGACCCGAAGTGGGTGGATGACAACTACCACGCCAAGCCGACACCTCCCGTCTCGAAGCTGCCAGTGCTGACCGTCAACGCGGGGGGAGAGGGAGGTCCCGCGCGTGACTTTTGGGATGATCCGTTTGGCACCATCAAAGATGGCATTACCACGGTCGTCGATGCGATCAGCGACGTCGCGCAAGCGGCGCTCAAGGCCGGAAAAGCCGTGCTGAAGGCGCTGCTGCCGACCGTCAACCAGTCGGCAGGCGGCGGCTTCACGTTCTGGATCCGCCAGCCCGAAACCTCGCTGATCAAGATGAAGGAGTACAAGAAGGAAGTGGCCAACGGGCGGATGGAGCTCACGCTCAACGGCGGCGCGACCATCGAGTACTACATGGAAGTCAACCCGGGCGTGCGCCTCGTCCTGCAGATCAACTACGAGGGCAAGACCCGCGTCGGCGTGCAGCTCAGCGCAAAGATGATCGAGCAGATCACCATGAAGGCCGCTTTCGAAGCCGAAATCTCGGGCATCGTCGACAACGGCACCACCAAGATGAACGCCGACAAGGTCAAGGAGCGCCTCGAAAACGACATCGAGTTCGCCCAAGAATTCCTGGCGGAAAAAGGCGTTTCGTTGCTCGGCGATGAAAAATTCCGGGTGACGACGCCGATCGCAAAGAAGAACGTCTGGACCCAGGAAAAACCCTACAAGATCACGTTCTACATCCCGATTCCCAAGGGGCGCATCCCGGTCACGATCACCGTGCAACAACAGGTCGACCTCATCTGCGAGCTCACGGCGCAAGGCTCGCTCGAAGCGACCTTCTCGATCGACCGCATCGACAAGTTCGAGGGCGGAGCCTACTTCGACCTTGATCAGGGCTTCGTTCTCGAGAAGGAGCACACCGTCGAGAAGAACGAGAAGAAGTTCGAGGTTCAGTCGTCCGCCAAGGCGGCGGCTCGCTGCGGCATGATCCCGCGCGTCAACGTTCGCTTGTACGATTTTGTCGGTGTCTACGCGGGTCTCTACGGTTCGCTCTACGCCAACGCCAGCTACGAAACGCGCTGCGCGTCGAACTCGCGCGTCGTCGACGCCGACGTCGAGCTCGAAGCGGGCGCGGAGCTCGAGCTGCAGGTCGGCGGCACCTTCAAGCTGCCCGTCATCTCTGAAACCAAGGACTTCGGCGAGCGCAACATCTCGCTTGCCAAGAAGGTCTTGTACGAAAACAAGTTCACGACGAAGGGCCTCGGCTACTGCGCGCCGACTTGTACGAACAAAGAGCTCGACGACGAGCAAAAACCGCCGGAGACCGACGTCGACTGTGGCGGCGGTGCCTGCGCGACGTGTAAGTTCGGGCAAGCCTGCGCCAAGAACACCGACTGCGGCGCCGGCCTCACCTGCGTCGACGACGTCTGCACGAACACCACCTGCGGCAATAAAGTACGTGACGGTCTCGAGACCGCGCTCGACTGCGGCGGCGGCTGCGCCGGTTGCGCGCTCGGCGAAAACTGCGGCGAGGACGCCGATTGCGAGAGCGGTGCTTGCCACGAGACCAACAATGTTTGCGTCGCCGACAGCTGCAGCAATGGCCGTAAAGACGAGGGCGAATGCGCGACAGATTGCGGCGGCACCTGCTCGAACAAGTGCGAGGTCGGCGATCTCTGCAAGCAGGATCGCTACTGCGCGAGCGGCGTCTCGAACGGCACGAACTGCGTTCGCCACAGCTGCGAGAACCGGCGGCTCGATCCGGGCGAAGCCGATCTCGATTGCGGTACGGCGCCGAATTGCACGCCCTGCCGAACGGGCAGCAAGTGCAGCGTCAACCAAGACTGCGCCACGTTCAATGACTGCATCAGCGGCGTGTGCGTCTTTGTGCCGCCGACGTGCAGCGACAAGATTAGAAACCAGGACGAAGTCGACGCCGACTGCGGCGGCGTCTGCCTCGGCGACCGGTCGTCCTCGAACACGAAGAGCTGCGGCTTGTACTGCGCCGGCGCGTGCGGCGCTGGGAGGCGGTGCTCGAGCGCCAACGACTGCGCCAACGGTGATTGCGTCGGCGGCACCTGCTCCGACAAGGTGGCGGTCGCGCTCGTCCCGTGGTCGCTGAGCCCTGAAGGCAATCGCGTCAACGCCAGCGGTTTCGTGACCGACACCACGAGCTATCCGACGGCGCAGCAAATTAGCGATGCGATGATCGCCAACGGCTTCGCCTCGGGCGCGCCAGAGACGGTGCAGTTCGTCGAAACCGTTTCGCAGAAAACGTACACCTACCCCGACGCTTCACAGAAGGACTACACGAACCTCGTCACCCGCTTCGGTGGCATGTTCCTGCCGGGGACCTTCCAGCCGGTGTCGGGCCCGGGCGGCACCTACGCCAAGCCCGTGCTCGGTGCGGGCAGCTTCTTCGGCATCAAGTTCGTGCCGCAAGCGCCCGGTGGCTTGGCGTGCGGCGTCTTCAACGGCTACATGGGCGGTTTTGGCGCGGCGTATCTCACCAATCCTGCCATCGCCGGTGCCCCTGTCATCCCGTTCCGCTGTCGGCCAGCTCGCGAGGTCGCCGGAAATCTCACGGGTGTCTTGCTCGAAGGCGTGACCCTCACAAATACGTGGAAGACGACTCCGGTGGGCTCGGTCGGCTGGAACTACGGCGCCGACGACATCTCGATGACTCAGCCGGGGCGCATCATCTTCCCGATCGGCATCGCGCAAGGCGCGACGTACGAGGTGAGCGTGAAGCAGGCCTCGACGCAGCTCGCCTGCAGTGTGACGAATCCCCGGGGCGAAGTCGGGCTTGGCAACGTCGGGAACATCACCGTCGACTGCCAGCCAAAAGGCGCCTACGTCCACGGCACCGTCACCGGCCTCGACGGCCCGATGCTCGGCACGGTCACCGTCACGAACAACGGCAGCAACCCGAAGACGATGGGCGACGGCAGCTTCGACTTCGGCGTGATCCCTGCGGGCTCGCCCTATAACGTCGCAGCCACGAACACGGCTGCAGGCGTCGTTTGCACCGTCAGCGGCGGCGCCGGAACGGCACCGCAGAGCGCGGTCGTCAACGTGACGATCACTTGCTCGAAGCCGCTGTCGGTCGGCGGCACGATCAGCGGACTCGCCACGGGCACCGTTCAGATCGAGCTCAACGGCGGCGGTCGCATGACCTTGGGCAACGGCCCGTTCACCTTCGGCACCACCGTCAACCTCGGCGATTGGTACTCGGTCACGACCGCGCAAGATCCAGACGAGCACACCTGTGACGTCATCCGAGGCGGCGGGCAGATGACGAATGCCGTCACCGACGTCGAGGTGAAGTGCGCGCAGAAACGCTATCTCATCTTTGCCAAGATTAGCGGGCTGGGGAACGCGCCGATCCGGCAAGAGCAGCCCTGGGTTCGGATCGCGGACGTCCAAAACGCGGGCGAGCCGGTCCAGTTCAGTCGCGACAGCGGGGGCCTTACCTTTCCACTCGTCACGACGTTGCCCCGAAACACCAACTACGAGCTCAAGATCCTGGCGTCGTCGAGCAACCGCAAGTGCACCTTCCCCGGGCAATACAGCGGGGTGCTCGACCCGGCGCCCGGCCTCTACGGGATCGAGGTCGACGTCGGCTGCGTCGACGCGAGCAATCGCAAGATTCGCGGCGTGCTCTCCGGCGCGACTGGCAAAGTCACCGTTCGCTCGTCACCGAATGGCCTGCACAACTTCTATCAATACGTGACGAACGGCTGTTCGGGTAGCCTCGTACGGCGTTACGCCGACTACAACTCGGACATCCTCGACGTGAATACGAACGGCAACTTCGTCTTCCCGACCTCCCTGAAGGTCGGCGACGACTGGGGCGTCACCCTGCAATCGGCGCCCGACGGCCAAACTTGCACGATCACGCCGGCCTCGGGGACGGTCGCGAACGTGCCCGAGGACGTCACCGTTTACGTCACCTGCACCGACGTTCCCACCTACGAGGTCAGAGGCACGCTCAGCGGCAACACTGGCCCGGTCGTCTTGTCGAACAACCTGACGAACGAGCTGACGGTCGCCGCGCCGGGCCCGTTTACCTTTACCAAGCGCATCGGCAACGGCCTCGGCTACGCGGTCACGGTGCACACCCACCCGGCCGGCCAATTCTGCACGCCGACCACGAACACCGGCACGATCGCCGCCGCCGACGTCACCAACGTGTCCGTCACCTGCGTCGACGTGCCGACGCACTCGGTGAGCGGCGTGCTCAAGCGCGTCGTCGGGCTCTCGGGCGCGACGGGCATGCTCGCCGTGGCGCCGACCGGCAACATCGTGCTTCAGAACAACGACGGCGACAACCTGACGGTCGCTGACCCGGTCGCCGGCAGCGACATGGCGTTCACCTTTGCGACCAAGATCGCCGAAGGGCTCGGCTACCGCGTGACGGTCTTCGGCAAGCCGAGCGACCAGCGCTGCGAGCCGTCCCGCAACGTCGGTTCGATCGGCACGTCGGACGTTGGCGGAGTCGAGGTTCGCTGCTGGCGGGTGCCCTCGCACTCGGTGACCGGCGAGCTCTTCGGCGCCAACGGGCAGGTCGTGTTGACGAACAACGGCGCCGATGTGCTCACGCTCACGCAGAACGGCGAGTTCACCTTCGCCCAGAAGATTCCCGAAGGCGATTCCTACAAGGTCGAGTTGACGAGCTGGCCGGCCGGGCAGGACTGCGGCATCGAAAAGCCGGGTGGCGTCATGGGGCAAACCGACGGCGGCGGCGTGATCGTTCGCTGCAAGCCGAAGCAGTTCACGATTGCTGCGAACGTCAGCGGTCTCGGCGCCGGCGATTACGTCGCGCTCGACGCCGGACAAGGCATCCTGCCTCGTAACGCCAATGGTCCCGCAACTCTGCCGGGCCGCTTCAACGTGGGCGACCCGTACGCCGTGAAGGTCGTGGCCACGCGCGTTGGCATTGCGTGCACGGTGCCGATGCCGCAGGGCACGGTCGGGCTGACGCCCGTCGTCGTCGCCGTCAACTGCGGCCCCGCGGCGCCGCGAACGGTCGGTGGCACGATGAGCGCGACACCGACGAGCCCCGCTGTGTTGGCACTCGTCTTCCGCGATCAACGCGAAGAGCTTCCGGTGCAGCCCGGCGCGTTGTTCACCTTCGGCTCGACCGTGTACGAAGGCGAAAACTACGCCGTCAGCGTCCACCGTCATCCGGAGGGGTACACCTGCTCGGTAGCGCCGGCGAATGGCACGGTAGGCGGTGCGAACGTCGATGTGGCGGTGACTTGTAGCGCCACGCCGGCCTACACGGTCAGAGGCACGGTTTCCGGGGCGACCGGCGCTGTCATCCTCGCCAACCGCGGCGACGAAGTCTCGACCCCAAACGGCAGCTTCGCGTTCAGTCGCAAGCTCGTCGCCGGTGCGAGCTATGACGTCAGCGTCGTTGCCTCGCCAGCGAACCAACGTTGTGTGGTCACGAGCGGCGGCGCCGGGGTGATGCCAGGCGCGGATTACAGCGGCGTCGTCGTCACCTGTACGACGGTTCCACTGCGGACCATCGGCGGGCGATTCGAAAGCCCCGCCGGTACCGTGTTTCTCTTCAATAACGGCGGCGACACGCTTTCGGTCCCCGCGAATTCGGAGTTCACGTTCGCCACCGCCCTCCCCGACGGCACGGACTACGAGGTCACCGTGGCCTTCCCGCCGCTCGGTCAACGCTGCGACGTCCTCGGCGGCAGCCGAGGCAACGGCCGCGGCACGGCGTCGGCGGCGTCGGCTGGCGAGGTCTTCATCAGCTGTAGCCCGGCCTCGTACCATCAGCTGGGCGGCACCATCGCCGGCGCATCGGGCAACGTCACTCTCAGAAACTTCTGGGATGGACAGCAAGTGACTCACGCCGACGGGACCTATCAACTTGCGAGCGACCTGCCGCTCTTTGCGCCCTACTGGCTGTACGTGGTGACGCAGCCGTCGGGACAACGCTGCACGGTCGCCAACAGCTACGGCTGGATCGTGGGCGCGAACGTCAACAACGTCAACGTCACTTGCGCCAACGTCGTGACGCATCCGATCGGCGGTACGCTCTCGGGTGCCGGTGGCGCCGTGACGCTGCGCAATTCGGGCGGCGACGATCTCGTCGTCGGCACCAATGGATCGTTCACCTTCGCCACGGAAGTGGCCGAGGGCGCGCTCTACGACGTGACGGTGTTCAAGGCGCCCGCCGGCCAGACCTGCCACGTCACCAACGGAACCAAGATCCTCGGCGTGTCTGCGGTCAGCGACATCACCGTCACCTGCACGAGCAACAGCGTGCACACCGTCGGCGGCAGCGTGATCTACCTCGGAACTGCGACGATCACGCTGCGCAACAACGGCGGCGACGACATCACGCTCGATCCACTGAGCGGACCCGGCTGGGACCTGTTCACGTTCCCGACTCCGGTCGGCGAGGGTCTCCCGTACGCCGTGACGGTGTTCGATCCGCCGGACGGTGAAGAGACCTGCGACATCTCGGGCGGAGAGAATGGCGACGGTACGGGCGACATGCTCACGACAGACGTAAGTGACATCTTCATCTCTTGCTACGACAGCGGTGGTGGCGGGTCGACGGTCGGCGGCACCATCACGGGCCTCGGTGGGGGCGAGACCGTGACGCTGAAGCTCAACGCGCTGGCGGACCAAGTCTTCAACGCCGACGGTTCCTACGCGCTCACCGGAAGCCTGACGAACGGGACGCCGTATGCCGTGCAAATCATCGCCTCACCGCCCGGCAAGTACTGCTTCGTCGTCAACGAAAGCGGCACGATGGGCATGATGAGCGTGACGAACGTCAACGTCACTTGTTCGTCGGGAACGGCCAAACGCGTGTTCTTGACGCAGGCCTTCTACCCGATGCCGGCGGTGGCTCCGCCGGATGGCTACGTGGCGGCCGAGGCATTCTGTAATCTCGAGAAGGGCGGCCTGACTGGAAACTTCAAGCCCTGGCTGTCGACCGACTCTATCAATGCGGTGTCCGTGTTCACGTCGCCAAACCCGTACCACCTGCCGAACAGTACCGGCGGTCTTGGGCCGCGCGTCGTGCCGAACGCGGCGATGTTCTCGCAAACGGCGTTGATGCCGCTCGAGCACGCGATCGACCGCAACGCTGCCGGCCTCACGGTTTCGGATTACACGAGCGTCTGGACCGGTACGCTGCCAGACGGCACCGAGGCGACCACGCCGAGCAACTGCTTCGATTGGACCTACAACCTGTCGCCCGAGATGGGCCAATCGGGCGACTACCGCGCCACTGACGGGACGTTCACCGACAGCGGCGCGTCCACCTGCACCGAAGTGACCCTGCGTCTCTACTGCTTGGAAGAATGAGGACGCCGCGTGTTCGAGCCCTCAGCCCTATGTCAAAGACCTTCACCCTGCTTCTTTCATCGAGGCCAACGCATGAAATTCGTGCTTTCCGCTTCTGCCACAGCCCTGGCTCTCTTCGCGCTTGCCTGCGCGCCGAAAAAGCCCTCGCCGCCGCCGACCGAGTCGTTCGGCACCGGCGGCACCCTGCGCGCCGTCCTCACCTCGGCCGCTGACTTCGACCCCGGACCGGGGCGCGACGCGGTCATCGGCGCGGCGGCACCGTCGACGATCGCGTCCTTGCAGCTGGCCTTCCAGCAAATCAGCATGTGCCAAGACGTCGTGCTCGATCCGAACACCGGGAAGTTCACGGGATTTTCCGAGTGCATCGACTTCCTCCCGAACGAGCCCACCGCCGCGTCGCCCGCGGACCGCGCCAAGCAACTCGCCGACGCGCGCGGGTCGAACGCCGGGTTCATCGATCTCGCGAGCAAGACGAGCCGCGCGACGCTCGATGCGGCGCTCGAGATCAACGGCGAGATCGCCGGCACCTACCGCTATGGTTTCGTCAAGTGGCGCTACCCGGTGAAGGCGCAGGCAACGCTCGAGGTCATGATACCCGGCCCCACCGGGCATTCGACCCAGGTTTGGCGCACGCGCGCGGGAACGACGGCGCTGGCGGCATGCCCAGAAGGGAAATGCCCCGCCCCTCAGACCCAAGTCACAGGCAGCTTCGCCGACGGCGCCCCGGCCGAAGAAACGACCTACGGTGACCCCATCGGCGCCGCCGTGTTCGCCTTCTTCGCGCCGGTGAAGATCAACGAAGAGATGATCAACAGCCAAACGGACTATACGCTCGATCTCGTCTTCGACCTCGACGGCGTCCTCCGCGGGCGCGCCGCCACCTCGTGCTCGGCCAAAGACCCGCTCGTCGACTCGGGACCCCACGATCTGTCGGGCACGGGCTCGCTCGCACCGTGCAACGTCATCGAAGCGCCGAACGTCACCTTCGTGGGCATCGTGCATCCGAAAGACGAGCGCCTGCGGCGAGAATACTACCGCGGAACGGTGGCCGGCAGCGGTTACGATCCCCTTGGCGTCGTCACCGATGCGCGCTGCGGCGGAGAGTTCCCGCTGCCCCCGGCGTGCAAGCAGAACTTCGACCTGGGCTTGGCGCTCTACTCGCTGCGCTCCGATGCACAGCGCCGTGTGCTCGGCGCCGAGCTCAAGGTGTTGATGAGCCGCAACGACGACAACCCTTCGGTCGAGAACACCACAGGAATCGGCCTGCCGCGCTCGCCGGTCTTGGGGAACGCCGTCAGCCTCGGAGACGGAACGCTCGAGCTGCAAAACGAGGGGCGCAGCCGCATTGTCAGCGGATTTACTCGACCGGCGGCGCTGACCCCAGGCGCCACGGTCGACGCGTGGCTCGAGTGCGGCGTCGGCAGGTTGAGCTTCGCCGGCTGCGGTGCCGCCGATCGCCGCGTCAGTCCGCCGGTCCTCTACGACGACCCGATATCGAACCCGCCGAAAAAGCCGGTGCAATTCACGCTCGAGTAGCACCGCGGCCAACGCGACGACGCGTCGCGGGCTGAGACTCACCGACCTCTGCGGCTTGCGACAGCGGTGGAGCGACCGCGAAGGCAATTCTGCCGACCTCGGCGATCCAGATCACGAAGCCAATGAGCGCGACGCGCTGCAGTGGTGCAACGAACATCGCGGGAAAAGCCGTGTCGGAGCCGGCCGACCGCTCGATGCCCATGCGCGCAAACCACCCGACCCAGGCGAAGAACGCCAGGGCCGTCGACGCGGCAAGTCCCATGCTCAACCAGCGCAAGTGCATCGGCGCAGAACGGCTGCGTCGCAACCCGCCCACCCAGAATACGCACGCCGTCAGGGTGAAGGGACCGGCGAGCAAGACGACCAGCGAATGCATGAGCGGGTAGAGCTCGGATGGAAACGCGGGGAGAAACACGGCCGCGAGCGCGCCGAGCACGCCGAAGCGTCTACCAAGCCTGGCTGCGCGCGCATCGTCGATGACCACCGGCGCGAGCAGGTTCGTCAGGCCGCCGGCCAAGAACACGAGGGCGGTCCCAAACTGCGCGAACGGTCGTGCCGCGTCGTTCGGTTGACCATTGAAGGCGATGGGTTGCGCGAGATCGCAGAGAACGTTCTCCCAAAACGCATGGCCCACGAGATGCGGATGCTCACCCGTGCCACCTGGATAAAGCACCATGGCAATCGCGATCGCGATGCACGCGGCGACGTCCGCCACAATCACACTGGCGGCGACGATGCGGGTGACTCGATCGCGATGCCGAGGAAGCGTAGGGCTATGCGCATTGCCCTTTCTATGACGCGCCATGACCGGACGGGCACACAACAGATGTCGAAGATCAAGTGGTCGCGGTCAACCGCTCGAGCCACGGCGCCAACCTTCAAGCCCCGCTCGCGGGGTCTGCCATCGCCAGAGACGCTACCCGCCGGCGTCGAACGCGCCGCGCACGAGCTCGTGCTGTCGCGCGCCGTCTTCGCCCCAGATCCCGAGCACGTCGAAGCGCACCGCCGGCGGCCACGGGCGCGCAGGCGGCGCCGTCTCGTGGTGCGCGAGCCAGGCGCGGGCGCCGCGGACGACGCGCCGCCGCTTGTCGGCGCCAACGGTCGCGAGCGGTCCGCCGAACGCGAGATCCTTCGTGCTGCGCACCTCGATGAAGCAGAGCGTGTCTTCGTCCCACGCGATGACGTCGAGCTCCCAGAGCGGCGTGCGCGCGTTCATCTCGACCACGCGATAGCCCGCCTCTTCGAGCAGCCTGCGGGCGAACGCTTCGGCGGCAGCGCCCTTCGTTCGCGTGCTGGTCTTCCCGCTCGGGGGCTTCACGCGAGCGCGATCCGCTGCTCGACGCTGGCGAGCGCGGCGCCGTCTTCGCCGAGCAAGAACACCTGCGATCGCTTGGCGAGGTGCGCGTAGAACGCCGGCAGGCCCTCGTGCGGCAGGTCGGCGACCCGCGCGAGGCGATCGATCCACAGCGGAAACGCGTGGCGCGCCGCGATCTGTTCGTAGGCCGCGAGGCGCACCGACAAGTAGAGCGCGTGCTGCTCGGGGCCGGGGAGCTGAGCGTACGCCGCACCGCCGAAGCTCGCGTCGCCGCGCTCGTCTAGCGTGAGCTCGGTGTTCGGCCGCGAGACGAGGCGTCCGGCATACGCACCCGCGCGGGGCGAGAGCTGCTGCGCGGTCGCGGCGACATCGAGGCCGCTGGCGTCGGCGAGGGCGCGCAGCACGGACAGAAAAGGCGCCGTGATCACGGGCGATGCGCTCACCGCCGCGCCCGTCACCGGCGTGGCGCCGAACGCCAAGGGCGCCGCCGGCGCGCCGGACAGCTCGGCTTCGAGCGCGGCGACGCGCCGATCGATGTCGCGCGGATCACCGCCGTTCGCCGCGCCGACGAGCTGCGCCTCGATCTCGGCGATGCGCTCGTTCAAGGCCTGTAGCTCTCCGCCTTCGAGCGCTTGGCCTTCGCCGGCATCGAACGCTTGCGCGAGCTGTAGCTGCCGCGCATGCTCGGCTTTCACCGCCTGGCGCCGCGCGAGCTGTTGCACGACGTCATCGGCAGACTCCGCTTTGAAGCGGCGGACGGCGTCGCGCACGACCGACGAGTCCTTCTCGAACTTTTGCTCCAGCCGCTTCACGCGCTCCTTCAACGCGCGCAGCCGCAGCCCGTAGCGCTCGCTGTCTTCGAGCTCGTTCACCGTGCCCAACGCTTGCACCGCGGCGAGCCCGAACGGCGCGATGTCGAGCAAGCCGATGAGGCGGAGATCGCCGTCGAGGAACGCGGCGATCGCCAGCATCACCGCGCCGCCGCCGATCCCGCCGAGGAACTTGCCGTCCTGCAAGAGCGACGTCGGCGCTGGCGGCGCGCCCTCGGCCTCCATCTTCGTCACCTCGTCGAGCAACTTGCCGCGATCGTCCGTATACTTCTGCTTCAGCTTGGCGAAGCTCTGCACGAACGCGGTGAAGTCCGCGGGCAACGCGTCGAGGGCAGCGCCTTGGCCAAGCTCGCGTTCGAGCGCGGCGATGCGATCGCGAAACGCGCTCCGCTTCTGCGCGAGCTCGTCGAAGCTGAAGCGCTTCTTCTGCAGCCCGTCGAGCTCGTACTCGAGCTTCTCGATGCCGAGCACGGCGTCGCGCGCCTGGCGCAGCTTGATGAGCTCCGCTTGCACCTCGACCGCAGGCCGCCGCGCGACCGTCTCGGGCAACAAGAGCGAGAGCGGCTGCGCCATGAGCACGGGCGGCGGCGGCGCTGAACGTGACGGCGCCGCCGGGAACTGCTTGGCGTCGAGCACGAAGAGCGTCTCGAAGACGTCGCGCGCCGGCACCGACAGCTCGCTGCGCAGCCGCTGCGAGACCTCGCGCGCGCCGCTGGCGACCGGCTGATACTGGCCGTTCTCGGCCTTCGCGAGCTGCGCGCTGGCCGTCTTCAGATCGCGGATGAGGCGGAAGCTGCCCGCGCGCTCGTCGGTGATCACGCAGCCGACGCGCACGGCTTCGCTCGGCGCCGTCGCGAAGCGGCTCATCGGATCGAATCCCTCCGAATAAAAGAGCTCGGTGAGCATGGCGATGAAGGTGTCGTCCGTGACAGGCGCCAGCGCCGAGAGGCCCGGCTGCAAGCGCACCTTCAGCTGCGGCGCGAAGCGCTCGACGCCCTGCACGAAAAAGTCGGTGAGCAGCATCCGACGACGAGCCTACTACACGCCGGGCGGCGCCGCGATTCCGGATTGCTGTTTGAGCCATGCCGTCACTTGCGACGGGTAGTACCAGCTCGTGATCGAGCCGACGATCGCGTTTTGCTTCTGCACGATCGCCGCGAGCGCCGTCTTTGCGTACTGCTCGTGCGCGGCGGTCCACTGCGCGCCGAAGCGGGCCTTCAAGTAGGTGCCGATGCCGTCGGCGTCGAGCTCGACCGCCGGGAGCTGGCCAGCGAGATGCGGCAACGCCGCGCTCGCCAGCGCCTGCGCTTCGCCGTAGGCAAGGACGTAGCTCAAGTAGTTGCTGATCGCGGTCGGAGCGACGCCGAGGTCCAGCATCTTGTCGATCGTCTTATCGAGCCAGGCCTTCTTGAACATCGGCGCCTGCTGGCCGAGCCGCTGCGTGATGGTCTGCTGCGCGGCGACCTTGTCGTAGGTGATTGCCGGCACCGTCAGGCCGACGATGAACACGCTGTTTTGGCGCAGCGCCGCCGCGAGATCGCCATTGCTCGCCGTCTGCAGGACGCGCGTCAGAGTCTGCGCCGGGACACCGGCTTGGAAGCACGAGCGCAGGAAAGTGGCGAGCGCCGGCGTCGCTTGCATGGCATACGCCTGCAAGGTCGGCTTGAAGCTCGCATCGAACGCCGTCCAATCGTAGCTCGCCGTGAACGGGATGCCGAGCGCCTTCGCTTCGCGCTCGAGGACGGCGCCGCCTTGCACCGTGAGGTTCGACGCGAGCTGCAGCGCCGCCGCCAGCGGGCGCGTCGCCGCGATCTTCGCGAGCACGTCTTTGACACCTTGGTCCACGGCGACGAACTGGCTCTTCAACACGGCGTCGGCGCGGGTCGTGAGCGCGGTCACCGAGGCGCGCAACATCGGTGCCTTGCCGGTGTACTTGCCGCGCTGGATCACTTGCTCGCAGCTCGCCGAATGGAACCCCTCGATGGCGGCGCGGATCTGGTAGATGCCCTCCCCCGCCGCGACCGCTGCTTCGAAGAACTTCATGATCTCTTTGGCCTGGGCAGGGTCGATGCTCTGCTGCTCGAGCCGCGTCGCCAACGCTGCCTCGCGCGCCAGCGTGAACAAGTGCGCCGGCGAAGGCGTCGGCACCGGCGCGGGCGCCACGCCGACGAAGCGCGCGATGTCATAGAGGACGTTCGCGTCGTCGCGCTGGGCCATCTGCGCCAAGTAACCCTCGAGGTTCTGCGGCGGAAGGTTCGTCGTCGTGATCTTGTCGACCATCGCAGCGATCGCCGGCGTGCTCGTGTAGCCGAGCGCTTCCAAGCGCCCTTCGATCCGCGCCTTCAGCCGCTTGCCATCGTACGCGAGCAGGTTCGCGCCGAGCTGCTGCGTGACGACGTTGTAGACGCCCGCGGCGCCGCTGGTGCCGAGCGCGAGGTCGATCGCCTTTCGCTTCACCGGATCGGCGACCGCGGCGTCGGCCGCTTGGTCGAGCTGCGGCGTCCATTCGAAGCCGGCGTCTTCGACGAAGCGCTCGAGGCTCGCCTTCATCTTCTTTGGGTCGAAGTTGACGAGGCCCATCGCTTCGGCCGCCTGCGCCGCTTTTTGTCGGCCAGGCTGGAGGCCGCTCGGAAACAGGGCCGGCAAGAGCTTCTTCGACAGACCTTCGAACGCTCTGTACGACGTCGTCTGGCGGAACGACTCGTTGTCGAGGTCGGTGATCTCGTGCAGGCGCGGCTCGATGTCCATCGTGACGTCGGGCGTCGTCTGCTTCAGCCACTGATCCTGCTGCGCGTCGGTCGTAAACGCCCCGCTCTGCACCTGCGTGCCGGAGACGTACGTGCTTTGGTTGCTGCTCTGCAACTGCAAGTGATCGAGCTCGGCTTCGAGCACGTAGAACTCGGCTTCTTTGGCGGTGCCGTCTGCGTTTTGGTGCTGCGGGCGCAAGGTCTTGCAGAACACCTTGTCGAGCGAGAGCTCGACTTCCACGCCGGTCACCTTGTTCTTCACGGTGAACTTGTGGCGCTCCTGCGTGATGTCGACCCATGGTTGCAGCGCCGCCGAGAGCTGCAGGCTCTGATCGAGCTTTCGCACCTGCTTCTGCGCGTGGTTGAAGATGGTGCCCGACCACTGCCCGCTCGCGAGGCTCGAGAGCACAGTCGCCGCGTCTTGCACGGTCGCGTTCGGCTCGAGCTCGAGGCCGACTTCGATGCGCTGGGTGATGCTCGTCTTGTCGTCTCTGCGGCCGCCGCCGGGCTTCACGTTGATGCCAGTGGCGGCCTTGTTCGAGCGCAGGCGGATCGCGCCTTCGAGCCGCGTCATGCCGAGCTGCCCGTCGTCCATGTAGCGATCGACCATCGGATCTTGCATCGGGAAGCCGTCGCCGTCGACGCGAAAGCCCTTGAACATGCCGCGGCCGGCGCTGCCCTGCGTGGTCGTGCCGTCGTCCTTCAGCCAGTAGCGGCTGACCGGCTCGATCGTCCAATCCTTGCCGAGGATCTTTTCGACCTCGTGCTCCTTGCCGGCGTGTACGAGCCCGGCGAGGCGATAGGCTTCCTTGATCGCCGCGAGCATCTCTTGCTTGGTGCTGGAGCCTTTGAGCTCGCTCTCCAAGCGCGAGACGACGTTGCCGCCGCGCTTCAGCTTCGGCAGCGCCGTTTCGAGCGCGGCTGGGTACGCGACCTGCATGTCGAGCGGCAGATCGGCGTTGTTCGATCCGACGGCCGTGTTCGCGCGCACGCTGACGACGTTTTGCGCTTGGCCCTGCGGCATCGGCAGGCGGAAGTTACCGCCGCGTCCAAAACCGCCGGCTTGGTGGCCGATGCTCCACTGCGCGGCGACGGCCAGCTCGGTCGTGCCCGGTGCGATCTGCAGCGCCGGGTTGCGCGCTTGCAGGAACTTGTTGATCTCGGCGTAATCGAGATCGAAGTAGTGCTCGCCGCGGTAAGTCGTGCCGTTCAAGTTCGCGTTTTGCGCCAGCACCGACAGTGTGATCGTGCGCAGCTGGTTCGTCTTCTTGTCCAAGACCTCGGCGAGCAGCCACACGGTGAGCGAGTCGTTGTGCGAGCCGTGAAAGCTGTTCAGCTTCAGCCGGCAGCCACCTGGGATCGGCGTCGCTTCGGCGCGCACGAAGCCGCGCCCGACGGGGCCATTGCCGGTCGTCGTGTAGTTGTCGAACGAGGTATCACGCGCGAAGCGGTTGGTCGTCGCGCTCGCGGTCATCGACGCAGCGCCGAGCCCGGTGAAGGTGACCTTCTTCGCGTTTTGACCGGCGGCGGCCGCACTCGGCCCGAGCGGCGTTTGCAGCGGCGGCGCGGTGGTCTGCGGCGCCGGCGTCGGCGTGGTGGGCGTAGTCGCGGTGACGGAACCAGCGGCAGCGGAACCTACGGGTGTGATGGGCATGACCAAGGTTTTCGCTCGAACGCGTGGTATCGTTGCGAAAAGGCGAGCGAAAGAGCGTCTAAACGGTGACGAGGAGTCAGCCAAACGCATGACCGGCGAAATCATTGGGAAACCGCCTCCACGGACCACCTCTCGCGTCGAGCTGCCGCCCAAGAACGACCCCGTCGCCAGGGCCAGGCGGGTCGCCGAGGGGCCCGTCGGCGAGGAGCCGGATCCGGACACCTACGATCCGAAGCTCCGCCGCGGACAAACCGGCGACGCCCCGCCAGACTTCGGCGCGGGCGACGTGCAGGTCGTGGCCTCCTCGCTCGCGGGGAGCATCGCGACCAAGATCTTCGGCGCGACGAGCGGCAAGGACGAAGAATGGATCGCCAAAGAAGTCCGCATCTTCATCGAAGGCGACGTCGAGAAAGGTGAGCCGAAGCGCAGCCCCGCCGACCAGAAATTGCGCGCGCGGGTGCTGCTCGACGAGCTCAAGAACCGGAAGGTCGACTACGGCCGCGTCATCAACGAGCTGAGCTCGGACAAGACGCGCAAGGTGTGGCTCGAAAAAACGCTGCCGGCTGCGACCAGCGACGAAAAAGCGCAGGCGCTGAAGGCGAGCCACGCGCCCGGCTTTTGGAACTGGCTGCTCGCGTTGATCGGCCGCTTGTTCTCGGCGCTCGGCGCGGACAAGCTCAGCGAGCCCGTCGTCGACCGCATGATCGTCGACTCGTTTCCGGACAAGGCGGATCCGAAGTTCGTCGAGTTCGTGCACAAGGCCAAAGAGCGAGGCGTCAGCTTCGAGGCGATTTTCGATCGCCTGGACGACAAGAACCGCACGCGCTTCTTGGCCGTCGCCGGCAAGTCGCTCTCGCTCGACGACAAAGCGTCGGCCGTCGCCATGCTCATCCGCGGCAAGACGCCGGAGGTGAAGCAAAACGCGATCGAGACGATGCTCGCATCGATCGCGGAGCCAGATCGGCAGACCTTCCTCGACAAGCTCGAGCGGCGCGAGCGCATCAGCTACTTGGCGATGCAGAAGGACTTCGATTGGACGCGCGACGGGGCGCGCATCTCCTACCTCGAATCGCACTACGTCGATCCGCGCTTCACCGAGCCCTTGCGCCAGCGCGGCGTGCCGGTGTTGGCGCAAGACTTCGCCGCGCTCGACGGGGCGAACACCTTCGAGCGGGCCCAAGGCGCCGCCGAGAGCGCTCGCGCCGTCGAAGCGTTTTACGCCGATCCATCCCTGCGCGAAGCCTGGAAAGTGCTCGCGAACCCGCAAGCAGACAAACAAGCGCGCGCCGGCGCGATCGCGGCCATCGAGAAGTGGAAAGACGAGCTCGAGTCTGCGGCCAAGGGCGCGATCGACGCCGTCGACAAAGCACAAAAAGACCTCGCCGCGCTCGATGCCCGCTATGCCACTGTGCTCGCCAAGACGATCGACGCCTACAACCACCCGCCGGACGGCCTGCCGGCGAAGATGTTGCCTGTCTATCGGCGCGATCTCGCCTATGTGATCCGCGAGTACGGCGGCGATGCCGCGCTCGCCGCGGCCGGCATCGATCCGAAGAAGATCGATCTCGATGCGCGCGCGCCGATGAGCGGCGGTCGTGGCGACATCGCCACGCAAAAGAGAGAGCTCGAGGTCCTCGACGCCACCGTCAAGACCGACGCCGCCTACGCGGCCGAGGTGATGCCGAAGGCGCTCGGCCTCGTCAAAGCGGGCAGCAAAGACGCTGACGCGTTCTCCGACGCCGTGCTCGCGCAGCAAAAAGCCGGCCCTACCGCGCCGCTCGACTTCAAAGCTTGGAACGCCGTCGCCGACGGGCTGGAAGCGCGCAAAGCCGAGATCGTCAAATACCGCGCCGAGCTGAAAGAGCGCGCCAGGACCGACGATGGCTTCGCGCAATGGATGAAGCTGAGCGGAACCGACGACATGCTCGCCGGCATGCTCTCTACGGTGATGAGCGATCTCGAGATCGCGACGAAGACGCTCACCGTTCATCTCGCTCTCCCGAACGTGGAAGCGCAAGGCAAGGGCGACGAAGCGTACCAAGCGGGCGCCAAGCTCGTGCTCGACACGCCGATGGCGCTCAATTCCTATAACGACGCGCAGCTGAACAAGCTCGCCAAAGACTACGACGCGGCGATCGCTGACGCCGAGAAGCAGAAAGAAGCGCTGAAGACGAAGCGGGACGAGGCGAAGGCGATCCTCGCGCGCAAGGACATCAAGGGCAAGAAAGACACCGAGCTGCCGCTGTCGCTGCGCCTGTTGAAGCAATCCGCCGAGCGCACGTTGAGCGGCTACCTCCCCGCCGCCAAAGGCCAGCAGCCGGCGACGCTCGCGCAGCAAATCGAGAATCTCCGCGACGTCATCACCGCGCTGAAGGCCGCCAAAGAAGACGTCACGAATCGCCATAAAGCGATCGACGGCTTCATGAGCGAGTGGAACGGCATGCTCGGCCTCGGCGGGCCAGACGACAAGCTCGCCGTCAAAGGCGGCGAGGACGGCAACAAGAATCCTGATGCGTGGACGAGCGACTTCGTCGCCAACATCAAGCGCGTCAACACGGCGCTCCCGCTGGAAGGCCTCACCTTCCCCGGCGGCAACCCGACGCTCGAGTTCGAGGTGCCGTATCCAAGAGGCGCAGAGCTGCCAAAAGGCGCCAAGCCGAGCCGCACCGACAAAGAGACCGGCACGCGTTTCATCAAGGTCGGGCCGATCTCGCTCTACGACGACAAGCACAAGACCGACTTCGGCCGCACCAAGCGCTTCTTCGACGTTTATATGTTCCAAGTGCGCGGCATCGAAGCCGGCACCTACGGCATGCTGCACACCTACCTGACGAACCGGGGCTTGAAGGCGCCGGAGCTGCCGCGCACCGAGAAGGGCGAAGTCGACTGGGCCAAGTTCCCCGAGAAGTACGCCGAGCTGCAGAAGCTGTTCGGGCAGGTATTCCAAAAGCCCGGGCTCGAGACCTTCGACACCGACAACCGCCTGTACTTCGCGCGCCTCGCCGCCGGCGGCAAAGACACGAAGACGAGCGCGACGGCGTCTGTGGCGATGAACGCGGCCGCTGCCGACGAGCAGGTGATCTCGTCGGCGGAGATGCAAGCGCTGATCACCTGGCTCGACAACAACGAGCCCAACCTGCTCACCCCCCCCGGCTCCGGCCTGCGCTGGGACGACATCACGCGCATCCTCGCAAAGACCGCGCTCCCGACCGACGTGCGCGAAGCGCTGCTCCTGCTAAGAAACGCGCCCGAGCTGCGCATCGGTTTTTCGGACAACCAGTTCACGACGATGCAGCGCGGCGACCTGCAGAACATCGTCTCGTGGCTCGAGGGCTTCGAGAAGAACCTCGGCGAAAAAGGCGGCAAGCCCTTCGAGTTCAAGACGGTGATGCTCGGCGCCTCGCAATGGCCCGAGCGCTACCGCGACAAGGCCGAAGAAGACGCGCCGAAGCGGCAAGCGGCCGAGCGCGAGCTGCAAAAAGCGGTCGCCGAAGCGAAGAAGGTCGCAGACCCGGTCGAGAGCAAGCGGCTGATGGTCGAAGCGGCGAAGATGCACAAGGCGAAGGTCGAAGGGCTCGCGCAGCTCCCGCCCGTGTACTGGAAGGACGGCGCGAAGACCGCCGAGCGGATCCACAAGGCGCTCGCCGACAAGAACATCAATAACGTCCGCTTCTACACGCAGGACCTCACCGCCGAGCAGATGCAGTGGGTGCAGATTGAGTTTCAGGCGCGCTACGGCGCCGAGGAGCTCGGCAAGCTCATCAAGGAGTTCGACCGCCAGGGCCAGACCATCGTCGCCGGCGTGCTCGGCGGCGGCATGCTGTCGATCGACGACCGCGCGCAGATGATCATTCGGCGCGGCTCGAAGGAGTTCAAGCGCTGGCACTACGAAGCCGAGATCGAGCACCAACGCGACTCGATCTTGAAGTACGCCAAAGCGAAGGACGACAAGTACGGCATCGACGTCAACGACAAGCTGCTGAAGGACTACGAAGAGGCGATCGTCGCGCTCGAAACGGCGCTGAAGGACGTGCCGGTGCCGGCGAAGGGTGAGAAGCAGGCCCCTCCCGCGAACCTCGCGGAGCTCGCCAAGCTGCGCGCGAAGATGGAGTACTTGGGCTCGCTCGTCTTCGAAGCGACGAACGCCGAGATCGACGACTTCAACGCCACGCTCGACAAGATCTCGGCGGTGTCGCGCATCGTCGGGTTGAGCCTCGTCGCGATCGCCGCCACGGTGATCACGATGGGCGCGGCGGCGCCGGAGTCGGTCGCGTTCCTGACGGCCGGCGGCGCGATCGAGGTCGGCGCCGGCGCGGGCTTCGCGTTCGTCGGCGGATCGACCTGGGCCGCAGCGGGCCTCGGGCTCGTCGCCGGCACCTTCGCCGGCACCGGCGTCGCGGCGTACGGCAGCATCCTCAATCAATCGCTCCAAGGCCACGTCGACTGGAGCAAGGTGTGGTCGGACACGCAGTCCGGCGCGCTCATTTCGTTCGGCGCATCGCTGTCGATCGCCGGCCTCGGCGTCACCATGCCCGCGCTCGGCGGCCCGGGCGCAAGCGCCTTCTCGCGCATTGCGACGCTCGGCCTGACGAACGCCGGCACGAGCGGGATCAACAACATCGTCAACGCCACCGTGCAGTGGTCGGACGGCAACTACGACGCAGCGATCTCGACGCTCAAGGGTTCGAAGTGGGACATGCTGCGCGCGATCGTCACGGCGCCGATCTATGCGGTCAACCCGGTGCAAGGTCTGCCTGGCCACATCATCGGCGCCGGCATCGGGATCGGCGAGCAGATTGGCTACGACTATTTCATGAACGCGATCGGCTATACGCGCGATCCGTTGGATCCAGAAGCGTGGGCGTCGGGCGCGATCACCGGCTTCATCCAGAGCGTCGCGACCGAGCCCGGAACGCCAAGGGTGCGTGGCGCTACCGAAGAGCCGCACGTGCGCGTGCCCGGCGAAAGCGCGGACGCGAAGCCGACCTGGAAGATCAAGAGCGTCGACGGCGACGCGGTCATCGTCGCCAAAGACGGCGCCGACCCGGTGCGCGTGCCGGCATCGCTCTTGCTCGAGCAGAACCCGGACCTCGCCAAGGCGATCGCGAAGCAAACGCCCGCGATCGACGTGACCGCGCCGAAGAAGCCGGGAAAAGCGACGCCGATTCCGGACGGGCCGTTCAAGAACGCGCCGCCGCCCAAAGAAGCGCCGCGACCGCCAGGAGCGAACGACGCAGGCTTCCACTTGCCCGAGAAGACCAAGGGCAAAGATCACGTCTTCACCGGCATCGTCCACGGCCAGGCCGAGTTCCGCACGGACTCGGGCACCGTGAAGGTGCCGATGAGCCAAATGCTGGAAGCGAACCCGCACCGGGTGATCGGCACGTCGCTCCAGATCGACGGCAAGCCCTACGTCGTCACGGGCTTTGCGAACGGAGAATTTCAGCTGCGCACCCGCGGCGGCGAAGTCACGATGTCGGCGAAGAAGCTCTACGACGGCGCCGGCGCGCAATTGAATACGCTCTTCGAGCAGCCGCGCGTACGCGTGAAGCGGGAGACGAAGGTCGAAGGCGAGCTCGTCTTCAAGGATGACCCGGGCGACTTCGTGCTCGAGAGCATCAAGGGCGACAAGGCGCGCGTGCGCAACTTGAAGACCGGCAAGACCGAGCTCGTGGCGCTGGATCACATCGCCTACCAAAAATCTGGCCTCGCGCTCTCGGCGCTGCCGCCGGTGACGCAGCGCCGCTTCGAAGCGCGCCTCGCGAAGCTGCACGAGCAAGGCAATGAGGTCGCGCTGAGCGAGTGGGCGAACCTTTATGCCGACGCCGCGAACAAGAGCCCGGAGCACGCGAACGCCGTCGCGCGCATGTTCGCCAACGGCGCCGACGTCGACAAGATCGCCGCGACCTTCGAGAAGCTGAAGAACGTCGACCGCCACGATCTCGCCGAGGCGCTGTCGATGAAGGGCCTCTACCAGCACATGCTCGACTCTTGCGCGCCGACCGCCGCGCAGTGGGGCCTCGGGGCGCGCGCGCCGGATCTCGCTTACGTCTTCACGAGCGATCCAAAGCAGGTCGCGCAGCTGCAAGCGCTATGGCTCGCGCAAGGCGGCGGCGCCTCGAAGACGCACGATCTCTCGGCGATCGCCGACTACACGCGCGCGGCGCCGGCGATGATTCAAGGCGACAAGATCATCTTCAACGCGAGCGATCTGCAGGCGCCCGACGCCATCACGGCGCTCCTGCAGACGAAAAAAGGCGAGTCGTTCACCATCGAGGTGCTCGATCGCAAGGGTCGCACGAAGACCTACGAGGTCGTCGTCGCCGGCAACCCGCCCGAGTTCCGCGTGAAGGGTTGGCGCGGCATCTTTCAGAAGCTCAAGATCGAAGCGAAGGTCGTCGGCGGCGACTACGTCATCGCCGTCAATGGCAAGACCGCGTCGCGCATTCGCACCGACAGCCACGTCGAGCTGCCGGCGGTGCACCGCGGCATGTTCCTCACCGAGCACCCGGACATCATGATGCACCTGGAAGCTGTCACCGGCGAAAAGTACGCCATGCACAGCCTCGGCGGCACGAACGAAGCCGACGTCAAGGCGACGATCCGCGCGCAGCTCGCCGACGGCAAGCCCGTCCCGATCGGCGTGCGCTGGCAGACCGACGAAAACGGCGTGCTCGCATCGACGGGTTACGCCGCTGGCGGGCATCACCAGCTCTGGCTGCAAGAGATCAAGATCGATCCCGACACCGGCCAAGAGCTCGTGCACGTCTTCGATCCGGATCCGAACTTTCGCAGCAAGCACCCCGAAGGCGCGTGGATGCCGCTCGACGAAGTGTTCCGCTTCCCGAGCCCGAGCGCCGACGGCGTCATCGGCCGGCCGTACATCGTGTTCCTCCCGGACAACGTGCCGGCGCCGCGGCAATTCGACGGCTCGCCAGCGACGACCGGCCTCGGCATCCCCGACCCCACCGCGCCAAAGTCGAAGACGCACTTGGCGATCGACGCCGACCCGGATGTCCTGCTCGGCACCCACGTCACCATCAACCGCAAGATGTACGAGGTCGTCGCGCGCAATAGTGACGGCAGCTACAACCTGAAGCTCGCAGGCTCGGACAAGCGCCTGTCGCTGCCGGCGCGCACCCTCGCCGAGCTCCCCGAAGTGAAGCACCTCTTGCGCACCAAGACCGCGAGCTCGGACGTGCGCGAGATCTATGAAGATCCGAGCGTCGCCTACGGCACCAAGGTCGAAGTCGACGGCGAGACGTACACCGCCTACAAAGTGCACCCGGACGGCGAAGCGATCATCTTCTTCCCGGACAGCGGCCAGGGCCCCGCGCTCGAAATGGCGATCCCCGACGTCGCCGCCTTGCCCGAGTATCAACAGCACGCCGCCGACAACGAGCCCTACCGATCCAAGCTCGAGTTCGACGACTCCGTGCTCCACGGCGTGCCGATCGAGATCGACGGCGAGACTTTTTACCAGACGAAGATCACGAAGGGCGGCTTCGAGTACGAGGCAAAAAGCGGCAGGAAGCAGCAGCTGACGATCGCCGAGCTGGCAACCAAGCCCGAGGTCCGAAAAGCGATCATCGATGACGCCATGAAGTCCGCGCCGGCGAAGAACGACGCCGCCCAAAAGCCCGGCACCGGCGGTCAAGCGCCGGCAGGCGTCCGCTTCAGCGATCTCGATCCGACCGCACGGTCCCGCGCCGAGCACGCGCACGGCGAAGCGATCACGCTCTATACGGCAGCGTACGGCGACGCCAAAGCCGTCTCGCTGCTGATGGAGAACGTCACGGCGCAAGGGGCACGCGTGTTCATGGCCGGCGGCGCGTCATCGGCGCTCGCGCGTGACGCCGCCGTCATGATCAAAGACCCGTCGTTCCAAAAGCGCTGGGCGGCGTACAAAACGCTGCCGGAGTGGGTGCGCGCGACCGGCGCCGACGGGCTCTTGCGCTACGCTGTCCACGGTGGCGACGGGGCGGTCGCCAACCTCGAGCTCTTCGGGAAGTGGGCCAAGCAAGACGCCGCCAAAGCGGAAGCGTTCGGCAAAGTGATGAAGGCGATGTTCGGCGAGAGCGTCGCCGTCGAGGGACTGGGCTCGCGCAACGCCATGGCCGCCCATCGCGGCAGCGGCGACGTCCGCAACGACGCCACGCGAAAGGCGCATTCGGAGTGGGCGCAGCGGGAGATGAACGGCTATGACGCGCTCATCGCTGACCTCATGGCGCGCGGCATGAGGGACGGCGACGCCGGCCCGCCGTTCAACGGTCAGTTCGTCCTCGAGAAGATGCTCACCTGGATTGGCGGCGCGAACGAAGGCCGTGGCGCCATGAGCGAAGTGCAGAAGCTGCTCGGCGAAGCGAAGAACGACCAGGAGCGCGCCGCGATCTTCGGCCTGATGAACGCGCAGCGAAAAGCCGGCTTCGCGTTCGATCCCGACGGCATCCGCCGCGGCCTCGCCGAGGTGCGCAAGAACGCGGACTGGTTGGTCGGCAAGCCCTCCCACATCGCGAGCGCCGTCGAGTTGAAGGTGAGCCCGCAGGCGATCCGCCCAGAGCGTGTGAAGATCGATGCGAAGCGGGTGAAGCCCTTCATCGAAAAAACGTTCACCGCCGATCTCGCGGCCGCGATGAAGAAAGGCGGCGACGACCTCGGCCCGCACGGCCCGGCGCTGCAGGAGATCTTCGGGAAGCTGCCGCTGTCGCGCGCCGGCCTCGAAGCCGCGTTCACGCCGCCGATCGAAGGGATGCACGCGAGGCTCGTCGCACTCGAGCCCACGGGTTCCGGCGGTATCCGCCTGGCGTTCGAGCTCGTCGATAAAGACGGCACGCCGGTCGCCACTGTCAAGCGGACTTTGGCGCGCGCCGCCGACGGCCATCTGATCCTCGGCCGCTCCCTGTTCACCGTCGACCAACGCTACCAGGGCGTCGGCATCTCCAAGATGCTCGACACGCAGCTGCGCGGGTTTCTCGACTATGTCAGCGAAAAGAGACCGGGGACAGAAGTGACCGTCATCGCCAACATCAGCGTGGGCGTCTACGAGTGGGGCAAGACCTTCCAGTTCGCCGACCCGGCGACCTCGCTGCCGAAGATGAAGGAGGAGTTCGAGGTGTGGCTCCTGCAAATGAGCCATCAGCGCCCGGACGTCTTCACGCCCGACGTCGTCGCCGCGGCGCGCGAGCTCGCGAAGAACGCCACAGGGGTGAACGACTTCGTCACCCTCGACATCGTCGATCCGAAGAACCCACCGAACAAAGTGCGCTTCAGCGATCCCACCGCGCCCCACGGCCTCGTCATCGAGAACGATCACCTCGGCAAGGCGTTTCTCTTGCTCGGCGCGAGCATGTGGGAAGGCGTCCAATATCCGTACGGCGGAGCGCCTCAACCCCCTCAGCCACCTCAGTAGCGGACGGAGACGATCTCGACCTCGATCTCGCCCTTCGGCCGCGAGACGAGCGCGAAGTCGCCCTTCTTCTTGCCGAGCAACGCCTTGGCGAGCGGCGCGTCGATGCTGATCCACCCGCGCTTCAAGTCGATCTCGTCCGAGCCGACGATGCGGTACTTCGAGCGCTTGCCGTCCTCGTCCTTCACGTCGACGTAGGCGCCGAAGAACACTTTGCCCTTTTGATCCGGGTGCGGCTCGACGATCTCTAGCGACTCCAAGCGCTTCTTCAGCCAGCGCACGCGACGATCGATCTCGCGCAGGCGGCGCTTGCCATAGATGTACTCGGCGTTCTCCGAGCGATCGCCCTGCGCCGCCGCCCACATGACTTCGTTCGTGACCTTCGGGCGCTCGACCTTCCACAGCTTGTCGAATTCAGCTTGCAAGCGCTCGTAGCCTTCGCGGGTGATGACCGGGCTGCCTTGCGGCTTCTGCTCTTCTTCGAGCTCGTCCGGGAGCTCGTCTTCGCCCGGCTCTTCTTTGGTGAACGCCTTCGACATGTTTCAGCTCACGGCTTCTTGCTGCGACTCCTTGACGAGCGTCGAGATCGAGATGTGCGCGCTGAGCAGCGAATAGAGCCCGAAGCCGATGGTCACGCTGAACGAGCTCACGTGAAGCAAGATCGAGAACGCGAACGCGGTCTCTTTGTCGATACCAAAGAGGCTCAGACCCCAAACGATCGCCGCCTGGATCGGGCCGACGAAGCCCGGGCCCGACGGCAGCATCAGCGCGATGACCATGAGCGCCGTCAGTAAGTGCCCCGCGATCACCGGCAGCTCGATGCCCATCGTGCCGAAGAGCGTCCAGTTCGACATGCCGGAGAGGCCCCAAAAGAGCAGCGTCCAGAACAAGTAGATGAGCAGCACGCGCGGCCGCTTCAACGCGCTCAAGCCGTGGGCGAAGGACGTGACGAGCGTGACGACGCGATCGGCCAAGCGCGGCGAGACGACGGCGATGACGCGGCGGAGAAAGTTGGCGCCGGTCTCGTGACCGATGAGCACGAGGCCCAAGACGAACGCCGCTGAGACGAAGACGAGGAGCGCGAGGAGGCCGGCGTGGCGCATCTCTGGCGGGATCGCGAGGCCCGACTGCGTCACCGCGAAGAAGCCGAGCGTCACGACCAGTCCGTCGATCACGCGTTCGGCCGCGACCGGGCCCAAGCTCGCCGTGAGCGACACGTTGAACTCTCGCTTCATGAGATAAGGCCGCACGAACTCGCCGAGGCGCACCGGCAAGAGCGCGATCGCCATCATGCCGATGTTGCCGATGCGAAAGAGCGCGGGAAAGCTCATCTCGGCCACCGGCGCCGCCAAGTAGCGAAAGCGCCAGACGCGCACGAACTGAAAGAGCGTGTACGCGACGAGGGTGGGCAGGACGTAGAGGTAGTTCGCCGTCTTCAGCAACGCCCCGACGCGGGCGAAGTCGACGCCGCGGACGGCGTACCAAATGAACCCGGCGCTCACGAGGAGACTGAGCGCGAGCTGCACCCAACGGTTTTTCAGCATCGGTCCTTCAATCGCATCAGTCGATGACGACGACGACGTCGCCTTCGTTCACCGGCTGCGCTTCGGAGACGAGCACCTTCGTCACCTTGCCGCTGCATGGCGCTTCGATCGGCATCTCCATCTTCATCGACTCGAGGATGACGAGCACGTCGCCCTCGCTCACGCTATCGCCGGCCTTCTTCTCGATCTTCCAGACGGTGCCGGTGATGTGCGCCTTCACTTCTTCCACGGTCGCTCCCTTCATACGGGTCGGGCGGACTACCTCGTTCGCGGGCCCGCCACTACATTGCGGGTGGGTGCTCGGGCAATAGCGGGCCTGCGCGATCGCGCACTCGACCGCGCGACGTTCGAGCTGCTACGATCGCCGGCCATGGTCGACCCAACGAAAGCGCAGCCGCGCGTCCATGTGCGTGCGAACGAGCATCACGACGGCAAAGTAGACAACAAGAAGAAGGCCGACGCGCCGCCGAAGCCGCCGCCCGCGGTCGTGCCGGACTTCGACAAGGTGCAGACACACTCGACGAAGGCGTTGAAGAACGCTGGGCCCGAAAAGCACGACGTCTCCGAGAAGACCATGCGCGAGATTCGCGATTGGCTCGACCAGCCGAAGATCAAGGATCCGACGACGCTCTTCATGAACGAGACCATCTTGGCGAGCCCGGCCGTCAAGTATTGGATGGTCAACGAGTATGGCGAGGAGAAATTCGCCAAGCTCGTCGTCGGCATGCCGGAAGGAAAAGCCAAACGCGCCCTCATCGAAGCTTACGGCGGCTCGATCAGCTTGGAAGCGCAGCGCGATCTCGTGCGGGCGCTCGCGAAGGACGGCCAGGGTGACAGCGTCGCCGCGGTGCTGACGGCGGTCGCGATGCGCAACCCCGAGCGACTCGACGATCTCATGGGGCGCGCCTACAAGCTCAGCCACGACGCGCTCATCGCCGGCGCCGCCAAGCAGCCGGACGGCGTGGTCATGCAGTATCTCACTGAGCACTTTCGGCGCAACCAACTCGACGGGGGCCAGGCGCCCCTCGCGGGCAAGCTGCGCCAAGAGCTGTTCATCCCCACGACGGAGCTGCGGACACTGAAATCGTACGAAGGGGTGAGCCCGCCGGACACGAAGATCGTCATCCCCGCCGACCTCGACTACATCGCCGCGACCGGTGATCTCCCGCCGAACATCGAGGCGTTCATCGCGGACGCGAAGCAGTCGAAGGATCCGGACATGCTCAAGGCGGCCAAGGAGATCTTGGAGCTGCGGCAGGTGGCGCTGGCCAACCGCTTCGCCACGCAAGACCCGGCGCACATGTCGAAGGAGACGCTCGCCGAGTGGCACAAAGTCGCCGTCGCCGCCGAGCGCATGGAGGACGGCATCGACAAGGCGCTCGGCAAGGACATTCGCCAAACGAGCGGCCTGGCGACCGCCGTGTTCCTGTTCGAAGCGATGAAGAAGGACGACGCCAGCGTCACGCAGATCTATATGGACGCGATCGCGCTGAAAGAGCCGGACCGCTCGGTCTTCGCGCAAGTCGTCTCGCGGAGCATTCGACCGAGCGCCGTCGATCACTTCAACCTCAGCGTCGGTTCCAGCTACAAGAACGACATGCTCGGCGAGCTGATCGCCGCGAATGAAATCCTCGGCAGCCAGATGAGCGCGTCCGAGAAGGTGAGGATTCTCGCCTTGATGGATGCGGGTCCAGGCTCGGTGTATCACCGCGCCGTCGTCGACGAGGCGCGCTCGAACCCACAGTTTCGCCACGCGCTCAACGAGGCGGCCGGCGACGCCGCCCTCTCCAAGAAATCGGCCGACTACGCCAAGGCGATCATGAAGGAGGGCAACTTCGTCGTCGATCTCAGCGACAGGCCCTATCTCGACATGCAGCGCGAGGTGACCCAAGCGATGGGACCTCCGCTCGATCAGGCGCGGCTCAACAAGGCCATGAAGCAAGCACAAAAGGCGGGGCCAGAGGCGCAGCGCGAGATGGCGAGCTACGCGTTCCACGCGCTCGACGGCCAGAAGGGCCTCGGCAGCATCGACAAGATCGAGCCCGCCGAGATGCGTGCCCGGGTCGACGCCGAGGCGACGCTGTCGAAGGTGAAGCCCGACAGAGCGAACTGGTCGGACGTCGACCAGAGGCTGCCGAAAAACGAGAAGGCGCGCTTGGCATTCAGCGATCAGCTCGGCGCCTACGCCGCGGCGCATCCGGACTTGGCGCAGGCCGCCGCTCGCTACGCGGTGAAGTCTCCCGACGAGACTGTGGCCGCCGCCATCACCAAGGGCTTCGGCCAAGCCGGGATCAGCAATCAATACATCGCGCCGGTGCTGATCGGCGACGCGGACAAAGCGCGCACCCCGGACGAACTCGTCACCGTCTCCGCGAAGGCGAAGCGCATGCTCGGCCCGACCGGCGAGCAGCTCGTGGCACGATCGCTCGCTGCGCGGGCGCTGAAAGACCCGGAGAGCCTGCGCACCGCACTCGCGCAAATGGACCCGGACATGGCTTGGCGCGTGCGCGGCGAATGGGTGCGTCTCGCTGCCGGCGAGAAGGGGGAGCACCTCGACAAAGCGATCGCGCTCTACGATGAGTTCGTCAAAGACGGAAAAATCCCGCGCGACAACCGTGACGAATTCCGCGCCGGTGCCGGCGAGCTCTTGAAGGACCCGGCGATCGCCAAGAAGCTCGCGGCAGATGGTTCGAAAGGCGCCAAGGCCCTCGAAGACGCCGCAACGGCCCGCCGATCGCCTCCCACGCCTACCGCCGGTGTCCGTTCCGGCGGCGCCTTCGAAGCTTGAGCGCCCCTTGCGTCGCGGCGGCTTTGGTCTTACTCTTTGTCGCCCTTTTTCTGTGCTGGTTTAGGATAATTCGGCAGCAGTCTGTTGCTATTTACTGCAAAGTTATCTCTAAGAACGGGCCATGGAAATCAAAGACCTGAATTCTTATGCGGAGCTCGAAGTCCTCAACCTGCAGGCCAAAGAGAAGCAGTTGGCCCACAAGTCCCAAGACGAGCTGCGTGAGAGCGCGCTCAGGTACTTGCAGGACGACAAGCGCATCAAGGCGGTGACCATCGCCTTCACCGACTTGGAGGGCCGCTTTCACGCGCTCGACTACGACAAGAAGTTCTTCATCAAGTCGTACGACAACCTCACCTTCGACGGCTCGTCGATCCGCGGCTTCTCGCAGGTCAAAGAGTCCGACCTGCGCCTGCAGATGGACTGGGGTGCGTTTCGCTTCCTACCGGCCGACGTCTTCGGCCCGGGCAAGGTGCTGATCTTCGGCTTGATCAACGATCGCGGCCAGGCGACCTACCCCGCCGACTTCCGCGGCCTGCTGCGCGACTTAACGAACCAGTTATACAGCAAAGAGAAGCAGGTGATGAGCGTGGCCGTCGAGCTCGAGGGCTTTCTCTTCGCCGGCTTGAACGCCGAGCAAGAGTACACCTCCCGCACCGGCTTCAAGTTCGCGTCGCTCGGCGGCTACTACAACACGCTGCCGCAAGCCCCGCTGCGCTTGTTCATCGACAAGTTCGCCGAAGTGCAGCGCGCGATGGGCTTCGAGAACGAGAAGGATCATCCGGAAGTGGCGCCCGCGCAGTTCGAGCTCAATTATTCGCACTGCGACGCGCTGATCTCGGCCGATCAAGTGCAGCTCTACAAGCTCATCGCGCGCCAAGTCGCGGCGAACATGGGCATGACCGCGTGCTTCCTGCCGAAGCCGGTCGCCGACATCAACGGCAACGGCATGCACACGAACATGTCGCTGTCGAAGGGCGGGAAGAACTTGTTCTACGCCAAAGACGGTCAGGACGGCCTGAGCGAGCTCGGCTGGAGCTTCGTCGATCGCATTCTGAACAACGCGAACGACCTCTGCCTGCTCTTGAACCCGAGCGTGAATGCGTATCGGCGTTTGGATCCGCACTACGAGGCGCCGAACCAGATTAAATCCTCGGCGATCGATCGCACGTCGATGATCCGCATCCCGCTCGCCAACGAGAAGTCGGCGCGCGTGGAAGTGCGCAGCGTGGCGCCGGACTGCAACCCGTACCTCACCTTCTACACGCTGTTCAAAACCGGCATGGAAGGCCCGATGACCGAGCAGCTCGACAGCGAGTCGCGCCGGACGCGCACGCGCTTCTTGCCCGGCAACATTCACGACGCGATTCGCCACTTCAAAGGCAGCGCGTGGATGACCCAGCTCCTCGGCGAAGACGTGCAGACGAAGTTCGTCGACTTGAAGCAGATGAGCGCCGACCGATGCCCGAAGCTGCTCGGCACCATGGTGAAGACGGAAGAGATCCTATTTCACCACGATGTCACGAATCAGTACATTTGGGGCCGGTTCTAGGCCGGCTTCGACTTCGTCCACAGCTCTTCGAAGTGCGCCTTGAACGACTGCGCGAAGCCCGGGTTGCCGCGGAGGGCGAAGCGATCTTCCGAGTGCTTGGTCGACGACGACTCCGAAAAATTCGCCGAACCCCAGAACACGTCGTCGCCTGACACGCCGAATTTTTCGTGCATCGTGCGCGCTTTTTGGATGCGCACGTCGACCCCGATGGCCTTCAACGCGGTGGCGACCGGGCCGTTGAAGTCGTCGTTCAGCACCAGGCGCACTTTGACGCCGCGCTTGGCCGCCGCGATCAGCGCCGCCGACTCGGGCGAGGTCGCGTTCATGCCGTACATCGCCACATCGATGCTCTCGCCGGCCTTGGCGCGGTTGAACATGTCGAGCGCGGCGACGGTGACCGACGCCTTCGTCGTGCTGACCTTGCCAGGATCCATCGTCGCCGCGAGCGTGCGGCTGCCGGTGATCTTGCCGTAGCCGGTGCCGCCGACGGCCGCGCCGAACGGACGGCTGTTGAAGAACGACTCGAGGCTTTGCGCGACGAGCACGCCGTGGAGCGACGCGAAGGTCGCCGACGACACGCCAGCCGCGAGCGCCGCGTCGGCGAGTGACGCGAACGCGCCCTTCGTCTCACGCGCGCGAACGATGGCCGCCGCGTTCGTGACGCCGGCCGCGAGAAGCTCCTCGGCGCTCGCATCGTTGACGCTGACCGTGCCCGAGCCGAGCGTCGCCCAGAGCTCGAGCTCCTTCAGCTTCGCGGCAGCCAAGGCCGCCGCGCCCGGCACGCGCTCCTTCAGATCGGCGATCGAGGCGAAGCGGCCGAAGTCGGCGCGCTCCTTGGCGATCGCCTTGGCGACCGCGACGCCAACGATCGCTTCCAAGCGATCGCTGTCGAGCTTGCGAAAGCCGTTCAAGTCGAAGCCCTTGGTGTCCTGCGCCGGCGCGTAGGCTGCGTAGTCGTCGCTCGTGAGCGGGCGGCGGTTCAGCGGCGCGGCGCCGTTCTTCACCGCGAGGTCACTCGTCATGCGCGCCTTGAAGTTCGCGAAGTTGTTCGGCGAGAGCGTCGCCTTGCTGTCGTTGAAGTAGCCCACGAACTCGTCGTTGTAGAGCTCGACCGCGCGGCGCGTGCCGGCGTCTTTGGCGTGCACGATCACCATGTTCTCGTAGTTCTTCTCGTTCGCGGTCTTCGACCAGTTGAACGAGCCGGTCACCACGCGATCGGGCATGCCGTCGATCAGCGTCGAGAAGCCCTTGTGGTGGTTCAAGCCGGCGGTGACGCCGTGGCTGTACTGCGGGCGGCCCTTCGCCTTGTCCCAAACGTAGGGAAAGTCGGCCTTGTACTTCACCTGGATGTTCGCGAGGCCGAGCTTCAACAGGCTCGGCAGCGCGTTGCCACCGCCGTTCGACGACTGCGTCGAGTCACCGATGATGCGGAAGGTGACGTTCTTGTTCGCCTTGGCGATGCCGGCGATCGCTTGCTCGATGGCGTCCGACTGGAACTCGAAGATCATCATGTTGATGTCGAGCGGGCGGCCGGCGGCGCGAGCGACGGCGGCGTTGAGCTCGGCGATCATCTTGGCTTCGAGCTGACCGGTGAAGTGCGGCGAGATGCCCGAGACGCCGGCGCTCGCCGCGGTCTCGGCGACGAGGGTCTTCAGCTCTTTCAACGCCTTCGTGACACCGGGATCGCTGAGGCCGGCCTTGGTGAAGACGTCGGTCGCGCTCTTCGCTTCCGCGAACGACAAGAAGCGATCGCCGTTGCTCAACGCGGCTTCGACGAGGGCGGTCTCGATCTCGCTTTTGCGCGCCTGCGGGGCCTGGGCGATCAGGTTCTTGACCATCGGTTCGGCAGCGGCGGCGAGCTTCAGTTGCGAGAAGGAGATCATGAAGAAAGGCCCTCGAGATGACTCGGAGCGCCTGGGGGACGTCCAAGTGGGCCGGCAGTATCGGCATTGGCGACAAGCGGTTGCGCGAGACTTGTTCCACTTTGGCGCCAAGAGTATCCGGGAGCGCATGGCCCAAACGTCCGATCTCGTCTGCGTCACCGGCGCTAGCGGTTTCATCGCAACCCAGCTCGTCAAGGCCCTGCTCGAGGGCGGCTACCGAGTGCGCGGCACGGTGCGGGATCCGAAGAAGGCCGACGTGCTGCGCGGCCTCGATGGCGCCAAAGATCGTTTGGAGCTGGTGGCGGCCGATCTGCTCGACGCTGACTCGATGCAAAAGGCGATCGCCGGCACGCACGTCGTGATGCACACGGCGAGCCCGTACGTCATCACGGTGAAGGATCCGCAAAGGGACCTCGTCGATCCCGCGCTCAAGGGGACGGAGCACGCCCTCGCCGCCTGCCGTGCCGCCGGCGTGAAGCGCGTGGTGCTCACCTCATCGTGCGCGGCGATCACCGACGCCCCCGACGGCCGTGTGCTGACCGAGGCCGATTGGAACGAGAAGTCCTCCCTCACGCGCAACCCCTACTACTACTCGAAGACCGTCGCCGAGCGCGCGGCGTGGGCCTTCGTCGAGAAGGAGAAGCCGTCGTTCGATCTCGTCACCATCAACCCGGCGTTGGTCATCGGGCCGTCATTGATCCGCGCGCTCAACCCGTCGTCGGGGGTCATCGCCGATCTGTTGAACGGCAAGCAGCCGGCGGTCGTGCGCTTGGAGTGGGGAATCGTCGACGTGCGCGACGTGGCCAAGGCGCACATCCTCGCGATGGAGACCGCGAGCGCCAAGGGCCGCTACATCTGCACGGCCGGTATGCTCGACATGAGCAGCCTGGTCGCGACGCTGAAGAAGCACGGCCTCGGCAAGGGCAAGCTGCCGAAGCTCTCGCTGGCGAGCCCGGTCGGCGACGTCGTCGCGAAGATTTTTTCGTACACGCAACCGAAGGGCATCGGGCAGTACGTCCGCACGAACGTCGGCGGCAAGCTGATCTACGACAACCAGAAGATCGTGCGCGAGCTCGCGATGCGTTTTCGGGCGATCGAAGAGTCGATCGTCGAAACCGCGGCCGACCTCGCCAAGTGGGGCCACGTCGAGGCGCGCGCGGCATGAGCCTCTTGCGCATTCGCCGAGCAAACGCGATCATCGTCGCGATGCGTTCGTCTTATGTGGCGTGCGCGTGCGCGCTCGCCGCCTGCCGCTTCGTCATCCCCTTGCCCGACAAGCTGCCCGTGGTCCCAGACGGCCCGGTGCAGCTCGGGCTCAGCGGTCACCAGCCGCTGGCGCACGAAGAAATCACCGGGGCGTTCGCCGGCGATCGCTACGTGTGGTTCGACGCCTTCGGCACGCGCCGCACGATCGCGCTGGTGAAGAACGATCAGCCGGATCCATTCGGAACGAACGGCGGCTACCTGCGCGAGGCGACGTATCTCATGCCCGACGGCAGCGAGCGGCTCACGCGCGGCACCGGCGAGAGCGGCTGGAACGGCTTCGGCTACGTCGTCAATCACTTCCGTGGCCAGAGCGACAACTCGCGCTCAAAGCTTGGTGCGACGCGCGTCGTCTTCGCGGGCCGCCACCACGCGATCCACGAGTTCAAGGTGCAAATGCAACCGGGCGGGGCCGTCGACACGACGATCCACTGGCTCGTCGCCACCGGGAAGAGCCACCCGATCTACAGCATCACCTTCGACAGCAGCCCCGCCGGCGACAACGTCGTGCTCGCCGACGCGCGCGCGCCCTACGGCGACTATGCGTTCGAAGGTGTGGCCGCAGGCACCGGCGCGCTCAGCGGGCTCGGCTGGGGTGATCGCTACCTCTTTCGCACCGTGTCGGGCGCGCCGGTGAGCATGCAGACGCGCTGGGACTACGCGCTCGCGAACCGCGTGCCGCACGTGCTCGAGTGGTCCGAGCCGAACGACGCCGAGATGGGCATCGTGCAGACGCAGACCTTCGAAGCACACCCGGCCGGCGGCGACTACGGCGGCATCAGCGCGTGCGTGAAGCTGACGAGCGACTCGCGCGACAGCGCCTGCAGCGATCCCGGCGAGGTGATGCCGGCGCGCTGGCTGTGGCCGTTTCAACTGACGCAATACACCTTCGACTCGCCGGTGAGCCGGCGCATCGCGTGGGGCATGAGCTACGGCTCGGTCGGCCGCAGCTTCGTCACGACCTTCGGCCAGCCGCACTCGGGCTACCCTTTTCAAAGCTACGCGATGCAGATCGTGCTCGACGCCCACACCCGCGATCCGGTGAACGCTGCGGTCGTCGACACCGAGCGCATCGCCGACAGCAAGCTGCGCGCGATCCTCGGGCGCGTGCCAACGACCGGGCTCGGCGGCGTCGCGCGCGAGGACGAAGTGAACCTGACGCCCGCCGGGTACAACCACGTGTACGGCACCTGGCTCTTCGCGATGGAGAACGGCGTCGCCGAAGTGAACCTGACGCTAGCGACTGGCGAACTCAGCAATCCGGTGTTTCAGCTGTCGGGCTACACGAAGACCACGCCGCCTTCGAGCGTGACGTGGCAAGGGCAAGCGCTCGCTGCCGATCGCGACTACTTCGCGTCGGTGGATCCCGCGACGCAGACCTTGTGGTTGACGATCAACGGCACGTTCAGCGGGCAGAACACGCTGCACGTCGAATGAAGCAGGCCCTAGCCGCGCACGGACTCTTTCGGCGACACCCGCGACGCGACCAACGCCGGCACGTAGCCACTGAGCAACCCGAGCACGAGCGCGACGCCGAGCGAGCCGGCCGCGACGCGCCACGTCGGCGAGAACACGAGCGCGACGACCTCGCCGCCCGCGCCGCTGAACGCCGCGACGTCGACGTAGCGCATGAGGCTCGCTGCCGAGAGCCCGAGCACGAAGCCGATGAGCGCGAGGACCATCGTCTCGAGCAGGAACGATCGCAGGATTTCCTTGCGCTGAAAGCCGAGCGCCTTCAGCGTGCCGACCTCCCGCTGGCGCGCCCGGACGAGCGCGAACATCGTCGTCGCGGCGCCGAACACGGCCGCGAGCAAGAGCACTATCGCGACGAGCACCGCGAGCCCTTCGAGCAAGAGCGCGAGCCCGCGCGTCTTCTGGCCGTAGTGATCGCGCTCGCGCTCGATGCCGACGTCGAGGCGTGCGTCGGCGGCGATTTCGGCGACGAACGCGTCGAAGCTCTGTCCCTCGCGCAGGATCGCGGTGTAGCTGCTCGTCGCTGACGCGTCGGCGAAGAACGCGCGCGCCGCCTGCAAGTCCATCCACACCTCGGTCTCGAGCGCTTGGTTCGCGGTCGCGTGCTCGCCGGCGACCGGCAATTCGCGGCCGGCGATGAGGCGCAGGCGGCCGTTCTGCAAGATCCCCGCGCGCTCGAGTCGATCGCGCGCCAGGCGGCCGATGGTCACTTCATCGCGCCCGAGCTCGAGCATGCGCCCAGAGCTCGCGGTCACGCTGCGCACGGCAAAGGAGCGCGTGGTGACGCCGCGAACGATCACTGTCTCGGCGCTGCGTGAGCGCGCATGCGGCACGCGCAACGAGACGACGAGCTCGGCGGCACCGCGCGCGCCGTCTTCGATCGCCGAGAGCGCGGTGTAGCCGTCGAGCGCGCGCACGTCGCTCTCCTTCAGCCGGCTGGTCGCTTCCGCGCTCGCCCCGCGCGAGAGCACGATGATCGAATGCTCCGAACCAGCGCTCGTCCGCTGGCTCGACAAGTGCGCGACGATCATGTGGGTGCAGGCGTAGACGAAGACGGCGATGGCCAGCGACAAGAGCGCGCCGCCGGTCGCCTTCGGGCGATCGCGCAGGCTCTTCAAGTTGTAGGCGAAGAGCATCATCCTTGCTTCCGCAGCGCTTCGGCCGCGACGATCTTCGCCGCGGTGAACGCCGGCGCGATCGACGCGAGCAACGCCAACGCGCACGCCGCCACGAAGCCGAGCGCGAGCGCGGACGGAGAGAGCGACGCGTCGAAGACGAGCTCCGGCATCGCCCGCAGCAACGCGCGGCTCAAAACGCCCGAGCTCGCGAGCGCACAGAGCACCCCCGCCGCCGCGCCGAACGCCGCCGTCATCACCGCTTCCGAGCACACGATGACGAGGATCTGCGTCGGCCGAAACCCGAGGGCCCGCAGCACGGCGTACTCGGTCGTGCGCTCGGTCGTCGCCAGCGCGATCATCGCGGCGATGACCACGGCGATGATCGAGAGCAGCACCAAGCTCAGCCCGTCGATCAAGCGAAAGAGCGAGCCGAGCGACCGTGACATCTCGCGCTGCATCGCGTGCTCGGTCTGGGTGATCGTCGGCACCCGCTCGCTCTCGAAGAGGGCGTCGATGCGCTTGCTGACGATGTCTGCGAGCGAGCGAGACCGCAGCTTGATCCGCAGCTCGTCGCAGGTCGTCTTGCCGAACGCGATCCCCGGCGCGCGCGGCACGAGGAGCGCGCTCGAAGGATCGATCCACATGCGCGCCACCAGGCGCGCGTCGTCGCCCTTGGCGCGCAAGAAGAGGTCCTTGCTGGCGTCGAGGCCGTAGTGCACCCGCAGCCGTTCGCTCAGCCGCAGCTCACTGAGGGGATGCTCCGACTCGGCGACGGTGGTCTCCACGAGCATGCGCCGCGGCCGCGCGTCGGTCTGCAGCACGTCGATCTCGTAGCGCAGCGCGAGCTGCTCGATCTCGCTCTCGGCCTTCTCGATCACCGCGACGTATGCCAGCGGCAACGGCGTTCGTTGCGGCAGCGCGCTCCTGACGATGAGCGTGTCGTCGGCGGCGCTGTCGATCGCGCGGCGCCAGAGATCCGACGCCGTGCGAACGAGCGACAGGCCCCACACCGCCGTGGCGACGCCGAGGATGCTGAGCGCGAAGCGGACCGGGCTGCGCGTACAGCCGATCCAGATAAAACGAAACAGGCTCACGCGAGGCGGCCCTTCGAGAGCACGCGCTTCGATGTCGCCCGCGACGCGGCCTCCGGATCGTGCGTGACCATGAAGATCGTCTTCGAGAACTGCCGGTTCAGCTCGCCCAGGAGATCGAGCACCGCATCGGCGCTCTTGCGATCGAGATCGCCCGTGGGCTCGTCGCAGATCAGGATCTTCGGATCGGTGACGATGGCGCGGGCGATGGCGACGCGCTGCTCCTGGCCGCCCGAGAGCTCGCGCGGCTTGTAGTGGAGGCGATCTTCCAGGCCGACCACCTTCAGCGCGATGCGTACGCGCTCCGCCCGCTGCGCCTTCGTCAGCTCGGTGCGCAGGAGCAGCGGCAGCTCGACGTTCTGCGCCGCGGTCAACGCCGGCAGCAAGTTGTAGTGCTGGAAGATGAAGCCGATCGTGCGCGCGCGCCAGTGCGAGAGCTGCTCTTCGCTCATGCTGCCGAGATCGGCGCCGGCGACGCGGATCGATCCCGCGGTCGGACGATCGAGGCCGGCGATCAAGTGCAGCAGCGTGGACTTACCGGAGCCCGACGGCCCCATCAACGCTTCGAAGCTGCCCTGCGGCACCTCGAGGAAGAGCCCGTCGAGCACGCGCACCTCGAGGTTACCTTTGAAGTACGACTTGGCCACGTCGACGAGCGACAACGCGAGCTCGCGCGGCGCCTTCTCCTCGCCGTCTTGGCTGCCCGGCCCAGGCATCGCCGGCGCCAGCGCTTCGAGCGTCTCGTGCTGCACGCTCTTGTCGACGAAGCCTTCGACGTCGTCGAGCACGGAGAGCGGCTTCGCCGTCAGCACGGGCTCGGACGCTTGCGCGGCCTGCTCGGCGCTCATGCGCGCGATCTCTTCTTCGGCGCGACGCACACGTTCGGCTTCGTCGAGCTTTGTTTTGAGCGCGGCCGGCATCGACAGGCCGGGCAGCGCGAGATCGGACGCGGCGGAGGGCAACGATGCGGGCGATGGCGATGGCGATGGCGCCGGCGGCGACGCGATCGCTGGCGCTGGCGCGGCTGGGGGCGTCACCACCGGCACCGGCGGCACGTCTTCGATCGAGTCGTCGTCGATGATCTCGGAGTCGTCGACCTTCGTCGGTGGGCCGGCGCTCACGGCATGAGCTCGACGGCGCGGCCGTCTTCCAGCCCAGCGGGCGGGCTGGTGATCACGCGCTCGCCCGGCTTCAGACCCTTCGTGATCTCGACGTCGCTGCCGATGGTGTCTCCGACCTCGACCGGGAGCATGGCCGCGCCGCTCTCGGAGTAGACGAAGACGCAAGGCTTGCCCGCGCGCTCGGTGAGCGCCGCCTTCGGCACCGAGACCCGCGGCGGCGCCGACCGCTCCGGCATCGGCACCGCGCGGCGCAAGAACGAGACGCGCCCAGCCATGTTCAGGAGCACGTCGGGCTCAGCGTTTGCGAAGCGCAGGCGCACGACGCCGGTCGCCGTCTCTTTGTTCACCTCCGGCCGCAGCTCGACGACGGTCGCGTCGAAGTGCCGATTCGGAAACGCGTCGAGCATGACGTCGGCGGGCATGTCGACGCGGGTGACGCCGAGCTTCGACTCGCTGACGTCGGCGTCGAGAAAGAGCGTGGACAGGTCGACGATGTCGGCCACCTTCAGCGCGTTCTCGCTGAGGCTCTGGCCGACAGTCGCGTGGATCTTCCAGACGGTGCCCGCCGCCGGCGCCTTCACGCGGGTGTTCTGCAGGGCGAGGCGCAACGTGGCGATGCGGGCTTCGGCAGCTTTGACTGCGGCGGCGCCGGCGTTGAGCGCGGAGGCCGCGGCGTCGATGGCGGCCTCGTCTCGTTTCTTCTTCTCGATCGCGAGCTTCTTCCTCGCCGCGCCGATCTTCGCCCGCGCGGCCGAGAGCGCGACCTTCGCTTCTTTCATCTGGGCGTCCATCAACTGGCCGTCGAGCTCGGCGATGACGGCACCCTTGCCGACATGCGCGCCCTGAGTGACGAGCACGCTCTTCACGCGCCCCGGCGCCAGCGCTGCCGCCACCGCTCGTTCGTTCGGCTCGACGTGGCCTGTGGCGATGAGCACGACGTCCGGCGCCCAGCGCGTTTTCAGCGAAGCTTCGGCGAGGCGTACCGGGATCGGTCGGCGCGAGATCTGATAGAAGACGAGCGCGAGCGTGCCGGCGGCGATGAGCACGACGAGGCCGACGATGATCACGACCGTCGGGCGTCGCTTCTTTGCTTGTGGCTCGGAGGGCAGCGACAAAGCGCTCAAGTCGTCGTGCAGGTCGGACACTTAGGGCCTCCGCTTGATTGTAGCCAACTCTGGCCCAGTGTTAAGTTTTCTCCTGAATGGCAGCGCTAGATTTTGGTGCGTACGAAGAAACAGTAGATCGCCTCTGCCGGCGCTTGCGCAAGCTTCGCTTCTCGGCGCCGGTCACGCACGTCTACAATCCGCTCGAATACGCGCGTGCGCCGCATATGGAGTACGTTCGCCGCCACGCCGTGCGCGGGCCGCGCGCGGTGCTGCTCGGCATGAACCCGGGCCCCTGGGGCATGGCGCAAACCGGCGTTCCCTTCGGCGAGGTCGCGATGGTGCGTGACTGGCTCGGCATCACCGGCGCCGTCGCGCGCCCGAAGAACGAGCATGCGGCCCGTCCGATCGAGGGCTTCTCGTGCGCGCGCAGCGAGGTGAGCGGCGCGCGGCTCTGGGGTTTCGCGCGCGATCGCTTCGTGACGCCGCCGCGCTTCTTCGCCACGTTCTTCGTCGTGAACTACTGCCCGCTCGTGTTCATGGAGACGTCGGGGAAGAACTTCACGCCGGACAAGCTGCGGGCGAGCGAGCGCGAGCCGCTGATCGCCGCGTGCGACGAGGCGCTGCGAGAGATCGTGTCGTTGGTCGGGCCCGAGTGGGTGATCGGCGTTGGCCAGTTCGCGGAAGATCGCGCGAAGGCGGCGCTCGGCGACGGCGCGTTTCGCTATGGGAGGATCTTGCATCCGAGCCCGGCGAGCCCGGCGGCGAACAAGGACTGGAGCGGGAGCGTGACGAAGACGCTGGCGGGGTATGGGTTGCTGTGACGTGTTGTTTGCACGTGTGTCACGTGTTATCCTTCGGGGATGCTGAGGAAGCAGCAATCGCCGCCCCAAAACATCACGATCCGACTGCGTAGCCGGGTCCTCGCGGCAGCGAAGCGCCTGGCCCACCGGCGGGGCAAGTCGATGAGCCAGATGCTGACGGAGCTCGTGGAGCAAGCCGTCAACGCCGAAGACGGCCACCAGCGGAAGCTGCAGCGCGCGCTCGATCGTCTCGAGCAGGGTTACTCGCTGAAGACCGGCGGCAAGATCGGCTGGACCCGCGACCAAGTGCACGACCGTGGCTGACGAGCCCCTCGTCTTCATCGACACGAACATCATCGTCTACGCGCACGATCGCGACGCCGGGCACAAGCGCGCGCTCGCGAAACAGCGGCTCGCGACCTTGCTCACGGAGCGCCGCGCCGTCGTCAGCTTGCAGGTGTTGCAAGAGCTCTACGTCACGCTGACGCGAAAGCTGCCAAAAGCGCTCGCCAAGGACGACGCGCGCGAGCTCGTCGACGGCTACGCCGACTTGCGCCTCGTCATCCCCGACGTCGAGCTCTTGAAGGAAGCGATGCGCCTCGAGGCGCGCTGGCAGCTCTCGTTTTGGGACGCGATGATCGTCGCTGCCGCCGATCGCGCCGGCTGTGCGACAGTGCTCAGCGAGGATCTCGGGCACGGGCGGAAGATCGCCGGCGTGGTGATCGAGAACCCGTTCGTGTGACGCTCACTGCAGGCGGCAGCACATGACCCACATTTGTCCGCAAGCCGTCGAGCCGGAGCCGTTGTAGACATACGCCTGCCATCGGTCTGTCGGCGGTGTCCCCAGCGGATTCGAGTGGTGGGCGAGCCCGTTGACCGAAAGTGCGGAGCGCGGAGTCGAGCAGTTCGATTCGTACCAAGCGATTTCACCACTCACCGCGGTGTCACCCGCATTGCAAAAAACGCTAGTCGCCGTCGTCCCGATTCCGTTGTTCAGCGAGAAGGCGATGCCCGTCTTCACTTCACAGGTGAGGCTCTTCGCCGCGGCTGCGAGCTCGCTCGATCCCACGCCCCCCTGCGCGATCGCGAATGCGCCGGCACCGCTGACAGCGCCACCGCTAAGACCGGTGCCCGCCGTGATGGCGAAGACGCCGCTGACGCCGGTCGGACCCGTGTCGCCGGTCGCGCCGCTCGTCCCCGACGCACCCGTCGCACCGGTCGGACCAGCAAGTCCAATGTCGCCGAGGCGGCCGATCTCCCCTCGGAGCGAGCTCGAGTCGCGCGTCACCTTCGCCGCATACGCCAAGCCCGACACGAGTGCCGCCGCGGCGAAGACAGCGAACTTGCGCGCACGTCGCGAATCCATCGCTGCTCCCTTCATTGCAGACGACAACAGTGAACCCAAATCGAAAAACAAATCTGCGCCCCGGACTGATTGTTCACGTATCCATACCAGCCGGTCCCGGTATCCGGCCCGCTGTGCCAATTCACATTAGCCAGCCCGCTCGCCAACAGTGGAGACGGTGACGCATCGCCACAGGTCGCCGCGGTCATGAGTCGAACTCCACCGCTCGTCGGTCGATACCCTGCCGTGCACGGAGGGCTTTGGGTGAAGTTGACCGAAGTTCCGTTGTTCAGCGTCGCGGGCGCACGCTGCAAATACGTGCAGTCCAAACCCTTGGCACCGTCAGCGATGAGCGAGCTCACCACCCCGCCGGGTGCTATCGAGAGTGTTCCCGTCGACGTGATCGTGCCACCGGCAAGCCCGGTTCCGGCGACGACTTGAACGACGCCTGCGGGCCCGGTGTCGCCAAGCGGGCCGGCAAAGCCTGAGGGCCCCGCATCGCCCGTGTCACCGGTTGGTCCAGCGACGCCGCTATCGCCGGCGTCTCCTTCGAGGACGCCTGCGTCTTGCTCAGTACTGAAAGCGATCGCGGAGAAGACGACGCAGAGCAGGCAAGCAGACGCGAGCGCGACGAGCCTCGAAGCTTCGGAATTCTCTCTCATTGCAACCTACAACACTGGGCATACACGGCGACGCAGACGTCAGCGCCAGTCCGATTTTGTGCGTAGCCCCAATACTGCGTAGCGGGTGCCCCGTTCGGGGTCGCGTACCAATGGATCCCATCGATCACCGAACCGTAAAGCAGTGCTGTATTGCACGTGGGTGATCCGCCTCCCGTATATGTCATCCATTTCACACCGCCGGAGAGCGCCACATATCCGGCAGCGCACGGTGGACTGGTCGATGCCATGTAATAGCAGTCGATCCCGCCGATGGGATTCGGGTCGGGACACATGACATCGCCTCGTAGCATGATCGCGGTGCCTTCGTTGAACTGACAATCGAAGGTCTTTGCAGCGCTCGCAATCTGCCCCCCGGTGATGCCACCCAAGCCAATGCCGATCGTGCCGGTGGACGAGATCGGCCCCCCAACCAAGCCGTCGGTCGTCTGGATCAAGGGAATCGGGCCCGGCGGCCCAGTCGGACCCGGTGCTCCGTCAACACCCCTCGCGCCCGTCACGCCTTTCAGCCCCGTCGTTCCGCTCCCGCCGCGCGGACCTTTTTCACCTTTGTACATGAGCACGTCGTGCACGACCGTATGCGCATCGACTGTCACCTCGACGGTCGCGCTGAGCGCCACCGACTCTGACGTCGAGTCGCGCAAGTCCGGCGGCAACGCGGCCGTCAACGAGGTCTCGGAAAGCGCGGTCACGGCGAGATCGTCCCAGCGGCGATCGATCGACGGCACGACCAAGCTCACGCTCGGCGAGGCGCCGAAGCCGCTGCCGTTCACCACGATCGCGTAGCGCACGCGCGTGCCAGTGCCGGCGGCATCAGCAACGTCGCCGGTGACGTCGGTGATGAACACCGTCCCCGTCACACGACAGATCCCGTCGATGCACGATTGTCCGCCGGGGCACGGGTTCGTCACGGAGCAGGCGCCGCCGAGATCGACTTTGTCAGGCTCTTTCAAGACGCCGACGTGGCAACCCGCGATCACGATCATGAGAAGAGCGCGGCGAATCCCCACAACCTCAGTCTACAAGGAAGCCCCCTCGCAGCGCTAAGATCGCGACCACTTGGTCACGCCGCGCAGGATCGGGCCCCGCAACCACTCTGGCAACAAAGCGAATAAGCGCGTCGTCCAGGCGAGCGGCTGCGGAAAATCGATCCGCTCGGGGCGCCTCGGCAAACGCCGCGCGATCAACGCAGCGGCGGCGGCCTCGCTCATCATCTGCGGCACCGGATGCGGCGAGCTCGCCACGTGTGGCGTCGACACGAACCCCGGGCGGACGGTGGTCACGGCCACGCCAGTGCCACGCAGATCGAGGCGCAGACACGCGAGCAGCATGGACAGCCCCGCCTTCGGCGCAGAATACGCGACGGCCGCCGGCAACGCCCCAAACGACGCGAGCGAGCTCACGCCGACGAGATGCCCGCGCCGCCGCGCGACCATCTGCGGCAACACGGCAGTGAGCGTCGCGACCGCACCGCAGAAGTTCGTGTGACACGGCTCGCGCAGCGTCTCCCACGCGTCCGGCGGAACATCGTGCGCGGGTGACGCGCCGGCGTTGGCGACGATGAGATCGAGGCCGCCGCACTCGTTGTCGAGCGCGCGGATGCGGGCGACGGTGGTCTCGCAGTCGGCGACGTCGAGCACCAGCGCCGTCACCTGCCCTGCCGGCGCCTCGGCTACCAGCGCTTGCAGGCGCTCGACACGACGAGCCGCGGCGTAAACGTGGACGCCAGCGCGCGCAAGCTCGAGGCACAACGCGCGGCCGATCCCGCTCGACGCGCCGGTGATGAGGGCCGTACGGTATGGTGTCACCATGCGCGCTTGCATCCGTAACGCTCGAAGATCGCATCCGGCGAGACGATCGTCAGATCCTCCGCGATGGCTTGCGCCGCGAGTAGGCGGTCGAAAGGATCGCGGTGATGCCAGGGCAACGCGCGGACGCGCAGCGCGTGCGCGACTTCGATCGCGAGCCACGTCACCCCGAGGTCGCGCGCGACGTCGTCGATGAAGACCGATAGCTCCACCGGCAGCGTGAGGCGATCGTTCGACATCTTGATCGCGAGCTCCCACACCGACGCCGCGCTCACGACGGCGTCGGCATCCCCTTCGACGATCGCGCGCGCTTTCTTCGACAGCTTCTTCGGCTCGGCCAGGCTCCAAACGATCGCATGGGTGTCGAGCAGATAGCGCACGCTCACGAATCGCTCTCGAAGTCGGCGAGCGGCGCGTCGAAGTCGTCGCTCATGCGCACCTGCCCCTCGTAGCGGCCGAGGCGCTTCTTCCCGCCCGTCGTTGCGCGGAGCTCGGCGACTGGCGCGTTCCGGTTCTTGATGATGATCCGCTCGCCTTTTCGTACGCGTTGGATCAGCCGTGAGAGCTGCGTCTTCGCTTGATGAATCGTAAATCCGGCCATGCGGCATCTTAGCTAAGTGACTGGACCTTGTCCATTCCCAACCCGGCGCATCGACTTTCGACCTCGTGGCATCGTACGAGCCACCCATGCACGACATCGTCCTTCGCGGCGCGCGGACGCACAATCTGCGAGAGGTCTCGTTGACCTTGCGGCCGGGCGAATTCGTCGCGCTCACCGGCCCGAGCGGCAGCGGCAAGTCGTCGCTCGCGCTCGATACGCTCTACGCCGAAGGGCAACGCCGCTTCGTCGAGAGCTTCAGCCCGTACGCGCGCCAGTTCTTGGAACGCCTCGAGCGGCCGCCGATGGAGAAGCTCGAGCCCATCGCCGCCACGGTCGCAGTCGATCGCAAAGCGCCGGTGAAGTCGAGCCGCTCGACGCTCGCGACGATGGCGGATCTCGAGCCGTACTTGTCGGCGCTCTTTGCGAAGGAAGCGCGGCCGGTGTGCCCGAGCTGCGGCGTCGAAGCGAGCGATCTGACGGCAAGCATCGCTGCGGCTTCGGCGCTCGAAGCGATGCGCGGAAAGAAGATCCACGTCGGCGCGCCGGTCACGCTCACGAGCGGCGTCGTTGGCGGCACCGAAGCGTTCCTCGACCTGCGCGAGCGCCTCTTGAAGGACGGCATCCAGCGCCTCGCGATCGACGGCGCCGTCCGCACGCTCGACGAAGTGAGGCCGAGCGACGCCTGCGATCCGAAGAAGCGCGTCTTCGTCGTCGTCGATCGCATGAGCGCCAGCGCGCGCGACGAGCGACGGTTGCAAGAAGCGATCGAAGCGGCGTGGGCGCGCGGCGGCGGCGTGGCGGAAGTGTTCAGCGACACCGAGACCCTGCGCCTCGCCCGCGGCCTCGCCTGCCCTTCTTGCGCGCGCCGCTTCGATCCGCCGCACGCGCGTCTGTTCTCTTACAACTCGCCGCTCGGCGCTTGCGACGCGTGCAAGGGCTTCGGCCGCGTCATCGGCATCGATTGGGACAAGGTGATCCCGGATCACGGAAAGTCGCTCGACGAGGGCGTGATCAAGGCGTGGACAGGCAAGAGCGCCGAGTGGGAGCGCGAGGCGCTGATCACGTTCTGCCGAAAGAAGCGCATCCCGATGGACGTCGCCTGGCGCGACCTCGATCCGGCGCAGCGCACGTTGATCCTCGACGGCGAAGGCGCGTGGAGCGGCGGCAAGTTCCCGGGCGTTCGCGCGTGGTTCAAGTGGCTCGAGTCGCGCACCTACAAGATGCACGTGCGCGTGTTCCTCGCGCGCTACCGAGAATACGCGCTGTGCGAGAAGTGCGGCGGCGCCCGCTTGAATGACACCGCGCGGGCGTATCGCGTCGATGGAAAGACGCTCGCCGAGTGGCACGCGCTCACGATCTCGGCGGCGCTCGCTGCGGTGACGGCGCTGCGGCCGCGCGATCCGCAGGGCGCGCTCGTGAAGAAGGCGCTCTCAGGGCGCCTCGGGTACTTGGAGCGCGTGGGGCTCGGCTATCTCGAGCTCGATCGGCAAGCCCGCACGCTGTCCGGAGGCGAGGCGCAGCGGGCCGGCCTGACGACCGCGCTCGGTGCCGCGCTGACTGGGACGCTCTTCGTCCTCGACGAGCCGACCGTGGGCTTGCACGCGAGCGACGTGCCGAAGCTCGCCGAAGTCATGCGCGAGCTCGCGCGCGCAGGGAACACCGTGCTCTGCATCGAGCACGACGCGAGCATCACGCTCAGCGCCGATCGCATCGTCGAGCTCGGCCCGGGCGCCGGCCAGCACGGCGGCGCAGTGCAGTTCGACGGCGCCCCATCAGAGCTCTTGCAGCGCGCCGACTTGCCGACGACGCGCGCGCTCAATCGGCCACGCGAAGCGCGCGCACGACGACCGGCGAACGCTTTCGTCGAAGTGCGCGGCATCCGCTGCAACAACCTGCGCGGCGTCGACGTGCGCTTTCCGCTCGGCGTGATGACGGCGGTGACCGGCCCGAGCGGCTCCGGAAAGAGCACGCTCGTCGAAGACGTGCTCTACCGCGGCATCGCCCGCGCGCTCGGCCAAAGCGACGCCGAGCGGCCGGGAGCGCACGACGCGGTGAGCGGCGCCGAAGCGTTGAAGCGCGCCGTGCTCGTCGATCAGTCGCCGCTCGGGCGCACGACGCGTGGCAACGCAGCCACGTACACCAAGGCGTGGGATCGCTTGCGCCAGCGCTTCGCTAACGAAGCGATCGCGAAGACGCGGCAGCTCGAAGCGCGGCATTTTTCCTTCAACGTCGATGCCGGGCGCTGCGAGGCGTGCTCGGGCGAAGGCTACGAAACGGTCGAGATGCAGTTCCTCGCCGACGTCTCGTTTCTGTGCCCGGTGTGCCAGGGCAAGCGCTTCAAGCCGGAAGTGCTCGGCGTGAAGCACATGGGCAAGGACGCCGCTGAAGTGCTCGCGCTGACAGTCGACGCCGCGCTCGCGCTCTTCGACACCGAGACATCGCCGGATCTGGTGCTCCGCCGCGCGCTCTCGCCGGTGAGCCGCGTGGGCCTCGGCTATCTACCGCTCGGCCAACCGCTGAGCACGCTGTCCGGCGGCGAGGCGCAGCGCTTGAAGCTCGCCCGCGCGCTCGGGGAGCCGGCGACGGGCACGCTCTTTTGCATCGACGAGCCGAGCGCGGGGCTGCACGGCGAAGACGTCGTCCACGTGATCCGCGCGCTGCACCAGCTCGTCGATGACGGCGCCACCGTCGTCGTCGTCGAGCACGATCTCTCGGTGATCTTGGCGGCCGATCACGTCATCGACATCGGCCCCGGCGGCGGACCGGACGGCGGCCGCGTCGTCGCGAGCGGCACGCCCGAAGAAGTGACGAAGGCGAAGACGCGCACCGGCGCCGCGCTACGCGATCTCGGCAAGGCGCGCGAGGTCTCGACGCCGCGCGAGAAGACGAGCGCCGCGCGCGCCATCACGGTGGATCACGCGCGCGAGCACAACTTGAAGAACGTGTCCGTCGCGATCCCGCACGGCACGCTCGCCGTCGTCACCGGCCCGAGCGGCAGCGGCAAGTCGTCGCTCGCGTTCGACGTGATCTTCGCCGAGGGGCAGCGCCGCTTCATGGAGACGCTGTCGCCCTACGCGCGCCAGTTCTTGCCCACGTTGCCACGCCCGGACGTCGACCACGTGAGCGGCGTGCCGCCGTCGATCTCGCTCGAGCAGCGGACGACGCGCGGCGGATCGAGCTCGACGGTCGCGACGGTGACCGAGATCGCGCACTACCTGCGCCTGCTCTACGCGAAGATCGGCACCATGCACTGCCCTGAGTGCGAGACGGCGGTGCAGACGACGAACGCGCAGGAGCTCTACGACACGCTGGCGCGAAAAACGCGTGACGTCACCGTGTACGCGCCCGCGGTGCGCGCACGCAAAGGCACCTACCTCGACGTGTTCAACGACGCGTCGCGAAGCGGCATCACCCTCGCGCGGGTCGACGGCAAGCTCGTGCAGATCGAGCCGCCGCCGAAGCTCTTCAAGACGAAGGAGCACTCGATCGATCTCGTCGTCTACGTGGGGCCGCTGACCAAGCTTCCCCGGTCCGTTTTCGATCGGGCGATCGCGTGGGGCGCAGGGGCGCTGCGGATTCACGACGGCGGGCCGCGCGCGTCGAGCCCGGCGGACGAGGAGCTCCTGTCGACGGCGCGCGCGTGTCCTTCCTGCGGGCTCGGGCTGCCGGAGCTCGATCCGCGCTGGTTCTCCTTCAACACGAAGCAAGGCCAGTGCGGAGCGTGCCTCGGCACCGGCGTCGACGGCGTCGGCGCGCTCTACGAGGAGAAGAACCACAAGCACGAGCGCGAGGCCGCGTCGGTCGACGACGTCGTCGCTGTGCCCGTCGGCGATCATGCGCCGCGGTGTCATGTGTGCGACGGCACGCGCTTGGCAGCGATCCCGCGCCGGGTGCGCTTGTTCGGCGTCACTTATCCCGCGTTGTCGGCGCAGAGCATTCACAAGGCGCTCGCGGCGATCAGCGCGTGGCAGTTCTCCGGCGACGCCGCGCGCATCGCCGACGCCGCGCACAAGGAGCTCGTGCGCCGGCTGAAGTTCACCGCCAATGTGGGCCTCGGCTACCTGGCGCTCGACCGGCCGGCGCGCACGCTCTCCGGCGGAGAGATGCAGCGCCTGCGGCTGAGCGCGCAGCTCGGCAGCGGGCTCACGGGCGCGCTCTACGTCTTGGACGAGCCGACGATCGGCCTGCACCCGCGCGACACGCAGCGGCTCATCGGCAACCTACGTGCGCTCGTCGACACCGGCTCGACCGTCGTCGTCGTCGAGCATGACGCGGAGACGATCCGCGCCGCCGACTGGCTCGTCGACGTGGGGCCGACCGGAGGCCGTGGCGGCGGCGAGATCGTCGCGAGCGGCCGCGGCAAAGACGTCTTGCGCGACGAAGCATCACCGACCGCACGCGCGTTGAACGCCGAGCCGCCGCGTGCGAGCCGCCGCGCGAAGGCCGAGCACTGGATCCGACTCTCCGGCGCCGAGGGCCACAACTTGAAGGAGGTCGAGCTCGGGATCCCGGTCGGCCGCCTGACCGTCGTGTGCGGCGTCAGCGGCTCCGGCAAGAGCACCTTGGTGCGCCAGGTGTTCTACGCGGCGTTGCGCGAAGCGCTCGATCTCGTGGTCGACGCCCCGCCGCTGCCCTTCGCGAAGCTCACCGGCCACAAGCTCGTGCGCCGCGCGCTCGCCGTCGATCAGGCGCCGATCGGGCGCACGCCGCGCTCGGTTCCGGCTACCTTTCTCGGCGTCTGGGACGACGTGCGAAAATTGTTCGCCGCGCTTCCCGAGGCGCAGATCCGCGGCTACGGGCCCGGCCGCTTCTCGTTCAACAGCGGCGGCGGCGGGCGCTGCACGGCGTGCGACGGCCAAGGCGTGATCGTCAGCGAGATGTCGTTCCTGCCCGACGTCGCCCGCACCTGCGAAGCCTGCGACGGCGCGCGCTTCGAGCCGGCGACGCTCGACATCCGCTACCAGGGCCTGTCGATCGGTGACGTGCTGCACCTCTCTGCCGAGGACGCCGCGCGCGCCTTCTCCGCGTTTCCTCGGATCGCCAGGCCACTGGAGACGCTGGCCGCGCTCGGCGTCGGTTACCTGCAGCTCGGCCAAGGATCGAACACGCTCTCGGGCGGCGAAGCGCAACGCCTGAAGCTCGCCGCCGAGCTCACGGCGACGACGCTGCATCAAGCGACGGTGTACGTGCTCGACGAGCCGACGACCGGCCTGCACCTCGCCGACGTCGCGCGCCTCACGGCGGTCTTGGAGCGGCTCGTCGATCGCGGCGACACGCTCGTCATCATCGAGCACCATCCCGACGTCATCGCCGCCGCCGATTGGGTCATTGAGCTCGGCCCTGAAGCCGGCGAGGATGGCGGCCGCGTCGTGTTCGAAGGCACGCCGAAGGCATTGCGCGCGGCAAAAACCGCGACCGGTCGTTACCTTAGCCAGAGGGCTTGACCCGAGGCGAAGACATAATGGTGCGCGAGCGCCCTCCCCGCTAAATTTCCCGCATCGCCCATGGCCAAAGCGAGCACACTCTTCACTTACCGGGACAAAGATGGCGTCGACGTCGTCGTCGATCGTTTGGATGACGTGCCGCCACAGTACCGCGCGTCGATGAAGGTGATGACGCTCGACGGCACCACCGAGGTGAAGGCGGCGACGAAGGAAGAAGCACGAGCGCAGGTCAAAGCGCAGGCCGCGCAAGTGCTCTCGCAGCAGGCGGCCAAGATCGATCCGACCTCGGTCGCGATCGGCGGTGTCGGCGGCGTGCTCGTCGGCTGCGTCCTCGGCGTCATGATCGCCCGGGGCAAGCGCACGCGCATCCTCGGCCTGATGACCACCTTCTTGATCATCGCCGCGTGCATGACGTTCTACGTGACCTACCTGCGCCAGCAGAGCGGCCTCGGCTCCGGCGGCCTCGCGAGCCCGACAGCGATCGTCGACGACGCGCACAAGGCGAAGCAGGCCCGCGAGGACGCGCAGGAGTCGCAGCGAAAAGCGCTCGAGGCGATCGAGCGCTCGGAGAAGCAATGAAGCTCGCGATCGCCGGCGCGGTCGTCGTGATCATCGTCGCCATCGCGATTGGCAAGGTGGTGCAACGCCGCGGCGAGGAGACAGAGCGCGCCGAGGCCGAGCGCCGCGCGGCCCAGCGCTTCGTCGATCTTGCGGCGGCGCCGGATCCGGCGACGAAGCCGGCCGTCGCCGAAGAGCCGCCGAAGCCGAAGCTCGGCAAGAAGCCGGTCATCGTGGAGCTCGCGTTCAAGCAGAAGCGCGGCAAGAAGCTTGCGCCCTTCGTCGGTGCGTTTCAGGTGGTCAACGCGACGGGCCACACGGTCGCCGATGGCGAGGTCGATCCTTTGGGCGAGCCGACGATCATGATCCTGTCGCCTGGTGAGTACGAAGTGCGCGTGCCAGCGAAGAAGTTCAAGAAGGCGATCGGGGTCTTCGGCACCGAGGGCGAGCGGATGAACGTCACGGTCTTAGTGCGCTAGGCTCCGCGAAGGATCCGCTAGTAGCTTCTCCCCCACTTTCGTGACATGGCTCGCGGCCGACCATGGCACGTGGCCGCCTCAGACAAGAGCTGACGAACCTACCGAATCTGCTGACGTACGCGCGCATCGCGACGATCCCGCTGATCCTGTGGTTCGTCGAGCATGATTCGCCGGTGAACTGCTGCTGGGCGGCGCTGATCTATTCGATCGCCAGCGTCACCGACGTGCTCGACGGCTTCCTCGCGCGCCTCTCCGGCCAAGTGAGCATGATCGGCAAGTTCATCGATCCGCTCGCCGACAAGCTCATCGTGCTCCTGCTCTTCGTCTATCTGATCCCGCTCGGCCGCATCCCGCCGTGGGTCGTCGTCGTGGTGCTGACGCGCGAGCTCGCCGTCACCGGCCTGCGCGCGATCGCCGCCGGCGAGGGACTCATCATCTCAGCGAGCGACAGCGCCAAGATGAAGACGTCGTTTCAGCTGATCGGCTGCGTCGGGCTGCTCCTGCACTATCGTTACACGCTCGATCTCTACTTCACCGAGGTCGACGCGAGCTTCCACGATCTCGGCCTCGCGTTTACGTACATGTCGCTGGTCCTCAGCGTGTGGAGCGGCTTTCGCTACTTCCGTGCGTTCGTCCAGGCCGTGATCGACCGTGAGGAAGCGCCAAAGAACCAGGCGCCGCGCTGAGCGGTCCCCGCGTCCTCGTTTGAACTTATCCGTGGGACGGCCACTTGCGTCCGCTCTACGCCGTCACGCGGCGGCTGCTCGAGCCACGCCTGTGCGCGTCGACGCCGACGTGTACGAAGCCCCGATGGCGCCGCAGTGGGAGCTCTTGGGGAAGGCCGCCGCCCGCGCGCTCGCTCATTTGCTCGACGAGGCGACGCTGCGGCGTCGCCTCGCGCGCCACGCAGTGCCTCGGCGCGACGGCGCCGATGTCGCGGCAGAGCTCGTGCTCGATCTCACTCGCTCTCGTCGCTCTCCTCGGCCGCGCCGCCGCCGAGCCCGTGCTTCTCGAGCCGGTAGCGCAACGATCGAAAGGTGAGCCCGAGCAACGTCGCGGCCTTCTTCTTCTTGCCGCCAGTCTTCGCCAACGCCTCCTCGAGCAAGCGCCGCTCCATCGCGTCGAGCGTCTTCTCGAGCGAAAAGCCGGCGTCGTCGATGCTGACGAACGGAGCCCCGGACGGCGCTGCGTGGCTCACCTCACCCGGCAGCACGTTCGCGCCCATGATCGCGGCGTCGCTCAGCGTGACGGCGCGCTCGACGATGTTCTCGAGCTCGCGCACGTTGCCACCGAAGCGATGGTCCAAGAGCAAGCGCAGCGCGTCCGGCGAGAAGCCGCGCACGTCCTTTTGCTGCTCGGCGCGAAACTTCTGCACGAAGTGCTCGACCAAGATCGCGATGTCGTCCTTGCGCTCACGCAGCGGCGGCAGGCGGATCGCGATCACGTTCAAGCGATAGTAAAGATCTTCGCGGAAGCGCCCCGCCTTTACCTCTGCGGCGAGATCGCGATTGGTGGCGGCGATGACGCGCACGTCGACCGCTTTCTGATCGGTGGCGCCCACGCGCTTGATCATGCGCTCCTGCAAGGCCCGTAAGAGCTTCACTTGCATCGACTGCGGCAGCTCGCCGACCTCGTCGAGGAAGAGCGTGCCGCCGTCGGCTGCTTCGAAGAGGCCCTCCTTGTCTTGCACCGCGCCGGTGAAGGCGCCGCGCTTGTAGCCGAAGAACTCGCTCTCGACGAGCGTCTCCGGGATCGCGCCGCAGTTGACCGCGATGAACGGACCCTTCGCGCGCTCGCTCTGCTCGTGGATCGCGCGGGCGACGAGCTCTTTGCCTGTGCCGCTCTCGCCGGCGACGATGATGTTCGTCTTCGCTTTGGCCACCTTGTCGATGAGCTCGTAGACCCGCTGCATCGCCGCGCTCTTTCCGACGAGCGCGCCCTGCCGCTGCTGCAGCCGCTTCTTCAGCGCGCGATTCTCGCGGATGAGCGCGCCCTTCTCGAGCGCGTTCTGCACGACCAAGCGGATCTCGTTCAGCTTGAACGGCTTCAGCTGGTAGTCGTAAGCGCCGAGCCGCATCGCCTCGACGGCATTCTCCATCGTCGCAAAGGCGGTGACGATGATGACCTGCGTCTCCGGCCGCCGCTCCTTCACTTGCCGCAGGACGTCGAGGCCGGTGCCGTCGGGCATACGCAAGTCGGTGATGACGAGCTCGAACTCGCGTTCTTGGATCTTCGCGGTGGCTTCGGCGACCGCGGAGCAGGCCGTGACGTCGTGACCTTCCTTCTTCAGGAAGATCGTCAAGATCTCGCGCATCGATTGTTCGTCGTCGACGACTAGGACGGCGGCCACCCAGACGGTCTACCACCATCTCGCGGTGACGAGCTACTCCGGGCGACCGGGTCGCCAACTTGGGCGGGCGAGACGCAGGCACTTCGCGGCCTTGCTCAGCCACTGCTCCGGCATCGCCTGCACGCGCAGCACGCGCTCGAGCAGCGCTTCGTCGTCGCTGCCGTGCGCCGCGAGCACGAACACCTCGGCGACGCTGACTTCGACTGGCTCGCGCGAGACGAAGCGAAGCTCGTCGCCGCTCTGCACTTGGCCCTCTTGCAGCACGCGAAAGTATACGCCGGGGCGCGCGAGCGTGATGAACTGGCGCAGGATCTGCGGATCGTCGAACTTCACCCCGAGCTTGTAGCAAGGCAGGCGCGGCTGCGAGACCTGCACGAGCGCCGCGCCGAGCGCGTAGACGTCGCCGATGCAGACCTTCTTCTCGTCGATCACGTCGACCGTCAGGTTCTCGCCGAGCGCGCCGTTCTCGAACACGTCGTTCGGCCGCAACGCTCGCCACGCGGGATAGGCGTCGTGTGAATACGAGTAGAGCGCTTTGTCGCGGCCGCCGTGCACGGTGAGATCGGCCTGCTGGTCGCCGTCGAGGTTCAGCGTGCGCAGCCACACCGGGCCTTCGACGGGCGCCTTCCAGATGCCGCTCGTGACCACGTCGCCCTCGTGCTCGACGGTTCGCGGGCGGCCGACTTGGATCGACAAGACGCGCACCGGCGGGTCCTACCGCGATCTCGTGCTGGCGCGGAAGCGGTACTCGAAGGCGGTCGAACCGGCCTCGCGGCGCACGCTGACTTGCCCTTCGTTCTGCTGCACGAGCTGCGCGACGATCGCGAGGCCGAGGCCCGTCGAGCGCTTGCCGGCGGAGAAGAACGGCTCGAACACGCGCTCAGCGGCCTCATCCGAGATGCCGCTCCCGTTGTCGCGCACGGCGAGCAGCACGTGGGGCTCTTCGCGGCGCACCTGCACCTCAACGCGGCCGTCGTTGCCGTCGGTCGCTTGCACGGCGTTTCTGAGCGAGTTGAACAAGAGCTGCTTGATCTGCCCCGGATCGACCAACACTTCGAGCGAGCCCTCGCCCCGCGTCAACGCGAGCTGCCGTGCGCCAACGCTCGCGTCGTGGCCGAACATGCGCACGGTCTCGTCGGCGATGACCCCGAGGTCGCACGCCACGCGCTCGGCGGTTTGCGGCCGAGCGTACTCGAGGAAGTCGGTGACGAGCGCGTTCAGGCGGGCAACGTCGCGCAGCACGATCGCCGTGAGCGCGCGCTCGTCGTCGCGCAGCCGTTCGTTCTGCGCGATCATCTCGATGGCTCCCGAGAGTGAGCCGAGCGGATTCCTGATCTCGTGCGCGAGGTTCGCCGCCAGCCGTCCCAGGCTCGCGAGGCGTTCGTTCGTGCGCGCGCGCGCCTCCATCTCGCGGATCTCGGTGAGGTCTCTGAAGATCAGCGTGCGGCCGACGGGCGCGCCGCCCTCGCCGAGCAGCGGCACGACGCTGAGGCCGAGCGTGCGCGTCTTGCCGCCGAGCTCGAGCTGCGTCTCGCCGCGATCGGAAGGGGTGAGGCGCACCAGCATCGGCGCGATGTCGACGAGCCGCTTGCCGAGCGCGGCCACGCTGTCGACGTTCAAGATCTCCCCGGCGGCCGGGTTGATGAAGCCGATGACGTCGGTGGCGTCGACGCTGACGATGCCGCTCGACAAGCCGAGCAGCACGCGCTCGTGCAGATCGCCGAGGCGCGCGAGGGCGCTTTCCGTGCGCTCGAGCCGCGCCTTGATCCGCGAGCCTTCGAGCGCCAAGGACGAGGCGAGCCATGCCACCGTCACGACGGCGGCGACCTGTGCGGCGAGCGGCGCCACGTTGGCGCGCAGCGCGACGACGGTGCCGGCCGAGATCCAGGCGTGCACTGCCGCCAAGACGATCAGCGTCGCCGCGCAGAGCGCCGCCGCGATCATCGTCGCGAAGCGCGGAAAGACGCCGGCCGCTTCGATGACGACGATGCAGTAGAGAAACGCGAAGGGGCTCGCCGACGCGCCCGTGTACCAAACGACGACCGAGAGCAGCGTGAGATCGACGAGCACCTGCAGCGCCGCGACCACGCTGTGCACGACGCCCAAGCGGATCGCCACCGCGTTGCCGAGCGCCGAGACGAACACCACGGTGACCGCGAGCGACACTTGAAACGGCAACGCGAGCTCGGCGTCCGGCTCGAACACGAAGTCGCTCGTGGCGATGGTCGCGAGCGCGACGGCGGCGATGGCGAGCCGAAATGCGACGAGGCCGACGAGCTTGTCGCGGAGCGAGCTCACGAAGTGCGGATCACTTGAGCGAGCCGGCCATGGTGAAGATCGGCAGGTACATCGCGATCATCATCGTGCCGAGGAGGCCGCCCAAGAACACCATCATGAACGGCTCGATGAGCGAGGTCATCGCCGCGACGGCTTCGTCGACCTCTTCTTCGTAGAAGTCGGCGATCTTCGTCAGCATCTTGTCGAGCGCGCCGGTCGACTCGCCGACGGCGATCATCTGCACGACCATCGGCGGGAAGATTTTGGTGTCGGCGAGCGGCTGCGCCATCGTCTTACCTTCGCTGATCTTGGCGCGGACGAAGAGGATGCCCTGCTCGACGACCGTGTTGCCCGCCGAGCGTGCGACGATGTCCAAGCTGTCCAAGATCGGCACGCCCGACGAGAGCATCGTGCCCATCGTGCTCGTGAAGCGCGCGACGGCCACCTTGCGCACGATGTCGCCGAACACGGGCGCCTTTAGAATGGTCTTATCGAAGATCTCGGTGCCGCGCTTCGTCTGCTTGAAGCGAATGCCCGCCACGACGATCGCCGCGATCGCCGGGAAGATGAAGATCGCCCACGCCTGCAGCCACTGCGAGATGTCGATGAGCCCCTGGGTGAGACCCGGCAAGGTCCCGCCCATGTCCTTGAACATCTTCTCGAAGGTGGGGATGACGAAGAGCAACAAGACCGACACGACCGCGAACGACACGCTCAAGACGACCAAGGGGTAAGTCATCGCGCCTTTGATCTGCTTCACGAGCTTGATGTTCTTCTCGATGTACGCGCTCAAGCGGTTCATGATCGTGTCGAGGATACCGCCCGTCTCGCCGGCGGCGACGAGGTTGACGAAGAGCGTGTCGAAGACCTTCGGGTGCTTCTTCAGCGCTTCGGCGAAGGTGGTGCCTGTCTCGACCGTCGACTTCAGGTCGAGCAGCACCTTCTTGAACGCCGGGTTGTCGTTCTGGTTGCCCAAGATGTCGAGGCACTGCACGAGCGGCAGGCCGGCGTCGATCATCGTCGAGAATTGACGGGTGAAGAGCACGAGGTCTTTGCTCGACACGCCGCTGCCGAACTGCGGGAGCTTCAGCTTGATCTGGAGCGGCTGCTTCTTCACCGACTGCGGCTGCAGCGACTGTTGTCTCAGGCGTTGCTGCACTGCCTCGATGGTGTCGGCGACCATCGTGCCATTCTTCACCTCACCGGCACGCGTCCGCGCTTCCCAAATGAATGCAGGCATCGCTTCGTCTCCTATCGCTTGCCAGCTGCCGCGATGCGGAAAAGACATTTTATCGCATCAGCTGGCCAGCTTCATCCTTGGCGACCGAGTCGCCTATTCGCATCGCACGACTAAGCCGGTCTCCTCGGCGGTCCGCCGCTCGGGGCGCCGCCGCTCATGATGTTCCGCAGCTCGTCCGGATCGCTCGACGCATTGTACGCGACTTCCGGCGAGATGATCCGCTTCTGCGCCAACTGCGCGAGCGACTGGTTCATCGTCTGCATGCCGAACTTCGACTGGCCGACCTGCATCTGCGAGTAGAGCTGGTGGATCTTGTCTTCGCGGATGAGGTTGCGGATCGCGGCGTTCGGGATCATCACCTCGACGGCGATGCAGCGGCCGCCGCCGATCTTCGGCAAGAGAATTTGGGATACGACCGCTTCCAGCGAAAAGGACAATTGGGCGCGTACCTGCGGCTGGCTGTGCGCCGGGAACACGTCGATGATGCGGTTGATCGTCTGCACCGCCGAGTTCGTGTGCAGCGTGCCGAAGCACAGGTGGCCCGTCTCGGAGATGGTCATCGCCGCCTCGATCGTCTCGAGGTCGCGCATTTCACCGACCAGGACGACGTCAGGATCCTGGCGCAAGACGTACTTCAGCGCGCGCTTGAACGACTGGGTGTCGGCGCCGACCTCGCGTTGGTTGACGACGCTGTTCTTGTGCGGGTGCAGGTACTCGATCGGGTCTTCGATCGTCAGGATGTGCCCGTGCATCTCCTGGTTCAGCTTGTCGATGAGCGCCGCGAGCGTCGTCGTCTTGCCGGAGCCGGTCGGCCCGGTGACGAGCACGAGCCCGCGCGGCTTGTTCGTCAAGTCGGAGATCGTCTGCGGCAGGTTCAGCTCTTGGCAGCTCAGGATCTTGAACGGAATGGTACGAAACGCCGCCGCCACGGCGCCGCGCTGCATGTAGATGTTCGCACGAAAGCGCGAGAGGCCCTTCACCGCGAACGAGAGGTCGAGCTCGTTCTCTTCCTCGAACTTGTGCTTCTGCGCGTCGGTCAAGATCGAATAGCAGAGCTGCTTCGTCTCGGTCGGTGACATCGGGTTCGTCTTCAGCGGCACGAGCTCGCCGTCGATGCGCAGCTGCGGCGCGGTGCCGGTCGTGATGTGCATGTCGCTCGCGCCCTTCTCGACCATCACCTTCAAGAGCTGGTGCAGCGAGATCGCCTGCGGTTGCGTGTTGCCGGTCGGGAGCGGGGCGCCGTCGGTCATCGAGAGGGACTCCTATCAATCCGCGATTGCAGTCTCGCCATTCAATCTGCGATCGAAATACGCACGACCTCTTCGACCGTCGTCACGCCTTCCATCAGCTTCTTGTTCGCCGACATGCGCAAGGTCTGCATGCCGTGCTTGATCGCCGTCGGCTTCAAATCGCTGGCGGCGGCGCCGTTCAACACGACCTCCTTCAGCGGATCGGCGAAGGTCATCACTTCGTACACCGCGACGCGGCCTTTGTAGCCGGTGTTCGAGCAGTTCGCGCAGCCCTTGCCCTTGAAGGTCGCGAACTTGCCGATCTGCGCCGCGGGCACCTGAATGTCCTTCAGCGTGGCCGGAGGCACCTCGACCTCGGCCTTGCAGTCCTTGCAGATCTTGCGCGCCAAACGCTGCGCGACGATGACGTTCAGCGACGCCGTCACCAAGAAGGGCTCGATGCCCATGTTCAAGAGGCGCGTCACCGTCGACGGCGCGTCGTTCGTGTGCAGAGTGGAGAGCACGAAGTGGCCGGTCAAAGACGCCTTGATCGCGATCTCGGCGGTCTCGAAGTCGCGCACCTCGCCGACCATGATGATGTTCGGATCTTGGCGGAGGAACGAGCGCAGCGCGGCTGCGAAGTTCAAGCCGATGTCTTCGTGCATCTGCACTTGGTTGATGCCAGGCAGGTTGAACTCGACCGGATCTTCGGCCGTCGAGATGTTCTTGTCGATCTTGTTCAGGTCTGAGAGCGCTGAATACAGCGTCGTCGTCTTGCCGGAGCCCGTGGGCCCGGTGACGAGGCCCATGCCGTAGGGCTTGTGGATGCCGTGCAGGAACTCTTCGAGCTGCTTCTGCTCGAAGCCGAGCTTGGTCATGTCGAGCTGGAGGTTCGACTTGTCGAGGAGGCGGAGCACGACTTTCTCGCCGAAGAGCGTCGGCAAGATCGAGACGCGGTAGTCCATCTCTTTGCCCTTGCCGAGCTTCAGCTTGATGCGGCCGTCCTGCGGCAAGCGGCGCTCGGAGATGTCGAGCTGGCTCATGATCTTGATGCGGCTCACGAGCGCGTTTCGCAATTTCATGGGCGGCCGCATCATCTCGTAGAGCATGCCGTCGATGCGGTAACGGACGCGGAACTCCTTCTCGTAGGGCTCGACGTGAATGTCGGACGCGTTTTTCTTCATGGCGTCGATGAGGATCAGGTTCACGAGCTTGACGACCGGCGCGTCCTCGGCGCTCTTCTCCAGATCGACGACGTTCACTTCGCCTTCGTCCTCGCCGCTGAAGTCGATCTCGCTCTCGTCGAGCCCGTCCATCACCTCTTCGTACGACGCGGCCGAGCCGGCGTTGACGTAGTACTTCTCGATCGCCTTCTTGATCTGCGCTTCCGGCGCGACGACGACCTCGATGTTCAGGTTGGTGAGGAACTTGATGTCGTCGATCGCGAAGATGTTCGAGGGGTCGGCCATCGACACGATCAACGACGCGCCGGCGCGGTTCACCGGGATGAGCATGTGCTTCTCGCACACTTCCTGTGGGATGAGCTTGATGACGTCGGTGTCGATCTCGAAGTCGGAGAGGTTGATCGCCGGCACGCGATACTGCTTCGACATGAAGCTCATCAACTCCTGCTCTTGCAGGATGCCGAGCTTGGTCAGCGCCGTGCCGAGGCGCGTGCCGTCCTTCTTCAATTGATCCTGCGCTTGGTTCAGCTGCGCAGCCGTGATCATGTTGTTCTGAACGAGTAGCTCGCCGAGTCTTGCCATCTGCCTCTGCGCTCCGTCTCTGGATATCTATTAAATACGGCCGGTCCTCAGGGAAATTTAGCGCGCGCGGCGTGGCCCACAACATTTATACCGGGTCGCTCGCCTGTAGCACACACATCGGCACACATCGTCGCGAGGCGTGGGGCCCAAATTTTTCGCGCGGCCGTAGTGCTTGAACATGCGCGCTCTCCTCGTGCTCGCGACGTTCGCCCTCGCCCGCATCGCCGCCGCTGGTCCGCTCGACTGCGTCGCGGTGCCGTCGGGGGCGCCGCTCGCGTTTAGAGTGAACAGCGCCGACGACGTGTTCGACGGGAGCTGCGACGCGGCGCACTGCTCCTTGCGCGAGGCGATCGCGGCCGCGAACTTCGCTGGCGGCGAGATCGATCTGAACGACGTGCCGGGCCCCTCGATCGCGGTGACGAGCCCGTTGCCGGACATCATCGCGCACACGGTCCTGACCGGCGGATGCAAGACGCTCACGGGCGCGCTGGCAACGCGGCTGCTGACGGCGAACGCCCAACTCGACGCGTTTCAAGTGCGCTTCGCCAACAACCCGGGCGGCGCCATCCACACGACGGGCGTCTTCACCTGCAGCCAGTGCGTCTTCGCCGATCTCTCTGCCAGCGACGGCGCGGCGATCGAGGGCACGACGACGAGCGCCGTTGCCGTCGCCGACTCCGTCTTCGAAGGAAACACCGCCACGAACGACGGCGGTGCGATCCACACGAGCGGCGCGCTCGACGTGCTGCGCTCGAGCTTCGTCGACAACACGGCGGCGAACGACGGTGGCGCGATCCACATGATCGCCGTCGCGCAGCTTCTGCGCGTGATGTCGAGCCTCTTCGACCTGAACACGACGACGAGCGGCGACGGCGGCGCGATCTACGCGATCGGCACGACGGCTCACATCCACAGCGTGACCTTCTCGCAGAACACGGCAGGCGCCGGCGCCGTGCTCGCGGGCTCGACGCAGATGCGGGTGGCCTCGAGCCTCTTCGCCGGCAACACGCCGGCGAACACGACGGGCTTCGTTCGTTCGGCCGACTACAACGCGCTCGACTTCGTCGGCGGCTTCACGGCGACCATTGGCCCGCACGATCGCTTCACGCCGCTCGCGCAGGTCGGCGCGCGCGCGACGTTGAACGGCCAGTACGTGCGTGCGACCACGCTCGCGACGCCGGCTCCCTCGGCGCCGATCGTCGACGCGACCCTCAGCGTGAGCCCGATCCTCAACGGCTGCGCCGAGCCGGATCTCGCCGGCCGCTTGCGCGGCGTCTGCGATCCCGGCGCGCTCGACAACGTGGAGATCGTCGACCCTCGGATCGCTGTCGTCTCGGCGCCGACGGGCCCCGTGCGCTTCGGCGAAGCCTACGACCTCACCTTCGAAGTGAGCGCGGTCGGCGCCGCGACCGCCAGCGGAGTGCTGCTCCAGTTTCCGAGCGGGATCGCACCGCTGAGCTGTGCCGCGAGCGCCGGCGCCGCTTGCCCGCCGAACTTGACGACGCCCTTCGACGTGCCGCCAGGCGAGACCCTGCACTTCACCAGAAGCGCGACGAGTCAAAGCCTCGGCGCCGGCTCCTCCGCGTTCCAGCTGAAGCTGGCCAGAGAGTACGGCAACACCGACCGCACGAACGACAGCGCATTAGCGACCGTCACCTTCGCGGCGCTCGAGGCTGATGTCGGCGTGCGGCTCGAAATCGACACGCCGATCATCGAAGGCGAGACCAAGTCCCTCAGGGTGTGCGTGGACAACCACGGACCCGACACGGCACCCGTGGTCTGTGTGAGCGCAACGAACACCTTGCAAAGCGCTTGGGACGGAACGTGCTCCGACGGGAGAAGCAAGGTGATCGGCCTCGGACCCGGCGTAAGTCGCTGCGTGTCAGGCAGCTACAAGGCACCCAGCGACGCCGGGAACACCTCTCTCTCTGCCGCAGCTACCGCGCGCGCCTCGGACAGCTCTACGAAGACGATCGATCCGAACGCGGCGAACAACGCCATCACGAAGGCGATCGAGGTCGTCGACCCGCCCGCGCCGGCCGCGAACGGCGCACCCGATATCGGCGTCACGATCGACTGCTCGGCCACGCGGCGCTTTGCCTTTCAACGTGACTTCAAGTGCAGTCTGACTGCCACGCCGCCCGAGGGGCACAGAGTCGCCCTCGCGCTTCGCGTGGCCGGCGGCAGCTCGATGAGCTTCAATTGCGCGACCTCCGCCCAAAGCTGCCCGCGCGTGACGATCGACGCCGCTGCGACGTTCGTGATCGTCGGGCAAGTGCAAGCGCTCCCGTCAACCGCAGTGATTGAGTCGTACGTCGTCATCAGCAACGCCGCCGGCGTAGTCGTTGCCCAGGGACTGCGCGCGCCTATTCCGCTGACGTTGCCCGAGCCGTTGCGCTACGAGGACTATCTGCGCATCTCATTGCGAAGCCAGCCCGAGCACAGCACTTCCACGATCCAACTCGAAGCCGCGTTCGACCTGCCCGAGAACGTGCCGCCTTTCTACCTGACGCTGCACGGCGAAGCCGATCTGCACGAAGTGCGGCAGCAACCGACGCGCATCGCGGAACCGGACCAAAGGCTCTCGAGCTACCCAAGAGGGTACGTTCCGATCGGCGGCCGGTTGCTCGGAACGATCGTCGTCAAGGCTGAGGAGGCGACGTCGAACGGGATCGGCCCAACGAGCGTGCAGTTCGCCTTCGACACCATCCCGCTGCACGTCCCCGAGTTCGAGGCGCGCGCCGTCTTGTATCCCGAGCCGGAAGACTTCGTGATCCTCGGGCGCGGCGACCCCATCCGCGACAAGCCGTGGGTGCGGAGCTGCCAAGCGTCCGACACGCCGCCGCTCTGGATGGTCACCCTTCTTCTCATCGCCTTGCGCTCACGGAGGAACCGCGCATGCTGACCTTCATCGTGATCTGTGCCCTCGCCGATCCCGCGTCGCAGCCGGCGTCGCAACCCGCCGCATCGATCGATTTCATCGGCGAAGCACATCGGCGGCTGAGCGAGGGCGATCTCTATGGCGCCGTCCGGCAGCTGGAGCTCGGCCTCTACCAAGATCCGAAGAACACCGAGGCACGGGCGCTGCTCTCGTCGCAGCTCGTGCGCATCGGCGACGAGCTCGGCGCGCAGGGCGATCACGCGCGCCAACGGCTCTATTATCTGCGGGCGCTCGAGCTCGATCCGACGCTCGCCGACAAACCGAGCTTTCAGAAGCGCGCGTCGACCCGCGATCTGCTGGTCGATGATCCGAACGCCAAGTTGAAGCTCGAAGATCCGGCGCTCGCCGCCGCGCGGATCCGCGATCGGCGCTGGTTCGGCTTCTCGGTGAGCGGACCCGGTCCGTTGCTCGTCGGCGTCGGCTTGCACACCATCCCGCACCGGCACATTCAGCTCACGCTCTATTGGGATGCGGTCGCGCTCGCCAGCCTCGCGGGCGCGTTTCGCGTGTTCATCCTGCCGTCCGCGTGGACCCCCTACATCTCGGTCGGCGTTCGCCTGCCGATGGTGCCGATCCTTCCCACGTCGAACGGGTATCGATACGGCAACATGATGTTCGAGGTGGGTGCGCAGTGGATGCACAAGGGCGGCTTCTTCATCGATCTCAGCCTGACCTTCGGCGTGCCGTTCATTGTCGACGACCGCAAGAACTTCGTTTCGGTGCTGCCGATCCCGGGCGTCGCCCTCGGTTGGATGCCGAAGCTCTGAGGAGACCGTGAACGATGAGGAGCTGCAGCGCGGGTACAAACGCGGCGACAAAGCCGCGCTGGAAGCCGTGTACTGGCGGCACATCGACGCCGTGCATCGCATCGTCACGAAGGGCGTGCGGCTCGTCGACGGCCGTCGCGCTTGGCTCGCACGGCGCGATCTCGAGACCGACGTGGTCCACGACGTGTTCGCGCGCGCGTTCGCGGCCGCCGCGCGCACGAGCTACGACGACTCGCGACCGCTCGAGCCTTATCTCCTGCAGCTCGCGCGCAACGTGCTCGTCGACACCTTGCGAAAGGAGCGGCCACGTGAGGATGCGGCCGCGATCGAGACCCTCACCGACGAGCACGAGCCGCCGGATCCGTTCGCCACCAAGCTGTGCGCCGCAGCCAAGAGCTTCGTCGCTGGTCAAGACGACGAGACACGGCGCTTCGTCTGCTTGCGCTACGACGAGGAAAAATCGCAGCGGGACGTGGCGAACGCGATGGGCGTCGGGCGCAAGCGCGTACGCTTGCTCGACGACAAGCTCATGCACGCGCTGAAGGAACACCTGGCAACGCTCGGGCTGTGGAAGAAGGAGAACGACGATGAACAATGAACGCCTCGTCCGACGGGCGCTGGCATCGCCGGAGAAGCTGTCGGTGGCCGACAAAGAAGCGATCGCTGAGCGCCTCGGCTTCTCGCGCGATCCGAAGGTCGTCCCATTCCTTGCGCGCGGGCTCATCGCGGCGGCCGCCGCCATCACGCTCGCGCTCGCGTTCATGCTCACACGGGCGCCAACCGACGACTTCGGCGCACGCGGCGATGGACCGCTGCAAGCGACGATCGCTGGCCGCTGCGCCGGCCCGTGCACCGACGGCGCCGTGCTGATGATCGACGTGCAAGCCCCGGCCGACCGCCCGTTCACCGCCGTGCAGCTCGAGTGGCCAGGAGGCGACGTCGAGTGGGTGACGCCTCGCACCGACGCCGACCCATCGACGCGCCTCGGCCCGGGCGTCGTCACCTTGCCGATGGGCGTGAAGCTGACACGTGTAGGGATGCTCACCGTGCGCGCGTACTTTACACGGGCGCCAGCCCTGCGGCAGGACCTTGGCGAGGCCATGATCAGAGAGCAAGCCGTCACGATCGGAGAGCGATGAGGCGCACCGCCGCCATCGTCTGCGCGCTTCTCTGCGGGCTCCTCTGGGGCTACGCGCGCGCGGCCGACGCGAAGGTCGCGGTCTACGCACTGCACGTCGGCTACAACGCGGCGCCAGAAGGTTCCGGCTTGCGCGAGCTTCGCTACGCGGACGACGACGCGTTGAAGTTCCACGTGTTCTTTCGCCCGTTCGCCGAAGCGAGCGTGCTCTTGACGAACCCGGACGCGGCGACAGCGGCGCGCCTCGGCGACAGCGAGCCGAAGGCGCCCACGCTCGCGCAGCTGCGCCGCACCGTCGCTGCGATACGGACGAGCATCGCAGAGGCGCGGCGGCGCGGCGACTCACCGATCGTGTTCTTCACCTACAGCGGCCACGGCGCCTCCGACAGCGAAGGCGTCGTGCATCTGACGCTCGCGGACGGCAAGCTGACGCAGATGCTGCTCTACCAAGAGATCGTGCAAGCGCTCGACGCGGACTTCATGCACTTGGTGATCGACGCGTGCCACGCTGAAGCGGTCGTCGGGGGGCGCGGCGAGAAGAACGCCGAGCTCGTCGCGCTCGGCGCCCAGGAGCTCCGGCCGACGCTCGCGGCGTATCCGCACGTCGGCACGCTGCTCGCCGCGAGCGCCGACTCCGAGACGCACGAATGGAGCCGGGTCGAATCAGGCCTGTTCTCGCACGAGGTGCTGAGCGCGTTGAGCGGCGCCGCCGACGCCGATCAGGACGGGCGCGTGAGCTACGACGAGGTCTACGCCTTCGTGATGTCCGCCCGCAGCCGCATGAGCGATCCGCGCGCGCGCGTCGATCTGCGGGTGAGCGCACCGCCGACCGATCCGCGCGTGCCGCTCGTCGACGATCGCTGGCTCACGCGCATGGCGATCTTGCGCGGGCAAGCCGACGAGCTCGGCCACTTTTACGTAGAGCGCGACGACGGCCTGCGCCTCGCCGACGCGCACGTCGAAGGCTTCCGGCCGTTTCGCATGTTCGTGCCGGCGGCGAGGGCGCTGCACCTGCGCCACGCGCGCGGTGAAAGCACCTTCTCGCTCGCGCCGGGAGAGACGCGTGATCTCGCGCTCCTCGGCGACAGCGCGGGAGAGCCGGTCGCGCGCGGGAGCCTGCTCGCGGCGCTGGAGGTCGGATGGTTTCAGGCGGCGTACAGCCCGAGCTACTACCGCGGATTTTCCGCGCGACCGCCGGCGCTCGTGAAACAAGCGCCGGCGAGCACGCCGCCGCGGGCGATGAATCCGTCGCTGAAGCCGGCCGCGTTCTCGGCGGCGGCGACGGTGGCGGGGACCGCGTTCGGATTTACGGCGTTGTCCACGGTCTTGGCGATCATGGCGACGCAGCGGTGGGACGCGTTGAGGGCGAGGGAGGACGCGGCTCCCGCGGATGTAACGACAGCGGAGCGTGATCGGCAGCTGTGGATGACGGCGGCGATCACCGGCGCAGCGGTGACGGCGGGGTTCGGGGCGTTGATGCTTTGGTTGGGGCTGTCGGAGTAGTCGAAATTCACGTTGGCGTCGCCCGCGCTGTCGCCGCACTTCCGATACCTCTGTGGCGTTCGTGCACGGCAGTCGTGCGTCGCGGTGCGCCCCGATCGCCGCCGCCGGACCAGCGCGGTTAGAAGGACAGCCGGCCGCTCAGCCCAGCGTGCAGACCGTGGAGCGCGCGCGGATCGCCGCTCAGAATCGACGCGTCGGCGCCGGCGGAAAGCGTCAGCGACGCCGACTCGCTCTCGAGGCCGAGCCCAATGGTGAGCTGCGGCGCGAGCGTCCCAGTCCGGCGCAGGTCGGGGAACACGACGCCACCCGTGAGCGAGAACCCATCGATGCGTCCCCGCACCGCGGCATACCCCGCCATCGCCGCCGCCGAAGAGTCGATCCCGCCGCGCAGCTCCACGCTCGCGCGATGCCCGCGGATCTCGTCGTCGATGCCGAGCGCGGCGTCGACCGAGAGCCGAAACGGGTAGAAGGTCGAGAACACGTCCTCTGCCACGGGTGTGCGTGCGACGAGCGCTGGCGCGCCGGACTCGTCTTCACCCGCGCGGTAATCGGTGCGGACTCCAGGCAGCGTGCCGACCAAGTTGTGCAGCGTGACGGCGAGACGATAGCGAAACGCGCCGACGCTGCCGTCGAGCTGCGCTCCGACCGCGCGAATGGCGAAGCCGATGCCCGTCGCTTCACGCACGCGCAGGCCGGCGGCGGTCCGCACGAAGAGCTCGTCGGCAACCCGCTCGGCGCGGGCGGCGAGCGCGGAGCCGCGTGCTTCGATGTCGGCGATTCGCTGCTGCGCGCGCTCGGCTTCGCCGCGATCCTCGTAACGGCGCGGCGTCGTTCGTGCTTCGTGCGTGAGGGCGCCTGCGTCTTCAGCGAGCCGCGCCGCATCGCCGATGAGGCCGCGAAGCTCGGCGAGGCCTTCGATCGACGCCGTCGCGATTGCCGTGGCGGACACCATGAGCGAGCGCACCGCCGCCATACCGGGAATCGGCGGCAGCGTGCCTTCCGGCGCTTGCAGCGGTGAGATGGCGCCGAGCGTCGCCGCGATCGTCAGCCGGGCTGTGGCGGTGTCGGTGCTCACTTCGGCGACGCGCATGCGAATCGTGCGATCGATCTCGAAGGCGCCGCGGACGGCGGCGGCGGCGCCCAGCGTGATCCTCGCGCCTGCCAACCCGTCGATGAGCTCCCCACCGTCCGCGAGCACGCGGCCCACGCTGGCGATGTTCCGTTCGGTCTGAGCGAGATGGAGGAGCACGGGCGCCGCGGCCGCGACGATGCGGTTCGGGTCCCGCGAAGCGAGCGCCGCGCGCAGCTCGGCGATGTCTCGGCTCGAGCGAAAATAGGCAATGTCTGCGTAGATCGCCTCGCTCGCTTCGTTCGCCGCAACCTCGAGCGACCTCGCTTGCGCGATCCATCCCGAGAGCGATCGGAGCGCGCCTTCCGATCCGTCGACCCGCGCGGCGGCAGCAGCGCTCATCCGCACGCTGGCGGTCTCGCTGAAGCGTTCGTCTCCCGGCAAGCGAACGGTGGCGCTCAGCGCAAAAGACGGCGCCACCGCGAGCGCCAGCGGGCGGCCGATCAAGGGATCGACGGTCGCCGTCGCCATCGCATCGAGGCGATCGCCGAGCGTCCGCGCCGCCGAGACTTCGCGGCCGAGGTCCAACGCGCGATACACCGACTCGGCGCCGAAGCTGCTCGCGCCGCCGGCACCGAAGGCGAACGAATGACCCGCGCGCGCGTCGAAGAGATCGACAGTCGGCATCGTCGCGAGCCGCGTCGCCTGGGCGAGCGCATCAGCGAGACCGATCTCACTCGCGACTCCATCCGGCGCGGTCGCGTCGATACGCAGATGTCCGTTGAAGAGACGCAGCGGCTCGGTCATGCCGCGTTATCGCCGCGGATAAAGCGCCGGCCGGTACCGACTTTTTACAGCGGCGTCGGGACGCCGACAAAAGTCAGCTCAGCGCCGCGCCTTACACGCTGCGTCGGCCGCGGGATCGACGACCGCCTCGGGCAGCGCCGGCACGTCGTACTCAGGATGCTCGAAGTCGAACATCTCGAAGGGCGCCTCGGCGTTCGCGTCGCGCGCGGTGAACGCCGGCAGTGAGAAGCGGGCCTCCACGAAGCGCAGGAGGCTCGTGTGATCGGTCACGCGGTGCGAGACGAAGCCGCGGCGCGCGAAGGGCGAGACGACGATCATCGGCACGCGAAAGCCCAGGCGATCGAAGACGCCGGGCTCGCTCGTCGGCTCGAGGTCCGGGGCGTCGTCCGGCGCGCACGCGGGCGGCGGCGGCACGCTGTCGTAGAAGCCGCCGTTCTCGTCATAAGACAAAAAGAGCGCCGAGCGCCGCCACAACGGCGACGCGATGAGGGCGTTGATGGCGGTGCTCGTGAACTGCTGGCCGTACTGGATGTTGGTCGGCGCGTGCTCGTCGTTTTGGTGCTGGCCGATGAACGCCGGCTCGACCATGGCAAACGGCGGCAGCGTCCCGTCGGCGAGATCGCTGAAGTAGCGCTCCATGGGCACCACGCGATCGGCGTAGCGCCCGTAGGTCGGCAAGAAGAGCAGCATCGACGGCGCGTCGGCGCGGACATAGACGCGAAAGTCGATGCCCTTGCTGTCGAGCGCCTCGAAGATCGTCCGCACCGGATTGCCGCGCGCGTCCTCGGCCGGCGCGATGGTGTTTCGGATGACGCCGTACGAGCTGCCGGCCAGGTAGAACATGCGGTTCGGCCAAGTGCCACCGAGCAGCGACGCGAAGTGCATGTCGCTCACCGCGAAGGTACGCGCGAGCGCGTAGTAATACGGAATGTCGCGCTCGTCGTAGTAGGCGAGCGCGCGCGCCGGATCGTTCCTGCCCGGCACGCGGCCGAAGCCGTCGTTGGCGCCGCCGTTCCACTGCCGGTGCGCGGCGTTCCAATTGTGGCTGATGTCGTCGACGCAGTAGCGGGTCTCGTGCACGCGCTGTAGCGGCTGTCCGTCGGTGCCGGTGAGCTGGAGATCGTCGCCGACGGTGCGCACACCCTCCAAGCGAGAGAAGTAGTGATCGAAGGAGCGGTTCTCCTGCATCAAGAGCACGATGTGATCGATCGGCATCTTGTCGCCGAGGCGCACGTCTTCGCCCAAGGTGTCTTTCGGCATCGCACCGGCGGCGAACGCGCACGCGAGGCGTTGGTCGCGCATGATCGCCTCGGTGCGGGGCGGGCTGGCCGTGCACGAGACGCAGAGGAGCATCAGGCCGGTGAGGGATCGCATCTCTCGTTAGACGCGGTCAGGGCGGCGCTTTCGCGTTCGTTTCTGCGCCGTTCAGTCCGCTGGGTCGGCTCCGTCCACTCAACGCGTCTCGCGTTTGAAGCAGGCAGCGAGCCGCGTGCCGCCGTCGTCGTCTTGCAGCGCCATGGTCACGAGCTCCCAGCCTTCCCCACCGAGCACCTTGATACGCGAGTTGAAGGACTCGAACGCGTCCTTGAACTCGGCCTTCTGCACGCGGCTCTGCTCGCAGAACTGGCTCCAGCGGCGGCGCTCCTGCATCGGCGATCCTTCGATGGCGAGCGCGCTCGTCGCGATCGCGATGACGGCGAGGCCCAGCGATAGCACGATGGCTCGTTTGCTCATGCTTCCTCGTAACGCCGTTGCCCGCCCACATCCAGATCCGTGCTAGCGATGCAGCGATGCTCTACCCCGAGCGCCTAGAGACGCAGCGCCTGATCTTGCGGCGGCCACAGCTCGCTGACGCCGCCGCGATGTTCGAGCGCTTCACGAGCGACCCATCCGTCACCCGCTTCATGTCGTGGGCGACCCACGCGACCGTCGACGACACGCTCGCCTACCTGCGCTTCGCGACGGCCGGCTGGGTCCAGAACGAAGATTTCTCGTACCTGGTCTTCGCCCGGGATGATCTGCGCCTGCTCGGCTCGACCGGCCTGCACCCCGAGTCGAAGGCCGAGCTCTTCACCGGCTACGTCTTCGCACGCGACGCGTGGGGCAAGGGCTTCGCGACCGAGGCGCTGTCGGCGATGCTCGAGCTCGCGCCGAGCGTGCGGACGGTGCGCAGCGTTTCGGCCACCTGCGCGATCGATCACGCGGCGTCGATCCGCGTGATGGAGAAGTGCGGCATGCAGCGCGACACGATCTTGAAGAAGCACCAGGTGCTGCCGAACCTCGGGGCCGAGCCGCGCGATGTCGTGCGTTACGTGAAGCGCTACGACCGGTAGCGTCTACAGCTGACCTTCGCCCTGCTCGCCGCCGCGCGCCTTCCACGCGTTGTACACCGCCAGGATCGCCGGGCCGGCGAGCACCACGAGCTGGTGCGATGGGTTGACCTTGTGCAGCGCCACGAGCGCCTCGTAGCTCGCGTTCGGGGTGTCAGCGAGCAGGAGCAGCATCGCCTGCGCCTTGGCGAACTTCGGATCACCGGCGATCGCTTTTTGCAGCTTCTCGGCGCCGCGCTCTCGATCGCCGAAGCGATCCACCGCGGCGACGCCGAGCAAGAACTGGAGGCCCGTGCTGTCCGGCTTTCGCTTCGCCACCTCTTCGACCATCTTGTCGAAGCTCTTCCAGTCGGCGCGCAGCCGGAAGTAGTCCGCCGCGACACGGTAGCCGTGATAATCGTCGGGCACGTCTTGCAAGAGCTTCAGCGCCATCTGGGCGCCGCGCTCGATGTGCACGGGCGCGAGCACCCACATCGCGTCGATGGCGCGCCGCGACTTCTGGAGGTTCTCGGAGAGCTCGAGCATCGTCTTCGTCTCGAAGCTCGTCGTCTGGCCAATCGCGGCGCGCGCCCGTTGCCGCAGCGACTGCATCGCGACCTCGGCGAATTGGCGCTCCAAGAGCTGCGCCACCATCACCAACGCTTCACCCCAGGCGAGCTCGAGCTGTGCCTCCAACACCCGCGCGCGCGTGCCTTGCTCCTTGCCGGCAAAGGCGACGCCGTGCGCGAAGAGATCGATCTGATCTCGGCGCAGGATCTCGAGCACGTCGTCGAGCGACCTCGGCGTGCGCAGCGGCTCGATCGGCACTTGCTTCTCGATGTCCGCACGAAACTCGACGAACACCTGCTCGGCTTCAGCGCTGGTCATGGCGGCGCGCTTGCCGTCGACGCACCGCTCATCGGTGATGCGGATGACCATCGGCGCCGAAGCAGGTCCCATGAAGACGACCGGAGCCGCGCAGGAGGCGAGGAAGATAAAGAGGAGGCGCATCGGCCGAGCGTAGATTGACACGCGGTCCGACTCGACCTTTTCTCCCGGCGTGCCGGTCCACATTCTCGCAGCGCCCGACGACCCGTCGACGCGTGTGCTGTCTACGCCGCAAGCGAGCCTCGCGTCCATGCCGGACGGCGGCACCGTCGTCGCCACGATCCCCGGCGGCTATTGCGCGCTGCGCGATTGAGAACGATGATGCGGGCGCGTGTCTGACGTCCTCGACTACGATCTCGTCGTCATCGGCAGCGGGCCCGGCGGGCAGAAGGCGGCCATCTGCGCGGCGAAGCTCGGCAAGCGCGTCGCCATCGTCGATCGCGCGGGCTCCGTGGGCGGGGTCTGCGTCAACACCGGCACCATCCCGTCGAAGACGCTGCGCGAAGCCGTGCTGCACCTCTCGGGCTATCACGAGCGTACGCACTACGGGGAGTCGTACAAGGTGAAGCGCAACATCACCGCGCGCGATCTCTTGCACCGCTGCGAGAGCGTCATCCAAAGCGAGATCGAGATCATCAAGGATCAGCTCCAGAGAAACGACGTCGACTTTCACGTCGGCACGGCGCGCTTCAAGGATCCGCGATCGATCGAGGTGGAGGGCGACGGCACCGCGCTCTTGCTCAGCGCCCGCGCGTTCGTCATCGCCGTCGGCACGAAGCCAGCGCCGGTCGCGATGGTCGAGGTCGACAACCGCCACGTGCTCGACTCCGACGGCATCATGGCGATGGACCGCTTGCCGAAGACCTTGTGCGTGATCGGCGCCGGAGTCATCGGCTGCGAGTACGCGAGCATGTTCGCGGCGCTCGGCTCGCGCGTCACCTTGGTCGAGCAGAGGGAAAAGCTGCTCCCCTTCGTCGATCGCGAGCTCGTCGACGCGCTCGTCTATCACTTGCGCGACGAACGGCTGACGATGCGCCTCGGCGAAGCAGTCGAGTCGATCACCATCGATCCGAAGGCGAAGACCGACGCCGTCCGCACGCGCCTGAAGAGCGGCAAGACGATCACCAGCGAGCTCGCCCTCTACTGTGCCGGCAGGCAGGGCGCCACCACAGCGCTCGGCCTCGAGCATGCCGGCCTCAGCGCCGACGCGCGCGGCCGCATCGAAGTAAACGCACACTTTCAGACGCGCGTGCCGCACATCTACGCCGTCGGCGACGTCGTCGGTTTTCCGAGCCTGGCGTCGACGGCGATGGAGCAAGGGCGCATGGCGGCGTCGCACGCGTTCGGCGCCAGCGCGCACAGCGTCCCCGCGCTCTTTCCATACGGCATTTACACGATCCCCGAGATGTCGATGGTCGGAAAGACCGAGGAGGAGCTCACCGCGGCGAACGTGCCGTACGAGATCGGCGTCGCGCGCTACAAAGAGATCGCGCGCGGGCAGATCATCGGCGACGCGACCGGGCTCTTGAAGCTCATCTTCCACAGAGAGGCCAAGGAACTGCTCGGCGTACACATCATCGGCGAAGGCGCGAGCGAGCTCGTGCACATCGGGCAAGCCGTGATGTCGCTGAAGGGCACGCTCGACTACTTCGTGCAGACGGTCTTCAACTATCCGACGCTCGCCGAGTGCTACAAGGTGGCGGCGCTCGACGCGATGAACCGGATGCGCGCCTGAAGACGGTCCGTCGCGCGACGCTGCTCTCGCTCCTCGCCACCCTGCCGTTCTGGGGCGCGATCTTGCTGCCTTGGTACACGTATTCGCCGACGGCGTCGGTGCCGAACCTGCGCCCGGATTGCCGCACGGGCGCGCCGGATCTCGCGTGCGAGGCCGACTACCGCGGCGCGCCGCACACCGATCCCGGCGCGACCGCGATCGTGGAAGCGCCGTCGAGCTACCTGAACGCCCGCGGCTTTCACGTGTGGAACCCGTACATCGGCTCGGGGATCCCGGAGATCTTCGACGGCCACAACGGGCGCTATTCGCCGTCGGCGCTCTGGACGCGGCTCTGGCCGGGCGAGCAAGGCCGCGATCTTCTGATCTTCTTTCGTGTGTTCATGTGGACGCTCGGCATCGTCTTGCTCGTCGCGCTGCTTGGCGGATCAATCGTGGCGCAGGCCTGTGCCGCTTTGGCCGCTGCCCTGGCGCCGCATTTGACCGGCCTCATCGATCATCCGGTGCTCGAAGTCGGGTTGCTCGCGCCGTGGTTCCTCGTGCTCTTGCTCGCGGCGGAGACGAAGCGCCTGTCGTTCGCTGCGGCCGCTGTGCTCTGCCTCGCGCTCGGCGTGCTCGCGGGCCTGCTCAGCTTCCTGCAATCGCAGCTCGTCTTGTGCTTTGCGATCGGGCTCGAGGCGGTGTGCGCTGCGCTGGCGACGCGCAGCCGCTCCGTGGCGCTCGGGCTCGTCGTCGCGCTCGGCTTTCTGCTGACGTGGTTCGCGTGGTCGCCCGTCATCTTTCGCCTCGACGAGTTTTGGTCGACGCGGCAAGTGTTCACCTGCGTCGCCGGCGCCGCGCAGGGGCTCGTTGGATACTGGCAGCGCCTCACGGGACCCACCTTCGCGAGCGCGCAGCCGGACTCTATCGGCACGCTCGCCGCGATCGCGCTCGCTGTGTCGGTCATTCCGCAGCTCAAGCGCCGCGAGCTCGGCTACGGCTGGGCGGCGCTGACGCTGGTCATCACCTTCGGCCTGCCGAAGCTCGTCTGCGCAATCCCGGGCATCTCAGCGGTCGACTTCTCGCGCCACCTCGCGCCGCACGTGCAGGCGCTGCTCATCGCACTGGCGGCGCTGGCGATCGATCGCTTCGCCTTCGAGGAGAAGCCCGGTCTTCGAATCGTCGCGCTCGTCGCCGCGGTCGCCGTGGTGCGCGTCGTGTTCGGCGCGGGCTTCGTCGAAGCCTGGGTCGACGTCGCCTTCGCGCTGGTATTCATCGTCGCCGCGACCGGGCTCGCCGAGAAGCCAGCGGCGCGCTGGTGGCGCACGTTCGGGCTCGCCGGCATCGCGTTCGTGTCGATGGCGCTGAACAACCGCATGTTCTCGCTCGCGCTGCGCAAAGAAGTGCGGGCGATCACGCTGCCGCTCACGCCCGGCACGCCGATGGCAGAGGTGCAGCGCGTCTCGCAGAGCGAAGATCGCCGGCACTTCAGCAACGACGACATCTTGTTTCCGAACTGGTCCGGCGCGCTCCGCATCTTGGACATGCGCTACCTCGGCTCGTTCAACCCGAAGCACCTGTACGCGTTGAACGGCTACGCGGCGGCGCTGTGGGCGATCGATCCGTCGCAAGGCGGCCAACCGGATCGCTTCGTCGGCACGGCGCCGAAGCAAGCGATGCTCGATGTGCGCTTCTTGCGCTTGCTCGCGCTACACCGCGTCTCGCTCTTCACCTTCTTCGAACGCGTGCAGCTCACGGCCGACGGCGGGCCATACTCGCGCGACCGCTGCCCGACGCTCGCCGAAGCGCCGCCGCTCATCGCCGTGCGCTGTTCGGATGTGCCGGGGGTGGGCAGCTTTCCGCGCACGCTCGCGGCGGTGAAAGACGACAGCGAAGCGTTCGCGTGGATCGACGCGCACACGCCGCAAGAGCTCGCCGAGGCGGCGCTGCTCGCGACGTCGCCGACCCTGCAAGCGCTCGGGCCCGGCCGCGGCAGCGTCGTCGCGTTTGCACGTGGCCTGGATTCTCTCCGCTACGAGCTGCAAGTCGACGCCCCGGGCTACTTCTACATCGCCGATACTTTTTTCTCTGGCTGGCGCGCCGAGGTGAACGGCATGTCGGCGCCGATCGAGCGCGCGAACGTGGCGTTCAAAGCCGTGCACGTGCCCGAAGGTCGCGTCGTGCTCGATCTGAAGCTCACGTACTGAGGCGGCTAGGGATCCCACCGCCACAAGCCGTGCGCTTCGGTGCCGACGATCGGCCGGCCGTCGTTCAACACCGCGATGCTCGTGGGGCTCACCGACTGCGAGCCGACGCCGGGAACCACCATGAGCCCGGCGTTGTGCGACTCCCATTTCTTGCCGTCAGGGGCGAGGCGGAAGACGCCGCCGTCGGGGCCGCGCGTCGCACCCCACACCCGGCCCTCGCGATCGCGCGCGAAGGCGATGAAGGTCGACGCGTTGCCTTCGACGGCGCCCCACGCACCGCGCTCGCTGTAGCGGCGAGCGATCGCGCGAAACTCCTTGCTGCCCTTGTCCGCGATCAACGTCTCGGCGCCGGCGCTGACGATCGTGCGCCCGTCGCCGTCGAAGATGAACGCGCCGGTCGCCCGCGCGAGCACCTCTTCGAAGCGATCACCACGCCAAACCTGGAGCCCGCTGCCTGCGAACCAGACGTTGCCGTCGGTGTCGCACGCGATCGCACTCACCCGCAGCGCGTCGTGCATGGTCTCCCACGTCTTGCCGCCGTCGCGCGATCGCTCGACGAGGTTCTCGTGCACGTTCGCCGACTCCATGATGTCGCTGTCCGGTGAGCCGCGGTAAAGCGAGAGTCGCTCGCCATGCGTCGCGCGCCAGTGATCGCCGTTCGGCGCGATCGCGAACGCCGTCGTCTCTTGCGAGCCGAGCTTCGGCGACGGCGCCGGCACGGTGTCGAAGTCGATCGGGATGGCTTGCCAGGTGTCGCCGGCGTCGCGCGAGGCGAACGATCCCGCGGCGCTCTCGGCGGTGAGCACACCAGCCGCGTCGACGCTCGCGCCGAGGATGTGCACGAGGCGGATCGATCCCTCGCACAACACCGCGTGCCCGTTCTCGATGATCTGGCCGCTGCGCGTGCCGGCGAGGACGCCACCGTCGCGTCGCACGAGGAGCGCGGTGACCTCATTGGCGAAGACACGCGCGCGCGCGCCGCCTCCGAGATCGCAGCGGTGCAAGCCATACGTGCCGCCGAGATAAAGCGTGTCGCCAGAGAAAGCGGCGTGCGCGAGCCCGCGCGAGCCTTCGACGGATCGCCACGTGACGCCGCCGTCGCGCGAGAGCCACGCTTCGCCTTTGATGACAACCGCGACGTCGTTGCCGCGCACCGCGATCGCACCGCCGAAAAACGCGCTCATCGAATCGCCGGGCGGCGTCAAACGCGTCCACGCGTCGTGGCCGCGGGATCGCCACGCGGCGCCCTCGGCTTGGGCGTAGAGCGCGCCGCTCTCGGCCGCGAGGGAACGCACCCCCTTCGGCGCCTGCGCGAGCGCGCTCCAGCCACCGGGCTCACGCCGCCACACACCCTGCCCGTGCGATCCGGCGAAGACCCGGCCAGCGCCGTCGATCGCGAGCGCCACGACGTAGCCTTGGGTCGGTCCGGGTTTCTCGGGCTGCCAAGTCGCGCCGCGATCCTGCGATCGGTAGACGCCGGTCGCCGTCCCCGCGACGATCTCGTCCGCACGCGCAGCGAAGCCGTAGACATCTATATATTGCGGGAGAGCGCCGCACGGCTCGAAGCGGCCGCCACGCTCTTGGCGCGCGACGATCACCTTGCCGCGCGCCGCGTGCTCGCCGTTGACGGCGGCGAGGCAAGCGCCGTCCGGCAGCTCGCAGAGGGCCGAGATCGTCCCGCCCCGGGGACCTCCGAGCGCGTGCCACATGACGGCAGTGTCGCACGGGCTTCGCCGCGCCGCCCTTCTGAAAAATAGCTCACGTTCCTCGGCAAATGGCGTACAGACGACAACCGGGATTGACTCCCGCCGATAACGCGCAATGGAGGACCCAGGTGCGACCCACATCACTCTTCGCGTGCGCGGTCCTCGCCATGGCCGCGTGCCAACCGCCCGGCGCGGCGCCGTCATCGGACACCTTCGCGCCGCAGGACGCTTCGGCGACGGACGATCCGGGCCTGGGCACGCCACCGGCGATCCCGGGGAAGACCGGCGCCACCGGCAAGAGCGGCCCGACCTCGAGCACGGGCCCGACCGGCCCGACGAACACCACAGGTCCCACCGGCCCTACGGCACCGACGAGCACGCCGCCGTTCCAAGATGGCAGCTGGGATCACCCGTTCATCATCGACACCTTTCCCGCGACGCTCACCGGCAACACGGCGACCGGTGGCTTCTCGGTGGCCGACGTCTATACGCCGTGCGCCGCGGTGACGAGCGAGAAGGGACCGGAGCTCGTCTACACCTTCGAAGCGCCCGACAACGGAACACTGAGCGTGTCGGTGGACGATGTCTCCGGCGATCAGATCGACATCGACGTGCACCTGCTCGACAGCAAGTCGAAGGACGCGTGCATCGCGCGGAACAACGTGGGCTTCGTCAACACCCTCGAAGGGGGCAAGATCTATTACATCGTCGCCGACACCTGGTGGAACGGATCGAAGGCGCTCGCCGGTCCGTTCACACTGACTGTGACCTTCGTGGCGACGGCGGTGAGCAACGGTACCTGCCCGAGCGACATGGTGCTCGTGAACGCTCCGTCTGGAGACGTCTGCATGGACAAGTACGAAGCGCCGAACAAGCTCGGCGAGTATCCGTTCGTACAGTACGACTTCAACGAGTCCGAGGCGTGGTGCCAGGCGCGTGGCAAGCGGCTCTGCTACGACGACGAGTGGACCTTCGCCTGCGCCGGACCGCAGGGGTACAAGTACGTCTACGGCAACACGCTCGATCACACGAAGTGCAACACGGGGAAGTCGTACAAGACGCACAACGAGACGTTGATCGGCAATTGGCCGCACTCGGCGAACAAGGCGACCCACGAGAACAAGCCGGACCACTTCGCGAACGCCGCGATGACGGCGCCAGCATCGGTGGACCACGTCGAGAGCATCTATCAAGCCGAGCCCTCCGGAAGCCGCGCGGCGTGCGTTGGGGCCGCGGGCGTCTATGATCTCACGGGGAGCATCGAGGAGTGGACGCGCCGGCGCAGCGGCGGGACGACGAACTTTCATGGGAATCTGAAGGGTCGCTATTGGGCCGAAGCGCGGACGTGCCAGGGGAACATCACCGTGCACGGGGATCCGTTCATGTTCTACGAGATCGGCTTTCGGTGCTGTCAGGCGCCGTAGCGGGTGCCGGTTCCCGGTTCCGTGGCCGTCACTGGGCAACACTTGCGGCGCTCGAGCTCGACGGTGCGCCGTTGTGGAACGAAAGGGGATTCCATCGCGCAAACGATCGCACACTGAAAGCGAAAACGGACCGGGAGCGTTTTCACGTGGCGCACCGGACGCCTTGAAAGTACGAAAGAAGTGTGCGAGGTCAGCGAGCGTCCGAAGGGCCCGGGGATGTAGCTCAGCTGGGAGAGCGCCGCAATGGCATTGCGGAGGTCGACGGTTCGATCCCGTTCATCTCCACCACCCTTTCGTTTCCACTGAAGATCTAGGCCGCCAAGATCGCATCGAGCTCGGTCGCCTTCGGCGTGAGCCCTTTTTCCTTCAGCCACGCCTCATCGAACACGCGGCTCTGATAGCGCTGGCCACCGTCGCAGATGAAGGTCACCACCCGCGCACCGGCCGGCAGCCCACGTGCCACCGTCGCCGCCGCCCACACGTTCAGCGCCGCCGACGTGCCGACGAACAAGCCTTCGTGCGCGAGCAACCAGTGCGCCATGTCGATCATCTTCTGATCGCTGACGAAGAGCGCGTCGTCGATCTTGCCCTGGCGGAAGTTCGCCGTGCTGCGCATGATGCCGATGCCTTCGGTGATGCTCGATCCTTCGCTCTTCCACTCGCCACGCTTCACGAAGCTGTAGAGGCCCGACCCCGCGGGATCGGCGAGCACCACGCGAACGCGCGCGTCCTGCTCCTTCAAGTAGCGCGACGTGCCGCCGATGGTGCCGCCCGTGCCGCTCGACAGCACCAATGCGTCGACGCGCCCGTCCATCGCGCGCCAGATCTCCGGCCCAGTTGTCGCGTAGTGCGCGCGCGCGTTCGCTTCGTTCTCGAATTGATCGGCCCAGAACGCGCTCTCGCCCCGGGCGTTGCGCTCCTCCGCGAGCCGCCGCGCGGTGTGATAGAAGTGCGCTTGGTCCGCGAACTTCGTCGGCGGCACGGTGACGAGCTCGGCGCGCAGCGCGTGCAAGTACGTGTACTTCTCGGCGGCCTGGTTGTTCGGCATCACGATGAGCGCCTTGTAGCCCCGCGCGAGCGCCACCATCGCGAGGCCAATGCCGGTGTTGCCGGCGGTGCCTTCGACGATCGTGCCGCCGGGCTTCAAGCGCCCGTCCTTCTCGGCCTCGAGCACCATGTACTTCGCGGCGCGATCCTTGATCGAGCCGCCGGGGTTCAAGTGCTCCGCCTTCGCGTAGATCTCGCGACCGATCGCGGTGGAGAGCCGCGGCAAGCGGATGAGCGGAGTGTTGCCGATCGCATCGATGACACCGTCCGACACGTGCATGGAGGACGATCTAGCGCACACCGTCGATCAACGCACGCACGACCGACCCGCGCGTCGCCGCGGGCGTGATCGTCTCGAGCGGAAAGCCGACCGAGAGCACGGCGCCCGCTGGCGCGCCGCTCTTGAACGCACCTTTGAAGAGCACCGCCGCGCTCGTGCCGGATGCGTTTGTGTACTTCAGCACCGTGGAAGCGCCGCTCGCCGGCGGGAAGATGTCCGGATAGTCGACGGCGTAGCTGTCGAGCCCGCCGAAGCTGAACGCGGGGATGGACGTCAGCGCGCCGGCGCCGATCGCCACCGACGATCCGGAGTCGTCGCCGCCCGCGTAGGCGACCTTGAGCTTGCCGGACAGGAACGCGTCGCCGCTCATCTGAAAGCCGATCTCGGCGCCGGTCATGATCAAGCGGCCGCCGCTCTCGAGGAAGGCCGTCAGCGGCGTGCGCGAGCCCACCGGCACCGGCGGGTTCTGCGAGCTGTTCAAGCCGGCCATCCACACGACGATGTCGGCGCCGCTCACGCTGCAGCCGCCGGTCTCGAACGCTTCGTCGGCGCAGGCGACCACGCTGTCCGTCGCGGCGACGTCGGCGCCGAGCCGCGCCGCGAAGTCGTGGTACTCCTGGTTCATCTTGCCGTCGAAGTAGCGATCGAAGGCGTCGACGATCACCACGCGGCCGCCGCCGCTTCCCGCGCGCACGAAGTAGGTGTCGCCCGCCGGGCCCTCGCCGAGGTCGTCGCGTGACGCCGTCATGCGCACGTAGAACCCCGCGCCCGTCACCGGCACATCGAGGGAGCGCAGGAGGCTCGTGCCGCCGTCGCCCTCGCCGAGCAAGGTGAAGGTCGTGCCGTCGGTCGAGCCGTAGACGCGATAAACAGTGGCGACGCTCGAAGGCTCGGCGAAGAACGCCACGTGCAGCGTTCCTGCGACCAACGAAGCCGAGCGCAGAAGCGGCGTCGGCGTCACCGACGGCTCGAGCAAAGACGCGCGCCAATACTCGCCGAGGTTGTATTGATACTCCGGCGTCATACCGTGGTTGTTGATCGTGTCGTGAAAGACGTTGTCGGTCGCGGCCAAGATCTCCGGCAACGGCCGATCGACGATCAGCGCGGTCTGCAAGCCGCTCGCGACGAGCTTCGGCTGCAACGCCTTGCTCTCGACGCCCGGCTCGTCCGCGCCGCTGTTGTCGCCGATGTTCTGATAGTTCGTGACGAAGCGGCCGGCCTGCGACTCGGCGTAGGCTTCGTACGCGTCGGCGAGGCCGTACATCGAGTCGCAGAGATAGACGCCGGCCAGGCCGCCTGGAACGCCGCTCTTCGTCGTCATGTCGGCGAGGCTCACGTAAGCGCCCGAGTGCGAGCTGATCGCGACCTTGCCCATCACCGGGTGCGTGATGGCGCCGTCGCGGTACAAGACGATGATCGCTTCTTCGACCAGCTTGCGAACGCCGTCCTGCTGGCGGAGCTGGCCGAAGTCGTCGCCGGCGTAGTTGTACTTCCCTTGCGGCACGATCAGGATCGCGTTGCGGTGCGAGTACGCCGCTTGCTCCACGTAGTCGTGCGCCGGCACCGTTGCCGAGAGGATGCCGCCGAAGCCGTGCAGCGCGATGATCGCGTCGACCGTGCGCGCGCTTTTGCGAAAATCCTTCGCCACCGACATGTGCACGTGCGCCTTGTACTGCTCGGCTTGCGGCCACGTCGGGTGCGGCGCGCGCGGCAACGGCGCCACGGCTCGGTGCGCCCAATCGTCGTCGCTGAAGGGGATCTGGTCCGGCAGGTTCGCGTGGCCGATCGCCGCGTAGGCGGGCACCGTCACGTCTATCGCGCCGCCCTTCAGTCGCAGCGTCGCCCTCATGATCCGCTCGCCCTGCCCCGCTGCGATCGTGGGGGTGACAGTGATGTCGGCGCCTTGGCCAGGCGCGATGACGCCGAGGTTCGTGTTCGACACCGCCACCCACGCGCCGTCTTCGATGCTCAAGGTCAGCGCCGGGGTCGGCTCGTCGCCCGCGTTCTCGAGGTGCAAGGTCTGCGCGGTGAACGGCATCGCGAAAGTGGCGCCGTCCTTTCTGTAGCCGAATTGCACGGCCTCGGGCGTGACCAGCTTCGGGCCGTGGGCTTGGCCGGTCGGCCCCGTCTTGCCCGTGGGGCCGGTCTTGCCGGTCGGACCCGTCTTGCCCGTCACGCCGGTCTCGCCGCTCTCGCCGGAAACACCGGAAACTCCCTGGGGTCCGCCCCCCGGAACGTAGGTTTCCCCGGTCCCTTCAGGGCCTGGCGGCTGGCAGGCGAGCAACGCGCAGAGGCACGCGGCAGCAAGGGTCAGAGACAGATGGCGCACCGGGGTACTCCGTCCGGCGTTTTCGGCGTTTTACCTCCGCGTGGCTACACATTTTTTCGCGCCACGGCCGGGAGCAGCATCACCCGCAGGCGAGAGAGCGCGACGAGCAAGAGGACGAGCGCCGGCCCGATGGCGCCCATCTGCGGCGACACGACCCCGCTGTTGGCGAACGAGCGAAACACCTGCCGCGAGACGAAGGCGACCAAGGTGATCGCCAGCATCTCCAAGATCGCGCGCACGAACGAGCGCTTCATCTGCGGCGTGAACGCGAAGGTGGCGCCGACGAGCGTCAGCATGACGATGACGATCGGAAACAGGATGCGCCCGTAGAACTCGTTCTGGTAGAGGCGCGGATCGTAGCCCTGGCGCCTGCGCAGCTTGTACACGTCGTCGAGCTCCCACAGCGTCATCTTCTGCGGCCGCGCCGACAGATCGAGGAACGCGTTGAAGCGGCGCTCGAGCGGCAAGATCATCTCGCTCGTCTTCTCGAAGGTGAGGTCGTCGGGCTTTTTGTCGTACTCTTTTGGATAGCGCTCGATGGTCACGTCGTGGCCGACGAGCTCGCTGCCGAGCGCCAGTACGCGCGACGACTGGATCTTCCGGCGCACGCGGCCGAGCTCGAGCTCGAGCACCTGCACGCCGTAGTAGGTCTGCGCCGCAGCGTCCACCTCGGCCACGCGCACGAACTTGTCGCCGACCTTGAACCACTGCCGCGGCGACGAGAAGTACGCCGTCGTCTGCGTGCGCCGCCCGAGCTCGCCGATCATGATCGAGTCGATGCGCTCGACGGCGTGCGGCATCACCCGATCGTTCATCACGAACATCATCGCCGCATAGCCGACGACGACGATCAGCACCGGCGCGATGAGCCGTAGCGGCGAGATGCCGGCCGAGAGCACGGCGATGATCTCGCCCCGCCGCGACATCGAGGTGCCGACGAGCACCACCGACACGAGCGCCGCGAGCGGCCCGACCTCGGTGCTGATGACGGCGAGGTTCCAGCCGGTGAGCGAGAGCGCGATCGAGAAGTCCTTCTTCGCCATCGCCGCCAAACGCGCGAACTCGGCGAGCTCGAAGATCGAGAAGAACAAGAGCAGCGACGCGTAGGCGACCGCACACATCAACGCATACTCGAACGCCAGGTAGCGCGTGAGCCGACTCACCGGCGCACCCGCATGGTCGTCAGCGCGGCGCCGATGGCGAGGAAGAGCAGGTTCGGAAACCACGTGGCCGCCGCCGCCGAGAAGCCCAGGCGGATGAGCGTGGCCGTCGCCTCGGCCATGGTGAAGTAGACCGCGACCATCCCCGCCGCGGCGACGTACGCGAGGAGCCGCGACTGCCGGCTGAGCACCGTCGTCACCGGAAAGACGAGCAGCACGAAGATGAGGTTCGCCAAAGGATACGTGAACTTGCGATGCAGCCAGGTCGTGTACCAATCGCGATCGGCCTGCTCGCCTTCTTGCGTGCGCCGGTAGAGTTCCGAGAGCGGCAGCGCATTGACCATCGGGATCTGCGAGACCGCGCGCCAGACGAAGAAGCCGATGTCCAAGCGCCAATCGAGCTCGTCGAAGGTGATGCGGCGAAACGTGGGATCCTGCGCCGCGCCTTCTTGCAGCTCGCCGCTCTTCAGCAAGAACGAGAGCCGCGATCCGCCGGCGAGCTCGATGCGGCCGAAGCTGGCGGTGAGCAGGCGTGCGTGCGTGGGATCGCGCTCGTCGGCGATGACCACGTCGTGCACCTCGCCGTCCTCGTCACGCGCGCCGAAGTAGAGCATGAAGCCCGAGAGCTGATCGTGAATGACGCCCGGCTCGAGCGTGCGAGAAAAATAGTCCGCCGCGCTCTCGACGAGCCGATTGCGCAGGTGCTCGAGCGCGCGCGGCTCGGCCCAGATCGTCATGAGGAAGCCGAACGCCGTGAGGAAGGTGCCCATGATCAGCGGCACGGTCAGCAAGCGGCGCATCGAGATGCCGCTCGCTGCCAACGCCAAGAGCTCGCGCTCCTCCGCCATGCGCCCGAACGCGACGAGCATCGCGAGCAAGAACGCGATCGGCAGCCCGCGCGCGAAGAAGGTGGGCAACGCGAAGGGCAACGCGCCGACGAGCTCGCCGAGCGAGAGGCCAACGCCGGAGATCTCGTTCGCCATCTTCACGAGCTGCGCGGTCGACCCAACGACGATGAGGAGCGCGATCGTGGCGAGGAGTGGCCAGAGGAGCTCGCGGAGGACGTAGCGGGTGAGCGTATTCAATGGGCTTCGACCGCGGGGGGAGTTTTCACAGGACGAAGGGAAGAACGGAAGGTGGAAGATCGCCGTTTAAGAGGAGCACAACGAATCCTGCATGACTGTGGAAAGGTTCTTCGATCGTCGCTCGCCTTTCTTTCTTCCATTCTTCCTGTTCATTGTGGTTTTCCACGGCCCACGCTCGGCGGCGCCGCGATGTCGGTACGGAATTGCATCCCCGCGAACGCAATACACTCGACCGCCGCGTACGCCCGCTGCCGCGCGACGTCGATCGTCGCACCGTGGCCGACGACCGACAGCACGCGGCCGCCGCTCGTGACGAACGCATCGCCGTCGCGCGCGACGCCGGCGCCGAACACGAGCACGCCCGGCTGCTCACGGGCGCGGCCGATCCCGTCGATGCGCGCGCCGCTCTTCGGAGCGTCGGGATAGCCCTCCGCCGCGAGCACGACGCAGACCGCAGCGCCGGACGCATCGGGCCAATCGGAGTCAGCGAAGTCGCCGTGGGCCGCGGCGTAGAACGCCGGGAGCACGTCGCCGTCCATCGCCGAGAGCAAGACCTGCGTCTCGGGATCGCCGAGGCGCGCGTTGTACTCGAGCACGTGCGGCTTACCGGCGTCGAACATGAGGCCTGCGTAGAGGAAGCCGCGGTACGGCTGCTTCCGCCGCCGCTGCCACGCGAGGATCGGCGCGATCGCGCGTTCGGCGAGCGCCGTGTCCGTGAGCACCGGCTGCCCCTCGAACTCGGCGGCCGAGAGCGCGACCGGGCAGAACGCGCCCATGCCGCCGGTGTTCTTGCCCTTGTCGCCGGTCATCAGCCGCTTGTGATCGCGCGCGATGGGAAACAAGCGGTAATCGCAGCCGTCGGTCAGCGCGATGAGCGACGCTTCTTTTCCGCGCAGCCGCCGCTCGATGACGACCGTCTGCCCCGCGGCGAAGAGCTCCTTCGCAGCCGCCATCGACTGCGTCACGTCGTCGGCCACGATGACGCCCTTCCCCGCCATGAGGCCATCGGCTTTGACCACGTAAGCCGCGGGGTGAATCTGCATGTGCTCCAAGCACGCGTCGAGATCCTTGAAGGTGTGATAGCCCGCGGTCAGCACGCCGGCTTCGACCATCGCTTTCTTGCTGTGTGCCTTCGAGCCTTCGAGCAGCGCCGCGTCTTGCGTGGGCCCGAGCACCGGCACACCGTACGCGTGCAGCCGATCGACGACGCCGGCGAGGAGCGGCGCTTCCGGACCGACGACCACGAAGTCCGCGCGCTCGGCGAGCACCAGCTGCAACACCGCCTCGGGATCGGCCGGCCTGCACGCGACGTTCTTCGCGTCGAGGGCGGTCAGCGCGTTGCCTGGCGCGACGATCACCTCGCTGACGGCCCGCGAGCGCTTCAACGCGACGGCGATCGCGTGCTCTCGCGCGCCCGAGCCGAGCACGATGACCTTCACTTCGCCTCCCCGATGAGCGCCAACGCTCGCATCGCTTCGAACGGCGCTTCCCTGGAAAAATACAGCGCACGATAGCGATCTTCGGCGCCCGCCTTGTCACCCCCACGCAGCGCCGCCCGCGCGGCCGCCATCTCCGCCGCCGGCTCGAGCTCTTCGTTCTGCTCGGCGAGCTGCGCCCACACTTCGTCCGAGGTCTCGGGCGCGATGCGCTCCATGATCCGCGCCCGCAGGCTGGCGAGGCCAAGCGGCGGATCGTCGGATGCCGTGCGCAGCAAACGATCGAGCGCCTTCAACGCGTCCTGCATCTGGCCGTGCTGCATCGCGATGAGCGCAGCGACGAGCGTCCCCCCTTCGCCCGCGGCGCGACCCTTCGGCGTCTTTCCCTGCCACACCTCGAAGAGGGCGATGAGCGCGCGATCGCTCTCGGTGAGCGTCGGCTTCTTGCGCACCCGCTCGACCGCGGCGCCGACGATCGCCGGGAGCAAGGGAATCTTCGCCGGGTTCAGCGCGTGCAAGGCGTCCGGCGCGTCGAACAAGGGATCCAGGCGCACATCGTCGACTTTGTCGCTGAGCAGCGCGTCGATGAACGGGCCGGCCGGCCCGTAGCCCGCCGGCAGCCCTTCGGTCGGCGTCACTTTCTGCAGCTTCTCAGCGACGTACAAGCCCACGTAGGCGCCCGCGAGCTGGCCGAGCCCGCGATCATAGGCCGCCGTTTGAAAGCTGCGCCCGGCCGCTTCAGCGTCACCGCGGGCAAGGGCGAGCACACCACGCACATACGCCGCCGCTCCGGCCTCGAGCGAGCGCTCCGCCGGCGCGTCGGTGTCTGCGAGCACAGCCGCAGCACCGACCGGATCGCCAAACCCCATCTTGATCGCCGCGAGACCGTGCTTGGCCGCGCGCGCCTGCGCCGGATCGCTGTCCTTTACATGAGCCGTGATCGACGCCGCCGCTTCGGGCACGCCGCACGCGGCCGCTTGCAGGCCGAGCTCGATGAGCGCGGCCGGAGGCACGACCGGCTTCTTCGCGATCGCAGACAAGACGCGCACGCCCCACTCGCACGCGAAGGTCAGCCGCAGATGCATGATGGCGCCCGCGGCCGTCGACGGCTCATCCACCTCTGCTTCCATGATCTTTGCGTCGACTGCGAAGTGCGCGCTCTTGATCGCCCACTTTGCGGCGAGCGCGGAGTGGACGGGGCGGCCCTTGATCGCCTCGATCGCCAACCACGCGGCCGTGAACGCGGGCTCGTCCGTCAGCGTCGGCTTGGCAGGCAAGCGATCGATCAGGAGATCCGCGAGCAGCTCCGCCGCCACCGGCTCCTTCGTGGCTCTGAGCAACTGCTCTGCACGCGCCCCGCGATCGCCCGTCGGATGCATCGACAAGAGCGCGCCGATCTCGAGGCCGTAGCGCTCGACGCCGCGCTTCTCGAGCACGTCGAGCAAGGCGTCGCGATGCTTCTGCAACCCGAAGCGATCGGCGAGCGCCGAGCACACCGCGAGCGCCCGCAGCGCCGCATCGTCGCCGGAGCTCTTCTGCAGCAAGTAGACCGCCTTGCGCTCGCAACCCGCGGGATCGGTGCCGGTGAGCTCGCGCGCTTCATCGGCGGATGCGGCGACGAGCGCGTCAGGCCACTCGCGCACGAGATCTTCGATCAGCGGATCGCCGGCGTTTGCGCCTGCGCCGTCTTTCTTGGCCGTCACCACGAGGTAGATGACGAGCGCGACGAAGATCGCCGCTGCGACGCCTGCGATCGGCAGGAGCACCGGCTTCAGATCGCGCGCCGGCGCCGCCTTGAACGCCTGCAGCTGCGGCCAATCGCCGACCGGCCGGTACGCCGAGCCGTTGTGGTTGACGAAGGTCTGCGTCGTGTACTCGCGGCGCGCGATCGCCTTGCCGAGCTCGTCGGTCGTGAACGGGCCGACGATGAGCCCGTCCTTCTCGCGCACCATCCAGTGGTCAGTCATCAGTGTCGAAAGTGCCGAACGCCGGTGAGCTGCATCGCCATGCCGAACTTGTTCGCGGCCGCGATCACCTCGTCGTCCTTCACGCTGCCGCCCGGCTGGATCACGGCGACGACTCCGGCCGCGTTGGCGATCTCGATGTTGTCCGAGAACGGAAAGAACGCATCGGAAGCGAGCACGGCGCCCTTGCTGCGATCGCCGGCCTTCTTGATCGCCATCTCGACGGCGTCGACGCGCGAGGTCTGGCCGCCCGAGATGCCGACGGTCGCCACCACGTCGCCGTCCGGCCGCGCGAGGACGATCGCGTTCGACTTGACGCCGCGGCAGACGGTCCAGGCGAACATCAGCGCCTTCTGCTCGCTCGCCGTCGGCGCGCGCTGCGTGACGAGCTTCGGCTCGAACTTCACGGCGCTGTCCGGCGTTTGCACGAGCGCGCCGCCCAAGATCGGGCGCGCTTCGATCCGCGCCGGCTTCAACCCGCGCCAGTCCTTCAGCTCGAGCAGGCGCACGTTCTTCTTCGCCTGCAAGAGCTCCTTGGCTTGCGGCGAGAACTCCGGCGCGACGATCACCTCCAAGAAGATCTCGGACAAACGCTTGGCCAACGCTTCGTCCACCTTTTGCGACATGGCGACGATGCCGCCGAACGCGCTCTTCGGATCGCTCGCGAGCGCCTGCACGTAAGCCTGCTCGAGCGTCGCTGCGCTCGCTGCACCACATGGACTATTGTGCTTGACGATGACGCAGGCGGCGCCCTCGGTGTCGAGCAAGATGCGCAGCGCGGCGTCGGTGTCGAGCAAGTTGTTGTAAGAGAGCGCTTTGCCTTGCAGCTTCGCCGCTTCGAGCAAGGAGTGCGGCGCCAAGGGATCGATGAACGCGGCCGCCGTCTGATGAGGGTTCTCCCCGTAGCGCAGGCTGTACGCGTGCTCATAGCCGAACGCGACTTGCCGCAGGTCGTGCACCGGTTGATCGGCGCGCGCCGCGAGCGTCTGCGCGATCTGCGCGTCGTAGGCCGCCGTGCGATACAGAGTGCGGATCGCGAGGCGCTGGCGCAGATCGGCCGCGAGCCGACCTTTGTGCGCTTCCAAGCCGGCGATGACGTCGGCGTAGTCGGCCGGATCGCTCACGACGACGACGCGCGCGTGGTTCTTGCACGCGGCCCGCAAGAGCGACGGGCCGCCGATGTCGATCTCTTCGATGAGGTCCTCGTCGCTGATGCCCGGCTTTCGCGACGCTTTGACGAAGGGATAGAGGTTCACGCAGATGAGGTCGAAGGGCTTGTAGCCCATCTTCGCGATCGTCTGCATGTGCTCGTCGGTGTCGCGCGCCAGGATGCCCGAGAAGATCGCCGGGTGCAGCGTCTTCACCCGGCCGTCCAAGATCTCGGGATGGCCGGTGACGTCCGAGAGCGAAGTGACCGCGAGGCCCTGCGCCGCCAGCGCCTTCATCGTGCCGCCGGTCGAGACGATCTCGTAGCCGTGGCGCAGGAGTACCTCGGCGAAGTCGACGAGCCCGGACTTGTCCGACACACTGATCAACGCGCGCTTGCTCATCGCCGCTCCTTTTGCTGACGGACCATGCTGCGGGGTGCGCGCAGCGGTCAAGGGCGGCCGTCGAGGATCAGCGCGGGAAGAAGCGATCGATGTACGGATTGCGAAACGTCCCGGTCGGATCGAGCACGTCGAGCAGCGCGCGGAAGCGATCGTAGCGCTCGCCGTACTCTTCTCGGGCCTCGGCCGCGGTGAGATCGAGCTCCTTGCCCCAATGCGGCCGGCCGCCGTGCTCGCGCATCACGCGCTGGACGACGTGCATGACGCGATCGTCTTCCTCGCTGCTCCCAGTCAACAGCACCGAGATGTACGCCGAGTCGCCGCCGCCTTCACCCCCAGAAACGCTACGGTTGGCGGGGCTGAGCATGATGTCGTCGCCGCGGACGAAGCGCATGCAACACGGAAAGTTCATGAGCAGCCCTTCCTCCTCGACGGCTTCACGCAGCGCGTACATCGCCTCCGACGCGCGCGCGATCGGGAACGCGTACTCGGTCTCGCGCTGCATGGGGCCAGCCGGGCGCGTGAGGATCGCGTCGCTGCGGCCGCGGTGCAGCATCTCCGATCGCGCGGTCTCCGAGAGCAAGCGCATCATCAGGGGACGCAGCGCGCGGATCGCGCTCAGGCCGAGCGCCGCGTTCGCGGCGAGGAGGCGCAGCGGGTTCTCCTCGCGCGGCGCGTCCGCCCACTCTGGCGCCGACGCCGGCAGATCGGTGCGATCGCGCTCGACGAGAAAGGTGGTGTCGGCGTGCGGCGTCCAGATCATCTGGAAGTGATCGTGGGCGGCGACGCGCTCCTCGATGTGCGCCTGGTCGAAGGCGTCCTCGAAGGTCGTGCGACGCACGTGCTCTTCCAAGTTGAACGCCGGCACCGCGCGGATCTCCACTTCGGTGATGATGCCGATCGCGCCGAGGCCAACGACGATCGTCACGACGCGGGCGATGTCGCGCGCAGCGTCGCGTGGCTGATCGGCCTCCGGGATCGGGCCGGGCACCACGGGCTCGGGGCGGGAGCGCGTCCGCGCGCCGCTCACGTTGCCCGTGGCGACGGTGGCGTCGAAGCCATCGACGGCGCCGCTCTCGTTCGCGGCCTCACGGAAGCTGAGCGGCAAGCGGCTGCGCGCGCTCAGCGGCGGAGCGATGCCGATCTCGGTCGCGCCGATGTCGGACGAGACGGTGTCCGCGCTGACTCGCATGGCGGTGCCCTCCGCCGGCGGTATCGGATCGGCAAATTCACTTGGCTGCCGTCGTGTGCTTGACGATCGCGACAAAAGCGGCGAGCGAGCGCCACCTGTGAAGGCGATACGTGACAAGACGGCGTCCTCGCCCGCGGAGCTGCGGGCGCTGCGGAGCACGTTGCTGCTCGGACCGCGCGGCCCCGCCGATCGCCGCAGCGCCGCCACGCTCGATGATCGCATCCGCGCGCTCGAAGGCCGCGCGCAATGGTACGGCACCGCGCACGACTGGGACGCGAGCGGCGCGTTGTCGCCCCTGCCGATCGCGGTGCCCGAAGATCTCGCGCTGCGCCGCCGGGCGATGGGCCTCCCGCCGATCGAGGAACAGACCGCGGAGCTGCGCGCGCTCGCCGGATCGCCGCCGGCGGACTTGCCGCGCTATCTGTCCGAGCGCGACGCGCGCGCCGAGGCCGAGGGATGGCGCACGCGCGAGGTGTTGCCGATCGCCCCGACCCTGATCCTCGCCGAGCCCGGCGATCCCGTGTTCCGCGACGCGCTCGAGCTGCGCTACGCTGTCCTCCGCGCGCCGCTCGGGGTCGCACGCAAGGACTTTCAGCCGGACGCGCTGGAGTCGGCGATCTACGTCTGCGCGCTGGTCGACAGCCGCGTCGTCGGTACGGTCGCGCTCGATCTCTCCGGCGGCGACGGTGTCGGACGCTTGCGCCAGATGGCCGTGCTGCCCGATCTGCAAGGCTCAGGCATCGGCCGCGTCCTCGTCCGCACGTTGGAGCGTGAAGCGCGCCGGCACGACGTGACGCGCGTGTGGATGAACGCGCGCGCGCACGTCATCGGCTTCTACGCGCGGCTCGGCTACGCCGTGACCTCGGATCTCTTCGACGAGGTGGCGATCCCGCACGTGCGTATGGAGCGCGCGATCACGGCGCGCGGACGATCATGACGCCGCTCGACTGCACGAGGGGGAGATCCCGCGCGAAGCGTGCCGCATGTCGGTCTACTGCTCCACGTTGATCTTGCGACGCGTCATGCGCTGAGAGTAGGTGGCGCCATGGGAATCATCGTCCAAAAGTTCGGCGGCACCAGCGTCGGCAACGCCGATCGCCTGCAGAGCGTCGCCGAGATCGTCGAGCGCACGAAGAAGAAGCAGCCCGTGATCGCGGTCGTCTCGGCGATGAGCGGGACGACGAAGAGCGAAGGCACGACGAGCTTGCTCTTGGCAGCGGCCGACGTCGCGTTGAAGGGCGCGTCGTTCGATCCGCAGATCGACAAGATCGATCGCAATCACGTGCACGCCGTCGAGGGCGCGGTGAAGGACGCCGCTCGGCGTGAGGAGACGATCGCGTTCGTGCGCGACGAGCTCAAGAAGCTGCGCTCGTTCCTGCGCGCGATCCGCGTGATCCGCGAGCTGTCGCCGCGCTCGCAGGACAACATCATGGCGGTCGGCGAGCGGCTGAGCGCGCGGGTGTTGGCGGCGGTCATCGCGGATCGCGGTCACGAGACCGTGTTTCACGATCTGTCACTGGTCGTGCCGGAGGACGAAGCCGAGGTCGACCCGGCGTTTTTCAAGCGGCTCCAGACGCGGCTCGCCGAGGTCGTCGCGCCGAAGGGATCGGAGATCCCGGTGGTCACTGGTTTCTTCGGCATGGTGCCGCGCGGGCTCTTGCGCGCCGTCGGCCGCGGTTACACCGACTTCACGACGGCCATGATCGCGGCCGGGCTCGGCTCAGGGCGCTGCGACGAGATGCAGGTGTGGAAAGAGGTCGACGGCATCTTCACCGCCGATCCCAGGAAGATCCCCGCCGCGCGCGCGTTGCCGCGGATCTCGGCAGCGGAGGCGGCGGAGCTCACCTACTTCGGCTCCGAGGTGCTGCACCCGTTCACCATGGAGCGCGTCGTCGCTGCAAACGTGCCGATCCGGATCAAGAACACCTTCAAACCTGATGCGGCCGGCACCGTGATCACGAGGTACGACGACGATCCCGGTCAGGTGACGGCGGTGACCGCGAAGCGCGGGATCACGGTGCTGACCATCGAGTCGAACCGCATGGTCAACGCGCACGGCTTCTTGGCCCGCGTGTTCTCGGCCCTCGAGAAGCAGGCGGTCGTGGTCGATCTCGTGTCGACGAGCGAGGTCAGCATCTCGTGCACGATCGAGAAGAAGGACGACGCCGAGCGCGCGAAGATGGAGCTCGAGGCGTTGGGGCTCGGGCAGGTCACGGTGTCAGCCGGCCGAGCGATCCTGGCGATCGTCGGCGAGGGTATGAAGTACACGCCGGGGACGGCCGGAAAGATGTTCAAGACGCTCGGGGACGCCGAGTGCAACGTGGAGATGATCTCGCAGGGCGCATCGGAGATTAATATTTCGTGCGTGGTGCGGGAGGACGATGTGCCGAAGGGGATGGCTGCCGTGCACGCGGCGTTCGAGCTCGAGAAGGCGTAGGCGCCGCGGCGCGATCGCTTCCGCCTCGTGCGATCGCTTGGGCCTCGTGCGATCGCCTGGGCTTCGCGCGATCGCCCGGGCGAGCATGAGCATCCTGCCGGCGCGGATTCTCAATACAGCACTTAGAGCGACCTTGGTTCATTCTGCGCGGCGTGTCGGGCGCGCGAATGACCTTGCTTCTTACACCTCCTGCGTGTCCCTTCGAATGACCTCTGCTGTGCGCCGGCCATAGCCGCTCAATGCTTCGAATCACCTCCGTGCTGGCCTATATGCGGAGCTGCCGGTGCGATCGCTGCGTGTGACGTGAACGACTGCCGCCACGCCGCCACGCCGCCACGCCGCCACGCCGCCACGCCGCCACGCCGCCACGCCGCCACGCCGGATGTCAGGCATGTCTCCGGTTTGGAGCCGTCCTGCTCTCCCCTCGTCATTTTCAACAATCTACTCCGCCCTCGTTGACAAATCAATAGATCCGCATATAATTATTCGCATGAAACGCATTCCGCGCCAGGCGATGTTGCCGTTCGGACGATCCGAGCGTGCAGTGAATCGTCAGATCTCCGAGCGCATCGCCGGTGTGAGAGCGCGTGACATCAAGCGTGGCCCTGGTCGGCCGCCGAAGCCGCCTGGGGCGAAGAAGGTGGCGCCGCACGTCAAACGGCCGGTGCTTGGGGAGAAGACGGCTGTGCACGTGACATTGAAGTTACGACGTGGGGTGCCGAGTCTGCGCAGCCGCAAGAACTATTCCCTCGTGAAGCGCGCTTTTTCGCGCTTTCGCTTCGTTTCTCGTGCGACGCCGCGCGTGAGGCAGCCGGCTGACGCCGAGCGTGACGGTGATGGCTTTCGGCTCGTGCACTACGCGGTGCTCGGCGACCACGTGCACATGTTGTGCGAGGTCGACGGGAAGAAATGGCTCGCGCGCGGGATTCAGAAGATCGCGATCAGCTTGGCCCGTTCACTCAACGCGGCGAGCGTGCGCGAGGCAGGCGGCTCGCTCGATCCGCGGTCGGGGGCATTCCATGATCGCCCTGGTTGGATCGGCCCTGTGTTTGCGGAGCGTTACCATTTACACGCGCTCGCAACGCCGACCGAGATCGCGCACTGCCTCGAATACTTATTCACGAATGCGGCGAAGCACTTCGGCGCCATGAACGTCGTGCGCTGCAAGATCACTGAGTCGAGCACGCGTGCGCGCTACATCGAGGTCGACGCCTTCACGTCCTTCGCCGAGCTGCACACGAGCGCCGATCCGCCGATCACCCTTCCCCGCGGCGGCCGGCTCAAGCACGCGCTCGCGGCGTACGTCTGGGCCGACCCACGCTGAAAAAGGACGCTGAAAAGGGACCGGGGAGAAAGGACCCGCGGCGAAGAAACGAAAAGGGACCGGGGAGGCGATTCGGCCGCAGCATGCAGGCGCCGCGATCGGAAGTCGCAGAAGCAAGCGAGTCAAAGCGCAACGGAAGGTCGACCTGCGAATGACCAACCGCGCCAAGGGCTTCCAGCGCGTCCATCGAAGTCCATCGAAGTCCATCGAAGTCCGCCGACGCGGACCGAGCCCGCTACGCCTTCGTGTGCAACGCCTGCAGCTGTGCGTCGGTCGCGGGCGGGATCGCAGGGCGCATCCCGGCGGGGCAGATCGCCTTGCCGAGGCCGGAGATCGCCGATTGATCCATCGCGGCCGACCGCCCGACGGCCTTGTCGAGCGAGGCCGCCGAGCGCCCGCTCGAGGAGAAGATCTGATGAAACGCGATCGTCGCGATGTTCGCGAGCAGCCCAGGCGCCCCGACCGATCCCTTCTTGAACCCATCGGGAAACTTCGCGTCGCGAAAGAGGCTGACGAGCGCGTCCTTCGTCATGCTGAGCTCGCCGGCCGCGTTCTTCGTGCCGAATAAGCGCACGAGCGCGCTGAGCTCGACGACCGCGATCGCCTGCCCCTTGAAGCCCGGATCGGCCTTCGCCGCTGCCTTCTCCGCCGCCGCCACGTCCTTCAGCGAGAGCGTCTTTCCGTCGCTCGAGAACCCAAGCAGCCAATCGAGCCGCTCCTGATGAAAACCGCCGCGACGAATCTTCAGATCGCCCGAGTGCATGAGCGGCGTGTCGTGGAGCTTCGTGATGTTGAGGGCGTTCACTTCCATCCCGGCGAGGAGCGAACCGGCCTGCTTCAGCCGCTCGGTCTCCGCCGACTTCGTCCCCCGCACGAGCACTTCGCGAAGCGTAAAGCTGATGCCGACCTGCTTCAACGCGGCTCGCAAAGCAGCGAAGTCGACCATGCCGTCGCGATCGACCGGCAAGCGGCCCTCTTTGGTCATCGCCGCCATGAACGGGCACGGCACGCTCGCCGACATCGCCTCGAGCAGCGCGGCGTCGAAGGTCTGCGGCCCTGCGCCGACCTTCATAAGCCGGCCTCGACCAAGCTCGCCGACGCCAACACGTCGAGCCAGTGCTTGGTCAGCTCATCGGTCAGCGTCGTCGCGTCGACCGACAGCGTCATCGTCGTCAGCAGCGAAGCATCGAGGCGCAACGCCTGAAACTGCCGCACCTTCGCGTGCTCGGTGGCGGCGAAGTCGAAGCTCACCAACATGCCGACGGCGCCGTCTTTGAACTTCATCCGTGCCGTCGCCATGTTCTCCATGCTCGGGATCGCGCTGGCGAGCTCGGCGCACACTTCGCCGCAGATCATCTCCACGCTCGTGCCGTCGGCCACCATGCGCCGGTGCACGATCAAGTTCGGCCGCACCGTGAGCGCCCGGTTCATCGCCAGCGGCGTCTTCAGATCCGGCATCGGCGCGCGCAGCGACAAGATCGCTTCATCCGGCGAGAAATCATTCGGAGCATCGAAGCGTAATCCACGCAGTGTATGGCTCATGGTGATTCTCCCTCTCAGTTCTTCTTCGCCAGCGCCACTTTTCGCTCGAGCCGCGTCGCAGACAGATCGATGATCCGCCGCGCTTCCGGCTGCGTCTCGGCCCGCGCCGCGCGCACATAGAAGCCGCGCGCCGCTTGCCAATCGTTCTCGAGCTCGGCGACTTGGCCGAGGCCGAACAACGACAACGACAGCGCCTCGCGCCCGAGCTCGAGCGCGCGATGATACGAAAGCTTCGCCTGCGCGAGCTCGCCGCGCGTGAAGTGCACGTCGCCCAAGCAGTGGTGCGCGGCGGCCTTCGTCGGCGCCAGCTGAACCGCCTTCTCCAGCGCCTTCTGCGCCTGTCCGATCCGCGTCTCCGGATAGCGCGTGACGAGCAGCCAGCCGAGGGCGTGCTGCGCGCCGCCGTGCTCGGGCGCGATGTCGACGAGATCCTCGAGCTCATGCAGCGCGGTCTCCACCTCGCCTTTGCGCTCGGCTTGCTCGGCGTGGCTCAGGCGCTCTTCGATCTCGGCGCTCGACAAGCCGGAGAAGGGCACGAACCAACGCTCGACCGAGCGGTCGATCCGCACGAGAAGGTCATAGAGCCCGCTCGCCTTCTCGCGCAGCCCCGTCGCCCGCGGCAACAAGCGCCACGCGTCGCGCAAGCTCGGATCGAGCGGCTTCTGCCCGTCGCCCGCCTTCTTCATCGCCGCGAGCGCTTCTTGCAGCCACTTGGCGTCGACGTTCGCCGTCTCATACGCCTGCTGCGCGTCCTCGATCATGTGCACGAGGTGCCGCTGCTCGATCGCCGCTTGCAGCCCGCGCATGGCGCCGTCTTTTCCGTCGATGGTGAAGCGCTCGCCGCCCGCGTCGAGGCGCACGTCGACGCCGCGCTTGTCTTCGAGGCCGTAGGTCGACTTGAACTCGATGTACGTGTGCTGCATCGACCACGGCGAGCTCGAGCGGAGGTCGATGTTGATCGTCTGACCGGCGCCGACGAGCCGCGGCGACTGCGAAATTAGATGCTCCACCGCCGCGAGCTTCTTGCCGAGCTGCATCCCGCAGGTGCACTTCTCTTCGTCTGCCATGCGCCGCTCCTTGATATGGGTGAGACGGACAAGCTGCCCGAAGTGCCTGTGCGCCGCTAGGCTTTCTCTAAACACGCGAGACCTACATCGGAGCTACGCAAGCTGGCTTGTCAGCGTTGGCAACGCGGCTTGACGCACGCAACACGAGGACGGCCAAGGACCCCGTCAAGTGCGAAAACACTCGCATGCTGCGAAAGAAGCCCAAACAGTCGCGTTCTCAAGCCACGGTCAACGCCTGCCTCGAAGCCACCGCGCGGGTGCTCGAGCAAGAGGGCCTCTCTGGCCTCACCACGAACCGCGTCGCGGAGGTGGCTGGCGTGAGCATCGGCTCGCTCTACCAGTACTTCCCGAACAAGGCGTCGTTGCTGCTCGCCCTCGCCGAGCACGAAGCCGAGCGCGACATCGACGAGCTCAAAGGCCACCTCGCCTGCGCCGACTCGACGACGCTGAAGTCGCTCGTGCAAAAGCGCACCGAGCTCCTCGGCCGCCGCCCGCAAATGCGCAAGATCCTGGTCGAGGTCGAGAAGATGTTCGGCCCGAGCGCCGGGTTGCAAGCAGCGCGCGCGGCGTACATCGATCTGCTCGCGTCGCTGTCGACGACGCCCCTCGACACCGCCGATCGCCACGGCGACGCCTGGCTCGCGTATCAGACGATCGAGACTGTCACCGCCGCGATCGCCTTCGACAGCAAGGATCGCAGCGAGCAGACCTTGCGCACCGAGAGCTTGCTGCGCCTGCTCTCGCCCATGTTCGCGACGACGCACGATCCGCAATTGACGGCGCCGGTCGCAGTGGCGAGCGCTCCGCGTCATGCCGACGTCTCTCTGTAGCTGCGGCCGGCGCCGATCCGAAGCAGTGCGCCTCAGCTCCGGAGCGCTGAGAACAGGAGCGAGCGCGCCGCCACGAACCCGCGCTCGTGCAGCACCTTGTGGATCGTGAGCAGCGTGTCTTCGAGCTCGCGCGAGATCTTCGAGACGTCGGCCGGCGGCGCGTCGAGCGTCTTGCGCGCCTTTTGCAGCGCCTCGGACAGCTTCTCGACGGTCTTCACCGCGTCGTTCTTCTTCTGCCCGTCGGCGCGCACCATCGCCTTCAAGCGCCCGAGCAGCTCGCGATCGTGCTCGAAGAAGCGCCGCGCCCGCGCGATGCCGCCGGTCCGCAGATCTTTGAACGTCGCCTCGACGGCCTCGACGTGATCATTGACGAGCTGCAAGAGCACGTCGTGCTCCGGCAGCTCCTTCTGCACCGCGAGCAGCCCGGCGCGCAGATCGCTCAAGAAGCACACCTCGGGCCCGGACTTCGACTCGCCTTCGTCGACGAGCAATTCGACGATGCGCCCGTCGAGCTGCGAGAGCTCGCGCTGGATCGATCCCAAGACGACGACGCGGCTCGGCGCTTGCCGCACGATGGGCTTCTCGGTGCGCGGGGGCGGCTGCCCGACGGGATCTTGCGGCGCTCGCATGCGCACGCGCACGTCCTGGGTCTTCAGCAGCGCCTTGCGATCTTCCGAGGGCTGGTGCCGCTGCTTCAGCGCCCGCACCTTGATGCGTGCGTCTTCCATGCCGCGGCCTTCTTGCAGCGCCGCGCGCAGGCCCGAGAGCTCCGCGAGGTCCGTATCGAAGCGCGCCACCTGATCGGCACGACGCTCGTTGACGATCGCGAGGACTTCTTCGATCTCGATGAGCAGAGCTTCGGTCAACGCGTTCATTCTCCCGCGAATGTAGCCGAGGATTGACAAAGGGCTCAGGATTTCGTCTTCAACGCTCCCGATGCATGAACCCCCGATGCGTGAACCAACCGGGCGCGGCTTCAAGTACGGGACCCTCAGCACGCTCTACGCCCGTTGCCGCTCGCTTCCGGGCGATCGCCGCGCGCTCTGCAAGATCGTCAGCCCACTCGGCCCGCCGGACGCTCGCGGGACCACCGAGGACCCGCTCGATCAGCCGCGGTTGAAGCTCTTGCGCCGGCGCACCGCGGCGCTGCTTCGGGAGCTCGCCAAGCAGAGTGACGAGCAGCTCTTGCGCGCGCTCTCGCACGGCCAAGCGCGCTGGGATCAGGTCGACGCGCTCGGCCTGGTGCCGGCGAAGGCGCACGTCCTCAGGAAAATGCTCGCGGCCGACTGGCGCGCATTTGCCGAAGCCGCGGCCATCGAGACGCAGCCGGCCGCGCGCGCCGCGATGCAAGAAGCGATCGCCACGCTCGACACGAGCTTCGATCTCTTGCAGCTCATGGAGCGGCGGCTCGCGACCTTCGTGCGCCTGCGCCTGCAGAGCGCTCCCGAATCGACGACACAGGAAGACCGCTTGATGCCCGATGGGCGGCCCTTCCTCGACGTAGCGCGGGCTCTACTGGACACTGCGGAGGCGTATTCGTGACTTCTGATCCATCTGCTTCGGTCTCTTCGCGTGATCGGCGGGAGCTCGCCGCGCTCGTCCTCATCGGGCTCGGCCTCGTCTTCGCGCTCCGCGCCGCCGTCCAGCTCATCGGCCACGGTGCCTACTTGGGCGTCTTCGTCCTCGCGATCCTCATCGCCATCGGCGTCGCCGGCGCCCGCAGCCTGCTCGCAGCGAAGCACCGCTTCACCGGCGAGCTCACGCAGCTCGCGAACGGCACGAGCGGGCTCCTCTCTGTGCGCAAGGAGAAGCTCGCGCGGCTCGCGGCCCGCCGTGCCGAACCCGATCTCGGCGCCCTTCGCGACGCCACCGACGCCGCGCTCGAGCAAGAGGGCCAGCTCGGCCGCCAGCTCGTCGCGACCACGATCCTCGTCGGCCTCGTCGGCACCTTCCTCGGCATGCAGACGGCGTTCTCGAGCGTGGCCCCGCTGCTCGCCGATGATGCGTCCGCGCTCGTCCGCCTCGTCGCGCCGCTGTCCAGCCTCGAGGTCGCGTTCGGCGCGAGCATCGTGGCGATCCTGTTGACGCTCGGCTTCTCGCTGCTCTCTGCCGACGTCGTGCTCTTGCAGGCGCGCCTCGTCGCCGAGCTCGACGAAGCGACCGCGCATGGGCTCGTGCCGGAGCTGTGGCCGCACCAAGGCACGAACGCCGATCCGCGCGTGCTCGAATTGCTCGATCGGATCGCCGTGACGCTCGATCGCGTGCACGCACGCCAAGGCGAGACCCAAGCGGCCCTCGTAGGGGAGCTGCAACGCGGACTCCTGAGCGCCACACACGCTTTGCAAACGCAGGCCGTGGCGGCCACCCAGGCGTTCAGCGACCGCGCCAAGGAGGCGACCGGCATCTTCGCCGAGCGCGCCGAGAACGCGACCACGGCGTTCGCTGAAGGCGCCGCGCACGCGACGCAGGTCATCGCCGATCAAACGCTGCACGCGACGGCGACCTTCACCGGCGAAGCGACCCGGGCGATCACGACGATCGGCCAGCGCATGGGCGAGGCGTCGCAAGCGCTCGACCGCGTGACCCAGGCGACGACGCAGGCGATGGCGGAGCTCGGCCAGGCGACCGCGCAAGCGCTCGGCACCACGATGCAGAACGCCACCGGCGAAACGCTCGCAGCGCTCGAAGCCTCGCTCGCCGCCGCCGGAACGCGCGCCGAGGAGCGCTTGGCGATCGCCGCCGAGCAAGTGACGCACGCGATCGAGCTGCAGGCCACGCGCATCAGCGACGCCCATGTGGAAGCGGCGGGTGCGCTGCGCGATGCGACGACCGGCCTCACGCAAGCGGCCGAAGCGCTGCGCCCGGCGAGCGAGTCGATCGCCACCACGCTCTTGCCGGACGTGCGTGCGCTCACCGAGCAGATCGCCTTGCTCGCGACGGATCCGAAGGACGAAGAGCTCGACGCGGCGATCTTCAGCGAGCTCGCCCGCCTGGGGAGCAGCGTCGACGCCCTGCGCGCGATGCTCGGCCGCGCCGCGCCACCAACGTTCTCCTCCGACGGCGAAGCCTCGAGCGAGGTCGCGAACGATGCGTGAGCGGTCGAACAAGCGCCGCCTCGCGCTCAATTCTTGGCCGCCTTTCGTCGACGCGATGGTCCTCGTCTTCGCGGCGTTCTTCTTCATCGCGCTCGTCGCCCTGGTGAAGCAGCAGCGCACGCTCGGCACGCTCGAAGCGAAGCGCTTGGAGCTCGAGCGCGTGCGCGAAGACAAGGCGCGGGTCGAGCGACGCTTGAGCGCGTTTGCGAGCGCCGCAGCGGTCGAGGTGGAAGACGGCAAGGTGATCTTGCAAGGCGAGGTGCTCTTCGATTCGGGCTCTGCCGAGCTCAAACCCGAGGGCAAGCGCTTCCTCTCCGCGCTCGCCGCGCCGCTCACCGAGCTGCTCGCGGCCGAGCCGGATCAAATGGTGATGATCGCCGGCCACACGGACGATCTGCCGCTGCGCACGACGGCGCGCTTCTCGTCGAACTGGGAGCTCTCGACCGCGCGCGCCGTCAGCGTGGCCGAAGCATTGTCCGGGGCGCGCGCGTTGCCGCAAGCGAAAGTCGTCGCCGCGGGCTTCGGGCCGCATCACCCGCGCGTTCCGAATCAGGACGACGCGAGCCGGCAGAAGAACCGGCGCATCGAAGTCTTGCTCGTGCCGCTCCACGCCGTCGCCGATGACGGGGCGAAGAAGTGAGCTCAGCCGCTCGTTACGCCCGTGCGTTGCTCGAGACGAGCGCACGCCTCGACGACGTCGAAGCCACGGCAGTGAACGACGCACTTCTGCCCTTCCTCGCGCGCCCGTCGCCGGCGTCGTACGTCGCGAGCATGCGCGGCCTGCGCAAGCTCACGCGCGAGGCGACCGTCGACGGCGCCCGCCTAGAGCACCGCCAGCGCCAACGCGGCCTCGCGCTCGAGCTCCTGCGCGACACTGGGCCGAGCGGCGCGATCCTCGCCGAAGCCCTGGTCCACGGCCCGCTCGACGCCCGCGCCGCCGATCGCGTCAGCGCGCTCGCGTGCCTACTCGGCGCCTACGAAGAGCTCGAAGCGCGCGCCCAGCTCGAACGCGACGAGTGGCGGAGACGGTTGGGCTTGGTGAGCGCGGACGAAGCCTGAGCACACGAAGGGCGACGATCGAGTGGGACTCATCACCTCATTCACTCTTCGCCTCGCTGAGCGCTCGGTACGCATCTTTCCGCGTCATTCCCGTCCGCAGCACCAGCTCCTTCACGCGCACCGGCAGCGGGCGTGACGCGTCGGCTTGCAGCTCGCGGACGACGGCGTCGCGATCTTCCAAGCCTTGGTGCGCGGCGGCGCGCGGGGCGACGACCAGGGTCATCTCGCCCTTCAGCGTCGTGTCGGCGAGCTCGGCGGCGAGCTCCGCGAGCGTGCCGCGGTAGTAGGTCTCGTGCAGCTTCGTCAGCTCGCGACCGATGAGGGCGGGCGTGCCCTCGCCGAGCATCTCAGCGAGCAGCCCCAGCGTATCGTGGATGCGCTCCTTCGTTTCGAAGACGACGATCGTGCCCGAGAATTGCCGCATCGCCGCGAGCTGGCGCGTCTGCGCTTCGCCCTTCCGTTCGACGAAGCCGAAGAACGCAAAGGGCACGGCGAGAAAGCCGCTGGCCGCGAGCGCGGTGACGACGGCCGATGGACCGGGCACGCTCGTGACGGCGTAGCCGGCGGAGGCGGCCGCAGCGACCACGTGGGCGCCGGGATCCGAGACGAGCGGCGTGCCGGCGTCGCTGACGAGCGCCGCGCGCTCACCGGCCGCGAGCGCGTCGAGCACAGCTTGGGTTCGATCCCTCTCGTTGTGCGCGTGCAGGCTCACGCAGCGCGCGTGCGATCCGACGTGACGAAGCAGCGTCTCGGTGACGCGCGTGTCTTCGGCGAAGACGACGTGGGCCGTCTGCAGCGCTTCTGACGCGCGCGGCGACAAGTCGCCGAGGTTGCCGAGCGGCGTCGCGACGACGATGAGGGTGCCCTTTTGGGCGCTCACTCGGGCAGCGGCGCCGGTTCGCACGGCGCCTCCTCGGGATCGGTCGGGATCGTGATCTGCAGCGCCGCGCTCGACTCCTTCACGGCCACGTCGATGACCGCCTTGCCGCCGAGCTCGGCCGCCGGCCGCAAGACGAGCTGGTTCGGCGTGCCGCCGGAGAAGATCGACTCGCTCTCGACCCGAAGCTGCAGCGGCAAGGCGCGAAACTCGATCGGCAAGAAGCCGCTCGTTGGCAGCTGGCTCGCGTCGAGGCCGACGATGGTCACCCGCGCGACCTGGTTCGGATGCAGCACGAGATCGGCGATCGCCACTTCTGTGCGCGCCGTACACGCCTCGACGGTCGTCTCGACGATCGCCGTCGCGGCCAGGCGGAGCCGCACGACCGGGTGCGCCCGCACAATCGGCTCGAGCCCGACGACGACGTTGTAGCGCAAGACCGCGAAGCGATAGTCCGCCTCCTCATCGAGCCACACGAGGTACTGGCCGGCGCCGACCTGCAGCGCGCGGTAGCTGCCGCCGCTCACTTGAAACGCGAGCTCGGCCGCGGCAGTCGTCGCGCCGCTGTCTTCGCGTTGCAGCAGAAGAAAGAACGGCCGCCCGACGCCGACCGGGCTCTGAAAGCCGCTGGTCTCCGCGAACGGCGTCGCCATCGCGAGGTGCGCCGGACCGCCCTCGACGATCACCGGGCCGGTCTTGCAAGCGGCGAGCAGCAGCAGCAGCAGCAGCAGCCAAAGACGCTCACGCATGCTGGCCTCCGGCCTGCGCAGCGATCACGGCGTTGCGCTCGCTCGGAAACATTTTCCCCGGGTTCAAGATCCCCTGCGGATCGAAGGTCGCCTTCACGCGGCGTTGCAGCGCGATGAGCGGCGGCGCCTGCTCGAGGCCGAGGTACTCGCGCTTGACGAGGCCGACGCCGTGCTCGCCGGTGATCGTGCCGTGAAAGGCGACGGCAGCGCGATACGTCGCCGCAAGCGCGCGATCGACCCGCGCGTGGTCCGTCTCGCTGTTCCAGAGATAATTCGTGTGCAGGTTACCGTCGCCCGCATGGCCATAGGTCGCGGCCGCGAGCCCCTCCGTCGCCGCGATCGCCTGGACGGCGTCGATCATCTGCGGGACCGCGCTCGGCGGCACCACGATGTCCTCGCTGACCTTGTGCGCATACGCTTGCTTCAGTGCGATCGAAACCCGCTTCCTCACGTCCCAGATCCGCCGGCGCTGCGCATCGTCTGCGGCGATGATGCACGCGTCTGCCCTCGCGACGGCCGCTGCGCGCTCGATCGCGGCGAGCGACGCGTCGCCTTCGAGCTCGACGATGAGGCACGCGCGCGCCGCGGGATCGATCATTCCGGCGACGTCGGCGCGCACGCTGTCGAGCGCCGCGGGGTCGAGCAGCTCGAGCGTCGCCGGGTGGATCGCCGCGTCGACGATGCGCACGACCGCGCTTGCCGCCGCACGCACGTCCTTGAAGCAGAAGAGCGCGGTCTCGACCCCGAGCGGCCGCGGCACTAGCCCCAAGGTCAGCTCGGTGATGACCGCGAGCGTGCCTTCGGAGCCGCAGAGCAGCGCAGCCAAATCGTATCCCGCGACGCCCTTCTGCGTCCTGCGCCCGAGCTCGAGCACCTCGCCGCTCGCGAGCACCGCCGTCATGCCGAGCACGTAGTCCTTCGTCGTCCCGTACTTGAACGCGCGCGGGCCGGCGGCGTTCTCGGCGACCGCGCCACCGACGGTGCAAAAATCTGCCGACGCCGGATCCGGCGGAAAGCAGCGCTCCTCGGCGAGCACCGCGCGCTGAAAGTCGCCGAGCAGCACGCCCGGCTCGACGATCGCATAGTGATCGGCGCGCGCGATCTGCACGAGGCGCCGCATCTCGGTCATCGCCATCAAGATGCCGCCGTGCACCGGCAGCGCGCCGCCGCTCTTGCCGCTGCCGGCCCCGCGCGGCGTCACCGGCGCCGAATACTGCGACGCGATCCGCATCACCGCCGCGACCTCGGCGGTCGACTCAGGAAACACCGCCACGTGCGGCGCGAAGCTGCCGGCGCCGGATTCGTCGCGCGAGAGATCGGCGAAGTCTTGGCTTTGGATCGGCCGCTTCAGCGCCGCCGCGAGCGCCAGACACAGCGCGTCCAAGGTGGCCGGCGGGGGTGCCCATCTCGGCCATTCGGCAGGCAAATCGAACACCTGCGCGCCATACCACCGTTCATGGCGCAACGCAGCGACCCAGCCGCCGATAACCGACCCGAGATGGTGCGCAGAGTCGTCAAAGCCAGCACAGGCCAAGCGTCGAGCCTCGGGTCGAACGCGGCGCTCGAAGGCCTCGCCGCGCAGATGGATCAGGACGACGTCGGCGAGCTCGAGCCGGAGTTTCAAGAGCTCTTGAAGGGCGGCCTGTTCAAGCTCGACCAACAGCAGCGCGAGCGCCTGCTCTTTCGCCTGACCGACTACTTCGCGGCGAAAGAAGCCAAAGAGGACGAGAAGAAGACGATCTGGGCGAAGGTGAAGTCGCAGCTCGACTCGCTCTTTGGCGCGGTGCAGATCTTCATCCGCTTCGACAAGCGGCCCACGCGCTTCACGATGCCGCCGCTCGGCCAGGGCGAGCGCCTCGATTTTTGGCAGAAGAAAATGAGCCGCATCGTGCAGTCGTGGCGGCGCGGCAAGCGCGTCGACGTGACGCAGCGGCTGACCGACGACGGCTCGTTCACGCTCTACTTCGATGACTTCGGCGACTTTCAAACGCCGGTCACCTTCGCCGTGCGTGCGAGCAAGCAAGGCGCGCTTTACTCGGTCGACTTTCAGCCGGGGCAAGGCGAGGTCGAGCGCTTACTCGGTGACTCGGCGCGCGAGCAGCTGCGCTTGTTCTTCCACGCCGTGCTGCAGAACGATCGCGGCCACGAAAAAGCGTTCAAGCGCTTCGTGCGGCGCATGAACCGCGCGAAGGTCACGGCGGTCGTTCACTAAGGAGCGTCGCTCCTCGCCTCTCGGAGCCGCGCCGCGACCGCCTCGAAGTCTTGCGGAGGTCCCCGCTCGAAGCTCACGGCCTTCCTCGTCCGCGGGTGAAGGAAGCCGAGCCCGAACGCGTGCAGCATCAGGCGCGGCGCGAAGAGCGGCTTGCCCCGAAATTCGCGGACGTAGACATGCTCGCCCAAGATCGGATGACCGGCCTCGCTCGCGTGAATGCGGATCTGGTGCGTGCGGCCGGTCTCCAAGCGGCACTCGAGCAAGGTCGCGCCGCGCAGCCGCTCCTTCACGCTGAAGTGCGTCACGGCTTTCTGCGCCTCGCGCGGTCGCTTCTCGCCGCGCTTCGCCATCGCCGTTTGCTCCCAGGATCCGCGCAGGCCGTCGCCGCGATCGCCGACGAGCGAGGACTTCACCGTCCCGCCCTGCGCGTCGCCATGGACGATCGCCAGGTACGCGCGGGTCGCCGTGTGCAGGCGGAACTGCTCGGCGAGCGCCGTCTTCGCGCTGAACGTGCGCGTAAAGACGATGAGCCCGCTCGTGTCTTTGTCGATGCGATGCACGACGCCGAGGGTCTCGGCCTTCTTCACTTTTTCGACCCGCGCCAAGTACGTCTGCGCGCGCGACTGCAGCGTGTCCTTCTCGCCTTCGAAGGGGATCGCCAGCAGGCCCGGCGGCTTGTCGAGCACGATGAGGTCGTCGTCGAGGTGGACGATCTGCTCCTTGCGTAGGTCGGTGAAAGCGAGCGGCTTCGGCACGTTCATGCGCAACGCGATGGCGTCGCCTTCCTTCACGATCCGCGCGCCGTTGGTCATCCGCGCCTCGCCGATGAACACCTTGCCGCTCTCGATGTAGCGGCGGGCATCGTTCCAACTGAGCGCGAAGGCCTTCTTGACGGTGGCGTCCAAGCGCGCGCCGGCCAGCGCAGCGTCGACAATCACGGGTGCTTTTTCGGTCACGCGCGCCTCTTGCCGCGACTCCGGTGCGCGTGTCACGCCTGGGCGCATGATTGTCGCCGCGATCGTCTTGTCCGCCCTCACGATCCACGAAGACGACTTCGCCGCCGCTCAGAAGCGCGCGCAGGCCGAGAAGAAGGCGATCGTCGTCGATCTGTGGGCGCCCTGGTGCCACAGCTGCTTGAGCATGAAGCACTACGTCTTCAAGGACGCGCGCGTGCAGGCGCTCGCCAAGACCGCCGTCTTCGTGGCGATCGACACCGAGAAAGATCAGAACCAAGCGCTCGTCGCCCGCTTCAAGCCGAGCGTGTGGCCCACCTTCCTCGTGCTCGACAGCAAGGGCGAGCGCGTGCTCTCGCGCCTCGCCGGCAGCGCGACGGCGCAGGAGTTCGCCGCCTTCGTGAGCAGCGCCGCCGCCGAGAAGAAGTCGTCGACGATCACGAAGGCGGATGCCGCGCTCACCTCCGGCGCTCGCCCCGAGGCGATGAAGCTCTATCAAGCCGCGCTCGGCGAGAAGGGCCTGACACCGGCGCAGATCGGCCGCGCGGCGGTGTCGCTCGTGCTCATGTACTGGCAGGACGGCCGCGCCGATCAGTGCGCGCTCGAAGGTGAGCGCTTCGCCAAAGGCGCCGCCGGCACCTACTTCGCCCCGAGCCTTCGCGCCACCGCCGCCGAGTGCGCGATGGAGAAGGAGCCGGCGGACAAGAAGACCCTCGAACGCTTGAAGGCCGCGCTGATCGAAGATCTGAAGTCGCCGGAGCTGAACGTCGACGACAAGAGCGATCTCTTCGCCACCCTCACGTCCTTGCACGAAGCGCTCGGCGACCAAGAAGCGGCGATCGCGACGAAGCAGGCGCGCCTGCAGCTGCTCGAAGACGCGGCGAAGAGCGCGCCGGATCCGGAGACGGCGCGCACCTTCGACGCGCACCGCACCGAAGCGTACCTCGGGCTCGACCGGCCAGACGACGCGATCAAGATGCTCACCGCGAGCGAGCAGATCGCGCCACAGGATTACAACCCGCCCGCGCGCCTCGCGCACGCCTACTTGAAGAAGGGCGATCTCGAGAATGCCAAAGCCGCGGTCGCCCGCGCGCGTGCGAAGGTCTACGGGCCGCGCGCCGCCGTCGTCTTGATGCTCGAAGGCGAGATCCAAGAGAAGTCCGGAGACAAGGCGAAGGCCAAGCAAGCGTATGCGGCGGCGAAAGACGTGCTGAGCAAGCAACCGCCGTCGCTCGGGGTGCAGCGGCGCCTGCAAAAGCTCGAGAAGATCCTGGGGACGCTCTGATGAAATTGACACCGCGCTACGCCGACGCCTTTTCGTTCGCGCGCGAGCTGCACGAAAACCAGGTCCGCAAGGGCACCGAGATTCCGTACCTCGCGCACTTGATGGCCGTCTCGGCGATCGTCCTCGAGCACGGCGGCAGCGAAGACGAAGCGATCGCCGCGCTGCTCCACGACGCCGTCGAGGATCAAGGCGGCCATGACACACTCGTCGAGATCGTGCGCCGCTTCGGCGAGACGGTTGGCATGATCGTCGACGGCTGCACCGACACCGACGTCGTGCCGAAGCCGCCGTGGAGGGAGCGCAAAGAGCGCTACGTCGCACATGTGAAGAAGACGCCGCGCGCCGTGCGCCTGGTCTCGGCCGCCGACAAGCTGCACAACGCGCGCTCGATCCTCACGGACTATCGCACGCAGGGCGACGCGCTGTGGTCGCGCTTCTCTGGCGGCAAGGACGGCTCGCTCTGGTACTATCGCGCGCTGACCACCGCGTACGCCGACGCCGCCGGCGATCCAACACCTGCCGCGCTCTTGCGCGAGCTGGATCGGGTCGTCACCGAGCTCGAAACGCTGAGCCGCAAAAGCTGATGACGACCTGCCCGTCCTGCCAAACGCCCGTCCCCGACGAGACCGCGCTGTTCTGTACGAAGTGCGGCGGGCCCGTCGGCGAGCAGCTCTTCGACGCGAAGACGAGCCCGCTGATCACCGCGCCCCCGCAGCCGCCGGGGGCGAAGAAGCCGCTGCCAACGCCCTTTCAACAAGCGTCCACGCTCGAGCTCGACACCCAGAAAAAAGCGCCGGCGCCGCCGACGACGCGGATGACGCAGATGCGCCCGTCGCCGCCGAAGGAGACGCGCGACATGCGCGGACCGTTGAAGAAGATCGGCCTCGCGCTCGGCCTGCTCATCGCCCTGCTGCTCGGGCTGCGCTTCATCATGCGCTGGGCGGAGAAGGACGCGCCGGTCGCAACGAAGCCCGCTGCGCCGACCGCCAGCCCTGCCGCCGGCCCCAACGCGGAAGCGAAGGTCGAGCGCTTGCTGAAGATGCCGCCGGGGAAGACGCCGGGCGGCGCGTTCGCGCTGCAAGCGGAGCTCGCCAGGAACCCGAACGGCGACGTCGGCGAGGCCGTCGAGCGGGCGATGGAGCGCGGCGGCAGCGACGGCAAGAGCGAGCTGCAGGCGATGGAGAAGCGGATCAGCGGTGAGGCGAGCGACGCGGTGCCTGAAGACCGCGCCATGAAGCAAATGGACGCGATCGCCGAGCGTGGCGACCCGAACGCCGTGCGGGCGCTCGAGGCCGAAGCGCAGAGAGCGCCAGCGAGCGTGCGGATCAAGGCGATGCTGCGCGAGGTGCGCGGCATGCTGAACCCGAAGGTCGCGAACGCGCTCCTCGGGGCGCCGCCGCAGCACGCGCAGATCTACACCCGCGCGCTCGTCGGCGCCGGCGACGCCAACGCCGCGTTGACGGCGCTCGCGGCGCTGCCGGACAGTGACGTTCGCGTGCTCCGTGCGCGCGTCGAGGCCCTCTCGCGCGTCGGGCGTTGTATCGAGGCCGAGCCCTACGTGACGAAGCTCGCGGCCAACGACACGATCGCGGCGATCGCGACGCGCGTGCGCCACGACGCGCTGTGCACGAAGGATCTCGCGTCCGCGCGCGAGCTCGCCGACACCGCGGCGGAGCTGCCGCTCTTGACGCCGGCCAGCCGGGGATCCCTGCACGCGCTGTCGGCGTTGCTCGCGCTCTCGGCTGGGGCGCTGAACGAGGCGCCGCTCCACGCGGACTCGGCCGAAGCGCTCGCGCCGCAGGATCCCGTCGCCAAGGAAGCCGCCGCCCGCGTGCTCCTCGCGCGCGGCGAAGATGGGACAAAGAAACTTCTTCGCGCGACCGACGACGCCCGCGTGCTGCTCGCGGCGGCGGCGCTGAAGCGAGGCGATCGCGCGGCGGTCGTCAAGGAGCTCAAAGAGCTGCCGTCGCACCACGCCGGCGCAGCGATGGTGCGCGTCGCCGCGGCGGTGAAGAGCAAGCAGCCGCTCGAAAAAGCGTTGCTCCTCGGGCTCGACGCGGCGCTGATCGATCGTTGGCCTGGCGGCGTGGCGATCCCCTTCACTACCCTCGAGCTTCGCGCGATCGCCGAGCTCGGCGGCGGCGGCGAGCTGTTGCCGCTCGCGGATCTCCTGGGCGGCGATCCGACGTCAGCGGCGGCGGCGAAGAGCCCGACCCTGCGCGCGCTCGGGGCGATCCGGCTCGGCCAGAAGCCGCCACCGGGCCTCTTCGCCGCGTTCGCGAAGGACACGAAGCCCGCGGCGCTGCAGCGTCTCCTTGCACATCCCGTGCTCGCGCCGCACGCCGCGGTCGCGCTCGCCCGTCGCAAAGCGATCAGCCGGGCGCAGCTCGCGAAGCTGAAGGCGAAGTTCGGCGGGCACCCGGCATGGCTCGAAGCCGCGGCGATCCTCGGGGGCTGACGACAGTGGCGGAGAACATCAAAGGCGCCGTCGTCCTCAGCTACCTCGAGATCGTCGAGAAGCAGCTCGGCAAGGACGGATCGCAAGTGATCCTCGCCAAGCTGAGCACGCACATGCAAGGCGTGCTTGCGGGGCTGCACGCGGCGGCGTGGGTGCCGGAGGACCTGCTCGCCGACGTCATCGGCGCCATCGCCGAAAAGTACGGCGCCGAGAGAGTGCGGGCGATCGGCCACGATCAGCAGGTGGCGATGACCAAGCGCACGCACGCGTTCTTCGGACGCCTCGCCGGCCCGCAGAACCTCGTGCGCATCGCCGCGCGCGTGTGGTCGCAGTTTCGCGACGCCGGCGACGCCACCGCCGAGATGATGGGCGACAAGGGTGCTCGCTTGCTCGTGCGCCATCACCGAACGCTGCGCCGCCCGGGCTGCGCCGAGAGCTTTCTCGGCTCATGCACGGCGGCGCTCGAGGTGACGAAGGCGAAGAACGTGCGCGGCACGCATCGGATGACCGACGAGGCCGTGATCTTCGAGTTCTCCTGGGACTGACCTGTCTCACTCGTGGCCACGGCGACGATCTCAGAAAGGGACGCCCCTGGCAGGCCGTTGAAAAACCATACTTTGGCGCCCGAGTTGGTCCTCCCATTTGGCCGATTGGGAGAATTTGCGTGGTCATGTTGGAGGTCGCGTGCCTCCGCCTCAGCAAGCGCTCGCTACGCCGCCGT
>JADLHZ010000043.1 GCA_020848545.1 Deltaproteobacteria bacterium | reverse complement strand
CGTAGTAGCCGACGAGCTGCTTGTCGCTGCCCTCGCCGTGCACGATGACCGCGGCTTCTTTGACCCGCTTGTGCAGCGCCGCTTCGATCTCGCCGAGCTCGATGCGAAAGCCGCGCACCTTCACCTGATTGTCGCGCCGCCCGAGGTACTGCAGCTCGCCGCTCGCCAGCCACCGCCCGAGATCGCCCGTGCGATAGAGCCGTCCGTAGACAGGGTGCACGATGAAGCGCTCCGCGGTCAGCTCCGGCCGATGCAGATAGCCGCGCGCGAGGCCGTCTCCGCCGATGTAGATCTCGCCGCTCGCACCTTGCGGCACGAGCTCGAGCTCGGGGCTCAAGAGGTAGACCGCCGTGTTGGCGATCGGCCGCCCGATCGTCACGACCGAATCGGCACCCTTCTTTCGCAGCGCCGCCGTCGAGTACGTCGTGTCTTCGCTCGGTCCGTACAAGTCCCGCACATGCCGGATGTGCGCGTGCGCGTAGAGCTTCTGGACCAATTGATCCGGCAGCGCTTCGCCGGCCAAGTTGATCGCGCAAACGCTTTCGGGGATCGCGCCCGTCGCTTCCAACTGCGTCATCGCCGACGGCACCGTGTTGACGAGCTTCACTCGTCCGCGCGCCTTGAGCTGCCCGAGCGCGAGCGCGTTCTCGGCGACGATCACCGTTCCGCCCCACGACAGCGGCACGAAGAGCTCGAACACCGACAAGTCGAAGCAGATGGACGTCGCCGCCAAGACTCCTGACAGCTCTTCGTCGCTGAACTCTTCGCGCGCCCAGTGGATGAGCGTCACGGCGTTACGATGCTCGATGGCGACGCCTTTGGGGCCACCGGTCGAGCCCGACGTATAGATGATGTACGCGAGCTGGTTCGGCTCGACCCGTGTCGGAAGCGGCGACGTCGCTTCTTTGCCGATCTCATCGCCGAGAGTATCGATCGTCACCAGCGCCTCGACCCCCGTACACAGCGGCGCCAACGCCTTGGTCGTCACGGCGATGCTCGCGCGCGAATCGGCGAGGATGTGCGCGATGCGCGCCTGCGGATACTTCGGATCGACCGGCACGTACGCGCCGCCTGCCTTCAAGATGGCAAGCAGCCCGACGACCATCTCCGCCGAACGCTCGACACAAATGGCGACGAGCGTCTCCTGCCCGACGCCGCCTTTCCCGACACCGTGCTTCTGCAAATAGCGCGCAAGCTGGTTCGAGCGTTCATCGAGCGCGCGGTAGCTGAGCGTCTGCTCTTCGAACACCACCGCAACGGCCTCGGGCGTCTTTTTCGCCTGCGCCGAAAACAGCGCGTGGATGCTAGTGTCAGGCGGGTAGTCGCGCTTCGTCGCGTTCCACTCGACGACGAGCTTCTGCCGCTCCGCTTCGCCGAGCATTTCGAGCGCGCCGATCTTCTCGTCCGGGTTCTTTGCGATCGCATCGAGCAGCTTCTGGAAGTGCCCGACCATCCGCTCGATCGTCTCGCGCTCGAAGAGGTCCGTCGCGTACTCGATGGCGCCTTCGAGCCGACCATGAATTTCCGACAGCCCGACCGTCAGATCGAACTTCGCTTGGACTGCTTGGCCGCCGAGCCCTTCGAGGGTCAGCCCCGGCGCAAATTCACGTCCTCCGCCAGGCGCATTCTGCAGCGTGAACATGACTTGGAACACCGGGCTGCGCGCCGTGCTTCGCTCGGGGTTGAGCGCCTCGACCAGCTTCTCGAACGGCAAGTCTTGATGCGCGTACGCCTCGAGCGCCGTGTCTTTCACCTTGCGCAACAGCGTCCGAAAGCTCGGGTTGCCGCTCAAGTCGGCGCGCATGCACAGCGTGTTGACGAAAAAGCCGATGAGCGGCTCGGTCGCCTCGTACTGGCGATTGGCGATCGGCGAGCCGACGACGATGTCGTCTTGACCGCTGTAACGGCTGAGGAGCACGTCGAACGCCGCGAGCAGCGTCATATAAAGCGTTGCGCCCTCGGTCTGACTCAACCCATTGAGCGCATCGAGCGCGCCTGCGGTCTCGATTGTGAACGGGCACGCATCTCCGCGATGGCTCACCACCGCCGGGCGCGCTCTGTCGGTCGGCAGCTCCAGCGCCGCTGGTGCGCCAGAGAGCTTTTGCTTCCAGTACGCTTCTTGCGCGTCGAGCTTGACGTGCTCGCGTTGCCACAGGGCGTAGTCGGCGTACTGAATTGGCAGCTCCGGCAGCACATTTCCGGCATAGAGGGTCGCAAGATCGCGCCAGAGCATCGCAAAAGACACCAAATCGGTCGCGATGTGGTGCATGACGATGCAAACGTCGTGTTCATCCTCCCGCAGCCGCCGTACGTGACACCGGATCGGCGGATCTTTTTCGAGATCGAAGGGTCGATCGACGTAGGCTTCGCTCGATCGCTCGAGAGCGATGGACATGGCGGCGTGCACCACTTGCTCGGCGACGCCATCGATCTCTCGAAACGTCGTACGCAAGCTCTCGTGCCGCGCGATGACGCCGTTCAAAGCGCTCTCGAAACGAACGAGGTCGAGCGGGCCGCGCACCTTCGTCGCGAACACCTGGTTGTAGGCGAGGCTCTCGGGCTCGAGTCGCTGAAGGAAGTACATCCGCTGCTGCGCGTAGGATAGCGGCAAGCGCGCGGGTCTCTTCCTCGGCACGAGCGGCGGCAGCACAGAGCGGTCTTGGCTCCCCTCGAGGAGGGCCGCCATCTCGGCCAAGGTCGGGCAGCCGATCAAACGACGCATCGTGATGACGATGCCGAAGCGATCGCGAAGGCGCGCGACGAGGCGCAGGGCGGTCAGCGAGTCTCCGCCCAACGCGAGAAAATTGTCGGTCGACTCGACCGTGTCTACGCCGAGCACTTCTCGCCACAGCGCCGCGAGCTTCGTCTGTGTCTCGCCGGCAGGGATCGTCTCCTGCTCGACCCGCAGAGGCTCGTTGCCGTTTGTCGCAAGAGCGCGCGCGTCGGACGAGGCCATCGACGCCACACGCTCGACGAGCGCGTTGAAATCCTGCGTGCTTATGACGACCCGCGGCTCGCCAAGGCGCAGCGCGCGCGTCAATAGCAGCACGCCCTCGGCCGGCGAGATCGAATCTTCGTAATGCGTGCGCTCGCGGTGTGCCGCCGTCGCCTCGTAGCGCCAGCCGTTCCAGTTCACCGAAATCGTCTTGCGCCGAGGACACAAAACCTGCTGCTCCAACGCAAACGCATCGAGAAACGCGTTCGCCGCCGCGTGTGCGATGAACTTCAGGCCGCCCAAGATCGAGGAGGTCGACGAGCAAAGAAGCAGAAAGTCGAGCGCATCTTCCCTAAAGACTTGCTCGAGCACGCGGGTGCCCGCGACCTTCGCGGCGACAACCTCATCCAGCTCCGGCTTCGTAAGCTCGAAGATCGCCTTGTCGGGAACGACTCCGGCGGCGTGAATGACGCCGTGGATGGCCCCAAATCGCGCGCGCGCTTGCGCCACCGCGGCTTGCATGTCGGCGAGCTTGCCGACGTCGGCCGCCACCACCAGCGCTTCGCCGCCGAGCTCGGTCAAGCGCGCCACGATCTCCGGTCTTGCATGGCGCCCGACCAGCACCAGCTTCGCTTTGAAGCTCTGCGCCAAATGCTCGGCGAAAACTCGGCCCATGCGGCCGAGGCCACCGGTGATGAGATAACAGCCACCCTCGCGAAACACCGTTCGCCCGGATTCTTCTCCAGGTACGCGAAACGGCGCGTAGGATTGCACCCAGCGTCTCGTGCCGCGCCGAGCGACGACGGGCAACGCATCACCGCTCGTGATCTCTTCGATAATCGCGTCGACCGCGACATCGTCGACGACCTTGGGCGCGCCGACATCGATCAGCCGGCACGACAGGTGGCCGTATTCCTGCGACATGACGCGCGTTGGCCCGAGCACCAACGCCTTTTCGGGGACGAGACGTTCCTCTTGCCCCACGCTGAAGGTCTCGCTTGCGACGATGAAGAGACTGCCGGACTTGATCTCGTTGCGGTCGAGCGCGCGACCCAAGAAGAACAGGCTGTCGAGGCATCTCTGCTGCAACTGGCCTCGCAACTGGCCTCGCAACTGCGCAGCGGGCGGCAGTGCCCACAGATGCAGCACGTTGCCGAGCGCCTGGCCTTTCTTGCCGAGCTTCTCGATCAGCGCATCATAGTGCTCCTCGCGCGCCGGATCGATCGTCATGGAGCCATCGTCGCGTGCGGCGCACTCGGCTCCCGGTCGAACGAGAACCGTTCTGTGGCCGGCCGTGTGAAGGCGATTGGCGACGTCACGCCCAGCGCCATCCTCGTCGCAAAAGATGATCCACTCGCCCGCGGCTTGCGCGGCGACGCCAACGTCCGCTGGCAACGCGGGTTGCCAGATCGGCAGATTGATCCACTCGCCTACGGGCTTGTCG
>JADLHZ010000042.1 GCA_020848545.1 Deltaproteobacteria bacterium | reverse complement strand
CCGCCGATCGTCACCCTCGACGTGCCCCGCGTAGCTCCGAAGCGCAGTCCGTAGATTGTCAGGTACACCCCGGCGTTATTCGCGCCGCCGACGTTGGGGCCCGATTTCAAGTCGGTGAAGAAGATCACCGGCCCTTCCTTGTCGACGCTCGCGGTCGCGCATGTCTGTGTCGGCACCACGGCGCACAAGTGGCCCGGCGAGCAATAGGTGGACTCGCAATCGCTCGAGAGCACGCACGTCTTCGTGTTCGCGCACTTCGTCGAGCAGGCTCCGCCGCAATCGGAGTCAGCCTCATCGGCATCCTTCATTCCGTTCGTGCACGGCGTGACGACGACCACGCCTGCGCATTTGTTGCTCGCGCAGTTTCCGGAAGCGCAGTCTGCCGCGCCCCCGCAATCCTGGCCGATGGCGCACTTCATGTTGCAGCTGCCGCCGCAATCAACGGCGCTTTCGTCGCCGGAGACCTCACCATCCGAGCAGGTGTCGGGGTCAACCGGCATCTCGCACTCGCCGCCAACGCAACCGGGCGGCGTTTCGCAGGAAGCGTCGACGCATTCGGGCGGTTGCTCCGCCGGCGGCACGACTTCGATCTTCCAGACGATGCAAGCGGGAAGAAGCAGCGCCACCAGCCCCCAGCGCGCGTTCATTTTGGCCTCCGATGCACGAGGCCGTCGATCCCCCCGGCGATCACGTCAGCGCCGAGTGCGCCGACGGCGACGAGATTGATGATCTGAAGCGTTTGCGCACGGCGGGCGGAAGCTTGGTCGACGTAGCGCCCGTCAGGAGCTCGACCTTGGTACGCCATGGCAAACGTCGTCGTTTGGAGAGCGAGCAACAGCACCTGGCTTGCGAGAAAGAACGTGGCGACGCCGTAACGTTTCTCCGCGAACTGGCCGATCCCCAGAGGTAGAATCGCCAACGCCGGGTGCACTGGAGCGGGGGCTGCCGGTGTTGGCAGCGCCAGCACGACCGGTTTGCTGGTTGAGCTCGGTGCCGTCGCGGGAAGCGCGGCGTCACTTGGTACGGTCACGCGGATCTCGCGGACCGACGCGAAGAAACGAACCGACACTCGCCCCTGCTCGAGCGTCCGCACTGCCAGCCTTGCGACCCGCGTCGCGAGCACCGCGGCGTAGCCCGGACACGCGCGCTGCTCCTCTTCAATATGGAGAAGGCATTCGGCTTCGGGCGAGTGTGGCTCGAGCTTGGCCGCGATCGCCGCGTTGTTCGGCGTCACGAACACACGCGAGGCAAACGGCTTGTAGTAGTCCTTCTTGACCAAGAGCCAGTGCCAGCCGGCCCGCAGCGATGGGATCGTGAGCGGCGTTTGCGCATCGATGCGGGCGCCGTCCACCCAAATTTCCGCGCCAGCAGGTACTGTGCTGACAGAGAATGCCAGCGTCTCGCCCCTTCTTTGCCGCTGACCCTCCAGGGCATTCAGAACGCGAGGCGAATAGGCGGCAGGGTCCGGCGACGGTCCGCCGATGGTGAGATATTCGGCGAGCAGCTCGGCGCCGACCTTGGCGCTTCCGGATTCGATCTCGTACGCGGCATGATCGAGCAAGCACTGAGAGATCTCGCCGAAGCTCGCGACATAGGGAAAAGCGTGGACGTAGGCTTCTCGCGCCTGAGCGAACAACGCGCCCGACTGCCGACCGAGCGCCATCGCGGAGTCTCGCGCCCGCGAGCAGCTCGCGCGTGCCGTTTCGACCGCCGCGTCATTCGGTAGCGTGGCGCGCACGACGGTCACCGTCGCATCCGGCCAAACGCGTCTCACTTCGTCGACTGGAACGCTCTCATCGACGAGCACGCGGGGTGGAGCCGCGAACAAAAACAGTGAGAGCAGTGGAGAAATGATCATGAGTAGTTGTGGCCCCTCGTTCAGGAGCTCGTCTCCCGCGTGAACTGGGTCGCGAGCGTGTTGACGCAGTGGACGAACGTCTGCCGCCGCATGTCCCAAGTCGGGCCGAGCCGGCGCAGGTGATTCTTCGAGGCGTTCTGCTGCAGCTGAAACATGCGCGAGCGGACGCCGCGGGCCTGCGCGAACGCCAAGGAGCGCTGCGACAAGTAGATGCCCAAGTTGACCGCGCGGTACGCGTGAGCGCCGAGCGTCGTCCATCCATTGGTGCGATAGAACTCGGCGCTGAGATCGCGACCCTGCGGCGAGTCGAAGTCTTGTGCGACCGCCTTCTTGCCGAAGCCGAACGCGTCACGCGGAATCCCGCGCTCTTCGAGAATGCGCCGCGGGATCGGCCGGTCATAGTCGTTGTCGAGTCGCCATGGTTTCATCTCCTCCGACAGCGACAGCGCGTGAATCGCTGCCGCGTCCTCGGCGAAGAGAAAGGGAAGGCTGCAGTCGATGAGCCCGTAGCGGATCCGCGCTTCCGCGAGTGAGTAGCCGCTCGGCATGCTGCGCGTGACGTAGCCGGCGAGCACGCGGGGATTCGGATGGGTATCCCAGATGCCGTCGCCGAAGTGACCGGAGAACCAAAGCGTCAGGGCGTCCGACGCTTCGGCATCGTGCAGCATGCGCCAGAAGATGAGCTCCGGTGACAATTGGCCGGAGGCCCAAAGCCAGCGCTCCATGTCGCCCGGGAGCGAGTGGACGTTTGGATCGAGATACTTGGTCGAGAGGCCGAGCCGTCGCGCGATCTCCGTGCCGTCGTCGTTGTGAACATCGACGTCCATCAAGCGCGTGAGCAATTTCGGGATGCGCGTGTTCGATTGAGCCGCGCTGTAGCAAAGCGCCTTGCCGGCCGAGGCAACGAGCGCGGAGACGGCGCTCGAATCGTAACCGCGTGAAGCATTCGTGACGACGCGCGTTTGGCGTCGGCGAGCAGCGGCGCCGGCGTTTGTGATCATGCGCCCGACGATGTCCGAGATCGCCGAAAGATATTCGGCGACATGCGTGAACCGATGAGGGTGATACCGCCGTCGAAACGCGAGGCCGTGGCGATCGACAACCAGCGAGTCGTAGAGGACTTGGAAGACGTGGTCGTGCGAAGGGTGCTCGACTCGCAGCTCGCGAAGGTACTCGTTCACGCCGAGGCCGGCGCTCTCGCTGAAGGCAGCGTAGTCGTGCTCGATCGAAAGCCGCGCGCCGATGCTGCCGAGCAGGACCGGCAGCGAGTTCGAGACCACGACGCGCCCGGGCTCGCGAACGTAGATCAAGCGATCGACCGTCGTGCATGACGGCACGAAGTGAACGCCGTCGGCCGTGCTCCTGATGCCGGTGCCGAAGACATGTGGGGTAGAGTGGAATGCGCCGTCATCAAATGGGCCATCCCAGACGCATGCGGATGCCCATTGTGGAATCGCGCTTGGATCGACCGCCACGAATGGCCCGTGAAGTAGCTGCAGCCGGTCGGTGGTCAGCGACAGCTCGGCGAGCCACGCGAGACGTGGCCACGTTGGCTTCAAGACGGTGGTCATCGCGAAAGGCGTCGCGCCGCGGGGCCTCATTTGCCGACTCCGGAATTGAAGTTCACGATCTTTGTGGTGGTTTTGTTCGCTTGGATCTCGACGACGAATTCTTCCGAGCGTTTCGCCCCGGGACTCTCGAGTCGCACGCGATGGTTGCCGACGAACAAACGCAGATCATGGACCGGCGTCGTCATCTTCATGTCTCGCCCGTCGATGAAGACGTTCGCCCACGGCTTGGCGTTGATGGTGAGGAAGCCATGCTTCATCGCGCGCGCGGGAGGCGGGGACTGAGCCGGCGGCGGCGCGGGAATGGATTCGGCCGCGGAGGTGGGTTCGCTCGCGGGTCTTGTTTCCTCGCTTGGCGTCGAGGGTTTCGACACGAGCCCAGCTCGGTCGCCCTGTATCTTTCCGATTGTGATGATGCCCGCAACGACCACGCTCCCCGCGAGCGCCGCCGCGATTCTCTTTCGGCCTGGTCGCTTCGGCTGCGCCTTTTCCTTCTCCGTGGTCTCGAATTGAGAGGACTTCGCCTCCTGCTTTGGCCCGAGCACGCTCGTTGCGAGCGTGACGACGTCGGTGCCGGAGAGCAGAGGCATGTCGACTTGATCGAGCTCCTGCACGAGCGCCGAGAGAGCGGCCTCGTCCGCTGGTGGGCCGAAGGCTGACGAAGCGCGGGCGAGCTCGGCGGCGAAGGCGGCGCAGGTTGGAAAGCGGTCGTCCGGATCGTAGGCGAGCGCCTTCTCGATGACGGCAGACACGTCGGAGGAGAAGCTCGTCATGACCTCGGTGAGCGTCGGCACGAGCCCCGACACCGCGTGCTGAAAGAGCCCGTGCTCGTCCGGATCGGCGTATGCTTGCCGTCCCGAAAACAGCTCGAAGGCGATCAGCCCGACGGCGAAGAGATCGGCGCGGCGATCGATCGCCTTCCCCTGGGCGTGTTCGGGCGCCATGTACGCGAACTTGCCCTTCAAGACGCCGGTGCGAGTCTTCGTCGCGCGAGTCTCCGCCTTGGCGATGCCGAAGTCGGTGACCTTCACGTAGCCGGCGCGCGAGACGAGGATGTTGCTCGGCGAGACGTCGCGATGAACTAGGCCGAGCGGCGTCTCGGTCATCTGATCCGTCTTCTCGTGCGCGTAGTGGAGACCGCGGAGCGTGGCGAGCAGGATCGAGACGGAAACGTCAGGCGGCATTGGCACGCTTCGCTGCCGCATGCGGCGGAGGAGCGTGTACAGATCGAGGCCGTCGACATACTCCATGGCGAGGAACAGGGCGTTGCCGACGCTGCCGAGCTCGAAGACTTGCACGAGGTTCGGGTGCGCGAGCTGGGCAACGAGCTTCGCTTCGTCGAGGAACATCGAGACGAAGTCGGGATCGGTCGCAAAGTTCGGCAGGATGCGCTTGATGACGAGCTCTTTTTGAAAGCCGACAGGCCCGTCGAGCTTCGCGAGGAAGATCTCGGCCATGCCGCCCACGGCGAGCCGCTGTTCGAGCCGGTATTTGCCGAAGCGCTCGACGGAATCGCTCACCGCTCCTCCGTGGTGAACAGCTCCTCGATTCGAACGTGGTAAGCGAACGCAATCGCGTAGGCGGTGGAGATCATGAAGTTCGCTTCCGCGTTCTCGATCCGCGTGAGCTGAACTGGATGAATGCCGATGTCTTCTGCTGCTTTTTCTTGGGTCAGGTGCCGCGCGACGCGTAGTTGGCGCAGCCGGCGGCCGAGTATTTTTCGGCCGCGCAGAATGGCGGCGGTCGCGTCAGGGCGCGACCAGTATTCGCCTTTCTCGTGGACCTCCCGATCATGCTTCGTCCGCACTGATCGTGGTTACAGTCCCTAGCGTGCACGCTACACAGCGTACACGCTATCTCGTGCAAGGAGTTGGCCGCTGAGCCGAGAGCCAGACACGCAGCTCCTCAGCCGCCGGAACGTGGCCTTGGGATGGTTCCAGCCGGCGCCAGCTTGTTGGTCGATGGCGTCGAGAACGGTCCCAAGGTGGCTTCACGCGAGAACACGGTGAGGCTGCGGCATCCGCGAGTAAGCGCGACGTACAAATTTTCCCGATCGAATTGATGCGCATCGAAGATAACTGCGTGATCGAATTCGAGACCCTTTATCAGCAGTGTCTGCCCCACGGATCGAGGATGAAGATGGCGGCCTAACCGTCGCTTTCGTTCACGGCCTGTCTTGATCGCGTTGACAAGAGTATCAGAAGATCCTCGGGCACACTCGGCCACGCTCCGAAGCATGTCGTCGATCGCGTCGTACCGATACACGTGCGCCGCCTCGATCTGCGTCAAACAGCGAACGGCGCCAGCGACAGACCCTATGTCCGCGTTCTCTGCAACGGTTCTGAGCGCTTGATATTGGTCCAGGTGTTTTCTCATCGAAGTCGACGCTTTGCCCTTCTGAATCGCTGCCCGAATGGTCTTCGTTTCCGTACTCACCTTGGTGCAGCACTCCCCGACAAAGTCGATCACCGCCAAAGCCCGATCAACGCCGTGCGATCCCTCGATTGCCGACGCAGCCTTCTCGAGCTCATTGTCCTCGATCGCTTCGACGCAGGAGTATCGGCCCAATAGACACTTCGCGAGGGCGCGACTCTGACGTGCCCATTGATTGATAGCGACTACTGACTCGGTGGCGTTCGCAAGCGCCAGGCACGCCGCGATCGCTTTTTGTGGGTTCGTTCCAGACGGGTGCCAAGTCACCGGCGCGTCGGTGAGCGAAACCGCCGAACCCGTTTGAAGTAGGACCCTGGCGTTCAACAACCAATGCCCCAGAGGTTCGTTCTTCTGCTTCCAGCGCCACGGCTCCTCGAGTTCCGGCAGCGTTTCGAAAGATGGAGCGACGTGCTCGCTCCAACTCACGATCTTATTGTCCCCGAAGCCAAAAATACTCTGAAGCGGATCGCCGACGACCCGACAAGGAAGGCATGCTGCCAGAGCGAGGATCACCGCATGCTGATCCACTGTGCAGTCTTGGTACTCGTCGACAAACACGCCGGCGTACGATGCGCGCAAGACCTTAATGAGTGGCCGGCGCTCGAGTAGCGCGCAGGTTGGACTGTAGAGCGCGCGCCACTCTGGCGCTGTGGCCGGCGATGAGGTGATCCCAGTCGAAGCGGAAAAAGAAGTGGCAAACCGCAGTGTCCAGCCCGCGATAGTCTCCACCTCGTATTTATGCGAGGCAGCACCGAGGTTTTTCAATCTGCGTCGCAACGCAGCGACGCCTGCATGAGTGTGCGTCAGGATGAGTTGGCGACCACTGGTGTGTTTGGCCACCGCCTCTGCAATCAAATGGGTTTTCCCACTGCCGGCTGGAGCGATGATGGCGGCGCGCTGTTTCGTCGCAAGAAGACGCGCAGCTTCGCTAGCTGTTGCCATGAGCCCAGGTCTTCAGTTGCCCGATCTTCGTGGCGAGATCGGTGGTTGGCACCGTGCCGAGGTGCACCACGACGATTCGTCCAAGCTCCTCAGCAAGGTCCACACGCTTGAACCAGTTTCCCCCCTTTGCTGCCTTGCCTGCGGCGACGCGGATCTCTCTTTCGGTCTTGCCAGCCGTTTGCAACCAAGCGGCAATGTCGTTGCCAAGGATCGGGCCAGTAACGCCGAGTTTAGTCGCGATCGCGTCGCGGGCGCTTTCCAACCCACGAAGGTCAGCGGCGTACTTCACGACATCCACGACGCCCACCCATGGCAGGTCCAACATGATGCGTTCTTCCACGGCCACGCCACCATCCCACAAGATGGTTTGTACTCCGGCTTGCGACAACTCGTTCGCGTCCGGTGCGAGAGGAACGTCGGTGTCGGCTAAAAGCGACACCTCGAAACCGAGAGTTCGAAAACTCCGGCTTACCGAAGGCGCATTCGTGCCACCGCCATCCGCTAAGACAACGCCCGCGTAAGCGAACGCCGGGCCACTCTGCTGCCACGCGAGGTCAAGAGCTCGGCATAGCCCGAGTTCTGTCTTACCTTCGCAGACCACAATACGTCGCCCCAGCAATGCTTCGGGATTAGATCTGACCAAAGCCTGAAGCTGCGTCGGAACGTCGAGAATCCAAGTGGTCCCGCCGGCGCTCCTCACGACCCGAAGCTCGGTCGCCCGCAACTCCGCGACCGCAACTCTCGAATGGGTCGTCATGAATACCTGCGAAGGTTTCAGGTCCTCCGTTGTCGACGCGTTGGCGCCGACGTCTCGGTGAACGGTCAATCCGCTTCGTAGCACGTGGATCAGTTGCCGGATCCGGTGTGGTTCTAGGCCGTGCTCGATTTCGTCGATGAGTGTTGTGGCGCGGTCACGAGACGCTTCGAACTGAAGGCCAACGGCGAGCAACCTTCGGGTGCCGAGACCAGCGCGCCTGACGGGAACATCGCCGTCGTGCAGCGCGAGGCCCCCAACCCCAGGGGTGATAGCCTCCGCATCGAGATGCGGCTGGTAGGCGATCAAAGGTCGCACCCCCAGACTTGCACCGGTCTCTTGCGCCCGCTTCGCGGCCAGTGTGAGCAATGGATGATGCCCTTCTCGCATTCTGACGCGTGCCGCGCGCCCCGCCTCGGCCAGCATTCTGTTTATGTCGTCAACTTTACCCGTCACGCGAGAGAGCACGGAACCCTTCGCCCAGGTGAAATGCCTATCGACCAGTGCGCCGAGACGGCCAACACCAAGGCGTGCGCGATCGTCCGCAGATATGCGCGCACCGGAGGCTTCGCGATCGTTCACGACGTACCAGGCTGGTTCGAGCGAGGCGTCAACGCGAAGCTCAATTGACAGTACAGGCTCGTCTTCAGTCTCGGGTTCGTCATGGAGCTCGCCGGAGCCTGACCAACCACGAAGGCGCAGGCCAAATTTGGACTCGGACAGCAGCTCGTCAGGGATGTCACCGACCGTCGCGCGAATCACCAACGGATCCGTAACGTCGCCGAGGTAGAAGTCGCTGTCGTAGAACGAGATGTTCCACCGGGGAGACAGAACCAGCTCGATCGCATCGAGCACCGTCGATTTTGTCGAGTCGCCGGGGCCTACGAGACACACGTAGTCGCCGCCGATCGTCCAAGCGAGTTCCTTGATTCCGCGAAAGTTGCGTACGTCCAGTCGTCGAATCTTCATGCGCTCGCCTTTGGTCGGAGAGCTAGCAGGTTGTTGAAAAAAGAGGAGTCGAGAGATCGACTTCGAGCCGGCCGTCTGTAGAGTGCACGGATGCGCGGGAGCGACACGAAACAAGCGACGATGCTGAGCCTGATCACGCCGGAGCACCGGGTGCCGAAGGATCATCCGCTGCGAAAGGTGAAGGTGCTGGCCGATGCGGCGCTCGTGGAGATCGGCCACACGCTCGAAGGCATGTACAGCAAGGTCGGTCGGCCTTCGATCCCGCCGGAGCGGCTGCTGAAGGCGATGCTGCTGATGGCGTTCTACACCGTGCGAAGCGAGCGGATGTTCTGCGAGCAGCTCGACTACAACCTCCTCTTCCGCTGGTTCCTCGACATGAACATGGACGATGAGAGCTTCGACCACTCGAGCTTCGCGAAGAACCGAGCTCGGCTGATGGAGCACGAGGTCGCCTGGCAGTTCTTCGAGACGATCGTGGTGCAGGCGCGAAAAGCCGGGCTCATGAGCGACGATCACTTCACGGTCGACGGGACGCTGATCGAAGCGTGGGCGTCGCTGAAGAGCTTCAAGAAGAAGGACGGGGGCGACGATCAGCGGCCACCGGATGACCCCGGCAATCCGACGGTGAATTTTCACGGCGAGAAACGCAGCAACGAGACGCACGCGTCGACCACCGATGAAGAGGCAAAGCTCGCGCGCAAGGGCAACGGCAAGGAAGCGAAGCTCGCCTTCTCGCAACACGCGCTCATGGAGAATCGCAACGGTCTTCTGGTCGGACTGCGGATCGCGCCGGCGACCGGCACCGCTGAACGAGATGTCGCTGTCGAGATGATGGACGACGCGCTCGGCGGCACGCGGCGCATCACACTCGGCGCCGACAAGGGCTACGACACCGCCGACTTCATCGCGCAATGCCGGGCGCGCAACGTGACGCCGCACGTGGCGCAGAACTGCAGCCGGCGACGCTCAGCGGTCGATCGGCGGACGGTTCGGCATGGTGGTTACGCCGTCAGCCAGCGGATCAGAAAACGAGTCGAGGAGATCTTCGGTTGGATGAAGACGATCGGCAATTTCAGGCGCACGCGGTTCAAGGGACTGGCGCGCACGGAGTTCGCTTCATACTTCGTGGGTGCGGCGTACAACCTGATCCGGATCGCCAAGCTGCTCCCCGCTGCCACAGCATGAGGGATTCGCCAGCGAGGCGGCACGCTCTTCGCCGCCTGCGATAGACCTTTCGACAAGAACCTTCGTCAGCGGAGTTGCGCCGCCTCGTTCTCCGGATTTTTCAACAACCTGCTAGGTAGATCCACTGGATCCCAGACGCGATCAATGGAAAATACGAAAGCCGCGCAACTCGTCACGTCAGAATCTGACGCTCGCGCTTGGTAATTTGGCGGAGAGTCAACTGTGATTCCGGTTCCGGGACAACTTGTCGAAGTTCGACGCAGTCGCTTCGTCGTGACGGATGTTCGCGAGAGCACCTTCGCGCTCGCTGCGCAGCAGAAACCACAGCACGTCGTCGGCCTGTCGTCGGTGGAAGACGTCGACCTCGGCAGCCCGCTCGAAGTCGTGTGGGAGATCGAGCCCGGCGCGCGCGTGCACGAAAACGCCGGCTTGCCGGATCCGCGAAGTGGTTTCGACCCGCCGCGTCGACATCAGGCCTTCCTCGATGCCGTTCGCTGGGGCGCGATCGCCTCCGCGGATGCGAAAGTTCTTCAAGCGCCTTTTCGCAGCGGCATTCAAGTCGAGACCTACCAGCTCGAACCTGTCGTACGTGCGCTCTCGATGCCACGCGTGAGCTTGCTCCTCGCGGACGACGTCGGTCTCGGTAAGACGATCGAGTCCGGGCTCGTACTGCAGGAGCTCACGCTTCGCCATCGCGTTCGCACGGCGCTGGTCGTCTGTCCGGCCGCGCTGTGTCTGCAATGGCGCGATCACATGCGCGACAAGTTCGGCCTCGAGTTTCGCATCGTGGACGCCGAGCTGATGCGCGAGCTTCGGCGCGCACGCGGTCTTCGCTGCAATCCATGGACGCACTTCCCTCGGCTCATCGTGTCGATCGACTACCTGAAGCGCGATCGCCCGTTGCGGCTAATGAAGGAGGTATTGCCGTCCCAGGCGGAGAGCTTCCCCCGGCGCTTCGACCTCTTGATCGTTGACGAAGCGCACCACGTCGCGCCGTCCGGTGTTGGTCGGTACGCGATCGATTCGTTGCGGACCCAAGCGGTGCGGACGATAGTGCCCCACTTCGAGCACAAGCTGTTCCTCTCCGCCACGCCGCACAACGGTTATGCCGAGAGCTTCTCCGCACTGCTCGAGCTTCTTGACGACCAGCGTTTCCACCGCGGCGTCGAGCCGAACAAGGAGCAGCTGCATGCGGTGATGGTGCGACGGCTGAAGAGCGAGATCGTCAATTGGGACGACACGCCGCGGTTTCCGAAGCGGGAACTCGCGCACCTCGAGGTCGCGTACCCGGACGCCGAGCGGGAAGCGCATGCGTTGCTCGAACGCTACAGCGTGCTTCGTCGCGAAGTCGCCGCGAGCGCGCGTGCGGTGAACGCAGCCGAGTTCGTGACGAAGCTGCTGAAGAAGCGCTTGTTCTCATCGCCGGCCGCGTTTCTGTCCACGCTCGAGAAACATCGCGCGACCGTTGAAGGGAAGAGGCACGCGGCATCGCGGCGCGACTATGACCGCTTCGACGACGACGATCTCCTCGACGACGAGTACGACGAGGCCGAGAGCGAGGTGTTGTTCGCGGCGAGCGGCGATCTGCCGGCGCTGTCTCAGGAAGAGAAGACGCTCGTCGACAAGCTCACGAAGTGGGCCCGTTCTGCGACGGCAAAGGGCGACGCGAAGCTCGACGCGCTTTTCGCGTGGCTCGAAGCGAATATCTGCAAGAAGCGGAAGTGGGGCGACGAGCGCGCGATCATCTTCACGGAGTATCGAACGACGCAAAACTGGCTCTTGGAGCAGCTGGCGTCGGCTGGACTCGCGGGAGAAAACCGGGTGCTCATGCTGTACGGCGGCATGCCGCAAGACGACCGCGAGGCGATCAAGGCGGCGTTTCAGGCGGGGCCGAAGCAGAGCGTTGCGCGGCTACTCCTCGCCACCGATGCCGCGTCCGAAGGTATCGATCTGCAGAACCACTGCTCGCGCCTTGTGCACTACGAGATCCCGTGGAACCCGAACCGCCTCGAGCAGCGCAATGGCCGCATCGATCGGCACGGCCAGCGCGCGAAGCAGGTCGACATATTTCACTTCGTCGGCGCCGGCTTCTCGACTCGCGGTGAAAAAGAGGTGGCGCCCGGCTCGCTTGAAGGCGATCTCGAGTTCCTTGCCCGTGCGGCGGTGAAGGTCGAGCAGATCCGCGAAGACCTCGGCAAGGTGGGGCCCGTTATCTCGCAGCAGGTCTCGGAGGCCATGCTTGGTAGGCGCAAGCGCCTGGAGACCGCTGCCGCAGAGTCAGCCACGGCGCCTATCAAACGCCTGCTCAAGCTCGAACGTCGCTTGAAAGAGGATCTCGCCGCCCACAAGGCGAAGCTCGACGAGAGTCGCGCGACGCTCAGCTTGTCCCCAGATCGCGTCCGCGCGGTGGTCGAAGAGGCGCTCGCGATCGCCAAGAAGCCTCCGCTGCGCGAAGTTGCGGTGACCGGCGGTAAGGGCTACCGGCTGCCGAAACTCGACGGCTCCTGGGCGCGCAGCAGCGAGGGATTGCGGCATCCTCATACAGGCGAGGAGCGTCCGATCGTATTCGACCCCGCGCTCGCCGAAGAACGCGACGACGTGGTGCTTGCGCACTTGAATCATCGGCTCGTGCGTATGAGCCTGGGCGTGCTCCGCGCGCAGGTATGGACGCGTGACGAGCGCCGCGCGTTGCAACGAGTTACGACGCGCACGGCGCCGAACCACGTGCTCGATGCACCGATGCTGGTCTTGCACGGCCGCTTGCTGATCCTCGGCGCGGACAACCATCGCCTACATGAAGAGATCCTCACCGCCGGTGCGCGTGTTCGCGAAGGCAAGCTGACGAAGGCGACAGCGAAGGAAGTGGACGCAGCGCTGGCGGCAGCGACGGACAACGACGCGCCGGCGCCGGTCCGCGATAAGCTCGCCACGTTGTGGCCAAAACACGAGGCCGAGGCGTTCACACTGCTCGAGCGGCGCGCGGAAGACCGCTTCGCGAGCCTCACGAAAATGCTCGCCGAGCGCGGAAACAAGGAAGCAGAGCAGCTCGAGGCCCTGTTAACCGAGCTTCGCGCACGGATCGAAGCAGCGCTCGCGGAGGATCTGCCGGCGCAATTGCCCTTGTTCGCGGACAACGAGCGGCAACAGCTTGAGCGGAACAGAAAGTCGCTCGCTGCGCGTGTGCAGGCGATACCTCGAGAGATTGAGCGTGAGAGCAAGGCCCTGCGCGCGCGCTATTCGGGCGCGTCGCATCGGTTGTTCGCGGTCGCCGTGACCTACCTCGTGCCGGAAGGTCTCACATGAGCGCGCGACACGCCGACTGGTTGAAGCTCGTGGAGGCGTCCGGGCCTAGCCTGTCGCTGAAGGTTCTCGATCGTGTCTTTCCCCAGGGACTCGACGAAGTGAACGTCGAGGTGCGTGGGCGTGTGCGTACGGCGCTTTCCGAATGGGACGAGAGCGAAGCGGATCCGAGCGTGCAGAAGCTCTGGGTGCGTTTCGTGCTCCGCGAGCTGCTCGAAGCCGACGACGAAGTGTGGCGCGAAGGTCCGATGCCCGAGTGGTGCGAGCGTTTGGCCGAGCACGGTGTCGAGCTGCGCCCGGACATCGTGTTCGTGAACCCGGCCGGACGTGCGGGAGCCGGCACGCCACGCCTATTCATCTCGGTGATGCCGCCGGGCCAGGCGCTCGACGGGCCTGTCGCGGGCTCGCCGTACGCCGCATCACCGGCCACGCGCATGCTTGAGCTCTTGCTCGCGAAGAACGTGCGCCTCGGGCTCGTGACGAACGGTGTGCAGTGGCTGCTCGTGTTCGCGGCGCGAGGCGCGAGCGCGAGCTTCGTCACCTTCGACTCCGGGCTCTTCATCGAGGAGCCGGCGTTGCTCCGCGCGTTCGTGAGCCTGCTGCGAATGCGGCGCTTCTTCTCGGTGCCAGAGACGGACACGCTCGACGCGTTGTTCGAGGCGAGCGCGAACGAGCAGCACGAGGTGACGGCGCAGCTCGGCTTGCAGGCGCGACAGGCGATCGAGGTGCTCGTGGCGGCGCTCGATCACATCGATCGCGACCGCAACCGCGGGCTGCTCGAGGGTTTCTTCGAGAACGAGCTGTACGAGGCGTGCGTCACGGTGCTCATGCGCCTCGTGTTTCTCTTCTGCGCGGAGGAGCGAAAGCAGTTGCCATATGGCGAGCCGTTCTATGACCAGCACTACGCAGCGTCGACGTTATCGGCGCGCCTGCGCGAGGTAGCGGATCGCAATGGCGAGGAAGTGTTGGAGCACAGCTTCGATGCCTGGGGTCGCCTCTTGGCGTTGTTTCGCGCCGTGCACGGCGGCGTCGAGCACGAGGCCATGCGGCTCCCGGCGTACGGAGGCTCGCTCTTCGATGTGGACCGCTTTCCGTTCCTCGAAGGGCGCACGCGCGGGCAGGCGATCGGCGAGGCGGAGCCGCTCGACATCAGCAACCGCACTGTGCTGCACGTGCTCGAAGCGCTCCAATTCTTGCAGATGAAGGGCGGCGCTAACGGTGAGCGCGAGCGGCGTCGGTTATCCTTTGCGGGGCTCGACGTCGAGCAGATCGGGCACGTCTACGAGGGTTTGCTCGACCACACGACGTATCGCGCGAAGGCGCCGATGCTCGGGCTCATCGGCAAGGGTGGGGAGGAACCTGAACTCGGGTTGAAGGAAATTGAGCAACGCTACGGGGATGACGCGGAGTCTTTCGCCGCTTGGATCTCGGAGGAGACGGGCGCTTCTGTCGCGAAGGTCGAGAAGCTGCTCACGAAGAGCGGCGACGAGCTCGAGGACGATGCGCGCTGGCTAGCCGCGTGTGGGAACGACAAGAAGCTGCTCGCTCGGGTACGACCTTTCTCGCTGCTCGTGCGGCACACGTCGTTCGGCGATCCAATGGTGATGCCCGCGGGAACGCTCTACGTCTCCGACAGTCCGGAGCGGCGAAGCACCGGCACGCACTACACGCCGCAGTCGCTCACCGAGCCGATCGTGCGGCATGCTCTCGAAGCGCTCGTCTACGACGGACCGTGCGAAGGGAAGCCGGCGGCGGAGTGGACGTTGAAGTCGGCGCGAGCACTGTTGTCGTTGAAGATTTGCGATCTTGCGATGGGCTCAGGTGCGTTTTTGGTACAGGCATGTCGCTATCTTGCTGATCGCCTCATAGAAGCTTGGGAACGCGCCGAGTCTTCCTCGAGCGGGCAAGTCGTGGTGACGCCGGAGGGCGATCTCGGCCGTGGCGCGCTCACGGAGCAAGTGATCCCGCGCGATCCGAAGGAGCGCTCCATCGTGGCGCGCCGAATAGTCGCTGACCGCTGCTTGTTCGGTGTCGACAAGAACCCGCTCGCGGTCGAGATGGCGAAGCTGTCGCTCTGGCTGATCACAATGCAGCGCGACCGGCCGTTTACCTTTCTCGATCACGCGCTCCGGTGCGGCGACTCCTTGCTTGGTGTCCACGATCTCGAACAAGTGCGCCGCTTCCACTTGAGCCCCGATCGCGCCGCGGATGTGCGCGACCTGTTTGACTTCCGCGGCCGCCTCGGGCCGGCGGTGACTCGCGCGATCGCGAAGCGCCGCGAGCTCGAGAGCTTCACCGTGCGCGATCTGCACGACGCCGAGGCGAAGGCGAAGTTGCTGCGCGAGTGCGAAGAGGGTCTCCGCGAAGCTTACCTTGTGGCTGACGCTTTGATCGCGGCAGCTCGCGCCGCGGGCCCAGGCAATGCAGCGGTCGAGGCTCGCTCGATGCAGGCTTGGGCGGCTCGGCTCGGCGCTACGCTCGGAGCGAAGGACGATCGCGAGGCGAAGCTTCGTCACCTCCGTTCGGAGGTCGACACAGTACTCGCCGGTAGCGGCGACGCCCGTACGTGGCGGCCGTTTCATTGGCTTCTCGAGTTTCCGGAGGCGTTCGCCGCAGGTGGTTTTGATGCCGTAGTTTCCAACCCTCCCTTTCAATACGGAACGATCGCCGCGAGTCGTCTGGGTGAGGACTACATGGCGTTGCTCCAGCGGCACTCTCCGCCCTGGCATGGGAAGGCCGACCTCGTCGTTGGTTTTGTGAAGCGCGGGGTGCAGGTCGCGCCGCGTGGTCACGTCGGACTTATCTCCACTTCCTCGATTTTGAGAGGAGAAACCTCGGAGAGCTGTCTTGCTCCGCTGAAAGCGGCCGGATGCGCTGCGCGATTCGCGTGGTCCCCCCGCCCGTGGCCCGGTACCGCGCAAGTTGAGTTCGTCGCCTTCTGCCTCACGAAAGATTGGAACGGCAGACGCTTGCTCGACGACATGACGGTGGCAGAGATCGATGGCCAGTTTCGCGCGGGTGGCACGACGTCTGACGCGCTCCCGAACAAATTGGTTAAGAGCTCGCTGTGCGCCATGCTGGGCGTAAAGCTCTCCCCACAGAATCGGCCGATCGCGGCAACGGAGTGCAAGTCTCTATCGCCCGAGGCGAGAGGGGTTCTCATTCCTGTCGTTGGCGGCGACGAACTCTATTCATACGTACATCTGTATGACGAAGCGCCATTGGTAATCGATCGCCGCAGACTGGCTGTTTTGAGCGAGCGCAAGAGAGCTTCCCTAGTCTCGGAACTCGGCATCGCTGATGAGGAGAGCCTCGAGCACTCACGGCCGGCGAATGCACTGTGGGTAGAGGCAGCGCAGAACCCGCTTTGTTTCGCGTGTGGCGAAACCTCCGTCCACCTAGCGTTTCGCAAGGTGGATCTGAATCGCTGCTTGCCGAAACACAAGGCAGTTCTATTTCCAGCTCGGCACTGGGGAGTATTTGGAATTCTTCAGTCCTCGATTCACGTCGAATGGGCGTGGAAATGGGGGCTCCGGCGCAAACGAGATCTTGTTTACAGTGCCAAGCGGTGTGCAGCGACATTTCCCGTCCCACACCTTGAGCAGGTGATGCTCGAACGGCTGAGCGCGCGCTCTCTCGCGTATCACGAAACACGAGAGAGCCTGATGCTTGCCAGCGATCAGGGGCCAACCTCCCTCTACAATCTTTTCCACGATAGCAGCCAACGCAGCGCCGAAATTGAGTCGCTTCGAGAAGTCCATGCGGAAATCGATCGCTTGCTTCTGACGGCGTACGGCTGGACAGATCTGAACCCGCAGCACGGTTTCTTTCGTCAGCGAGAAGGCGTTCGATACACGATGGAAGGCTCGATTCTACGCGAGATCCTCGATCGACTCCTCGCTATGAATTACGAGCGCTACGCCGAAGAAGCCAGCCAAGGTCTCCAGGGCGACACCCCCGAGCCTGACGAAGATTCCGATCCGCCGCCGACCACCGAGATGAGGTCCGCGGCATTGAAGCCGACTCGGCGCAAGCCGAAGGACAAAAAGACGCTCACGCTGCTCTAACGCCTCTCGAGGGAGACATGACCGATCGCATCCTGTCGATGAAGCCGAGCGCGCAGAACGAACTCTTCGCGCTCGACGCCAAGGTCACGAAGCAGATCCTCGACAAGCTGAAGGCCCTCTGCGCTGACCCTATGCCGGACGCGAAAGTGAAGAAGAAGCTCAAACACTTGGACCGAGATCTCTACCGTCTACGCTCTGGCGACTACCGGATCTTCTACCTCTTCGATGACAAGTACGTCAGCGTCCTCAAGATCGACAAACGCGCCGAAGACACCTACGACTCGCCGCCGGAGTCTGAGCACCTCGGCGGTCTCGACGCCGAGCTCCCTGCATCCACGCCGCAAAAGACCTGGCCGCAACTTCTCGCGAAACCAGAAAAGGCGAAGACGAAGCTCATCTCCCGCCTGACCGAAGCCATGCTCAAAGCGCAACGCGTGCCCGATGCGCTCCACGAAGCGTTGCTCGATCTGAAATACGAAGAAGAGCTTCTCGCGTTCGCGAAGATCACCGAGGATCAACGCCTCGCTCTCTGCGAGATGGTGAATGGCGCGCGCCTCGAAGACGCCCTCCGCGCGCCGGACCTGATCGTCGACGACACGGACGATCTCCTCCGCATTCGTGCTGGCGAGCTCGTGCCGTTCCTCCTGCGCCTCGATCCGGTCCAAGAGTCGGCGGTGAAGTGGGGGCTCGCGAGTAACGGACCAACGCTGCTCAAAGGGGGCCCCGGTTCTGGAAAGAGCACGGTCGCGCTCTATCGCTGCAAGGCGATCGTCGATCGCGCGTTGAAGGAGAAGCAGAAGCCGTCGATCCTGTTCACGACGTATACGAACGCGCTCGTCGCCTACTCGCAACAGCTGCTGAAGTCGCTGCTCGGCGAGCACGCGGACCTCGTCACCGTCCGCACCGCTGACAGTGTGGCGCGTCAGCTCGCCGAGCAGTGGATCGCCGGGCGGAAGCTCGCTGATGGGATCGATCTCAAGCGTACCCTCGAGCGCGCCGTGAAGGGTGCCGACTACGACGGCAATGCCATGGAGCAAGCGGCGCAACGCGAGGCGATCGCGAAGCTTCAGCTCGACTACCTCCTTGAAGAGATCACAGCCGTGATCCAGGCGCGCAACCTCGACTCCCTCGCGGCGTACCTCGCTGCCAAACGCGCCGGCCGAGAGCTCGCGCTGTCGAAGCTCCAGCGTCGTGCCGTATGGACCGTGACACAGACGTTCCACAATGAGCTCGCCGCCCAAAAAGCGATCACGTGGCAGATGCTTCGCGCCGAGGCCGCGAGAGTCGCCGAGCACGGTCCACCGCTGACGTACGACGCGGTCATCATCGACGAAGCCCAGGATCTCGAGCCCACCGCTATCCGCATGCTCGTGCACCTATGCAAGCAGAAGGCGCGCCTCTTCCTCACCGCGGACGCGAACCAGTCGATCTACGGCGGCGCCTTCCGCTGGGCGGACGTGCATGAGACGCTGTCGTTCAAGGGCCACACACACGCATTGAAGGTGAACTATCGGTCAACGAAGCAGCTCGCGCTCGCTGCGAAGAGCTACCTCGAAGACGGCGCGCTCGATGACGACGAGAGCGAAACACCTCACGCGCACGAGGGCTTCGAGCCCGCCGTGCGCAAGGTGAAGACGCCCGGCCAGGAAGAGACGTTGCTGGCGAATTTCATCCGCAACGCCACCCGTGAGCTTCGCCTCGGCATAGGGGGCGCGGCGGTACTCTGTCCGACCGAAGCTTCCGCGCGTCGCGTCGCAATGGGTCTCAATGCAAACAAAGTGCCCGCCGCGTTTATGAAGGGAAAGGAACTCGACCTGAAGGCCTCAGAAGTGAAGGTCCTGACGATGAAGTCCGCCAAAGGCCTCGAGTTCCCCGTCGTGATGCTCGCCGGCTTCGTGCAGGAGCGCTATCCGCCTGAACTGCGCGGCGCGGGCGACGACGAAGAGATCGAGCTTCTTCGTCGCGAGCGCCGAACGATTTTCGTCGCGATGACGCGCGCGATGCGGGCGTTGCTTGTGGTCCTCGATGCCGCGGATAAGGGCCCGCTGTTTCAACCGTTCGACAAAGAGAAGTGGAATTTGACGAGCAAAGCATGAAGAAACTCGAACGACGCTTCGCGCCCACCGCCGCGGAACTGAAGAAGATGAACGCCGAGCTGCGGGCTGGCACTCTCACGCTCGACTGGACCGAGGTGTGCGAGGTCGACGCTGACATCGCCGCGCTCTTTGCTGGTGTGCCGCTCGACGACGAGGCGCTCGGTCTTGGCACGATGCGCGACGAAGTGGCCGAGGTCGTCGCCGCACAGACCGCGAAGAAGAAGCCGGCGAAGAAGAACAAGAAGACGGCGAAGCGAGCGCCGAAGGCCGACGAGATCGAAGTCGTCGATGTCGTCGAGGACTCCCGCGAAGCATTGGACGCCGCTGAGTACCCACCGCCACCGGCGAACCCACCGCCACCGCGCGTGCTCGCGGCGCCGCCATCGCGCCAACTGCGTGCGGAACTGCACACGCTTGTGGCCGGCGAGCTCGTCGGCCCCGCCGGCGGCCCTGAGGAGGAGATCGACGAGCAGCGCGTCTCGGAGCGGTACATCCTCGGCGCCCTGGCGCCGCGCTATCAACGCATGCACGCGGCTGACGATGACGATCTCGCGGTGGAGGACGGCGGCGGTTACGGCGAAGAAGGCCGCGAGGAGCGACCGCCGACGAACAGCTTACTGCCGTCGTCCATCGGCATGACGTTCGCGGTCGATCGAGCGGCGAGCGCGTTCGTCGTGGACACCGCTTGGGGTCGCTATGAACGCGTTCGCAGCGCGCGCGCCGGAGGGGATGGCAAACATCCGATGGTGTGGAAGCGGTGCCCGATGCTTGGAAAGAGCGTGCAGGTTCCGCTCGCCGAGGGGCCGATCGCGCGCTTTTCACCGGTCGAGAGTCACGCGGACATCTACGTCGACGGCGTCGCCCGCAAGACCGCGGATGCATGGGTCGTGAGTCTGTTTCTCGTCAACGGCCAACAGGAGCCGGATCGCAACCGCGACGAAGCCTGGCTCTTTCAGCCGGAGCTTCGCGTGAGCGGCGACGGGCCGATCTTCGTCTGCCGCCGCAGCGCGAACGACGATGGCGCTGAGCTCGAACAGCAGGCGATGGCGATGCTCTACCGTCATCGCCCGGAGTTCGCCGTCGGGCACGGAGTCGCGACATGCGTCGAAGCGCACGAGGTGGATCCCGAGCGTGCGACGGAGATCGCGACGGTGGTGATGCCGTCCTCCGTTGTGCCGGACATGGGATCGGTGCTCGTGTCGGACGCGCCGGCGCTCTCAGGCGTAGTGCTCGATATGAAGCGTCTGGCGGAAGCGCCGTCTCCCGCCACGGTGCAGGCGATGCTCGCACCGTTGCTTGGGGCCTATCGCGCGTGGATCGACGACGAGAGAGCTGCGCCGCGCGACGAGCTTGGAGGGCACGAGGAGCCCGCAACCGCGGCGCTCGCGAGGTGTGAGGACGCGCTCACGGGCATGCGCCGCGGTCTCGAGCTCCTTGCCGAGAACGTCGACGCCTTCGAGGCGTTCCGTTTCCTTAATCGCGCCATGTGGCAGCAACGCGTGCACGCGCTCTTCGCGCGCGCGAAGAAGGCCGGAAAGGGGACGACGCTCGAAGACCACGACCAAGAGAAGGATCGCACCTGGCGTCCTTTTCAAATGGGCTTCATCCTCCTGAACCTGCCAGGCCTCACGTTGCTCGATCATCCGGATCGCAGCGAAGATCCGGCGTCGCCCGCGCACTTGCTTTGGTTTCCCACCGGCGGTGGCAAGACGGAAGCGTATCTCGGGCTCGCCGCGTACACGTTCTTGATACGGCGTCTCCAAGGCACGGTGTCGGGTTACTCTGGCGCGAGCGGCGTCGCGGTGCTGATGCGCTACACATTGCGCCTCCTAACGTTGCAGCAGTTTCAGCGGGCGGCGGCTCTCGTGTGCGCGTGCGAGGTGATCCGGCGCGAGCAAGTCGCTGCGGACCCACGCTACGGACAAGAGCCGTTTCGCCTTGGCCTCTGGGTGGGCGAGCGCAGCACGCCACTCTGGACGGATCACTCGGATCAAGCGCTCCGTGACGCAGGCGCTCAGTGGACGGCGGCGATCAGCTCGCCGAAGCAGCTCACAGCGTGTCCGTGGTGTGGGAGCGCCGTAACCTATCGCGTGAGCAAGTATCCGGCGGGGTCCGCGCGGACGCTCGCGTTCTGCGCCGAACGGTACGGGCGTTGCGCCTTCACGGAAGCCCAGGCGCCGAAAGAAGGCCTGCCGGTCGTCGTCGTCGACGAAGAGATCTACCGCCGCTTGCCGTCGCTCGTGATCGCCACGGTCGATAAGCTCGCGCAGATGCCGTGGAAGGGCCAAGTGGAGATGCTCTTCGGCCGAGTCACCGGCCGATGTCCGCGCCACGGGTTCGTGTCCTCCGAGGTCGAGGACGCGCAGAGTCACGTTTCGAATTCACAAGAGCCAAATGTTCGGCTCGAAGCGCATCCACCGCTGCGGCCACCAGATCTCATCATCCAAGACGAGCTCCATTTGATCAGCGGCCCACTCGGAAGCTTGACCGGGCTCTACGAGACCGCCGTCGACGCACTATGCACGTGGGAGGCGAACGGCAGACGCGTGCGTCCGAAGGTGATCGCGTCGACCGCCACCATTCGTCGCGCACGCGATCAGGTGCACGCGCTCTTTGGCCGCAAGGTCGCGATCTTCCCACCGCACGGCACGTCGGCGAAGAGCAACTTCTTCTCGCTCGAACGAACGGACGACTTCCATCCGGGGCGGCTCTATCTCGGTGTGTGCGCATCCGGCCGGCGCATGAAGGCGATCTTGATTCGCGTCTACGCTGCGTTTCTCGCGGCCGGCCAAGTGCTCCTCGATCGCTGGGGCGAAGCCGCCGATCCGTGGATGACCGCCATCGGCTACTTTAACGCCATGCGCGAACTCGCCGGCATGCGCCGCTTGATCGAGGACGACGTGCGCGCCCGGTTGCGCCGGATGGATCGTCACGGGCTCGCGCGGCGCATGATTCGCTCGCCGGAGGAGCTCACCTCGCGGCGCTCGTCGGATGACATCCCAAAAATCCTCGACCGCCTCGAGCTGAAGTTCTCGCCGCAGGTGCAGCGCCAACCTAACCAGCCGCTGCCGCTCGACGTCGTGCTCGCCACGAACATGATCTCGGTGGGCGTCGACGTGCCGCGCCTCGGGTTGATGCTCGTGTGCGGTCAGCCGAAGACGACGTCCGAGTACATCCAAGCGACGAGCCGCGTAGGTCGTGGCGTGCCCGGGATCGTCTGCACAGTGTACAACTGGACGCGGCCGCGCGATCTCTCGCACTTCGAACGCTTCGAGCATTACCACCAAAGCTTGTATCGCCATGTCGAACCGCTCTCGCTCACGCCGTTTGCGAGTCGCGCGCTCGATCGCGGGCTCACGGGCATCCTCGTCGCGCTCACGAGGCTCTGTGACGAGACGCTCAATCCGAACAGCGGCGCCGAGCATTTCGACCCGCGCTCTCCGGTCGTTGCCGAAGCTATCGACGCGATCGTTCGGCGCGCAGAGACCGTTACCGGATCGCGTGCGGTCGCTGATGAAACCCGTGCGTTGCTGCAGCGGCGGATCGACATGTGGGCGGCCGAACGACGGCGCAACGTGGGCGCTCGTCTCGGCTATCGCGAAGACTCGGACGGCCCGACGCGGGCCTTGCTCCGATCGGCGAGCGAGCGGCCGTGGACCGAATTCGCATGCTTGAACTCTCTGCGCGATGTCGAGCCGAGCGTGCCGCTCGTGCTGCAAGACGCGGCGCTTGATGACGATCGACCGTGGAGCGAAGAATGACGCTGCCGCAGACGAAGCTCGGGACGGTGCGGCCAAGCCAGACCCAGTACATGGCCGGCGTTGGCTGCGTGATCGACTTGCCCAACCTATCCGTTATGGTGATGGGCCTCGATGATTGGCCGCGCGACGCATGCGCGCCAATCGATGAGCCACGCCTACTCGCCGCGGTGCAAGGTTTGCTCGGACCCAATGTCCAGCGCTTGCTCTCGCCGCCGATCAGCGAAGACGACGGGCCACACCGCTCCATGCATACGGACGGTGTCGAGCGCGGGCTCCCGGTCGGTATCTTCCCGCGATGGCTCCGCTGTCCGCGTTGCAACTTCTTGGGTCCGCTCAACTCGGGCGTCTTTGATTTTCAAGCGAACGACATCCGGCCGGAGAAGGCTCACTTTGTTCATCGCACGTGTGGCCCCCGGCCGGTGCGGGCGTTGCCGGCGCGCTTCCTCGTTGCGTGCGAGAACGGACATGTCGACGACTTTCCGTGGGTGGAGATCGTGCACGGCGATCATCCGCGTTGTGAGCGCCCCGTACTCGAGCTGCGGGAGGGCGGTGTGTCAGGCGAAGTGGCCGACGTGTTCATCGCGTGCCGCGTTTGCGATCGCAGTGTGCCGCTCGCGGTCGTGTTCGGAGAGGAAGGGCGGGCTGCGATGCCGCAATGTCGAGGCAGGCGGCCCCATCTTCGCGACTTCGAGACGTGCGAGGAGCGCGCGACGCCGATCTTGCTCGGCGCGTCCAACCTCTGGTTTGCCGATCAGCTCTCGGCGCTCTCGATCCCGCTCGCGAGCGATCCCCTCACACACGCCGTGAAACACTACTGGGAACGGCTCTCCGAGGCACCGAGCATCGACGTGGTGCGCTACCTGCTTCAGCGTGGTGAGCTGCCGGCACTTCGCGACGCGACAGCGGAGGACGTTTGGGCGGCGGTCCTCGCCGAACGCCAGGGCGTGGCTGCTGATCAGCCGACACCGGACCTGAAACCGCCCGAATGGCGCGTGTTCTCCGGCCCCGAGACGTCGCGCATCGAAGCGGACTTCAAGCTAACGCGAGCGCCCACCCCGGCGCGCTTGGTCGGGCTCGTCGAACGCGTCGGGCTAGTCGAGCGCCTTCGCGCGGTTACAGCTCTCATCGGCTTCTATCGAATCGCGTACGATGACACCCGGCGCATGCGGCTTTCGCGCGGAGCGGCTTCGTTCGCGCCCGCGACGGAGACGCGCGGTGAGGGGATTTTCATTTCGCTCCACGAGGAAACAGTTGCGCGGTGGGAGAGCTCGCGCGCGGTCGAGCCGCTGGTGCATGAGCTGCGGGCAGCGCATGTGCGTTGGAGGAGGGCGCGAGGCGCGGATCAGCCGGAGATTGGCTTTCCAGGCGTGCGCTATCTGCTGCTGCATTCGCTGTCGCACGCGTTGATGCGCGAGCTCGCGCTTGAGTGTGGCTACTCTTCGGCGAGCATCCGCGAACGGATCTACTCGAACGCGCCCGGCGGCGACGGCGATCCGATGGCTGGCTTTCTTTTGTACACGGCCGCGCCGGACAGCGAAGGCACGCTCGGCGGTCTCGTCAAGCAAGGACAGCCGGCCGAACTCGAGCGTCACGTTCTGGCGGCGCTCGATCACATGCGGCTCTGCGCCTCGGATCCGCTCTGCGGCGAGCATCACTTTGGGAGTGATCTCGCCGGCGTGTCGCTGCACGGCGCCGCCTGCCATGCGTGTTTGTTCGCGGCGGAGACCTCGTGCGAGAAGGGCAATCGTTACCTCGATCGCAGCGTGCTCGTGCAGACGCTCGCGCGCGACGCATTCGCGTTCTTTGCCGGGCTCAACGTGCGATGACGGCGCTCCCTGCCGAAGTGCTGAATCAGGTGGTCACGTGTGCGGCCGAGCTGCCGACCACTTCGGCGAGAGTGGTTGCGATCGCGGTGAGGCGCGGCGGTGCCGAATCGCTCACGCCGTCGCTCGCTGCATGGGCGAAGCGGCTCGCGATTTGTTGCGATGAGCCCAATCTCTCGCGTGAGGCCATCGCGGCGGCGCTCGAAGGCGCGGTCGCCATGCACGCTCGCGTCGGCCGACCGGAGCTCTTATGGTCCGGCCCGTCGGTGCAGGGGAGTACGCTGCGCCGTCATGACGAGGCGCTCGTCGATCTCGTGACCGCCGCACGTGAGCGGGTCCTCCTTGTCTCTTTCGCTGCATATCGGCTGGAGGCGCTGAGCGACGCACTTGCGGCAGCGTTGGCCCGAGGGGTTCAGCTCTCGCTGGTGTTGGAGCACAGCGAAGAGAGCGAGGGGCGGCTCTCGGTCGATGCGCGTTTGGGTTTCGCTCCCGAGATCCTCCGCTCCGCGCGATGTTATTGTTGGCCAGCTGACGCGCGTGAGCGCGACGAGCGCCAGAGAGCCGGGCTGCTGCACGCGAAATGCGCGGCAGCGGATGGGCGAGAGGCGTTGATCACGAGCGCGAACCTGACCGGCTTCGCGATGAACCTCAACATCGAGCTTGGGGTGCGGCTCTTCGAACCCGATCTGGCCGCGCGAATCGAGCGCCAGTTCGACGCGCTGATCCACGCCGGCTACCTCGTGCGAACGGACCCGATGCTCTGACTCGACCCTTCAGCGAAGCGGAACAAGTCGTCTCGCCAAGCACCGCTAAAAAATTACATAAACCACCGTTTTTACTCGAATAATTCCATCCGCCGCCCCTTACGCTTTCTAGACGTAAGAACTACTACATGAAAAACCGGCACGATGAGCAGTGCCGAGGAATTCAAGCGCCGCAGCCAAGAGAACCGCCGGCGCCGGTTCGCGCGAGGAGGCCACCGTGGTGACCAGCAAGAAGATGTACGGGTTCGTGAAAATGCCGACGGACTGGGTCCTGCAACCAGCGGTGATCACATCGTTCAGCGGCTCCGAGGCAGTGACGTTGCTGAAGACCTACTACGGTCTCCTGATCCTCAAGGGACAACTTGAGTTTCACGCGAGGAGAAGCTGCATCAACTTCGTGGCATCACTCGACGATGTAGCAGAAGCGGGATCGATCGGCCGATCTGCGGGCATGTCTGCAGCCAAGGTGCTCGCAGATCGAGGCCTCGTCACACGAGACTTCATTACGCGGCCGACCGATCGCAAGAGCATGATCTCCTGCTACTCGCTGCCCCTTTCCCCCGCCGGTACGGGATGGGGACCGTTTCCATGGCGCCAGGTAGAGTCGGGACGCTTTCTTCGATCGATCCATCAAAGAACTGGCGTCACGTTGGCAGCGCTGAAGTTGTTCCTGCTCCTGGTCGCCTTGCGAGAGAACCGCTCCGGCTATTCTCGCGTGACCTATCCCAAAATCACCCAGCGACTCGGGATCGAACGACGGCACATTCGCGCTGCTCTGAGCCTGCTGATGGAATCGGAACTACTGCACATGGACAGTCGCGAACGTCGCGAAGACAGCAACTTGTATTTTGTGCGTGGGCTTGGCGGAAGCCCTCAGCAAGCATTCGATCTCGACGCGTTTGCGTCGGCGCCGGCGAGCGGTACCTCAGCACTAGCCACGCAACCCTGACTTCGTTTGCGCTCATGCGTCATCGGCGCCACCGCGCGCGAGGCGACCAATCCTGACGCTCGCTTCTTGTACTCTGGTGTCATCGGAGGCTCGATGCGGCGTGACCTGACGATCGTGGTTCAGCGGATGCATAGGGAGATCGACGGGACGTCGAGGGACGGCAAGACGTGTATCGCCTACGTCTTCCCGGTCGAGCCAGAGCCGGTGCGCCTCGAGCGGGGAGCACGCGAGCTCATCATGAAGACCAGGGAGGGCGAAGGGGTCCACTACGGAATGATCGATCACGCGGGGCGTCTCGCGTCCCACGGTTCGATGCTCGCCCGCGACAAGGTGGAAACGGTTTCCATCGGCCGGCACTCGCACGCGGATCTTCGGGGCGCCACCGACGACTTCGCGCTTCGCCACGCGTTGCTCGTGCGTCGTCCCGAACGTGCCGACGAGCTCTTCTGGTTCGACCTCGGTGGCGACGACGGAACCTGCGACCTCGCCGGACGTCGGATCGGCTCGGCGACGCTCGATCTGCCTTGCGCTCTTCGCCTCGGGTCGCACTTGTTCGTCGCATTCTCCGCGGACCAGGCGAACCTCGGCGCACTCGGCATTGCAGAGCTGAGTCGTGCGTCGTTCGTTCGAGCAAACGCGCCGGCAAAGACCGCGGCGAAGTTCGTCTACACGCTCGAAGACGTGTCCATTCGCGAGCCGAGCTCCGCCGGGACGCAGCTGCCGAGGATCGGCGAAGACCAGACGTTCTCGTCGCCACTTCGACAGGCCGTTCGTGGCGTGCCCCAGATTGTATTTCGCCCCAGCGCCGACGCGCTCGCTCGCGGCTTCATGCTCGGTCGCTACGAGCGCTGCGGCGCGCCGGGGACGCTCGAGTGGGAGCAGCGTTTGTCTCGCGTGCATGCGCTGCTCTTTTCGATCGGCGACGCGAGCTACATCGCGGATCTCGGCAGCACGAACGGTACGCGGCACGAGACACTGGGCGAGGTGCGGCTGAAGCATCTGTGTGACGGCGATGTCTTATGGCTCGGCGATACGCGACTTCGTGTCGGTGCTTGCTCGATCATCGACTAACGGGACTCCGAGTGATCTGAGCGGGATCACCGGGTCGTCGATAGGGGCTACGTCAAGCCGAGCTTTCTGAAGAACGCTCGATTGCGTTGTTCGGCCCGATTCACGAACACGTTGAAGTCGAACAACTCAATTGTGAGGTTCTCTCCGGGCACGCCTCCGTGCCATCGCCAGTCGCCTTCAACCTTTTGCATGTTGCCGGGCCCTGTTCTCACCCTTGCCTCGAGTTCCGGCGTCAGCGTGGCGACCGCATAGGCGTCGATGCGCACACTCTTGGGAATGCCCGGTAGAGAAGTGCCGTCCGTTCCTTTGGCACCGCCGTCTCGCAGGAGCACAGCGTACTCGACGAGTTGCTGCACTGGGTTGTCGTCCGCGCGCTCCGGACGTTTGAACTCGACCAGAGCGATGTGGTGGAAGGGCGGGTCTCCTGTCTTGAACGCAAGAATGTCAGGACGGCGTTCAGAATCTGCGGGAGATAGCTTGATGTCCTTGAGAGGCACATCCGACGCTACGAGGTCGTAGAACGCAAGCGTATCATCGAGAAGCCACAGGTTGTGGTCGTCGTAAGCAACCTCGTCGGTCGTACTTCGAAGCGGAAAAACGATGCGGTGCACATGCGCTTCGAGCGCCTTTTTTGCGAGCAATCGACGCATGAAGATGAGTACGGCATGTCGCCGCGCCACGTACCGGACGAGATTCGATCGGCCAACTTCGTTTACCTCCTGGATGACCTTCTCGAGCTCTGCCGCAACGCTGTTTGGATCAACCTTCTCGTCACTGAGCTGCTTTTCGACTTCCGCCTGCTGACGTCTGACCTCGCGCTCCCACTCTTGTTGGACCCGGTAGAGGCTCTCATCTAACTGGGTTGCATCATCCGACCACTTTACCCGTTCAAGCTGCTCGGCTTTCCGCCGCAAGAGGTGTTGGTATTCAGGTTGAACCTTGCGAATGTGTTGCTCGACGCGCCGGAAGTTCTCCTCTCTTTCCGCTCGGAGAAACGGTGCGAGGTGTTCGTTGACGTGCCGTCCCAGCGCAGCGCGCAAAGTCTTCATATCCAGGCCACCGGCCTGTGCAAACAATGACTCGTCTTCCGCCAGGTCGAGCCGTGTGCGGGTGGTGTCCACGCTCGCGTCGAGGATCTCGCCGCTCACAAACACATGGTGAACTTCGGCCGCTCCATCCGGAGTTGCACGAATCGGATGTGACCCGAGCTCCGAGACCTGCGCTAGCGGAAACGAAGTCACCACTCGGTGGTGAGCGCAAAGATGCGCCTCGTGATGGCGGTCCTGTTTGTGCGGCTGTCGGACGTGCCGGATGCGCAGGGTGTTCTTTCCGATCGTCAAATCGATCGGCTCGCCGATCGATAGCTCGGAAAGTTTCCCATTCACGTCAATACGATCTGTTCCGTCTGCGCGTTCGTCGAGGACCAGGATCTTAGGACACCGCCCCACCACGAGATAGTCAAAACAATGCTCGAAAAGCCGCTCGACGATCACCTCCGAGCCGCGGCGAAGAGCCTCGAAGTATTTATCGTTCACATCTTGAAGTTCCACGGTTGTCGAGAGCTCAGCCGCAGTCGACACAGGCTCCTCGCGAAACTCCTCGATCCCGCTCGGCGAGGGGCGAAAAAAGAATGATCTCTGGCGTCGGCTGCCAAGATGTTCAAACGTACTTACGATCCGAGCTTGCCGACAAAGGACCAGCCAAGAGAAACGACCGAGCCCCTTTCCTCCCCGGCTTGCCTTCGCCGTGCTGTATGCAGTCTCGAAGGACTTCAAATTCGCGTCTGAAAAGCCAACCCCGTTGTCGACGATGGCAAAGCTCGTGATGCCGACCAGCGGTGCCTTGCCTGAACCCGGGATGCTCTGCTGCGCGACTCGTCGGATGTGGACGTGGACGGTTCCGAGCTTGCCAACTTGATCGCCGAAGCGATCTTGCGTCGAGTGGATCCCGTTCACTACGGCCTCGAAGACAGGAAGAAATGCGGCGTGCAGCGGCACCTGTGTACTTCGGATACACCCGAGCACGTCGACCTGCATGGCGTGCGAGCTATCGCCGTCGTCAGGAGTAACTCGACTTGGCTCAGTCACAATATCCCCTCGCGCCCATCGGGCGAGCGCCAAACAACAACGATTCGCAGCGACATACGCTGGACTTCGAGCGCTTCGTCAAGACCAGCGTCGACCCGTTAGCGCTTCTCAAGCCATTCTCTCAAACGTCGCAACTCCAAGCTTGCGGCGTCCTCGTACGCGCGGAACATCGCGAGCTTGCGACGTGCATCCTTGGGCCAATTGCGTCGAGTCTCCGCGAGAAATCGGCCTGCGGCGAACACGCGTCGAGTAGTACGCACGAGGCCGCGTGCGATCGAGCGAAGCGTCCGCAGCTTCCATTCGAGCGGGAACGAGCGGCCACTCCAATCGACGCAATTTTCGTGCGCCCAACTCGGGTGATCGATCATCCACGTCGGTTCCCGGTTCGCAGGTTGGCCGCATATAGCGCAAACCGCCTCGCTCTTCGGCGTCATGAACGCCGGCGACGGCGGCAGCGACCTGTCGCTCACGGGTGCGCACGACCGAACCAGTCGGCCTCTTCCGCGTAGTCGCCGAGCAGCTGCGGAAAGTCGTTCGCTGGATTGTTCACGGCCCGGTCGGCGGCGAACACGCGCAGGTACTCGGGTGGCGACGGTTCGAGGAGCTCGCGCACCACGTTCCGCGGCGACGACGGCGACAACCACACGTCCAAGTCGTCGACGCCGATCAGGACCGGCATGCGATCGTGTACGCCAGCAACGAGAGCGTTCGCCGTCGTCGTCAGCACCGCGCAGCTCTCGATCGTCTCTCCCTGCTCGAACCACCGATCCCAAATCCCCGCGATGAACAACGGCTTCGAGAAGCGGAAGTAGAACGGCACGTTGCCACCGCGCGCGCGGCGCCACTCGTAGAAGCCGTCGGCAACGAGCGCGCAACGGCGGACGCGAAACGAATCGCGATAGGCCGGCTTCTCCTCGACCGTCTCCGCCCGGGCCATGATCAATCTGCTGCTGAGCGACTTGTCGTTCGCCCAACTCGGCAAAAGCCCCCACCGAAGCGTTGCGAGTTGCCGCGTGTCATCGTCGCCGTGCCGGACAGCGAGGACCCCCTGCGATGGCGCTACATTATAATGACAGCGCCAATCTGCCGGGGGCGAGAGTCCCGTCTCGCTGAAAACAGCTTCGGCGTCCTGGGTTGTCGTAAACCTCGCGCACATCGGGACATGGTAACTGAACTAATGTTCAGGTGTAAAGCCTAACGTGCGATGGGTCGAGAAACACGAGCTGCGGGATCGGACCGCAGGATCGTGAACGGCTCAGACCGTCGCGATCGAAGCGACCGACTCGCCGCGCTTCAGCTTCGCCATGCCTTCGGCAAGTGCCCACAGCTCGCGGTTCAATCGGCTGCTCGAGTCCACGCCAGTCATTGCACGCGTCCGTTGTCGACGACCGTTCGCAGCAACTCCGCGTACGCCGCCTCGCACGAGATTCTCCTGAATGACGTTGAACGTTCGCCAAACGTCTTGCCCGCGATCTTCGTATCGTCGCGGTGTGAGCAATCGGTCCGCCGTCACCGGCACGCTGTCATTCCACCGAAGCCGTGCCGCGCTCTTGGCTAGCAGTGTCTGCTCGTCGCGAGTCAGCTCCACCGTCTGCATCTCGCCAACCGCCGCGGTCATCGCCGGAAGCGAATCCAGCATCGACTCGACGCCTTCGACCACGTCGCGCGCGGCGTACCCGACGTGCTTCACCGAGAACCCGCCGAAGCTGCCTGCAGGCGCTATCAGTCCGTTCGAGCAAACCAGCCGGAACAGTCCCGCCGAGAACTCGAAGGCCGACGTGCCGTCGTGCGCTGTCTTGAGAACGAGCTCGTAGATCGAATCGCCGACGCTCAGCGTTCTGGCGGTGCGTCGGAAGCGAATCACGTGTGACTGATACCCGCGACGCGCTTCGATTCGGACGCGTTTCTCTTGAGCGGCGACGGGCTCGAATCCTTGGCGACCGAGAACCGTGACGACCTCGGAGGTGGGAACGAACGCGTATCGGCTCGATGTACTGGGCGCCGCATGTGCCGCGAACACCGCCGGTGCGATCCGTTTGAGTTGATCTTGCGAAAGAATCTGGGGTGTCGTCGTCGTTTGCATCATCGCTATCTCCTTGCCGCCGTCTCGGGCGGGTTCGTTGTTCGCGAACAGCCGAAGGCCGCGAGCTCCCGACGGCGCGATGGCGAGTTTGTGCAAGGCCGCAGGCCGACGCCGGCGAAGCCGGAAACGCTTTTCGGAAACTCGCCATCGTGACCCCGGTCGCGACGCAGGAGCGCCGGGGCGGAAGCGGCGGGCGTGAGGAGGTCCGCAGGACCGGCAGGCAGAGGCAGCGGACAACGAATTCGCCGAAGATGCGCGAGGGCGAATGATGCACAACGGGTAGACCAGAGTGCCGCTTAGTCATCGACTAAGGCGCAGCGCGTCCGTCGTTTTCGCTGTTCATCGGTTCGCTGGCGACCAAAGCTGTCGCTCCCACTCGGTAGGCTGACACCTATGAAACGATCGTTGAAGAGAGCCCTTCACGCCCTGGCCGATCTGCCCGCGGCTCCGTTTGCGATCGCTATCATCGACGATCGCGACGATCCGCCAGTGACGGTGCTTGCGCCCGCGATCGACCCACGCGTCGGCGCGACAGCACTCGTGATCGGGCGCGCCGGAACGTTCCGCGGTTCCACGGACGACGAGCAGGGCAATCGCCAGTTGCTCGTCCTGCTGCACGCAAGCGACCCGCTCGCAATCGAAGCACGCGACCTGCGCAGTGATGCTGGTGTTCGGGACGGGCGTGGCGAACGCTTCGTGGCGGCGCGTCTTCTGCTTCCGTGTGTCGTAGATCTGGGCGGGGCGCTCGCGGTGATCGGAAGACCCGGCGCGCTGCACGATGACGCCGACGCCTTCGCGAATGGTGCCGACGCGCTCTCGCCGCGGTGCGCGCATTCGTTGACGCTCGAAGCCATCGAGCTCGCGAGTCGAACGACCGAGTTCGTTCCGGCGCCGCCGACGTTGCTCGGGTTCTCTTTGGCGCGACGGCCGGAGCCGACCGAGGCGATCGACCTCACTGAGCTTGGGCTCGGGCTCGCCGGCGCGCGACGACGGATCCATGGCGAGACGATCACCGGCGAAGCGCTGGTCGAAGGCTTCTTCATCGGGCGATCCGGGCGTTGCGATTGGCCTTCGTTCGTGGGCGAGCGTTTTCGCAGCCTCTCACGCTTGCACGGCGTCATCTGCGCTTCGAACGGTGACCTCTTCTACTGCGACACGAACAGCACGGTGGCGAAGCTAGGGGCCGAGCCGGCGATCGTGCGCGTCGGGCGAAGCACGGATGTGCGCCTCACGGCCCAGCTGCGGTTGCTGCTGATGGCGGAGGTGCGCTGATGCGAGCGGTGCGGTTGTTTCATGTCTTCGAAGCGCTGCAAGCCGCCGGGCCGCGGGGCCTCACTCCGAAGGAGCTGCTCGGCCGACTCGAAGCCTGGGGCGATCCCATTGAGGAGCGCCAGCTTCAGCGCGACATCAAGACGCTGCGCGAGACGATGGGTCTGCCGATCGCCGCTTCTCGCGATCTCGACGACGGGCAGCTCGCCGACGGAAGTCGCGTCATCTATATGATCGACCGGCGCGGCATGTTGCCGGCGGAGTTGGTCAGCGCAGGGCGGGCGGTCGCGTGCTTCGAGGCGACAGGCCATCGGCTTTGGGGGAAGGCCGTCGACGAGGGCTGGGTGCTGCTTCATCGCATCCAAGCGCCGACGAGCAGCGACCTCGCCCGCACGCTCGAAAGCCGATTCGAACGCTCGGCGGCGCTCTACCTCGGGCAGTTTCACTTCGATCACTTCGTGCTCGAGGTTCCGCGTAATCTCGAGCACGATCTGACCGTTCGGATCGGTCGGCTCGATCGGGCGCGCCAAACACCTGAGTCGATTGATCCGCGTGAGGTGCTCATTGGGCTCGAGGGCCGACCGGCGCTGTCGCGACTCTTCGGCGCAAGGACCGGCCACGTCGCGCTCTATTTCCGCCGTGGAACAAGGGCGGTTGTCCTTGAGACGCTGGCGACCGATAGTGGCGCCTTCGTGCGTACGCGCCGACCGCAAGAGGCCTACGATCAGACTCCAATCAACTGCCTCGCCGAGATCGAGAGTGAGCGTTCGCGCGTTCGGGACGTCGACGAGTCCGGACTCATCTTCTTTGGCGGCGTCGTGATGTACCTGTGGTTGGGCGAATCACAAGCCTCCACGTACGCCTGATACTGGCTGCGCTCCACTCTCGGGCCAAGAGAACCGTGTGCGACCGACGGGGAACACGATCGACTCGTGCTCGTTCTTCGCCAACTCGTGCAGATCCGTCGTCCAACGCCCGACGTAACCCGAGTAGACGGAGAACGCCGATGCCAAAGCATCCCACTCGTGGTCGTTCGCGAGCGAGCCGACCATTTGCGCGCCGACCGAATTCCCCGCCCATCAGGGGAAAGTCGGTGCAGGCATAGCGACAGCGAGCGGTCTCAACTCACACGCGAGAGCCTCGCGCATCACGGCTGCGAAATCGGCCTCGGCGTTCAGCCGCGTGAGCACGGCGTGAAGTCCCCAGATCAACCGCTCGAGCCAGATCCACTGCGGTGAGATCGCGAGCCGTCGCAAATTGGGGTTGCCGGGCTTCGAGAACTCCAGCCCGCGTTGGAGCCAGGACTTGTCGAAACGAAAGTTCGCGGAGCGGTATGGCGCGTATTCATGGCAGAGCAGTTGCCAATGGAGGTCGAAATCGAAGCCCTTTGGCTTTGCCACCATGCCCGTATCCAAGAGCGCGTCCCGGAACGCGCTCTTCTGATCGGCGACCACGATCGAGATGAGCTTCTTGTGCGCGCCGAGAAAGTCGAAGTCGAAGCGGCAGACGCAGCCAAAGTCTAAGAAGACGACGCGTCGGTCGTCCGTGAACAGATAGTTGCCGGGATGTGGATCGGCGTTGATCGCTGCCAAGCCGAAGAGCGACGTGAACGCAAAGCGCGCAAGGACGAGCGCCATAGCATTGCGGGTTGGCGGTTCGGCCGTCTGCACAAACGAGTAGAAGTCGTCGCCCCGACAGAATTCGGTTGTCAGCACTTGTGGGCGAGTGCGCGCCCAGACGATCTCGGGAATGAGAATCTGCGCATCCGACGCGAAGGCGCGTCGAAACGCCGTCTGGTGCGCCGCTTCGCGGACATAGTCGCACTCCTCGTCGATACGGGCGCGCAGCTCTTCCACGAGCGCGGCACCGTCGACGGCCGTCGCGAGCGACGCGACACGAGCGATGCCGGACAGGCGAGAGAAATCGCCGGCCATCGTTTCGCGGATCTGCGGGTACTGCACCTTGACGGCGACCGAGCGCGAGTCGAATTGGGCGCGATAGACCTGACCGATCGACGCAGCCGCGAGCGGTTTGCGATCGAATTGCTCGAAGAGCGTTTCGAGTGGCGCGCTGAACGCCGCTTCGATCACCTCGACGATGCGCTCGAAGGCGATCGGAGTCACGCCTCGCTGCAACTTGCGCAGCGCGTCGTGCGTGCTTTCCGGGAGAACGCCGTCGAAGTAGGACAGGATTTGCCCCACCTTCATCGCCATTCCCTTCATGTGATCGAGCTCGCGAGCGAGCGCTTCGCCGATCTCGCGATCTTGCGCGCCCTGCGCCCCGACGAGCCTGCGACCTGCGAGCCGTGCTGCAGCGGTTGCGATCTTGCCGGTGGAGAGCAGGCGCCGACCGAAACCGCGCTTCAGGTCATTGAGCTCGTCGTCGTCCATGTCCGTCCGGTGCTACTTGGATTTGCCATTGTTCGCCGGCTTCTTTTTGCCTTTCGTCGGTCACTCCTCTCGGGCTTCCGCAGGTGGGGCAAGGGAGAGCTCCTTGTTCGAGTGCGAGTCGTGCGCTGCGCAAAGCAATGCCAGACCACGACCGATATCGACGGCGCCCACCGGCACTTCGTGTAGCCTGAATCTATGACGCAGCCGCTGTGGGCTCCACTATCGATCTGGCGAATCCTCCTCATCTTCTTTGTGGCCCAGGTGATCGGCAATTTGTCAGTCGTTGCTCTGCGGGAAGGAGCGGGCTTGCCGGTTCCGCAATGGGTGGGCGGAGGGCTCGGAGGTTTCTTTGGTGTCCTTGCTGTATTCGCCATCGCCAAGAAACGTCGTGAAGGCTCGCCGCCGCGCTGAGCTTGGCATCTTGGAGCCGGCTTCGCCGTCATCGTTCTCAGCGCTTCTTGCTCGGGGGTTTGCTGGGCTTCTTCGCTTTCGCGGGTTGGCTGCTCGGTGGCTCCTTGGGCTGAGCTGGTAAGGACGCCGGGGGCGCCGGATCGAGCGACGCACTGGCGACGTGCGCCATGAAGATCATCGCCAGAATCACCAACAAACTGCGAATCGACGGGACGTGCATGGCTCTTCCTTGAAAACTCGCAAACTGGTTTGACCTCAAATCATAACACGGCTACTGTAACTGTCACAGCGAGCAACGGTGCCCGCGGCGCATCTCCACGCCGCGGGCACCATCGTTGCTCAAGGCTTCCCGACGAGTTTTTCAGCGGTATCGAGCAACGCAGACGCTGACAGTGGTTTGGCGATGAACGCTTGGTGGACGCGCTGATCTTTCGCGAGGATCATTGGCGGCTCGCCGCCCGTCACGATGACAGGGATCTGCGAGAGACGCGCGTACGACTTCACGATTTCTAGGAACTCCCAGCCACCCACAATGGGCAAGTCCAGATCGAGTACGATCAGGTCCGGCAGTCGGTTGCCCGTCGTGACGAGATGGTCGAGCGCGCGCTTACCGTTCTCGAAGGAGATCGTCGAGTAGCCGGCGTTTTGAAACACTTCTTCGACAGCTGCCCGTTGCGCGTCGTCGTTCTCGATGACCATGATGTTCGGTCCAGCCACTACGACAGCATCATTACGCGGGTCATCCAGCACAAACAAGTTTGAACGCCAACTTTCTGTGGGCGGAACCTTGCCCTTTTCTGCTGTTGGCGACAGCTAGAGCACATGACCCCCGAAACATTGGTCACGGTCGCAACGTCAGCGGCGGACGGGCACGATTCGGCGTACGTCGCGTTCGCCCTCGCCGTGATCTTGTTCGCGGCAAAAGCCGGCGCCGATCTCGTCGTCCGCATCGGCCAGGCGGCGGTTCTTGGTGAGCTGCTCGCAGGCGTGATGATCGGCAACCTCGATCTCGTCGGGGTGAACATTTTCGAGCCCATCGCCCACGATGCCGCGGTGAGCACACTCGCGAACCTCGGGGTGATCATCCTCTTGTTTCAGGTCGGCCTCGAGTCGACCGTCGGACAAATGCTGCGCGTCGGATGGTCGGCGCTTCTCGTCGCGGTGCTCGGCGTCGTGGCGCCGTTCGCTCTCGGCTGGCTCGTGGGCATGGTGCTCTTGCCGGAGGCGGGGAGCTACGCGCACGCATTCATCGGCGCGACGTTGTCGGCGACGTCGGTCGGGATCACCGCTCGTGTCTTGCAAGACATCGGGAAAATGCAGACTCAGGAGGCGAAAATCATTCTCGGCGCCGCGGTGGTCGATGACGTGCTCGGGCTCGTCGTGCTGGCTGTCGTCACGGGAATGGTCGGCGCCGCTGACCGTGGCGTCGATTTCTCTGCGCTGTCGATCGCGGGAACAGTGGCCAAGTCTTCGGGGTTTCTCTTCGGCGCCATTGCTCTCGGCGTGTGGCTCGCGCCCCGGGTGATGCATTTGGCATCGAAGCTTCGCGCGAGAAACGTCCTCCTCGCCACCGGGCTCGGGTTCTGCTTCCTTCTTGCTTGGCTCTCCGGCGTGATCGGTCTCGCTCCCATTGTGGGGGCGTTCGCCGCTGGCCTGATTCTCGAAGACGTTCACTACAAGGACTTCGTGAGCCGAGGTGAGCACGGGCTCGAGGAGCTCATTCGCCCGATCTCCTCTTTCTTGGCGCCGGTCTTCTTCGTCGTGATGGGCGCTCGAACGGATCTTTCCTCGTTCGCCGATCCGTCGACGCTCGGAGTCGCGGCGGCGCTCACGCTTGCTGCGATTCTCGGAAAACAAGCGTGCTCATTCGGCGTGCTCGGAAAGGGCGTGAGTCGCCTGGCCGTCGGTATCGGGATGATCCCGCGCGGCGAGGTAGGGCTGATCTTCGCGAACATCGGACTGACGCTCACGCTTGGCGGCCGACCGATCATTGATCAACGGATCTTCGCCGCGATCGTACTGATGGTGATCTTCACGACGTTTGTGACACCGCCGGCACTGCGCTGGAGCCTCATGCGGGCTCGTTCGTGAGCGAGGCGGCAAAGGTCGCAGGCCGAGCCTCCACAGTGCCGTCTCGGCTCGACGCGCTGTCATGGTCGCGCTGGCACCGTCGCGTGGTGTTAGCACTCGGGATCACCTGGGCTCTCGATGGGTTGGAAGCGAGCCTCGTCTCGAATCTCGGCCCGATGCTGCAGGATTCGCGAACGCTCGGTCTCACCGCGACGCAAGTCGGGCTCGCCAGCACCGTCTACCTCGTGGGTCAGGTGATTGGCGCCCTCGTGTTCGGTCATCTCACCGATCGGGCGGGCCGGAAGCGATTGTTTTTCGTCACTTTGGGACTTTATCTCGTCGCCACCGCGCTGAGCGGCTTCGCCCCATCGTTTGCTGTGTTTCTCGTGTTTCGGTTCTTCGCCGGCGCCGGGATTGGCGGCGAGTACTCGGCCATCAATTCGGCGATCGACGAATTGATCCCGGCGAGCCTGAGAGGGCGTGTCAACCTCGGCATCAATGGCAGCTATTGGGTGGGCGTCGTGCTCGGCGCCCTGCTGACCGTGCTCTTGTTTACGGAGTCTCGCATTCCGGTGGAGATCGGCTGGCGAGTGGCATTCGTGCTCGGCGCCGTTCTCGGGCTGGCGATCCTCTTCGTCCGTCGCACGATCCCCGAGAGCCCGCGATGGCTATTGATGCACGGTCGCGAGGCCGAAGCCGGCGCTGTCGTCAGTCGGATCGAAGAAGCCGTTTACGGAAGCCGAGAACGCGTGCCGGAGGTCGCGCATGAGCGGACAGCTCTACCCGCCAGCGTTTCGCTGCGTGAGCTCCTGCCTCTGCTCATTGGCAAGTATCGCCGCCGCGCGATCCTCGGTGTCGCTCTGATGGTGGCGCAGACGTTTTTCTATAACGCGATCTTCTTTAGCTACGGGCTCATCCTCGAGCGCTTCCACTCGGTGCCGCCGGAGAAGGTCGGGCTCTACGTGATTCCATTCGCCGTCGGAAACTTCGTCGGACCGCTGATCCTCGGTGCATCGTTCGATCGGATCGGTCGCCGGACCATGATTCCAGTCACGTACGCCGCGTCGGGACTTTCATTGTTGCTCACGGGTTTGCTCTTCGTGACGGGTTCGCTGAACGCGGTCACACAAACGCTCGCCTGGTGCGTCGCATTTTTCTTTGCGTCGTCGGCCGCGAGCTCGGCGTACCTGACGGTGAGCGAGCTGTTTCCGGTGCATGTCCGTGGTGTTTCGATCGCGATCTTCTACGCCGGAGCAACTCTGGTAGGTGCCGCGGCACCGTCGCTCTTCGGGCGCATCGTTCAGAACGGCCGGCCGGTCGAGCTCTTCGCCGGCTATGCTTTCGCTGCGGCACTCATGCTCGGTGCGGCTGCTGTTGCACGAAAGCTCGGTGTCGCGAGTGAGGGGAAGTCACTCGAGGAGCTGGCGATCGATTAGGCTTCGGGCAGTCACGCGTCACGTTCCTCGATCGCGTGCAGCCGCGCGTCGATGTCCGCGATGAGCGCGTCCGCGGCCTCGTCGCCGAGCGTTGCCTCGCGGCGAGCTGCGAGCGCCGCGTCCTTCTCGACTTGGAGCAAGTGCCTTTCGATCTCGAAGCGCTGCTCGTGACGAACCCACTGCGTTTCTCCGCCGAGCGCATGCAGGTCTGCATTCGCCTTCTCGACGCGCGCGCTCGCAACCTCGCGCAGCTCGTCGATGACGGCTTTGGCGGCGTATCCTTTTCCGGCGAGCGCATCGATGGCCGCTCTTGCCGCCTGCGCGATCAAGAGGGCGCCGCGCGCCCGCTCGTACGTCAAACGTTGAGCTTTCTCCTTGAGGAGACCGAGGCGACGGAGGAGCGCGGTCATCGTGAGCCCCTGTAAGAGGATGGAGAGCACGACGACGCCGAACGTGACGGTGACGAGAAACTCCCGGTGAGGGAAGTCCTGAGGAAGACCGAGCGCCAAGACCATCGACAATCCGCCTCGCAACCCGCCCCAGGTCAGGACCGTCGCCCAGCTCCAGGGAATCTTCTCGCGCGTCCGCCGCAGGAACGCGGTCGCAGCGAAGACCATCAACCCTCGACCGAGTGACACTGCCGCGAACGCGACGAGGATCGCCGACCAATGCGAGAGGAGCGAAGAGACGCTCACCTCGAAGCCGATCAACAAGAAGATGATCGAGTTGAGCGCAAACGCGATGTAGCTCCAGAAGCTCTCCACGGCGACGCGCGTTGCCGGGCTCATGCCGATGCGAGCCGCGTAGTTTCCGCCGAGCATGCCGGCGACGACGGTCGCGATAACGCCGGAAAAGTGAAAGTGCTCCGCCAGCACGAACGATCCATACGCGGCGATGGTCGTGAGGGTGATCTCGAGCATCGGATCTTCGAGGAAGCGGGTCACTTGAGCCAAGAGGAAACCGATCGCCGCGCCGACGAGAACGCCCATGCCGACGACTAACAAGAAGTCGACGACGCTCTTCCACAACGAGACCTCCCCGGCGGAGATCGCGCCAAGGACGACAACGAAAAGGACGACCGAAGTGCCGTCGTTGAACAGGCTTTCGCCCTCAATGAGGGTGGTGAGCCGTCTTGGCGCTCCGAATGACTTGAACATGCTGACGACGGCGACGGGATCGGTCGCGGCGATGATCGCGGCGAAGAGAAAGCCGTCGGTGAGCGTAAAGTCGTCGATGAAGTGGAGGGCGTTTGCGGCCGGCGTCAAGAGCAGGGCGGTGAGCACAACGGCCGCGATGAGCCCGGGAATTGCGAGGACGTGGATCGTGACGCGGTTCTCCCAAAACTTTCGAAACTCGAGGTGAAACGCGGCCTCGTAGAGAAGACCTGGGAGGAACACGGCGAAGAGAAGGTCTTTCGTCAGGTGCGGCGGCTCGAAGTCCGTCGCGGTGCCGACCACGAGCCCGGCGACGACGAGCCCGATCGTGTAGGGAACGCGCAAGACCCGCGTTGCGATCGCCACGAAGGTTGCGAGGGAGAAGAGCAGGACGAGCGAGAGCGCCGAGGACATGTTTGCTTCAAGCCGAGGAACGAACGTGGATCAAGGGGGAGGTGCCTCGGGGTGTGTCGTCGCCCGCGCCAGGCGGCGATAGAGCGAGGTCGGCATGATCCGTTTGCTCACGCCGTTCGCGACGAGCGCGGCAGCCATGAGCGGCAAGATCAGCACATGCTTGTCCGTCATCTCGGTGACGATGATGATCGCGGTGAGCGGCGCCTGCACAGTGCCGGTAAAGAAAGCGACCATCCCGATCAGCGCGCAGGTCCGAAGGTTCGCGACGCCGAACAGCGTTCCCACGCTCGTTCCGACGCCCGCTCCGATCGACAACGAGGGAGCGAAGATACCGCCAGCCATTCCCGAAAGGTAAGAGAAGACGGTTGCCGCGAGCTTGGCCGGTGCGAGCGTATTCGGAAGCGTCGCCCGGCGGCCCTCCATGAACTCACGCGTGATTTCGTAGCCGGATCCGATCGTGGCGCCGTGGCTCCACCACGCAAGAAGCGCGCAAGCGACTCCGCAAGCGAGCGCCCGCGCCCACCATGTCTGATGCGCCAGCAGCCTCGGAGGCGAGGCAAGCAGCCGACCGAACCAGCCACCGACGAAGCCGCCGACCAATCCGATGACGATCGCGACAAGCGCGATCGTCGCGCTGGGATCGGTCGTTTTCGGCCGGCCGAAGTAGAGATAATTCCCAGCGAGCGCTTGCGCGGCGACGCCTGCGATGATGACGCTGACCATGACGAACTGCTTGAACTGGCCGAAGACGTCCTCGGCAATTTCCTCGAGCGCGAAGGCGACGCCGGCGAGCGGTGTATTGAACGCGGCGGCGACGCCGCCCGCCGCTCCGGCGACCAAGTACGACTGCATCTGGATCTGAGGCATGTAGCGCCTTGCGATCATGCCGATCTGTGCAAACGCCGATGACGCGAGCTGAACCGTCGGTCCTTCGCGCCCGATCGACGCGCCGCCAAGAACTGCGAGCGTAGTGGAAAGGGTCTTCACTGCCGCGGTTCGCAACGACACGAGCGCAGAGACCCCGCTCATGTCATTGGTCTTGCTCGCGTGCTCGATCGCGACCAGCACCTGCGGAATGCCGCTTCCTTTGGCTTCGGGCGCGAGCTTGACGACCAGCGCTGCCGCGCCGAGAAACAGAAGCGGCATCGCGGCGAGCGCCCAAACGGGGTGCGCCGCATAAAGGCGAAGATAGTTGGTTTGAACCAATTCGATCAGGCGCGCAAAAAGAACGGCGCCAATACCGACGAACGCCGCTGCGGCCCAAAACGACAAGTGGATCATCGGCGCGGCGCGCAACCGCCAATCGGCGGCGGACGGCAAGCGCGCCCGCAACCGTTGCAGCGCAGGTGAGCACCGAGCGAGCACGTCGCTGCCAAACGCGTATAACGCGGCGTGCACCCTGGCGACCTGCTCTGCCGCGCGTTTCATTTCTTGCTCGACCGATTCTTGTCGACGACCGCGACGATGATCAGGACGAACGCGAAAAGTCGAATGACGTAGAGCCAAGCCTTGGCCTCGGTTTGCGGCGAGAGAACGCCGACGAGCCACCAGTTGGCGCCGAGCGCGCAGAACGCCCACCCGAAGATATGAAAGAGACGATCACGCGACTCGCGTCCGAAGCGGAAAAAGTACAGGGCGATCGCGATCGCGGCCAAGCCGGACGCGCCCGAGATCAACGTCACGAGTCGTTCGATCATACGCGGCCCCCGCGAATGAGGGCGATGAGCAGCACCGCGACTGAGAGAAAGCCGGTCGCGGCTCGGACGAGCGAAAAATCGATGTTGGGGACGAGGATGAGGTCAACGACCAGCAACCCGTTGTTGAGGGCGAGGCCTGCGAAGCAAGTGCTGCTCGCGAGCAGCAGCGGCGTGCGGTTTCTCCTGTACGAGCCGTACAGCAGGATCGCGCAACCGATGCTCGTTGCTGCGCAGAGAACGTAGACAATCGCCGCCATCATGGGTCCTTCCGAATCTTGAATGCGTCGGCGAACTCGCGGAGCGAATCGCGCGGCCTTTCGAAGATGAGGGTAATGAGTGAAACGCGTCGCTGTCTGTATGCTTCCGCAAGCGCGGTGACGAGCGCGCGCTTTTCTTCGCTGTCTGGCTGGTACACGTAGCCGTCAGGCTCACCACGAACGAGCCCGCTCGTGCGAAGCTGCTCTAGGCGACCCTTGGTCGACTCCACTTGGGAACGCAGCTCGATGGCCACCTTCTGGGGCGTCCAATGTTTGGTCTCGTTGCTTCGGAGCAGCAGCAGGATATCGAGCAGGCCTACCGAATCGATGTACGACCAAACGAAACGCTCGAGCGCGTTTTCGTCACGTTCCGTCACGCATACCTTCCTTACTTGTCTGCGGCGCGGCGTCCTCGCGCTTGTCGTAGCTCGGCGAGCAAGCGCAAAAACGGGTCAATCTCGAGCTGATCCTTAAGATAGTAGGCGGCGTGCGATCCGGCCTTAGCGCCGACGCGGATCGACAGAAGCCGCCCCGGCTGCCCAAGCATGAACACGTCTTCGTCCGTTTCGTCGTCTCCGACGTAGATCGCCGTGTCGCAACGGAGCTTGTCTCGCAGTCGTTCCAACGCGAGACCCTTGTGCGGGGCGCCGCGTGGCACGAGGTTCACGACGAGCTTTCCGCCGATGAGGCGCACACCGTCGAGCTCCTTGGCGCAGTCTAGGATCGCTCGTTTGGCGTCCTTTTTCCGGCGCGAATGCCGATAGTGGACCGCCAAGGAATAGGTCTTGTTTTCGATCATGACACCCGGAAGGTGCCCGAGGCGTTTCTCGACGACCGGTAACCACTTGATGACCGCCTTCGCGCAGCGCTCGCTGTCTGAAGAAGGTTCGAGCCCGTGGTTGCCAACCAGCGCATCGAGCTCGAGGCCGCGAAGCCGAACACGCACATCGCTCTGCGCCCGGCCGGAGATGATGGCGCACGGGTAGAGTGCAGCGACATTCTCGAGAAGCCGTCGCGTGCTCGTTCGCATTCCGGCCCACGCCGGGTCGTCGACGATCGGAGCCAGTGTTCCATCGAAGTCGAGCCCCACGAGCGTGTTCGACCACGCGAATTGATCGAGGATCTCTAGGTTCTCCTTCGCGAACAAATATCTCACGATGCGATCTCCTCGGACGTGATGCGCTCACTGAGGCGCCCAGTGAGCCGATGCCGTCGCCGCAGGCGGGCGGCGTCGATGAGCATGCGCCCAGCCCAGCGATAGACGTTGAACTCGGACACGATCGCTCGCATGGAGCGCATGCGGTCTTGCTGCTCTTGTGGAGGCATCATCAGGGCCGACGCGAGTGCAGAGCTCGCTTCGTCGAGATCGTACGGATTGACGATCAGCGCCTCTGTCAGCTCGCGCGCCGCGCCGGTGAAGTGACTGAGGACCAGGACGCCTCTTTCATCTTCGCGTGCCGCCACGAACTCCTTGGCGACGAGGTTCATGCCGTCATGCAGGCTGCTCACGTAGCAGACGTCCGCTGCGCGATAGTATCGAAAGACTGTCGGCGGTTCGTGATGCGCACGCAGCAGGATGATCGGTCGGTAGTCGCCATGGCCGAAGCGCTCGTTGATGCGGGCGGCGAGCTTCTCGACGTTCTCGTTGAGCTCTCGGTAGAGGTCGATCACGGTGCGGCTCGGCGCCGCGAGCTGCACGAAGCTGAACCGGCCGCGAAAGGACGGGAACCGCTCGAGCAACCGCTCGACGCTGCTCAGTCGTTCCTCGACACCCTTGGTGTAGTCGAGGCGGTCGACGCCGACACCGAGGAGTGCGTTCGGCTTCAGCCCGAGCTCTGCGAAAACTGCTGCTTTGCAATCGGCAGGCGGCGCCGCGGACTTCACCCAGTGGTTCGGCCACTCGATCGAGATGGGGTAGGGTTTTATCATCGTTTGTTGCCGCTGCTGCACGACGGCGAAGCGCTCACGATCAATGCGCGCTTCCAGGTAGTGATCGACCGAATCGATGAAGTTGTTGCAGTGCTGCTGCGTGTGGAAGCCAACGATGCTGCTGCCGAGCATTCCCTGCAGCACTTCGTCTCGCCACGGGCAGATGCCAAAGCGCTCGGCGTTCGGCCAGGGAATGTGCCAAAACGACAGGATCGTCGCGCGAGGTAGGCGCTCACGGATCATCTGCGGCGCGAGCGCGAAGTGATAGTCCTGAACGAGGACGATGGGTTCGTCGCTGTCGGCTTCTTGGCAAACCGTCTCGGCGAATTTCTTGTTCACAGTGACGTACTGTTTCCAGTCTGACGAGCGAAACGTCGGTCTTGCGTGCGCGACGTGGCAGAGCGGCCAAAGTCCCTCGTTGGAAAATCCGTAGTAGTAGCCGGTCTCTTCTTCTTTGCTCAGCCAAACACGTCGAAGCCAGTACGACTCCTCGCCCGGTGGAACCCTGAGGCGCGCTTGGCGATCGGCGGTTTGCCGGTCAGCGGAGCCACTGCCGTGCGCGACCCAGACGCCGGAGCAGGCGCGCATCACCGGCTCGAGAGCCGTCACGAGGCCGCTCGCCGGGTGCAGCACCGTGACTTTCCCGTCTTTCATCTCGTGGATGTAGGGCTCGCGGTTGGCGACGATGATGACCTTTTCGCCTTCGAGGTGCTTCCTGAGCGTCTGCTTCAATCGCTCGTTCGTCCAGCGACCGTCGCCTTCGCCTTCCTGTTCGGCGATTCTCGCGGCGAATTCGCGAACGTGTTTCAGCAACGGCTGAAACTCGGGACTCGCCTCTTCTCTGTCCTTGCCGCCGAGCACGCCGTTCAAGAGTCGGCTGATCTCTTGGTTCCAACTGCGCCACGAGAGCCGCGCTGCGAGCATCGTGACGACGGCGGCACAGAACGCGAGCAGAGCGAAGGTCCCAAACAAGAAGTAACGTGTCTTTGCTTCGCGCCGCTCGATGAAGCTCATGTCGTGGAGCAGTGTGACGACCGCGCCGAGATCGTCGCCGAGCGTGACCGGCAGTGCGGTGACATGGACGTCTACACCGAGCACGTCACGGATCGCCGTCCAGGGCTTGCCGAAGCTCGAGTCGCCTTCGATGTACGATTTCACGATATCGGCGCAGGCCAGATTCGTCGGGTAGTCATCTGTGGCGGCGAGCGGCTGGCCGTCCTTTGAGCAAGCGGCGGCAGCGATGATGCGTTCGTCCTGGGTGATCTCCACGAGGAGCTCTCTGAGCGCCGCGCGATCATCCTGCTTGAGGATTGAAACTGCTTCGCGGCGGGCGCCGTTGAGCACGAGCTGCGAACGCAAAACGATGTCCTTCTCGAACCATGTGCGTGCAGTGTTCTGCACGATGACCGACGCGATACCGGCAAGCATGGCGAGCCCGACCACCAGCGCGATGACGAAGCGCAACGCTCGACGCATCGAGGGACCATACACGGAAGTTAGTTTGTAATCAAACCAATTTCTGATAGTTTCACGGGATGCTGCTCGAAGATCTCGCCGTTGTAGGCAACTGTCAGTATGCGGCGCTCAACGCGAGCGATGGTTCGATCGTCTGGTGTTGCCTTCCGCGTTTCGACTCTGCGCCTATCTTTTCATCGCTGCTCGACGAGAGTGCCGGCGGCCGTTTCGCCATCGCGCCGGCGACCGGCGGACGCGGTGTGCTCCAGTACATCGTCAACACGAACGTCACCGAAACGGTCTTCGACACGTCCGACGGAGCGTTTCGCGTCATCGACATCGCCCCTCGGTTCTTTCAATACGATCGCTCCTTCCGGCCAACGCAGCTCGTGCGCATTGTCGAACCGTTGCGAGGCGCGCCACGCGTGCGCGTGATCTGTGCTCCCACGCTCGGATGGACGAAGGAGCCGGCGCGTCGAAGCGTCGGCTCGAACCACGTTTCATTCGAGGGGTTCGACAGCGAGCTGCGCCTGACGACGGACATGCCGCTTGCGTTTCTCAACGGCGAGCCAATGACCCTCACCGAAAAGAAACACTTCGTCCTGTCATGGGGTCGCCCTGTTGAGGAGCCGCTCATTCCGCTCTGCGAGCGCTACCTCGGAGAGACCGTCCGCTACTGGCAACGTTGGGTGAAGCACTGCAACATTCCGCCTTTGTTTCAGGAGCAAGTGATCCGCTCCGCGCTCGCGCTCAAGCTCCATTGCTTCGAGGATACCGGTGCGATCGTCGCCGCGATGACGACGTCGATCCCGGAAGCGCCACAAAGTGGCCGCACCTGGGACTATCGCTACTGCTGGCTACGCGACGCGTACTACACTTTGTCTGCGCTGCGCTTGCTCGGACACTTCGAGGAGCGCGAAAAGTTTCTCGGCTTCTTGCTGAACATCGCAGGTTCGACCGACGAGCTGACGCTCGGGCCGCTTTACCGCATCGACGGAGCGCGCGAGCTCGAAGAAGCGATCCTGCCGAATTGGCCCGGTTTCGAAGGGCACGGTCCTGTGCGCACCGGCAACGCCGCTGCATTTCAGACCCAGAACGACATCTTCGGGGAGATGGTGCTCGCGCTCTCCCGCATCTTTCTCGATGAGCGGTTCCGTCATGAGCAAACCCCGCAGACGTTCGAGCTTCTCGAGCGGCTCACTCGCAAGGCGATTGGGCTCGCCGGTGTTCCCGATGCCGGGATCTGGGAATATCGAAAAGATCTGACGCCGCAGACCTTTTCGTCCGTGATGTGTTGGGCGGCGGCAGATCGTATGGCGCTCGTCGCATCGAGGCGGACGCCCAAGCATGCGACAGAGTTTCGCGACGCCGCGAATCGGATCCGCGAGCAGATCTTGACGAGCGCGTGGAGCGAATCGCTTGGGTCCTTCGTCGGTTCGTATGAGGGAAAGGATCTCGACGCGTCGCTCATGCAATTGCCGGTGCTTCGGTTTCTGCCGCCGACAGACCAGCGGCTACATCGCTCCCTCGACGCGATGCACAAGGACCTCGGCGTCTCGGGATGGCTCATGCGCTATCGCGCGGACGACGGCCTCGGCGATACGACCGTCGCCTTTCGCATCTGCACGTTCTGGATGATCGAAGCGCTTGCCATTCTCGGGCGCTCCGCAGAGGCGATCGCCGCGATGGAGCAGGCTCTGTCGTCATTGTCACCGCTAGGTCTCATGGCCGAGGACTACGACGTGAAGACGAAGCGAATGTGGGGTAACTTTCCGCAGGCCTATTCGCACGTCGGGTTGATCCACGCCGCCTTCGCCGCGTCGCCCGACTGGTCTGAGATCTTGTAGGAAAGACGGTAGATTGATCCGATGCCGAAGAAGAACCTAGCCACGTTCGCGTTGTCTCGTCTGCGCGAACGCCTGAGCCTCGTCGAGGACGTTGCAAAAGAAGCCGAGATCGTCGCGGAGATTCGGCGCGGCGTCGACTTTCGCGGCATCAATCTGTGGACCCTGATCTTCGCCATGTTGATCGCGTCGATCGGTCTCAACGTCAACTCGACCGCCGTGATCATCGGCGCGATGCTGATCTCGCCGCTCATGGGCCCGATTATGGGCGTGGGCCTTGGCGTCGCGATTTTCGACTTCGACCTGGTCAAGCGCGCGTTCCTCAATCTTGCGCTCGCCGTCGTGTTCAGCGTGACGACGTCCTTTCTCTACTTCTCGTTGTCGCCGCTGAGCGACGCGCAGTCCGAGCTGCTGGCGCGCACGACGCCGACGTTGTGGGACGTGCTAATCGCGTTCGTCGGTGGCCTCGCGGGGATCGTCGCGGGCTCAGGTCGCGATCGCGGCAACGCGATACCCGGCGTCGCGATCGCTACGGCGCTGATGCCGCCGCTTTGCACGGCGGGCTACGGCCTCGCGACGAGAAACGGGGCATACTTTCTCGGCGCTGCGTACCTCTTCTTTATCAACGCAGTGATGATTGCGTTGTCGACGACGCTCGTCGTGCGCTTCCTTCGCTTCAAGCCGGTGAGTCAGCCCGATGAGGGTCAGCGCACGCGCGTCCGTCGCACGATCGCGGCCGTCGTCGTGCTGACCGTCGCTCCGAGCCTCTACCTCGGCTGGCGCATCGTTCAGCAGAACGCCTTCACCCGTGGCGCCAAGCAGTTCGTGCACGAGGAGCTCTCGTTCTCGGGTGTGTATACGATTACGAGCGACGTGAGCTACTGGCCGAAGCGAGCGATCACTGTGCTTCTCGTCGGGAAGGCGGTGCCGGACAACCTCATCGAGAACGCGCGACAGCACGCCGCTCGTTACGGTCTGGAAGGAACCGACATCCGCATCGATCAAGGCGCGGAAGCGACCGACGCCGCGAAGGATGCGATCGCGCAGAAAGCGGAGAGCCTCCAGGGGCTCCTTCGCGTCAGCGAGGAGCGAATCAAGACGCTCGAGGCGGAGCTCGTGCGCCAAAAACGGCCGGAGTTTCCTTTGTCGGACATCGCCGAAGAGCTTCGTGTTCAATATCCGACGGTGAGCTCGCTTCGCGTCGCGGAAGTCGTCACTACCGGTTCGAGTCAGCCGACCGCGCCGTCGCTGGTCGTGCTCGTCGATGCAGCGCGGCCCATCGCGGAGAAGGATCGCCAGAAGATCTTGGCGTGGCTCTCTGTGCGCCTCAAGGCGATCGTCGTCAGCATCGTCGTGCAAGTCGCGCCGCCACGGATCACGAGCACGCGCAATCCGTAGCGAGCTTCGCGGTCAGTCGTCCTCGAGCGCCTCGGTCAAACGCCTGAGCACGTTCTCCGCGGTGACGACCTGAACGCGCGGAAGATCGGACAGTACTTTTCGCACCGTGGCCTCGACGGTCCCCTCGTGCTTCGTTTCAATCGCGCGCCCGCTCTTCGTAAGCCCAAAGAAGGATCGCCGACCGTCCTGCGGATCCTGACGGCGGGAGATAAGGCCGCGCCGTTCCAATCGATCGAGGACGCCGGTCAGCGTGCTCTTATGTACGTGCAGCAGCTCAGCTAGCTGGCCGGCGGAAATCCCGGGAAAACGTCCAACGATGCGCAGTACGAGTCGTTGCGGGCCGGTGATGCCTTGCGCCCGTTTCATTCGCTTCGAGCGCTTTTGCAGCGCGTGATCGAGCGCCCAGATGGATCGCATGAACTCGAGCACGTGACCAAGCGGCGGCGGCGTATCAACCAACGGGTTTGCTTCAGATGGCTTCACTGGTGCCCTCATAGCAGCATCGTTCGCGGACTTAAACTCACATGCCATAACCGCCATTTCGTTTGACTACAAACTAATTGAGAGGCACCTTACTGGAGTGATTGCTCTGGTTGCAGCATTGATTGTGGTCCAGGTGCCGCTCGGCGGCGGGCAGCGTCCCGCCAGCGCGTGCGAGAAGCTCTTCGGAACGGCTGAGCAAAAGACGAAGAACGCGAGCCGCCGAGCGAAGAAGCTGCATCATATTCGCGAAGACGACTACGCCGTCGATGTGACTTACTCCGGCGACTGGAAAGTGCCGGGGCCGATCCGATTCCATGATGTGACCCTCGCCGAGGTGCTGCCGAGCGGCGCGGCAGTGATCCAGGTTGCGACTCCACTCGCGGCCTCTGCCGGTTGCTCATCTGGTCGCTACGAGATCAAGGTCGACGACAAGATCGGACGCAAGAACGTCGTTCTCGCGATCCTTAGCCATGCGGTCCTGATCGAGCGGAGCGGGCAGCTCTACTATCTCGCGAAGGAGGAGCTCGACCCCAATCTCTTTCGCATGACTTGGCGCGCGGATTTTCGACTACCGCGGCAATGGACGTCGTCAACTGCCGCGCCACGGCCGCCGAACCAGCCCGTACGTCGATAGCATCGTCAGTTGAGGTGCGCCGCTGCATCGCTTGCCAGCCGCAGCTGCGCCAGCGGCAGGCGAATGACAAAACGAGTGCCCTGCTCGATCTCCGACTCCAGCGCGATCGTGCCGCAATGTGCCTCGACGATTCTGTGCACGGTCGCGAGGCCGATGCCGAGGCCTGGCTCGCGCGTGCCCGGAACGCGGAAGAATGGCTCAAAGACCCGCTGGCGACACTCCTCGGGAATTCCTGGCCCAGTGTCGACGATTGACAGCTCGCCCCACTTTCCGTCGTGCCGTGAAGAAATGGAAAGTCGGCGTTGTGGTCGCCCTCTGAGGAACTTGATGGCGTTACCGACGATGTTTGCGATGATCATGCGAAGCAGCGTAGGCGGGCAGGCAACCCAGACATCGTTGTCTCCGAGATCGAGACTGATGTCGGCTGCGTTGATGTCCGGCCGGTAGTCGGCGATCAGCTCGTTTACGACGAGCTTGATCGACGCTGCGGCATTGTTGCTCGAGTGCTGCGATCGCGAGAAGGCCAAGAGACCGTCGACGAGCTCGGTCAAACGCGCGATGCGTGCATGCAGCGTGTCGCCCAACTTGGCCACCGCCGGATCTTCTCGCGAGTCGATGCGGCGTGCTGTGAGCGCGAGCGGCGACATGGCGTTCTTGATGTCGTGCGCCACACGCCCTGCGAATGCATCGAGATCGGCGTTGGCGTGCTCCAATGCGCGCTCCTGTCTCGCGAGCAACTGCATGGTGCGGGCGAGGGCGAGCGCGATGAGCGTCGAGAAAACCACGAAACACGCGGCGAAGATGAGGAGAAAGCGACGGAGCTTCTCGGCGCCAATCTGCGACGCGCGGACGGCCGAGTCGAGCTCGTTTGCTTCGAGATCACGGAACGCTGTCACCGCGCGCTCCAAGCCCTCCTTCAAGTGTCGCTTGCTCTCGAACAGCCCCCGTATGTCACTCGCATCCTTGGCGCGTGAGGCGAAGAGGGTATCAACGCCGGCCAGATAGTCGGTCTTCGCCGCTTCGATGGCCGAGAGATTCGCGTTTGCGCTCGAGTGGAACGGCCCACGTTTCGCGGACTGCAATCGCGCATCGAACGCTTTGCATGCGCTTCGAAACGCGTCGAGCGATTCCTCGTCGCCGAGCAGCAGATACCCTCTGGCGCGCGTCGACATCAGCTCGAACGTTGCGAGCAGGCTCGTTGCGTCAACGAGTTGACGCGCGTGCACGGCGACGAGCTCGTCTTTGTCCGCGATGATCATGTGCAGCGTGCGTTCGGACGCGATCCCGAGCAAGATGCCAGCGCATACGACGAGACCGCTGAAAATCACAGCTCTGACGTGCAGGGACGCAAGGCCCCTGCGCCGAACTCGAACGTCCATTGCGGGTGTCCTCAGTAAGTTTGACATCAAACTATCTGGACGAGAATTCGTCAAGGCAGCGGTGCAAGACGGGACGAAGCCTTCTCGTCGGACTGTCTTGGCGTGTTCGGCGATCGTCGTGCTACGGTCGTGGCCAATCCATGACTCAGTCGTCGGTGTTGATCGGACGCGAGCGTGAGCTCCGATCACTGCGTACACACCTCGCGCGCGCGGCGAATGCGACCGGTCAGGCCGTGTTGTTGGCCGGTGTCCCCGGTGCGGGCAAGACGTCGATCGCGCGTGCGTTCGTGGAAGAGCTTCGCCCGCAGGGCGCTCGCGTCAGTTGGGCTCGAAGTGGCGACAGCGCGCGTTCACCGTGGTGGTTGTGGCGGCAAGTGTTGGACGGATTCGGCGCTGAGGCCGCGCCCGTCTTGAGCGCGCTCGACGCCCATGGTCGCGGCGATGATCACGCGCGGCGCTTTTCGGTGTTCTCGAACGTGATTCGCTTCTTGCGAGAGCGAGCAGCCGAAGCGCCCTTGCTCGTTGTTCTTCGGCAAGGGCACCTCCATGTTCTTCGGAACTTCCTCACGCGCGCCCTTCCAGCACGGACTTCAGTCGCGCGAGGTCTTTCTTGTTTGCGCGTCGCATCGCCGCCGACATGAACGGGGCGACGAGCCGCGAAAACCCGCTCGGTTCACCGCGGTTGCGCAGCGTCATCCGCGTGCGGTCGCTGCTGAGGCTCTCCCACTGATAGCTCGTCTCCATCGGAAACGGTCCTTCGGCCGTTCGCATGACCAAGCGGCTGCCTGGCGCGAGCTCGGCGACCTCGTACGTGTAGGCGATTTTCTTGCCGAGGAAATGCGCCACGAAGGCGACGCGCGATCCGACGACCAGCGGCCGCGTCGACTTCCACTCGATGCTCTTGATGTTCACGTACCACTCGGGCGCGTTGTCGGGTTCCGCTGCATAACTGACGACTGCATCGCGAGGCCTGTCGATCTCGATTTCGGTGACGACGTCTACTGCCATGCGGATCTTCTATTCCCACTCGTCGAAGGCGACAACGGATCGCCAATTGGGGCCCCGCTCGCTGGCGGCGACGGACTGACGGTCGATGGGGGTTGGCGATTCTAACGGCCGTTTGGTGCCAAGGTGAGCTTCTGATCCAATCGCTCGCAAGCCTGGATCTCCGCAGCGTGTTCGGCATCGTCGGATCCCGGATCGTAGACGAACCCCGAGTGGCGATAGTGTTCGTCCGAGAGCTGCCAGTAGATGTGCGAATCGAGCGCTTCTTTCAGCAAATTCAACTCGTCGGGCGTGAAGGTCAGCGTAATCATGGATGTCTCCGAATGGTGAATGAGCGCAGCGCCGGGATCGGACCGGCGCCGAGCCGCTGCGTGTTACTGGGCGTCGCGCTCTTTGAAGTCCCGGATGTGGACTTTGCCGTCGAGCGGTAGCGAATTCAGCACCAGGTTCAGCGAGCCGTCTTTGCAGACGAACGCCGTGCCGATCAGGTGCCAGTAGGCCTCCTTGCCCTCACCGCGATCGAGAATGCTGTAGGCCGCCTTGCGTTGAACTTTCTTGCTCTCTTCCATGACTGTCTCCTTTGCCGCGCTGGGCGGCGTTTTGTTTCGCCAATGGCGAGGGACGCGAATGGCGGGTGGCAGTTGAAAATATTTGGGGACCCGCGCAGCGGGGCGCATGAGCGCAGCGAGGAAATATTTTCGGCTGACGGGACCTGCCTTGAGGAGGTGCCGAAGGCGCCGGAAGGAACCGAAGCGGCGAGACGAAACGACGTTCAGAAGGCGAGGGTGATGTCCTGGCGAGGCGTCAGTTTCACGCTACTGCGTAGCCGCTGGCTCGAATGCGCTGTTTGGCATGGGGCGCCGCACCGCTCGGAATGGCTGCTGACAAGCGGCTCGAGCTCAGGGAGCCGTCGCTCCGCCCGGGGAAGAGCCACGCCATCGCGACGCCTTGCACCTCGTAGCCAGTCGCGCTCTCGTTCAACGCATCGTCTTCAAGGTCTGACAAAGCAAAAAGTCGAGGAACTGTCTCTCTTCTTCTTTCAGCGCTTGGACCTCAGCGCTCTCGTCGGCTTCGCGTGCCGGGGCAGGGGCCGTGCGAGTCGTGCCCGCAGCCGCATCGAATGCGCGGCAGTGGCTGCAACCATGCGGCGAGTCGCCTACTTCACCCGTGTCACTATCGTGCTCGCATTTGGTCCTCACGCCGGAGGCGATACAACAAGACCTCTGCCGTCAAAAGCATCGGCGATTGGCAATTGAGGATGGCTTCGCGATTCCCGCGGCGCGGTGTCAGCGCCCGAGTACCCAGACCCGCCCGTTCTCAAGTTCGATGAACGTGACGTCGCCACTGAGCTCGGCGTCACGCGCGAAAGACTCGTAGTCGAAGTAGCAGGCGAGGTTGCCCAGCATCTTCTCCAGATCATAGGCCGAATCGATGTACTCCTGAGCCCAGGACTCCTTGTTGTCATGTTCGCCCTGGTCAGCGTCGGCGATCTCGTCGCGAAGGTTCGCGAGGTCGCTCGTGCGGCCCTGCTCGAGGTACTTGTTCACCTTGTCCGCGCCGTACTCGTCCACCGCATCGCTGATGTGCATGAGGTTCGCCGCACTCTCGTACTCGCCGACTTTGACGCCCTCGTGATCGTGGATCGCTGCCTCGTGCGCCGGGTGTGTCAGGCATTCGGTGATCGCAGCCTGCAGCTCGTCGGCGCTCGCGTACGCGCTCGGCTGGATCCATTTTCCGATCAGGCGACCGTTGTTGTAGGCCTTATGTGACGCGCAACATAACGAGTTTTATGTGCGGTCTGGCGATATGTGGAGATCGACGCCGACTCCGCCCGCTCCCATGGAGAACACCGCCGACGTTCTTCACATAATAAACTCGATCCTCCTGCGCAGCGCACGTCGCGCCGCGATCACACCTGGACTTCGGCGCTCGCGAAAAATGGTCCACCTCTGCTCGGCAAGAATGGACCAGGGCGTGATCAGCAGTTGAGCTGATCCTCGTGATCAGCGCTTGCCGTTGTTCTTCCGCTGCCACGCACGATACGTG
>JADLHZ010000041.1 GCA_020848545.1 Deltaproteobacteria bacterium | reverse complement strand
CAGATCGATTCTCTCTTTGAAGCACATCTCCAATCCGTTTCACCCGACGGCGCAATTCGAGAGCCAGTCCGCGCGCGCGTCAGGAAGAAAATGGGATGCTGCCGGTGGAACAGCGTGAGAGCCGACACACAACGAGACATCTTTGTCTGCCGCCACCGTGAGTTGTCGCAATGACATTCATTGGGATCTAACCGGCCGAGAGCCAGCGAGGATGACGCAGTGCGTTTACGGCGGCTCTTGGCTACGCCTTGTCGGTCCCGAATAGGGAGGTTTATGAGGATTTTTCTGGCCGGCGCGAGTGCTTTTGGCGCAATGATTGCTTTACGCTCCCGTATGGGCCGTCTTTTCGCGTACCGGACTGCCATTTTTGTCGCGGTCCTCTCGCTTTCTTCATGCGTCTACGAAAGCGAACTCCACTTACGGGTGGGCGGGTCCTATTCCGTCGGTGAACAATTTGACATCGTGCTTGGCTCCTACGCCATCAACAGTAGCGGCTACTCCCACGACGAATTGCCGAAAGACTGGTCGCTCACGTTCAGTGCCCCGGAGCTGATCACATGCGCCGAGCCAAAGCCCTACTGCAAGCTAAGCGTCGTCGAGTACGCCTGGTGCGTGCGTTGCACGGCAAAAGCCAGCGGGATAACCGAGGTCAGCCTGTCCGGCGGCGGGCAAGAAGTTCAGACGGCGACCTTGGTCATTCGTTGACGTTTTCAAGCCAGCTACTTGCGGATCGAAGAAGTCTGGGATGAGCTCGCGCCAAGCGACGATGAGTCGGTCAAGTCGCATCAATTTCAGATACGTGCGGTCTTGAGACGACTCCGCGTTCGAACGCCACGCGCTGCACCGACAGCGAAAACGTTGTCGCAAAACCCGTGGCAAAATCAAAATCTCAAGACTCGCCGTCGAGATGAGTTTTGACACACATTCTGGACGCACGTGGCCACGTTCAACGTTGGGCAGCGGCAAAGTGCCTTGGTCTCCCTCGTGAAGGCGAATGGTCACCGGGTGCAGCGCATGCGTGGCCGGGCCTTACTGAGCCTCCCTCGGATCCGCTTGCGCGCTTCTTCCCACGGAACCGCTTTGACGGTGCCGTTGCTCAGCCCCTCGACGCGGCGTTCAATCTCGCGATCCCACGCCTCTGCGGCACCCGGATCAGGCGCGCCCTCGTCGAGACTCGCGATGAGCTCGGAGGCGAGACGGGCGCGCTCTTTCGCGGGAAGGGCGAGCGCTTTGGAGAACAGGTCACGTGCCGCCATGGCCATAGCTTACAGCCCGCTGTTCGTCAGCCGTTCGGGTGCAGCGGCAGGTACGCGCGCAGCGCGGGGTCGCGAATTACGGAGTGGGGGACGGCAGACGTCGCAGCCTTACGCGGCCGGGTTCAACGATCACCAGCCCTCCAACCACTTCCGCCTCGGTCACCGATCGCAAGGCCTCGACGACGGCCTGGTTCAGTGTCCACGTTGGCACCTGTGATGGAAAGCGGGCGACAACGATGCCTGCGTGCTGACCGAGCGGGAACGCCAGGAGGTTGGAGAAACCCAAATCCTCGGTGATCAACACCCGACCCTCAGCGACCGCTCGTGAAAAGACCTCGGCATCTGCATGGCCGCGCAACCCGGCGTCTCGCGCGTCCACGGCATCAAAGCCGGAGGCTCGGAGCGCGGGCGCCAAAGAGCGCGGCATGTCTTCGTCAATGAGAAATTTCACCGAGGGACAGCTCGAACCTGGTCCTCAGCCACCGCTTGGGCGGCGTATGCCAAGGCGGCCAGCACATCGTCGCGGCCGATGCCGTACTCGTCGGCAACCTGCTCAGCGGTCATGCCACCTGCCATCTTGCCGACCACGAGCTCGACGGGCACTCGGGTTCCCTTGATGACCGGCTTGCCGAAGCGGACGTGCTCATCGACAACGATGCGGGGGGCGATTTCCATAAGCAGAGTTTCGGCCGAGGGATGCGGGCCGTCAAGCGAACGTTTCAATTCGGCTCTTCGTTATCGCTTGCCTTTGCCTCCGCCAGTCGTTCGATCGCTAGGGCAGGAACGCGGATCGCGTTCAGCACGCGGAAGTGTTCAAGGGCGCCCGCGCCGACCATCCGGTACACGGTCGCCGTCGAGACACGCAGCGCCTTCGCCACCTCGCGCAGTGTGAGCACAGAACCCCCGGCATGCTGCGCGTGCGCTGGTAGCGGCCGGAGTGCAAAACGCTGCTAATGCCGGCGATTCGCTGGAATGCGCCGCCGATCGAGAGCCCAGTGCTTGCAAGGGTTTGCTACTCCGTACCAACCCCTGCGCACGATCCGAGATCGCATGTACACGCAGCGGGTCGGGGGTTCGATACCCTCTTCGCCCACCAACTTCACGCGCCGCTTCGTTCGGGCGAGGTGCAGCCCCGTTCGTCACGACCTAGCGAGCCGCGCGTCACGACGGAGACTGCGCCGCCATCGTCTGCGAAGCCCAAGCGCTCGGCGATCCGCTGACGTTAATCCAAGAAGTAATACGTCGCCTCGATCGATGTGATCTCGACTGAAGTCCCCGGCGGTACCGACATACCAAGAACGAGCGCGTCAGTTGCGAGGAGCTCGCGATCCGCCTTCAAACCGCCCTCGTAGCATCCGCCTTCGCCGACCGTGAAATGATCCTCTGGGTGCCCGAGCCAGTTGTTGTCGCGCATGAAGCCGACAACGATCGGCGCCCGGTCAACACAGACACGCACACCGGCGAGGTCCACTCCATCGTGCTCGTTCGATGCTTCGAGCACCGGCACCGCCGACAGATGGACGCGCATGTTGGGCATTTCGTTCGACTGCGGCACCAAGTTCTGGGGCGATGCGATCTCGAAATGCGGCTGACGCTGCGCCGGCTCGAAGGTATGCCAATCGTCGTTGGCGGGCGGCTGCCTCGTGAGAAAGCGAACATCCACGCTGCCAACATCCCACGAGAGCGTCGCTGAGCGCTCCAGCTTCGACGGACCCGCTGGCCCACCGCCGGCGCACGACGCTACGAGAACGAATAGAAGTAAAGCGAGTCTCATGCCCGGAGTTATCGGTTTCGGCGCGATGAAGGCCCAGCGGCCGCATGCCAACCGCCAGCGCTTTTCCGCCAGATCCGGTGCTCAATTGAGTAGGCCGCGACCCTCACCGACCCGCTGATTGAAGCGCTACCACGTCAAGCTGCTCGATCGTGCCATGCGCGAGTACGCTGTCGCCAACACGTGGTGGTGAACGTACCGGTGGCGTCAAAGAAGGGTGATCATCTCGTCGACTCCCATGCTCCCGGCCAACTCCGTGAGGCACGAAGTGAGCTCGCAGCCCAGTGCCTCCCGGGTGCGCTCAAGCCCCAATAATGCCTCGACGTCGCCTCGACCAATGACCTCGTAACCACGTTCGCGGATTTCGCTTTGGAGGACGACGGCGAACACATCGACGACACCGGGGTCGACACCGGTACGTGCCACGACGTGGAACACACCAACTTTTCGTGTACGAGGTTCCGCTTCGGCGCTGGAAGACAGCATGAAAACGGCAACCAAGAGGACTATGGCGAAGAAACTCCCGTACGCAGCGGTCCGACTGCTATTCGCCGATCTGCGGTTCGAACGCGATCCTGGGGAAACGCTGAGCATTCATGCCCCAGCTTCAGCGGCCGGACGCAGCAGTTGCCCAACGGTTTCAAACCCGTCGAGGTCATGGCGTTCGAGCTTGTGACGGGCAGCCTCGAAGGCCTCAATGGCGGCCTTGCTGAAGTACCTTTCGCCGCAGTGGTGGCAGACGACGGCGGTCACACGGAAGACGACGACGTCTTGGCCTCCGCGAACCAGCCGCTCGACAGTACGTTCGGCAAGATCCGTCGAACCGCATCTGACACACTTGCTCAAGGCGTTCACGTCTTCGGCCTCCGCACCCGGAAATCCTCGGACCACTTGCTGGGGTCCGGCCGGTACACAGTGATCAGTATACCTTGTTTGGCCCCGTCGTCGTAGCCCCAGACGCTATGGATGGGCCCGACGGACAACACTAGGCAGCTCGCTCCCCGGGGATCCTGCGGGTAGTCTTCGATGACGTCGGCGGTGCTCAGGTGACCGAACAACTCGAGGATCTCGATGCGGTCGGCCACGGCCTCGTCGTAGGCGTGCTCGGACACGTAGACCCTGCCATCAACGACAGCGTCCTGAACGTTCTTGAACGTTGCGCTCTGCAATCGTCACCCGCCAGTCCGCTGGCCGGCTTATCACCGGTGCCCGTTGCAGTCGACGGAGGCTCAGCGGTCGGCGGGCTGCTCGCGGATCGGCGCGAACCCCGGCTGGACGATGATGTCATCCGTCGTCATGGGGGTTTCCAAGTCGTCTTCCACGTCGGGGCTTTCGCTTCGCTCTTGGCGCAGTCGTGAAAGCCTTTGTATTTATACGTTTTAACCGCACACAACTCTTAAACCAATGTCTTTCTACTCTCACTGGCTTGGGCCGGCCCCTCCGATACGCTCGCCTTCTGATGCTCTCTCGACGCCTCGCCGCCCTCGACGTCGGCACCAACAACGTTCAGTTCATCATCGCTGACGTCGCTGCCGACGGAAGCGTCACGCCGGTCTTCGAGTCGGCCGAGATCACGCGCCTCGGCGAAGGCTCGCTCGAAGATCACACGCTGAAAAAAGATCCGATGGCGCGCACCGTGCTCGCCGTCTCGGAAGCCGCGAACAAGGCAACGGAGCTCGGCGCCGAATGGGCCGGCGCGGTCGCGACCTCGGCCGCGCGTGACGCGAAGAATGGCCGCGCGTTCATGATCATGGCCCAAGCGGTGGGCGCCCCGTTGTCGATCATCACGGGCGACGAAGAGGCCGATCTCGCGTTCCTCTCGGTCACGGCGTCGCCGCCGGCCGGCGCGGCCAAGCAGATCGTCATGCTCGACATCGGCGGCGGCTCGACCGAGCTCGCGATCGGCAGCGCTCAGACGCCCGAGCACCGCGTGTCGCTCAACATCGGCGCAGTGCGGCTCACCGAGAAGCACGTGCAGCGCCACCCGCTGTCGAAAGAGATGCTCGCCGAGCTGCGTGGCGACGCTCGGCTCGCGTTTTCTCGCGCTCCCGTCGCCGCCGGCGAGTTCTCTCTGGTCGGCGTCGCGGGAACGATCACCACGCTGGCGAGCGTGCAACAAAAGCTCGCGAGCCACGATCCGCAAAAAGTGCACGGGAGCGCGCTCGATCTCGCCGATCTCGAGCAGCTGACGGATGACCTCGCGAAGATGACGCTCGACGCGCGAAAGGCCCTCCCGGGCATGGAGGCGAAGCGCGCCGATGTGATCGTCGCCGGCGCCGCCATCGCCTTGGAGGCGATGATCCACCTGGGCGCCGACCAGCTCTTCGTGTCGAACCGCGGCGTGCACTGGGGCCTCTTGCACAAGAAGATCGCCGGCAGCTAACCTCTCTCCGTGCCTTCGCTCCAGGAACAAATCGGCGATCTGCCGCAGCAGCCGGGCGTGTACATGTTCCGCGACCAGCAGGGCACCGTGCTCTACGTCGGCAAAGCGAAGAACCTGCGCGCGCGCGTGCGAAATTATTTCGGCGCCGATGATCGCTTCAACATTCCCTTCTTGATGAACGAAGCGGTGAGCGTCGAGCCCTTCTTGACCGGCAACGAAAAGGAGGCGCTGCTCCTCGAGAACGAGCTCATCAAGCAGCACCAACCGCGCTACAACATCGAGCTGAAGGACGATAAGCACTACCTCTGCCTGCGCGTCGATCCGCACAGTAAGTATCCGCGCGTCGAGATCACACGGCGCATGCGCAGCGACAAAGCGCGCTACTTTGGGCCGTATCACTCGGCGACGGCGATCCGCCGCACCGTGCGTTTGATCAACCGGCACTTCCAGCTCCGCACCTGCCGCGACACCGTGTTCAAGAACCGAAAGCGCCCGTGTCTCCAGTACGAGATCAAGCGCTGCCCGGCGCCGTGCGTGCTCACGATCGACGAGCTCGCCTACAAGCAAAGCGTGCAGGACGCGATCGCGTTCCTCGAAGGCAAAGAGAGCGACCTCCTCACGCGCTTGAAGATGCGCATGCTGCAAGCGGCGAGCGGCGAGGATTACGAACGCGCGGCGCAGGTGCGCGATCAGATCTTCGCCATCGAAGAGTCGTTGCAGAAGCAACGCGTGATGTCGGCCGACCTGGAAGACCGCGACGTCTTCGGCGTGGCGCGCGAGGGCCAGCGCGCGGTCATCCAGCTGCTCACCGTGCGAGAAGGCAAATTACGCGGCGGGCGCACGTTTGACCTCGACGACAACGAGCTGCCGACCAAGGAGCTGCTCGAAGACGCGCTGCGGAGCTACTACGACAAGATCACGGCACAGCCTCGCCAGATACCGCGCGAAGTCCTGCTCCCCTTCGAGATCGAGGGCCGCGCCGCCTTCGAAGAGTGGCTGCGCGAGCGCCGCGGGGCCGCCGTGGACGTGCTCGTCCCGGAGCGCGGCGCAAAGAAGAAGCTCGTGACGCTCGCCGACAACAACGCCGCGCACCGCCTGCGCACGCGCGTCGAGACCGACGAAGCGGCGCAAGAGACGCTCGAACGCTTGCAGAGATCATTGCGCCTCACGAACTTTCCCGAGCGCATCGAGTGCTACGACATCTCGAACACCCAAGGCACCGAGATCGTCGCGTCGCAGGTCGTCTTCGAGAACGGCGTCCCGGCCAAGAGCGAGTACCGCCTCTACAAGATGCGCGCGGCCGAGGGTCAAGACGACTTTCGCTCGCTGCAGGAGACGCTGACGCGACGCCTGAAGCGCGGGCTCGAAGAAGGTGAGCTGCCGAGCCTCATCGTCATCGACGGCGGCATCGGTCAGCTCAACGTCGCGCGCGCGGTGTTCACCGACCTCGGCGTCGAAGGCGTCGACCTTTGCTCGATCGCCAAGAGCCGCGTGCTCGGCGACGATCAGGGCTTTCAAGGCGCGGACGCCGTCGAAGACAAGAACCCCGAACGGTCGCCCGAGCGCGTGTTCCTGCCGGGCCAAAAGAACCCGATCGTGCTGAAGCCCTACGCGAGCGAGCTGCTCTTGCTCACCCATCTGCGCGACGAGGCGCACCGCTTCGCGATCACCTTTCATAGGAAGCTGCGCAAGAACCGCGGCCTCGAGAGCGCGCTCGACGGCGTGCCCGGGCTCGGGCCGAAGCGGAAAAAAGCGATCCTCCGTCGCTTCGGCAGCTTGAAGGCATTCGCCGCGGCGGCGCCGGAGGCGTTCAAGGACATCGCCGGTGTGCCCGAGAAGGTGCTCGTCGAAGCGCAACGGCACGTGCTCGCAGAAAGCGCCGCGCCCGCGCCGACCAAAGCGCAAGACCAGTGGGAGAAGTTGCAGACGGACCTGAGCGAGCCGAGCGACAACTGAGACAAGCGGAAAATTGTCGTGCGCTCCGGCGCTAAAATGACTCGTGTTCCGCATCCCCGATCGAGCAGGCGGCGATACCCAGATCGGAGGGCGCCGTGCAGGACATCGACACACACACGACCTCGAACGCACTGAAGTGCCTGGCCGCGAACGTGACGAGCGACGAGCGCCAACGCTTGGTCGCCAGCATCACGCTCTCGATGATCCTCGCGGGCAGGCAGAGCGAGATCACGCCGGAAGCCGAGCGCATGACGAACGATCTGCTCGAAAAGAACGGCATCCACGAGACCGACCCAGGCAAGCTATTGCAGGCGCTCGCCGATCTCTTGAGCGACGACGACGCGCTGCCAAACGCGCTCGTCCGCGGCGTGCAAAACATCGCCATCGACGATCAGCAACGCCGCCAGAGCCGCCGCGCGCGCAACGCGAGCCGCGCGATCTTCGGCACGAAGCCCGTGAAGACGAACGAGAAGCCACCAGAAGGATCCATCAAAGCGATGCCATGGGCGCGCTTTGCCACAGCGAAGAAAGAGGGAGAGTAAGATGCCGACCAACATCAACGGACTGAACGCCACCCCGCAGACGATCAAGGCCGACGCGCCGGGCCTGAAGAACGTGCTCGATCGCGCGAGCACCAGCGACGTCGCCAACGTCATCGCGTCGCTCGCCAACAGCGGCAACGTCGCCGTGCTGACGAAGCTCGCGCAGCAGCCGGGCGCGTCGCCGATCTTGAAGGAGCTCGTCGATCTCTTGACCGGCTCGCCGCTGCTCTCGAGCCCGCGCCAGTCTTCGAACAAAGAGCTCGGCTCGGTGTTCAGCAAGTTGCAAAACGACATCTACTCGAACAATCGCAACGGCGCGAGCAAGGGCTTCGTCGCGCGCTTCGAGTCGGTCGAGCTCAGCCAGGATCAGAAGAGCATCACGCTCACGCCGCACGGCGCGGGGGGCGGCAACAACGGGGGCCTCGAGTCGCTCGTGGTCAGCAGCACCGCCGGCGGCGTCTTCAACTACGAGCTGCAAGGCCGCTACAGCTTCCGCTGGGGCAAGATGGAGCAGCGCTCGCTCCGCGACATCGTCAACAACGGCGCCGTCGTCGACAAGCAAGACGCCTTCAAGAAGCTCGGCAACGTCAACCTCGACTTCGAGACCTCGGTGCTCGCGCTCGAGACCGACGATCCGGATGATCCGGTGATGTACCTCGCCGCCCTGCCGCGCCAACCCGGCGACGAGACGGTCAAGATGGCGATCATCTGCAAGGGCTGCAAAGTCGATACGGTCGACGAGCGCGGCAACTTCATCGGCGGCCCGGGCGGCCTCGAGAAGCCGGTCGTCTACTTCTATCCCGAGCAGCGGACCAGCATCGAAGTGAAGGTCGAGGTCGAAGGCAAGTTCACCGCGCAGTACCCAAAACCCTGCGAAGGCAAAGACACCTGGCGCTTCATCGCCGAGACCGACGGCAAGCTCTACGATCCGCGCAGCGCGCGCAATTACAGCTACCTCTTCTGGGAAGCCGATCCGACGAAGCCGATGGCGATCGAGCTGCAGAAGGCCCACTGCATCAAGGGCAGCGAGGGCCAAGCGTTCCTCGAAAATCTGGCGAAGGCGCACGCATTCAACGACGCCGAGACCACCGACTTCGTCAGCTACTGGCTCGGCCGCGTCGAAGCGCACCCGTACTGCATGATTCAAGTGATGGAGCCGTCCGAGTACGAGCGCTACGCGAAGATGACCGTCACGCCGACCCCGGACACCGTGAACCGCCTGTTCATCCTCGTGCAAGGCGTGGCCGAGATCCGCCCGGTCGGCGCCCCGGCGTTGCCGCAGCTCGCGCGCAAAGGCTTCACGGTCGTCGAGTGGGGCGGCGCCGAGATCTGATCGGCAAAGTTTCTTCTGCCTCGGCGACGATTTTGCATGGCCGGCAATTGACACCGTCCCCGGCGGTCAATAATAGCGCGGCACGATGCGTCTTTACCGCCGGTTGGTCCCGAAGATCTCCAAAGATATCGTCCGCGGCCTGCTCGCGGAGAGCTTGATCGACATCGAAGACGGCCACCGCGACGAAGCGGAGCTCGATGTCGCCGGCGTCCTCGTCGACTATTTGAACGTCGAAGAGAAGCTGGTCAACGACGCCCGCGACGAGATGGACCGGCGCAAGCTGCCGCAAGAGAAGTACGGCCTGGTCAAGCGCGCGCTCGCCGAGCAGCGCAAGATCAAGATCGGCGACGAGACGCTCGACTTCATCTTGGACAAGGTCGTCGAGTCGCTGTTCAACAGCAAGCACATCAGCGAGGTCTTCGCCGAGGACCACGACATTCGCCGAAAGACGCGCGATGTTCTCGGCAAGTACTCAGGCGTCGACGAAGAGCTCGATCGCGAAGCGCGCGGCCGTTTGCGCAACCTGCGCGAAGGCACGCCGGAGTGGGACATCGAGTATCAGAAGACGATCAAGCAGCTCCGAACGCTCAAAGGCTTCGAACGCTAACGAACAGAGTGCGAAGACGGTTCCACGCGACAGGGTAAGCCCGGCGCGGTCGCATATAATGGATGCGACAGGACCTGCTCCGGGTCGACGAAGCGTCCGTGCACCGTCATCGCAAAGTGCAAGTGCGGTCCGGTGACGCGGCCGGTGCGGCCGACGTACGCGACGAGCTCGCCCTGCATCACTTTGTCGCCGACGTGCTTCAGGCGCTGGCTCAGGTGCATGTAGATGCTCAGGATGCCGCCGCCGTGATCGATGACCACGGTGTGGCCGGTCGAGCGCTCCTTGCCCGAGTAGCGAACGACACCGGCTTGCGTGGCGAAGACGCGATCGCCGACCGTGCCTTCGATGTCGACGCCCATGTGCCGCGTCGAGAACTTCTTGTTGTACGAGCGCGACAGGCCGAAGCGGCTGGTGACTTCGCCCGGGCGTGGCCAGACGAAGAGCTGGGGTGAGAACGTGGGCACTTCGAGCGCGTCGACCCAACTCGCATTGCCCTCAGAGGTCCTGCCGTGTTGGGCCGCGACGGCCGCCGCGCGCTTGGTGAACTTGCGCGCGACCTTCAGCTGCCCGCCGACGCCGAACGCCCGCTCGGACACCAGGGCGTCGAGGCAACGGTAGCTGCGGCTGTCGGGATCACCGTTGCTGGTCAGCGTGAGCCGGGTCTGAAACGCGCTCGGCTCGGTGTTGAACGGCACGGCAACGAACCCGCGCCAGCGGTCGCCCACCCGAAACATACGCACGTCCCGGCCGAAGGCGCTCAAGGTCGCCGCGCCGATCCAAGAGCTGGCGTCGGTCTCGAACATCACCATGTCGCCCGGCTGAGGCGCCTTCGGCTCGACCCACAGGCAGCGGCCACCGTCCGGGTTCGATTCGGTGCTCTCGCAGAGGGAAAGCGTCTCGAGCTTGGCGTCGATGAGCTGTGGCTCAGGCGCGGGCGCCGGCCTGGGTTCTTCCTTCGGCTCGACCACCGGCTTCGCCACGAGCACCGTATCCGCGAGCAGCGTCTGACGAGAATCCCTAAGAATCACAGGGCGATGCGCGATGACGCCTGGGCGCGGCGCGGGCTTGGGTGGCGCAACAGGCGCCGTGGCGCAGGCGCCGATACACAGCGCGAGCAGCCCCATCCAAGCCATATGACGTCCGTTCGCGAGCAACCTCGGGACTCCTTAACGAAAGGATAATCATCCGATCGACGGGCCGCATTGCCATACTCGTGGCTCGGTCGGCAACCCTCGCGTTTCCCGCACCGGGATGTCGGTAAAGAACGCACAACGGCCCCAGGGAATTGCCGAGAACGATTAGTGAAGGTTTTTGGAGGTTTATCGTGCGTACTCTCACCATCATTCTCTTAGCCAAGGTGCTGACCACGACCGCGGGCGGCTGGGAGCTCGCCAACGAAACGAACGACGGCATCAAGGTCTTCACCCGCATCAAGGCCGGCAGCGACATCCGCGAAGTGCAGGCGATGGGGCTCATCGACGCGTCACCGGCGCGCGTCTACAAGGTGATCTCGGACCTCGATAACTACAAAGACTTCATGCCGTACACGCGTGAGTCGAAGGTCGTCGCCAAGGAAGGCAAGACCACGTTCTTCTACTCGTACATCGCGCCGCCGGTGGTCACGAACCGCGACTACACGCTGCGGATGACCGACCAATCGAACCTGGACCCGCTGGCCGGCTTCTACAAGGTCTCGTGGGAGCCGGCGAACGACCGCGGCCCCGCTCCGCGCAGCAACACCGTGCGCCTGGAAGTGAACAAGGGCTACTGGCTGCTCGAGGTCTCCGAAGACGGCAAGCAGACGACCGCGACCTATTACCTGTACACGGACCCGGCCGGTCAGATCCCGACGTGGCTCGTCAACAAGGCCAACCGGGACAGCGTTCCGGACATCTTCCGCGCCATTCGGAAGCGCATCAAAGACAAGCGCTACGACTGAGCTATCAGCGACTGAATACCCTCCCCGGTCCCTTTTCGGCTCAGCAAAACTTCTACGCTAAACTTCCCCGGTCCCTTTTCGTGGGCGCTATTCGCTGCGGCCGCGGCGAGGATCGACGGCGACGACGGCGATTTCGTCGTCCATCATGCCGGGATCGGGGCGGCGCTTCTTCTTGGCCTTGGCGACCTTCGACACCGAAGACCTCGATTTCTCGCGTTTCATCGGCTCGGGGCGCGGTGCGGGCAGGGGCTCGCGCTCGACGCGCAGGTCCGGCGGCGGCGCTTCCAGCACGACGGGCTTCGGCTCGATGACGGCTGGGCCGGCGGAAGCCTTGGCGACCGCCGCCTTCACGTTACTCTCGTCCAACGCCTTCACCGGCGGCGGCAGGACAGGCTTGTCCCCAAGCCGGGCCTTCGACGGCTTGCCTTCGGGCTCGTGCGTCCCGGGCGGTGGTAGGGCGAGATCCTTCATGGTGCCTGTTTAGATTCTCGGTCGGCGACGAGCTGCCGCGCCGTCAAAAACCCGTCGATATGACGCTGCATGTCGCCGAGGGACTCGCTGAGGGAGTGGGCCCCCTGGCCGTAGATGACGAGCTGCACGTTCGCGGCGTCGGCGAAGCGCTGGCTGCCTTCGAGCGGGACCTGCTCGTCCTTCGCCCCGTGAAAGACCAAGGTCGGCGTCGGAAACGTCCACTTCGGCCGCTCGTACTGCAGGACATCCTCGTAAAACGGATAGCCGATCTTCGGATACGCCTCGCCGTAGACCCAGGCGCCGCGTTCGTCGCGCAGGGCGAGCTCACCCGCTTGCTTCCACTGCGCGAGCCGCTCGGGCCCGAGCCGCTTGCGCCACAACGACCCGAGCTCGAACGCCGGGGCGATGAGCACGAGCGCCGCGGGCCGCTTGCCCTCACGTTGGTGCCGCTCCGCGTAGAGCGCTGCCACGAGCCCGCCGAGCGAAGAGCCGAGAATGACCAACGCCCGCTTCGGATCGAGCTCGGCGACGGCCCGCTCGCAGCGTGACAGGATCTTCGTCACGGTCATGCCGGCGAAGTCGCCGCCATCCAACGCCGGCGCGATGAACGGGACGCCCTTCTTCTCGAAGTGAGTGCGGAAGAACACGCCCTTCTCGCTCCCGGGGTGCGACGCAAAGCCGTGTAGGTAGACCACCCCGTATTGCAAGGCACACCTCACAGGTTAGTATAAAGCGAGATGGATTCCGGGCGCACCTTCCGTTTGATGACCTACAACATCAGGAAGGGCTTGGGGCCAGACGGCAAGAGCGTGCTGACGGTGCCGCTCGCCGACGCGCTGAAGGCACAGCCGCTCGACTTTCTGCTCTGCCAAGAAGTCTTCCACGGCGTCGACGATGACGGCCAGAGCCACGTGATCTCGGACGCGCTCGGCCTCACCGCGGTCTATCGCGCGAACAAGCACCGCCGCGTCGGCCACCATGGAAACGCCTCGTTTACGCACATGCCTATCGAACACGTGCAAAACTTCGACATCTCGACGAACCCGATCGAGAGGCGCGGCGCCCTCTACACGCGGGTGCTCATGAACGACCGCCGGCTGCATCTCTTCAACGTCCACTTGGGGCTCACCGAGCGGCAGCGGCTGACGCAGATGCGGCACATCTTGGCGCTGATGCAGCGGCTGAGCACGCCCGACGATCCGGTGCTCATCGCCGGCGACTTCAACGACTGGAACCACAACGTCGACCGCTTCGTCTGCTCCGAGATGGGGCTCGTGAACGCGTTCGGCGAGCCCAAGAAGGCGACGCGCACTTGGCACACGAAGCGCCCGATGTTCAACTTGGACCGCATCTACACGAAGAACCTCACCATCGCCGACGCCCGCTGCATGCAGGGCACGCCGTGGATCGATCTCTCCGATCACCTGCCGCTCTACGTGGAGCTTGCCCTGACTGCGCCCGCGCGCTAGCGACGCGGAGCCATGAATGACCTCGAGCGCCCCGCCGTGAGAAAGCGCAAAGCCACGCAAAAAACGGACGCCATCAGCAAGGGCTTCCGCTACCTGGAGTCGATCCAAGAGAAAGACGGCGGCTGGCACGGCGACTACGGCGGTCCGCTCTTCCTCGTCCCCGGCTACGTCTTCGCGCACTACGCGACCGGCACCGAGATTTCGCCGAAAGTCGCCAAGGGCCTCATCCGCTACATCGAGAGCGTGCAGAACGAGGACGGCGGCTTCGGGCTGCACATCGAAGCGAAGAGCTACATGTTCACGAGCGCGATCAACTACGTCGCGCTGCGCTTGCTCGGCGTGGCGAAGACGGCGCCGTCGGCGAAGCGCGCGCGAGAATGGATTCGAAAGCAGCCGGGCGCGGTGCTCGGCGCGGCGTCGTGGGGCAAGTTCTGGCTGTGCGTGCTCGGCCTCTACGAGTATGAGGGCATCAACCCGGTGCTGCCGGAGCTCTGGCTCGCGCCGACGTGGCTGCCGGTGCACCCGTCGCTCATGTGGTGCCACGCGCGCGTCGTGTACCTGCCGATGTCCTATCTCTACGGCCGCCGCTGGCGCGTCGAAGAGACGCCGCTGCTCGCCGAGATCCGCGACGAGATCCACGACCGGCCGTACGCGACGATCGATTGGCAGCGCGCGCGTGGAACGGTGCATCCGAACGATCTTTACACGCCGCACAGCCCAGTGTTGCGCGCAGCGAACAAGGTGCTCGGCCTCGTCGAGCAAGGCATTCAGCGCATCCCGCGGCTGCAAAAACTGCGTGACAAGGCGCTCGCGCTCGTCCTCGATCACATCCGCCACGAAGAGACGTCGACGCGTTTCGTGGCGCTCGGGCCGGTGAACAAGTGCTTGGACGCCATCGCCTGCTTCGCCGCGGCGCCCGGCACCGAGCATACGCAAAGAGCGATCGCCGGCATGAACGAGTACCTCTTCGACGGCGAAGACGGCTTGAAGATGCAGGGCTACCACTCGAGCGAGCTGTGGGACACGGCGTTCACGCTGCAAGCCCTGGCAGCGAGCGGCAGAGGCGACGAATTCCTCGCGATGGCGAAGAAGGCCTACGCGTTCATCGATCGCACGCAGATCAAAGAGGACGTCGACGAGCGCGAGAAGTACTTCCGCGATCCGACGAAGGGCGGCTGGGGCTTCTCGAACGAGGTGAACGGCTGGCCCGTCTTCGACTGCACTTCCGACGGCGTCAAAGCGGCGCTCGCGTTCGAGCACGTCGCGGCGAAGCCGATGGCGAAAGAGCGCCTCTTCGACTCCATCGACTTCATGTTGTGGGGCCAAGAGCCGTCCGGCGCGTGGTGCTCGTACGAGAAGCGCCGCGGCCATCCGCTGCTCGAGCTGTTGAACCCGTCGGAGGTCTTCGGGCGCATCATGGTCGAGTATCCGTACGTCGAGCTCAGCGCCTCGACGATGGCCGGGCTCGTCAAAGCGCGCGACCACTACGGCGACGCGCTCGGCACCGAGCGGCTGGCGAAGATCGCGACCGCGCTATCGAATGGCGAGCGCTACGTACGCGCGGCGCAGCGCATCGACGGCAGCTGGGAAGGCTCGTGGGGCGTGTGCTTCACCTACGGCACCTGGTTCGGCGTCATGGGGCTGCGTGCGTGCGGCGCCTCACCAGACGATCCGGCGCTGCAACAGGCCGTCGAGTTCCTCTTGCGCAAACAGAACAAGGACGGCGGCTGGGGCGAGAGCTATTTGAGCTGCGAGACACGCGACTACGTGCAGCACCCGGACGGCTCGCAGGTCGTGATGACGGCGTGGGCGCTGCTCGCGTTGATCCAAGCAGGGCGGCCGGAGGCGCAGTCCGCCATCGAGCGCGGCGTCGCCTTGCTCGAAGAACGTCAGCTCGCGAACGGCGACTGGCCGAAGGAAGGGATCGCCGGCGTGTTCAACCGCACGTGCATGATCCACTACCGATTCTATCGGAACTATTTTCCGCTCTGGGCCCTCGCACTCGCGAAGTCTTGAGCCGTTCCGCGGAAAGCGGCGTTTGCAGCTAGGACTTCGACTTCGACGAGCCGGGCTTCTTGACGTGGAAGAAGAACATCGGCGTGAAGATGCCGGTGTCGCCGCCCTTGACCAGCGCGGTCGCGGCGTCTTGCAGGAACGACGACGTCGCCGTCGAGCCCTTCGGCGCGATCTTGAGCGTCTCGAGCGCCTTGACGAAGTAGTGCGTGGTCACGCGGCCGACCTCGGTGTGCTTGAAGCCGTCGATGCTGAAGCGGCCCTTCAACGGCGTGTGCCACGGCGTCTCGGCGTCGGCCGTCGGCGCCACGTCTTTGGCTTCGACGACTTCGAGACCGGCACCTTCGAGCGCGGCGACGACGTCATGCGTGGTCCAGATGTCCGGAAGCGCGTCGCCCTCTTCAATGCCCTTCTTGATCGCGCGGTGCTCGGCGTTCCCGGCGTTGTACTTGTCGGTCATGCACCACTCGTAGCCGGCGAAGTGCGCGCCCGGCTTCATCGTGCGGGCAAGCTCGGTGAACAGTTTCAATTTGTCAGGAGCATGACACGTCGCTTCGATGGCATAAATCGCGTCGAAGGTGTTGTTCTCGAACGGCAGCTTCATGAAGTCGGCCTTCTGGAAGCTGCAGAGGTTCGCCAGGCCGGCTTCGGCGTTGAGCTTGTCGCCGCGCTTGATCTGGTAGTCGTTGTTGTTGACGCCGACGACCGTGGCCCCACTGAAGCGGGCGATCGCGCGCATTGGGCCGCCGACGCCGCAGCCGACGTCGAGCACCTTCATGCCCGGCTTGAGGTTGAGCTGCGCCGCGAGCCAGTGCTCGTGCCGCGCGATCGACGCCGCGAAGGCCTCGCCCTTGAACATCGGCGCGAAGTGGAACGACTGGCCCCAACCGAACTCGTAGAAGTCGGTGACGAGATCGTAATAGTGGTTGACCATCGTCTTGTAGTTGGTCTTGCGGGTCTCGACCGTACCGGCGTGGAAAGACTTGTACTCGTCCACGACGCTCTTCACCTGGTCGGCGGGCAGCGAGGTTTGCAAGATATCCGTAGCGGCTGGTTGGTTCATCGTCACCCTCTTTAGGTTTTGCGTATGCGACTGAGCGTCGCGTTACTGCACTCTCCCGAAAAAAACGTCAACGTGCCGGCGATGATTTCCCGAGCACCGTCTTCGCCGCGCTGGCCAAGGCCGAGAGCCGCGCGCCAAGCGATCCGGCGTAGAGCAAGGTCGTCACGTCGCGCACGAGCGGGAAGGTGATCGCGCTAATCGGGTAGAAGCCGACCGACTTGTTCATCGGGATGCGATCGGTGACGACGGTCTTCTCTGCCGTACACGCACGCAAGCCTTCGCGCCCGTTGATGCGCCCGAAGCCCGACACGCGCAGGCCGCCGAACGGCGCCGACTGCATCATGTACCCGAGGCCGTAGTCGTTGACGACCGCCATGCCCGCCGAGATCGCCTTGGCGATGCGCTCGCCGCGCGCCGCGTTCTTCGTGAACACACTCGAGCCGAGGCCGTACGCGCAGTCGTTCGCGAGACGAATCGCTTCGTCCTCGTCCTTCACGCGGATGATCGTCATCACCGGGCCGAAGGTCTCTTCTTGCGTGATCGCCATCTCGTGCGTCACGTCGGCGAGCACCGTCGGCAGCCAGAACTGGCCGTTCAACGCGGTGTTGCGCTTGCCGCCGACGAGCACTTTGGCGCCCTTCTTCACGGCGTCGTTCACTTGCTTCTCGATGATGTCGAGCTGGCGCGGCATGGTCTGCGCGCCAACGTCGAACTCCCCGCCCTTGTCTTCGCTCGCCGGGCCTTGGCGCAGCGCCGAGACACGGCGCACGACCTCGGCGACGAAGCGATCATAGATGCCGTCCATCACGTAGATGCGCTCGGCGCCGACGCACATTTGCCCGCACGCCGTGAACACACCGAGCATCGCCGTCGAGACCGCGTGATCGAAGGGCGCGTCGTCGCAGATGATCATCGGATCTTTGCCGCCGAGCTCGAGAATCACCGGCGTCAGCGTGTCGACCGCCGCCGCCATCACCTTCTTGCCGTTCTGCGGCGAGCCGGTGAAGAAGATCTTCTCCACGCCGCTCGTCACGAGGGCGCTGCCGGTCTGGCCGTCGCCAGTCACGAGCTGCACGAGATCGGTCGAGTAGCCGAAGCGGCTCAGGATCGCGTCGAAGATCGACTGGAAGTACTTCGCGGACCAGCTGGTCCACTCGCTGACCTTGAGCACCACCGCGTTGCCGGCGAACAACGCCGGGATCGCCGGGCAGAACACGTTGTGAAACGGAAAGTTGAACGGGCAGATGACGCCGACGACGCCGAGCGGCGGATATTCGACGCGCACCCTCTTGTTGACGAGGAAGCCACTCGAGCGCGGCTCGGCAGCGAGATCACGCTCGCCGTTCTGGATGACGTAACGCAATTTCTCGCACACCGGGATCACTTCGCCGAGGAGCGCGTCGACCCGAGTCTTGCCGGAGTCCTTCACGCAGACGTCGGCGATCTCATCTTGGTGCGCGAGCACGTAGTCGAGCAGCGCGCGGAACACTTTCTTACGCTCCGCGAAGCTGGCGTTCGCCCACTGCGGCTGCGCTTTTCGTGCGCGCGCGACGATCTCGAGCACCTGCGCCGGCCGCATGTTCTCGACTTCGCCGAGCGGCTCGAGCGTGCCCGGGTTGAAGCAGGCGATGCTGTCGCTGTTCGCCGCTTCCTTGCGCTTCTTCGATTGGGAGATCGGAGTCGTTGTGCCCATGCGTGCGCCCTCTTTCGAACGCGCGCTCTGGCATGGTTTTTTTGCCCTGACAAGCTATGGTCCCGCGACGATGTGGACCCGCCCGAGCCTGCTCGACTTCGCCAAGCGCTACGGCACCGACAAGTGGGGCTCGCACTTCTATATTCCGCATTACGAGCGCCACTTCGCGCCCTACCGCGACCAGACCTTCAACCTGCTCGAGATCGGCGTCGGCGGCTACAAGGATCCCGCGCTCGGCGGCGAGAGCCTTCGGATGTGGCAGGACTACTTTCCGAACGCGACGATCGTCGGGATCGACCTCTACGAAAAGCACGTCGCCGGCCCACGCATCCGCGTCTATCAGGGCGATCAAACGGACGCCGTGTTCTTGGAGCGGGTCGTCGCCGAGGCCGGGCCCTTTCGCTTGATCATCGACGACGGCAGCCACTTGAACGCGCACGTCATTCGCACCTTCGAGATCTTGTATCCGACGCTCGAGCTCGGCGGCGTCTACGCGGTCGAAGATCTGCAAACGAGCTACTGGTCGAGCTTCGGCGGCGACATGAATGATCTCACCAGCGCGAACACCTCATTGAACTTCCTGAAGTCGCTCGTCGACGCCGTGAACTACGCTGAGCGCGAAGGCGGTGTGCCGAGCTACGTCGAGCGCCACACGGTGGGCGTGCACTTCTATCACAACCTCTGCTTCGTCGATAAACGGGTGAACGACGAGCCGAGCAACATCGTGAAACCGCGCCTCACTGGGGAACCCTGATGCCGCACTGAGGGACGTGAGCCTGATCACCGTGCGCGATTTCGATTGACCGATCGCTTCAGCGCACGCTAGCCGCGCGCCCTCCATCGAGAGGGGAAGCACCATGACCACCGCCGTCGCGCTCGCCGAAGAAGAAGTCGCTGTCGTTCCGGAGAATGAAGATCGAGAGGCCGACGATCGCGTCGCGAGCCAACTGCGCGCCACGCACCTCTTCGGCGATCTCGATCAGCAGCAGATTTCGGCGCTCGCTGCGGCGTGCAACCAAGCGCGGATCCCGGCCGGCGAAGTGTTCATCAAGGAAGGCGACCCAGGCGATCACATGTACCTCGTGGTCGCGGGCCGCCTGCGCGTCACGCAGAAGTCGGAGTACGGCGACGTCGTCCTTGGCGAGGTGCGCGAAGGCGAGCACTTCGGCGAGATCGCGCTGCTCGGCCGAACGCCGCGCATGGCCACGGTGACGGCGGTCACGGAGTGCGAGCTCATCGCTTTGTCGCGCGACACGCTGCAGAAGTTCATCGCGCAGAACCCGAAGCTCTCGGAGACGCTCACCTCGGGCCTCGTCTACCGCTTGAATTGGGCGAAGACGCGCCGGCATCGGCCAAGCCCCGAAGCGTTGTCGAAGCACCTCGCCGAGATCGTGTCGGTCGAGCCATCGAAGCTCGCCGGCCTCGAAGCCGAGACGCAGTGGCAACCGCTGCCGCGCGGCACCGTGCTCATGCGCGAGGGCGAAAAGGGCGACTGCCTCTACTTCGTCCTCGCCGGGCGCCTGCGCGCCTACACAAAGAACGAAGACGGCAGCGAGATCGATCTCGGCGAGATCGGCCCGGGTGAGTCCGTGGGCGAGATGGCGCTGCTCGGGAACGCTCTGCGCTCGGCCTACGTCGTCACCGAGCGCGACAGCGAGCTCTTGCGGCTGTCGCAAGCCGGCTTCGGTCGCTTGGTCGCCGAGCACCCGCAGACGATGGTGATCTTCACGAAGGTGCTGATGGATCGCTTGAACCGCCGCATTCGCCAGCGCGGCGTCGTGACGCAGGTGCGCTCGAGCGGCGTCGTCAGCGTGGAGGAGTGCGAAGACATCACGAAGACCGAGAACCTCGTGCTGCGCAATCTGAAGATCACGCAGATGTACCACCGCCTCTCGCTGCAGCTGACGACCTTGCTCGGCCACGAAGACGCCAATTGGTGCACCTTCGCCTGCAACGCGTCGAAGACCGCGGGCTACTCGATCCGGCGCGAAGAGCTGCCGTTCTATGGCGCCATCTTGATGCTGAAGCAGAACCGCCGCGCCGCTGCGCTCCTCGAGCGCGCCGAGCAAACCTTCGCGTCGTCATGGGCGATGAAGAAGGTCGAGACGATCCTGCAGGGCGTGAGCGACTCGATCTCGGCCGGCAACTTGAAGGTCTTCGCCGAGCTGGCGCCGATCTTCGCGCGCTTCGTCCGCACCTTCCACGCGGACAGCGAGTACTCGCGCGAGAAGCTGAGCGCGTTCTTGGACACCATGAAGTCCGGCGCCACCGAAGCCGGCGGCCAAGACACGCTGAAGGAAGCCCTCGCCCACTATTACGAAGCGACCTTCGAGCCGAACATGAAGCGCAAGACGGAGCTGATCCTGCTCGGCAACATCAAGGTCGGCTTGCACGAGCAGATGCGCCTGCAGCCGAACATCATCGACGCATTGAACACGCCGCTCGCGCTCGGGCTCGCCGAGCTGCCGAAGCATCGCTTGGTCGTCAAAGCCCTCGAGAAGGTGACCGTGCTCTGGCGCCGGCTCGCCACGCAGAGCCTGATGACGCTGCGCTTGCCGTACGGTGTCTTGCGCCTGGGCAGCGAGATCCCGAACCTGCCGAACGCGCGGATCTACGCCGACATGCTGCAGTCGCTCGACAACCAAGAGCTCGCGCGCATCGTCAAGCACTTCTCGCGGGCGCACTCGGGCTTCGCCGACTGGGGCAACTTGGATGACCGCATGAAGTTCATCGTGCAGTTGTTCCGCTCGCGGCAAAAGAGCCTCGAGCTCTTCGATCAGCCGTTTTTCTGGGAGCAGCGCGTGGAGATGGCCGGGAACCTCGTGCCGGGCGGCCGGCTCTAGACCCGCAGAGGTCTGTCCAGCGTTCGCCCGTTTACAGCAAGACGCGAGCCCACGCCTCGAAGAGCCAGAATTGCAGCATGTTGGCCGCGAGCACCGTCAGAGCCACTTGCTTGTAAGGCGTCTCGGGCGTGATCTTCGCGACGAACGGCGCGCTGACCATGAACAAGCTGCCGTACATCAGCGTGCCGACGGTGAGCATCTTCGTCTTGCTCTCGTACCAAAAGAGCCCGTCGAGAAAGGGCGTCGCCATGGTCGCCGTCTCCAAGAACGCGAAGAAGCAGCACGTCGCGATGAGCACCAGGAGGTTGCCCTTGCCGAAGCGCCGCCAGGCGACCAGGATCGCGGCGTGGTAGGTGAGGAAGTACGCGTGCGTGAGCAGGTACATCGTGATCGGGATCGGCATCTGCTTGGTGCCGAGGATCAGCGCGCCGAGGTTCCACGTCGTCGGGAAGTTGTAGCGCAGGCCGAGCACGTCCTCGAAGTAACGGCAGATGAAGTAGTTGCCGAAGAACGAGAGCACGAAGATCCACAGGTTCACGCGGTTCGCGTACGCGCGCGCGCGGGCGTCTTTGGCGAGAAACCACGGCAGCACGATCGGCGGCACGCAGACGAGGAGGCCGATGGCGGTGAGGCCCACGTCGCCCCAGCTTCGCACCCAGCCGGCGATCATGGGGATCGCGACGATCGCGACCCAGACGGGCGTGTAATAGAGGAAGAAGCGCTCGCCCCAAGCGCGGCTTTGATCCGGCGAGAACCACGTGCGTTGCACAGGCGCGTCCATCGAGCGCTCGCATAGACGCATCGGCGGGGCTTTGACCAGCCCATAGAAAGCGCCATTCGATCTTGCTCTTGCGCCATTGTGACGGATCGGAAACGCGCGCCACGCAAACGAAATTGACACTTTGTCGCGTCTTTTGTTACGCGCCGCCGCCATATGGCCAAACCTCCGATGCTCGCTGGAGCCCTGCCTTTCATTGGTCACGCCCTCGAGCTTCGTAAAGGTCCCGTCGACCTCATCACGCGAGGCCGCGAGCGCCACGGCGACGTCTTCGGCATGAAGCTCCCTGGCGCCGACACCGTCGTGTTCAGCGGCTTGAAGGCGCACGAGACCTTCTTCCGCATGCCGGACGACGTCGTCAGCCAAAAAGAAGTCTACCAATTCGTCACGCCGATCTTCGGCAAGGGCATCGCCTACGACACGACGCCCGAGATCATGAAGGAGCAGCTCGCGTTCTTGCATCCGGCGCTCCGCGAGCAACGCTTGAAGACCTACTCCGACTGCTTCGTCGAAGAAGCGGAGCTCTTCTTCGAAAAATTCGACAACGAAGGCGTGATGGATCTCTACGACGTGGGCAACGAGCTCACGATCTACACCTCGTCGCGCGCGCTGCTCGGCAGCGACTTCAGAAAGCACCTCTCGGGCGAGTTCGCGCGCCTCTACCAAGAGATGGAAGGCAGCCTGACGCTGCTCTCGTTCTTGAACCCGTACCTGCCGATCCCGGCGCACCGCCGCCGCGACAAAGCGCGGGCGAAGCTCGGCGAGATGATCAAGAAGGTCGTCGACGAGCGCCGGAACACGAAGCGCGAAGAGAACGACATCCTGCAAGCGCTGCTCGAAGCGCGCTACTCGAACGGCCGCCCGATGACCGACGACGAGGTCGTGGGCATGCTGCTCACCGTCATGTTCGCCGGCCACCACACGAGCGGCGTGACCTTCTCGTGGAACACGATCCTGATGCACCAGCACCCGGACTACTTGAAGCGGGTCATGGACGAGCAAGCAGCGATCATGGGCGACGGGCACCAAATGCGGATCGAAGACCTCCGCGCCATGCACACGCTCGAGCGGAGCATCAAAGAGACGCTGCGCATGTACCCGGCGATCATCATGGTCATGCGCCGCGTGCTGAAGGACTTCCAGCACGAGCAGTACGACATCAAGAAGGGCCAGATGGTCCTCTGCTCGCCGGCCGCGTCGCAGATGATCCCGACGATCTTCAAAGATCCGACGAAGTACGATCCGGATCGCTTCGGCCCAGGCCGCGAAGAAGACAAGCAGCACCCGCTCGCGTTTCTGCCCTTCGGCGGCGGCAAGCACCGCTGCCTCGGCGCCGTCTTCGCCATGCTGCAGCTCGTAGCGACGTCGAGCGTGCTCGTGCGCAACTTCGAGCTCGAGCTCATCGAAGACTCATACTCGCCGGACTACAAGCGCATCCTCGTCGGGCCGCACCAGCCATGCCGCGCGCGCTACCGCCGTAGGAAGGCGCCGCTCGTGCAGGTGCCGTTGAAAGCCGTCGGATGAAGGTCTGCAAGACTGCAGACGTGCCGAACGGCAAGGGACGCAAGTTCACTGCCGGCGGCAAAGAGCTCGCAGTGTTCAACTGCGACGGCGCCTTTCACGCCATCGACAACACCTGCGCGCACCTCGGCGGACCGCTGAGCGAAGGCATCGTGCAAGGCACCCACGTGACCTGCCCGTGGCACGATTGGACCTACGACGTGACGACGGGCAAGGAAGTCTACGGCGAAGGCGAAGTCGCGTGTTACAAGACGCGCGTTGAAGGCGACGATGTTGTCGCAGAGGTATCAGGATGAGCACGACCACGCCGATCGAACCGCACCTCACGCACCGTGAACGCGTCCGCGCCGCCGGCCTCTCGGGCGACTATTGGTACCCGGCCATGTGGTCGGGTGACCTGAAGAAGGGCGAGGTCAAAGAGGTCGTGTTCTGGAAGGAATCGATCGCGGTCTACCGCGGCGACGACGGCGTCGTGCGCGCGATCGAAGACCGCTGCGCGCACCGCCATGTGAAGATGTCGCTCGGCGTGGTGCAGGGCTGCGACCTCGCGTGCGGCTACCACGGCTGGCAGTTCGACGGCGGCGGCGAATGCACGAAGATCCCGCACGAAGTCCGCACGAAGAACCGGCCGGACATCCGCGTCGGCTCGTTTCCGGTGACCGAGAAGTACGGGATCGTCTGGGTGTTCCCGGGCGATCCGGAAAAAGCGCAGCTCTCGGCGCTGCCGCACATGGAGCCGGTCGAAAAGAACTGGGCGACGATCCCGGTCGACTACGTGGTCAAGTGCCACCACTCGATGATCGTCGAGAACGTGTGCGACTTCTATCACGAGTTCTTGCACCGCGATTACCGGCCGTTCGCGTCGGCGCGCTTCACCGGCATCGACACGACGGATGACTCGGTCGAAGTGCGCTACGAGACGAAGATCGGCGGCGGCCCGTTCGTGAAGTACTTCGCCGACAGCGGCAGCGTGAACCTGAACACGATCAAGCTCTGGTACGAGTATCCGTTCCAGCGCTCGGACATCGACGGCAAGTACCTGCACTGGCTCTTTCTGCGGCCGATCGACGAGCAGACGACGCACATCTTCTACGTGTTCACGTTCAAGTCGTTCAAGCTGCCCTTCGTGAAGGCGACGCTGCCGCGCTGGCTGCAGCAGCCGGTGATGGCGCTGGCGAACAAGCTCTACGTGCAGCCCGTCCTCGGCCAGGACAACTGGATCATGGAAGCCGAGCAAGTGGCGCACAACCGCCACGGCGGCCGGCCGAGCTTCGAGTTCAACCCCTTCGTGCCGAAGGCGCAGCAGCTGACGATGAAGAAGTGGGATGAGTACGAAGCGTCGCTGAAGAAGCGCGTCTCGACCACGAAGAAAGCTGGTCGCGCGACCGAGTCGCCGTCCGCGGCGTCGTTGCAGGTGGCAGAGTGACCGCCAAGAAGACGCTCGTCACCGGCGGCTCTGGCCACGTCGGCGCCAACCTCGTGCGGGAATTGCTCGCGCGCGGCGTTGCCGTGAAGGTGCTCTGCCAGCGCGACGCGAACAACACCGCCTTGGACGGCCTCGACGTCGAGCGCGTCTACGGCGATCTGCGCGACAAAGAGTCGTTGAAGCCCGCCGTGCAAGGCTGCGATCGCATGTACCACGTGGCGGCGTTCGTCTCGCTGCGCGCGGGCGACACTGACGAGCTCTTCGCCACGAACGTCGTCGGCACGAAGAGCCTCTTCGACGTCGCCGAGCGCGCCGGCGTGGAGCGCACGGTCTACTGCTCGTCCTTCGGCGCCATCGGCGTGAACCCACACGGCCCGAGCGACGAGACGTTCACCGTGAATCCGTATGACGTGCACTTGGACTACGAATTGTCGAAGGCGGTGAGCGAGCTCGAAGCGCACCGCGCCGTCGCGCGCGGCATGGACATCGTCATCGTCAATCCGTCGGGCGTCGTCGGCCCGCACGACTATTTGCCCTCATCCGTCGGCCGCACGATCTTGGACTTCGCCGCCGGTAAAATGCGCGCGTATCTGCCCGGCGGCTTCGAGTTCGTCGCCGTCCGTGACGTGGTCGCCGGCCACTTGCTCGCGATGGAGAAGGGCAAGACCGGCGAGCGCTACATCTTGAGCGGCGGCCACCACACGCTCGAAGACATCTTGCAGCACTTGCACAAGCAGATCGGCGCGCCGATGCCGCGCTTGAAGTTGCCGCTGCCGCTGATGAAGCCGGTCGCGGCAGCATCGACCTTCGTCATGAAGCGCTTCTTCCCCGACGTGCCGCCGCGCTTCACGCCTGGCACGATCCGCCTCTTGTCCTCTTCGAAATCGGCGACGACGCAGAAGGCGCAGACGGATCTCGGGTTCAAGCCGACCAGCGTGTTCGCGGCTTACGACGAGCAGATCGCGTGGTTCGAAGCGCGCGGTGCGTTGAAGCGTCGCGCCGGCGCGCCGGTGCTCAGCGTCGCGGCATGAGCGAGAATCCCCCGGCATTTACCCGCATCGAGCCGCGCGCGTTCGGCGGCGTCCTCGGCGGCGTCGCGTTCATGACGCTGCTGCCGGTGCTCTCGGTTTATCTGTGGATCTGCGTGCACAAGCACGGCGGCAGCCTCGCATTGCCCGCGCTCACGGATTGGCCGTTGCCCACGTGGCGAGCGCTCGGGTTCTTCTCTGCGTGGCTCGCGTTTCAGATCGTCTTGCAGATCGTGCTCCCCGGCCGCGTGGTCGAGGGCTTGAAGGCGCGCGACGGCGTCGTCCTCAAGTACCGCTTGAACGGCTTGCTCTCGCTCGGCGTCTCGCTGGCGGCGATGGCCGGCCTGTGGGCAGGCGGCATCTTGCGCGCGTCGACGATCTTGGCCGAGCTCGGCCCACTGCTCAGCGTTGGCATCCTCGGCTCGTACGTGCTCGCGGCCTTCCTCTACTGGATCGGGCAGCGCTCGTCGCGCGTCGAGCACCGCAGCGGCAACTTCATCTACGACTACTTCATGGGCACCGGATTGAATCCCCGCCTGCGTGGCTTGTCATCGGCCGCGACTGCGGTCACGCCCGAAGGCATCACCGTCAACGTTTCTGGCGCCTCGAAACGCGTCGAGACGGGCGGCTTCGATCTCAAGCTCTTCTTCGAGTCGAAGATCGGGATGACGACGTGGATCGTTCTCACCTTGGCGATGGCCGGCGCCCAGTACGAGCGCGACGGAACGCTCAGCTTGGCGATGCTGCTCGTCGTCTTGTTCCAACTCGCCTATGTCATCGACTTCTACATCTTCGAGCACGCGATGCTCTCGACCTGGGACATCAACAACGAGAATTTCGGCTTCATGCTCGGCTTCGGCTTCGTCGTGTGGATGCCGTTCATCTTCTCGCTGCAGGCGCAGTACCTCGTCACGCACGCGCCGGCGCTCGCGTGGTGGGCGGTCATCGGAATCTGCCTTCTGAATGCCGGCGGCTACTTCATCTTCCGGACCGCGAACCTGCAGAAGCACAAGTTCAAGACCGAGCCGGCGTCGCACATTTGGGGCAAGCCGGCCACGTTCATGCAGACGAAGCGCGGCACCAAGCTGTTGACCTCGGGCTGGTGGGGGCTCGCGCGGCACGCGAACTACTTGGGCGATCTGATGATGGCGCTCGCGTGGTGTTTGCCCTGCGGCTTCGCGCACCTTCCGCCCTACTTCTACTTCATCTACTTCGCGCCGCTGCTCATCGATCGCGAGCGCCGCGATCATCACGCGTGCGAGGAGAAGTACGGCGACGACTGGGCGGAGTACTGTAAGCGCGTCCCGCACCGCATCGTCCCGTTCGTCTATTGATGCTCGCCGCCTTGCTCATCCCGCTGCTGAGCGTCGCGGACACTAAGCCCCGCCTCGCCGTGATGCCACCGCAGGCAAACCGCGTGCAGCCCGACACCGCGAAGGCCGCGGAGCAGCTCGTGCTCAACGCGCTCTCGTCCATGGGCACCTTCACCGTCATCGGCTCGAGCGACATCTCGGCGATCCTCGGCTTCGAGCGCATGAAGGACTCGCTCGGCTGCAGCGACGTCTCCTGCGCCGTCGAGATCGCAGGCGCGCTCGGTGCCAACCGACTGCTCACGGTGACGCTCAGCGCGCTCGGCGAGCAGTTGATCGTCACGATGACGCTCATCGATCCGGAACGCGGCGCCGTCGAGTCGCGCAGCCAGGCGAACGTGCAGAACGAAGAGCGGCGCTACGCAAGGGCGGTCGAGGACGCGCTTTATGGGCTCTTCGGCCAGGTGCCGCCGACGACTTCGCTCGAGGTGCTGAGCACGCCCGCGGGCGCCGATGTGCTCGTCGATGACGTGGCGATCGGCAGGACCCCGGCCTACGTCGGCCGCATCGCGCCAGGGCCGCACACGATCCGCGTCTTGCTCGCCGGGTACGCCGAGCAGAAGCGCACGATCGCGCTCGCAGCGCAGAAGCCACACGCCGAGCACGTGGCACTCGCCGATCAAAAGGTCGAGCGCGCGCGCGTCGAGCAAGACGTCCGCGCCCAGATCGACACGGCCAACCGCCGCCGCGGCAGAGCGTGGATCGTCGCCGCGCTCGGGATCATGGCCGGGATCTGCACGGGCATTGGCGTGCCCTTGCTGGCGTCGGCGCCGTCGCAGGCGGCGATCGCCGCGAAGGAGTATCGCGCGTACCTCGGCGCCGTCAGCGAGGACGACGCCGACGCGCGCTATCGCGACCTCCGCCGCGCCGTCGATCGCTCGAATACGCAACGCGGCTTCGGCATCGGCGTGATCGTCGTGGGCGCCGGCTTCGGCATCGGCACGCTGGTCGTCGGCCTGACCATCCCGAAGGCGCCGGTGCAAGTCGGCGCCGCCGTCACGGGCGAAGGCGCGGCGCTGTCCCTGCGAGGATCGTTCTGATGCGTGCGCTCGCGGCCGCGGCCGTGCTCCTCGCGGCGTGCCTCAACCTCGCGCGCGATTTTCCTGCGACGAACCCCCGCGGGCTATGCGGCAACGGCGCGCACGACGGCCAAGAGAGCGACGTCGACTGCGGCGGACCGTGCGGGCCGTGCGTGGCCGGGCAGAGCTGCGCGGCCAGCAGCGACTGCGAGACCGAGATCTGCGACGCTGGTGTGTGCGCACCCACGCGCTGCGACGACGGCCTGCGCGGCAGCACCGAGACCGACGTCGACTGCGGCGGCGAGTGCGCGCCATGCGGGCTCGGCCGGCGTTGCGGCAGCGCCAACGATTGCGCCTTTGCCCGCTGCCTCGGCAACAAGTGCGAAGCGCAGACGCAGTCGCTCGAGAACACGATGGTCCCGGGCCGCCTCGGACGCAACGTCGCGCTCTTTGGCAGCACCGTCGCCGCGCTCGCCGCGCCGCTCGTCACCGATGCACCCTTCACAGCCGAGATCGTCGTGTGGACGCGCGGCGCGAGCAGCTTCGCCGAGCATGCGCGGATCCCAAGCGCCGCGCCAGCCGCGCTCGCGATGATCGACGACGCGCTCTTCGTCGGTGTGCCAACCGGGACTGGCCGCGTCGATCTCTTCGACGCCCCGGCGGCGTTGGCCAACACATCGACGCCGGCGATCGCGCTCGCGCCGAACGACACGACGACTGGCTTCGGCACGGCCCTGGCGGCCGCACGAACGGTCCTTGCCGTCGCGTCCTTCGATCGCGTCTACGTGTTCAGCCGAGCGAGCAGCGGCTGGCCGCAGCAGCACTCGGCGAGCGTCCCTGGCATCTTGGCCGTCGCGATCACGACGACGACCCTCGTCGCCGCCGCGCCGGGTGCGGTGCGGATCTTCACACGCCAGGGCACGACTTGGTCCGAGCAGCAGACACTCTCGGTCGCCGCTTCGTGCGGTGCGAGCGTCGCCCTCCTCGACGACGACCTGCTCGTCGGCTGCGCCGGCTCGGCGCTGCGCTTCTTGCGAAGCGGCGCGAAGTGGTCGCTCGCGCAAACGTTCGGGGCCGCGGTCGGCGTGAGCGCGGGCGCTCAGATCGTCGCGCTCGGCACCGGCGTCGCGATGATCGGCGATCCCGACGCAGCGAGGGTGTGGCCGTACTATCGGGTCAACAGCGCCGAGGAGTGGCTCTCGAGCCCACCGCTCGAGGGTCCGCTGGGAAGCCGGTTCGGGTTTTCCATCGCCGGCACCGATCGCTTGCTCACGGTCGGCGCGCCAACGGACAACCCGATCGGCGGCGGCAGCACACGCGGCGAGGTCTACGTTTTTGGCGCTCCCTGAGTTAGCGGAAGGCCGCCGCGTGCGGATGCGCCGTCCCGCTGACCAGGGCAGCGACGACCTCCGCGGTCAGCGGCGCGAGCAAGATGCCGTTCCGGTAGTGGCCAGTCGCGTAGAAGAGCCCGGGGATCTTCGTCTCGGCGATGATCGGCCGCTCGCGACGCGCATAAGGGCGTAGCCCGGCCCAACGATCGACGATCCGCGCGTTGCCGAGCGAAGGCACCACGCGATGCACGCGCGCCTCGATCGACGCGATCGCATCGATGGTCACGGTCGCGTCGAAGCCGGCGTCCTCGGAGCTCGTGCCGATGATCACCGAGCTGCCGCCGCGCGGGACGACATAGCCGCCGCGCAGCATGATGATCGTGTCGAGTGTGTGCGGCGCCCAGTCCGCGTGGAGCAACACGCCGCGGACGGGCTCGACGCTCGTCTCTTCGATCCCGACCGACGCACGCAGGTCGGCGCCGTTCTTGTCGACGATCGGCAGACGCGACGACCAGGCACCGCCCGCGATGACGACGCGGTCGAAGACCTTCGCGGTGCCGTCTTCGAGCTGCACCTCGAAGCCGCTTGGACCGGCCTGCACACGCACGGCGCGCCGATGTTCGATGATCTTTACATCGGCCAAGCGCGCCGCTCGCCCCGCCGCGGCCATCAGCTCGCGCGGCGCGATCCATGCCTCATCTGGGAACACCGCGGCGCCGGCCATCTCTGGCGCGATCTCCTTGTGCACGCTCTGCGCATCGTCGCGCCACTCGGCGGCGAAGCCGGCTGCGCGCAGCCACTCGACCCGGGCCTTCAGCTTGCGCGCTTGCACCACGTCGAGCGCCACGAAGCCGAGGCCAGAGCGCGCGCGGCCGATCTTCAGCTGGGTCGCCGCCTCGAGCTCTTCGCACACCGCGAAGTAGCGCTGGCGAGCATCGGCCGCCGCGCGAAACAACGGGCTATCCTGCTCGTGCTCCGCGAAAGGCGCCAACAGGCCCGCCGCCGCCGAGCTCGCCGCGGCGCCGATCTCGTGCATCTCGACCAGCGTCACGTCGAGCTTCTGCTGCGCGAGCCGGTAGCCCCCGAGCACCCCGACGAGGCCGCCACCGATCACGCACACCGAGCCTAACGACGACATAGGCAAAACCCGCGGAAGTTTGTTAGTGGGCTCTCATGTCCGAAAAACGCGAACCGCGCAAAGAGATGCAGCTCCAAATCCAGCTCGATGACGACGTCGCGCAGGGCATCTACGCCAACCTGACCATGGTGAACCACACCGAGACTGAGTTTGCGCTCGATTTCATCTATCTGCAACCGCAGCAGCCACGGGCCAAGGTACGCGCCCGCATCATCTCGAGCGCGAAGCACACGAAGCGGCTGTTGATGGCGCTGAAGGACAACATCGAGAAGTACGAGAAGAAGTTCGGGACGATCGATATTTCCGGGCCGTCACCGGAAGACGAGGCGCTGCATTAGCCGTAGCCGTAGCCGTAGCCGTAGCCGAAGTCTTCGCCCCGTTGCGCCGATCAAGATCGGCGACGTCAACGCCTACGGCTACGTCACTTCTTCAACAGCATCTTCTGGGCATCGCTCGCGTGCGCCCCGCTCGGTGCGAGCTTCAGATACTGCTGCAACGCTTCCTTCTGCGCCTTCGTCTTCAGGATCTTCGCCAGGTAGAAGTAAGTGTCGGCGAAGTCTTGGTCCTTCTTGATCGCCTCGAAGAAGAACTCCTTCGCCTTCTCGCTGTTGCCTTGCTCCTGATACGAGCGCGCGAGCTCGAAGTAGACGCCCGCTTGCGCCTTTCCTTTGATCTCGTTCGCCGTGAGGATGCCAGTGTAGTGATCGACGGCGCCCTTGTAGTCCTTCTTCTGGCGCAACAAGCGGCCGATCTCCATCTTCGCGTCGACGTTGCTCTTCTGTAGCGAGAGCACCTTCTGCAACGCGGCGATCGCGTCGTCGAGCTTGTTCTGCGCCTTCATCGACTGCGCGCGCACGATTTGTAGCTCGAGATCGTTCGGGTCCTTCGCCAGCAGCTGCTCGACGATCTGCCCGGCCTCCATGCTCTTGCCGAGCGTGGCGTACGCGAGCGCGAGGCCGACTTGCGCGGGGCGGTTGTTCGGCCGCTTCGTCAGCACCGCTTGGAAGTCCTTCGCCGCTTCGGCGTGCATACCGCTCACGGTGTAGACCTTGGCGCGGAGCTGCAAGTTGCGCAGATTGTTCGGATCGATCTTCTGCGCTTCGTCGAAGTTCTTCTGCGCGTCCTGGGCGCGATTGCGGCGGACGTCGACGAGCCCTTTCCCCCACGCGAGCCCGGCCTTCCAGCGCGGCGTCAGATACTCGGCGGGCGTGATCGACAGCTTCTCGACGTCCTTCTCGGCGGCGTCGAGCGCTTCCACCTTCTTGCCGATGTTCGAGTACACACGGCCGATCAACGCGCCCGGATGGCCCCCTTGCTGGTTCAACACCTGATCGAAGTAGCCCTTCGCCGCGTCGTACTTGCCTTCGTCGATGTTCGCTTCGCCGAGGCGCACGAGCGTCGCGTTGTCGGCGGTGCCGGCGGTCGACGCCTTGGTCAACGCCTCACGCGACTTCGTCTCGTCGCCCATGGCCGCATACGCCTCGCCGAGCGTGAGGAACACGACTGGGCTCTGGAACTTGCCGGCCTGCGGCTCGATCAAGTCGACGGCGCCCTTCGCGTCGTTGGCGGCGATCTTGGCGAGGCCGGCGGCGGAGATGCGATACTGGTTGTCTTCCTTGTCGCCGTTCGTCTCGGCGCGCTTCAAGAAGGCCGCCGCGGGCGTCTTCGACTCTTCGACGAGCTGCTGGTACGCGAGCCAATGATGCAAGTACGCGCTGATGCCGAGCGCGAAGCCCTGCTTCTCGTCGATGGCCAGAATCTCCTCGTACTTCTTCAGCGCGAGCCGCAGCGAGGGCAGCGTGTTCTGCTCGAAGTTCGGCCGCGCCTCACGCACGAGCGCGTCGATCTTCTTCACGTTGCCGACGTAGTTCAAGTAGTAGCCGAGGAAGGAGCCGAAGCCGATGATCAGCACGCCCACGACCGACAGCAAGATCTTCGCGCCGCGTTGGCGCTGCTGCTGCTGCATGATGCGCGTCTGCGAGCGCGGCGCTTGGACCGGCGCCGTGTCGTTCGTGAACGTGGCGGCGGCCTCTTGCTCGTCGCCGAAGAACGAGTCGACCGACGGCGGGCCGGCCGGCTGCTGCATCGGCATTTGATTCTGCATTTGGCCTTGCATCATCATCGGCTGCCCCATGCCCTGTTGCTGCGCGGGCATCGGCGGCGGCGGCGGCGCGGGCTGGTCGACGACCACGCCGAGCTCTTTGAGTTGCTCCTTTACTTCGGTGCGCCCGGGCTGCAGCAGGAACACGCGCTGCAAGACCGCGATGGCATCGCTCTTACGGCCACCTTGTTTGTAGAGCAGGCCCTGCATCATCAGGCCGTCGACGTTGTCCGGAAAGATCTCGAGCATGGTGATGAGCTCTTGCTCGGCCTTCGGCGGCTTGCCCTGCTCCATATAGACGCGCGCGAGCAGCAAGCGCCCGCGCGGATCGTTCGGTAGATTCTTGATGCCCTTCTTGCAGACGAGCATCGCTTCCATGTAGCGCTTATGCCGCAAGTAGGCTTCGCAAAGCGGCACGAAAGCATCGGTGTTCGGGTGCTTAGCGAAATCGAGCTCGAGGGAATGGACGTCGTCGCCGTGTGCGGTGGTTGCTGTCATAGGCGCGAAGTGAGTCTCCACCATCGCTTGGCCAGTCGCAACCCTTTCGGGCCGTGTAATGACGGCGCTTGGAAATGATCGAGATCACGTCGGCACAAAAACCGAAGGAAGACGCCGCGCTCGTCGACGCGTTCGGCGTCGAGCGTGTGATCGCCTGGCTGTCGCCGCTCGTCGCCGAAGAACGCCTGCAGAAGCTCGACAGAACGACGCGCGCCCGGCGCCGCGATCTGACGCTGCTCCTCGATCGTTTCTACGACCCGCACAACAACGCCGCCGTCCTGCGCACCGCCGAAGCCTTCGGCCTCGAGCGCGTCCACGCCGTTCCCGGCGGGCAAGGCGCCGCGCTTTCCGCGACGGTCAGCCAAGGCGTCGAGAAGTGGATCGACTTCGACGTGCATGCATCGACCGACGCCGCCGCCGACGCGATCGAGCGCGCCGGTTACACGCTCGTCGGCGCCGACGTCACCGGCATCGCACCGAAAGATCTCGCTGTGCAGGGCCGCGTATGCCTCGTGATGGGCGCGGAGAAGCCGGGGCTCAGCGTCGCCGCACGCGCGCGGTGCAAAGCGTTCGTGTCGATCCCCATGCAGGGGCTCGTCGAGTCGTTCAACGTGAGCGTCGCCGCCGCGCTCCTCACCTATGCGCTCACCGAGCGATCGCCGCCGGAGCCGCTCCCTGAGCCCGAGCGCCGGCGGCTCCTTGCGCGCTACCTGGTTCAGACCATACAACGCCCGAGCGTGGTGCTCTCGGAGCTCCGAGATCGCGGCGCCTGAAGCATGTTGATCGGCATCCTCTCACTCGGCCCGAAGCTGTACACGACGCGCCGCCTCGTCGAGGCCGGCCGCAAGCTCAGCCACAAAGTGCGCATCATCAACACGCTCGCGTGCGATCTCTACGTCGAGCGCGGCAAGCCGACGATCGCCTACCGCGGCAAGCCGCTGAAGGTCCCGGACGTCATCCTGCCGCGCATCGGCGCGTCGATCACGCAGTACGGCCTCACCGTCGTCAACCAGTTCGACATGATGGACGTGCCGGTCGTCAACAACAGCGTCCCGATCGCGCGCGCGAGAGACAAGCTGCGCTCGTTGCAGCTGCTCGCGCGCTTCGATCTCGACGTGCCGAAGACGCTGATCACGCGGCGCGGCGACGATCTCGACTCCTGCGTCGAGCGCCTCGGCGGCTATCCGGTGATCATGAAGATCTTGCAAGGCACGCAAGGCGTCGGCGTCATGATCGCGCAGAGCCGCACCGAAGCGGCGAGCGTGCTCGACGCGATGTGGGAGCTCGGCCAAGACATCATGCTGCAGGAGTTCATCAGGGAGTCGAAGGGCAAAGACGTGCGCGCGCTCGTCGTCGGCGATCAGGTCGTCGCGGCGATGTCGCGCGTCGCGCAGCGCGGCGAGTTTCGCTCGAACATCCACCGCGGCGCCAAAGGGAAGGCGCTGAAGCTCGACGCGGCGTACACCGAGGCAGCGATCAAAGCCGCGCGCGTCATGGGCCTCGAGATCGCCGGCGTCGACCTCTTGCTCGGCAAGCACGGGCCGAAGCTGATGGAGGTGAACTCGAGCCCCGGCCTCGAAGGGCTCGAGGCGGCGACCGGGCGCGACATTGCGACGGACATGATGGCGCACGTCGTCGCCTTCGCGGAAGCGCGCCAGCGTGGGTGGCAGAAGCAGCGGCTGATCTGATGGCGCGACCGAGCCGCGAACCACGCAGCGCGATCGGCCGGGAGCGGAGGTGGACTCCCGGCCGATCGGCTGAGCTTGCGGACTACGCAGGCACTTTCACCGGCGTCTCGACTTTCGTCGGATTGTCCTTCGGTTCTTCGATGTCGGCGTTCGCGACCTTCGGCGCCGGCCCGTCTTCGCTCGGCGTCTCCTTCGCTTTCGGCTTCTTCACCGGCGCGAAGAACTCGTTGATCGGCGCGATCATCGCGTCGAGCCCGAGCGTGTTGAGGACGTGGTAGTAGGCGAGGAAGGTCTTGTACGCCGCTCCACGCTCACCTCCGATCCGCTCATCGACGCTTTCGAGCGCGAGCGCGATCT
>JADLHZ010000040.1 GCA_020848545.1 Deltaproteobacteria bacterium | reverse complement strand
TCATGCGAACACAGCGCGGTCATGGACACGGTCAGGGTCGCGTGCGCGGCCACGGCGTGGGAGGCCAGGGCCATGGATTGGGTCAGGGCTAAGCAGGTCAGGGCTTAGCAACCACAAAGCACGTCGATCGTTCCTGAAGCGACCGCGAGCTAACCTTTTTCAACAGCCGCGCTAGATGATCTCGTCCAACGCGATCGTCGCCCGCTTCTCACTGCCGAGCGCGGCCATGCGATCGCGCAATGCCGGGCCATCGACGCCGCGCGCCCGTAGTCCTTCGAGCGTGTGGCCGCCGTCGCGCTTGCTGAGCTTCGTGCCGTCCTTCTCCGCGACGACGAGCGGCGTGTGCGCGAACGCGGGCGGTGCGGCGCCGAGCGCTTCGAAGAGCTGAATCTGCCGCGGCGTCGAGTAGAGCAAGTCGCCGCCGCGTACGACCTCGGTCATCTGCATCGCAATGTCGTCGGCGACGACCGCGAGCTGATACGCGACGACGCCGTCGGCGCGCGCGATGACGAAGTCTCCGACGGAAGCGTCCACGTCTTGCTCGAAGGGTCCCTGCAGCGCGTCGTCCACGCGCACTACCCCGGGCTCGACGAGAAAGCGCACGGCGTAGCGGCCGCTCGGCTTCTCGATCCGCCCGCGGCAGGTGCCGGGATAGCGCGGGCCGTCGTCAGCCGGGCCGTGCGGGGCGGAGACGGCGGCGATCTGTTTGCGCGAGCAGGTACAGTAGTACGCGCGCCCGGCCGCGAAGAGCGCCGCGATCGCGGCGTCGTACGAGCGCTCGCTCTGAAAAAACGGCCCCTCGCTCCACGTGATCCCGAGCCAGCGCAGATCTTCGAGCTGCCGTTCGACCATGCCCGGCACGCAGCGCGGCCGATCGAGATCTTCGACGCGCAGCACGAACGCTCCGCCGCGCGCGCGCCGAAAAGCCACCGCCGCCGCGAGCGCGTTGCCGAGGTGCAAGGGTCCCGTCGGCGAAGGAGCGTAGCGGCCGCGGTACATCGTTCACTCTAGGGGAACGAAGGCGTGGCTGCCGCGCGCGCCTAAAGACGTGAGCGACGCGACGAGCCCCTCGCAGCGCTCGAGCTCTCGTCGGCCCGGCGAGCGTGACGCCTCGGCGCATTGCTTCCGGTAGAGCCGGTTCAGGTACTCGAACTCGCTCGGGCTCGTCGGCGCCTCGATGTCGGCGAGCGCGCGCGCCGCTTCCGGCAAGACGTTGGGCGTGCGCTGGATGACCTTCAAGATGCTGCCGCGCGCCTTCTCGGGGCTCGGGCGGATCGCCGACAAAGCGCGCAGGATCTCCGAGTGCAGCGGGGCGATCCGCGGATCGTCGAGCAGCGCCACGAGCCGCGGCACCGCCGGGCGCGCGCGGTACTTCATCGCCGCGAACGCTTGCACGGTCGCGACCAGCGGCGCGTCGAGCTTCTTCAGGAGCACCGGCATCAACGGCGACGCGGTGATCCCGAGACGCACGATGTCGTTCATGACGCTCGGCGGTTGCTCGCGCGTCAACGCGTCGGTCAGCACGTTCGTCGCTTCTTGGCGTGCGCCTCCGGCGACCGGAGCGGCGTTGTGATCGCAGCCGTCCGAGCGCTTCATGATCACCGCGGCGGCGCGCACTTTCACCTCGAGCGATCGCGAGCTGAGAAACGGTCTCAGCATCGCCGTTTCGACGTCGCTCGCGCCACAGCGCATCTCGCTCGCCAGCAAGAGGAGCGCGCCTTGCTCTTCGACCGACTTGGCGTCGCGCACGAGCGACAAGAGCGCGACCTTGCTGGGCCCGAACGCCGGCTCGACGAGCGGCGCGAGATCGGCCGCGGATCCCGGCACCGCGGCGACGCGTTGCAAGATCGCCTGCGCGAGGTCGCTCGGCCGATCGAGCTCGATCAACAGCTCGCGCGTCTCGGCCGCCAGCGACGTGCCGATGCATTGGCCCTCGTCGCCGGCCTTCACGAGCTGCAGGCACTGCGCCGAGACGACGAGCGGCGCCGTGTTCGACGCGAGCGCGACGAGGCGCGAGAGCACCTTCGCATCGACGAGGTGCGGCACCGCGCGCAAGCGGCGGAGGGCGAGCAGGGTGTCGTAGGGCTTGCCGCTGTTCAGGCGCAGCGTGATCTCGTTTGCGTACGCGAGATCGGCCGCGGAGATCGCGAGCTCGGCCGCCTTGAACGCGGCGATCATCTCGTCGCGCGTCGGATCCTTCGGCTCGGTCATCGCTGCGGCGAGCGCGACGGCCGCGAGGAGGGCGATCAAAAGTCACCTGGGTCGCGGTAGACGCCGAACACCTCGCGAAACACGTTCGAGATCTCGCCGAGCGTGGCGCCGGCCCTCACCGCGTCGACGATCGGATACATGAGGTTGTCCTTGCCCTGACACGCGGCGCGTACCTTGGCCATCGCTTGCGCGTGGGCGTTCTTGTCGCGCCCGGCGCGCACTTGCTTGCAGCGCGCGACCTGCGCGTCTTCGACGGCGTGATCGATCTTCAAGGTGGGCACCGCAGCGCCCTCGGCCTGGTTCGTCTCGGTGTACTTGTTGATGCCGACGATGATCTCGCGCTTCGCTTCGACCGCTTGTTGGAAACGATACGCGCTCTCGGCGATCTCGCGCTGTGGATAGCCGGCCTCGATCGCCTCGACGATGCCGCCCATTGTGTCGATCTTGTCGATGTACGCCATCGCGCGCTTCTCGATCTCGTCGGTCAACGACTCGATGAAGTAAGAGCCGCCGAGCGGATCGACCACCTTCGTCACGCCGCTCTCGTCGGCGATGATCTGCTGCGTGCGCAGCGCGATGGTCACCGCCTCTTCGGTCGGCAGCGCGTAGGTCTCGTCCAACGAGTTCGTGTGCAGCGACTGCGTTCCTCCGAGCACCGCCGCCAACGCCTGCAGCGTCACCCGCACCACGTTGTTGTACGGCTGCTGCGCCGTCAGCGACACGCCGGCGGTCTGCGCGTGGGTCCGCAGGATCCACGAGCGCGGGTTCTTCGCCTTGAAGCGATCCTTCAAGAGCTTCGCCCACATGCGGCGGGCGGCGCGGAACTTGGCGACCTCCTCGAAGAAGTCGTTGTGCACGTCCCAGAAGAACGACAGCCGCGGCGCGAAGTCGTCGACGTCGAGGCCGGCGTCGATGCCGGCTTGCACGTAGCCGATGCCGTCGGCCAGCGTGAACGCCAGCTCCTGCACCGCGTTCGCGCCAGCTTCACGGATGTGATAGCCGCTGATCGAGATCGTGTTCCACAGCGGCATCTCTTTGGTCGAGTAGGCGAGCATGTCGCGGATGATCCGCATCGCCGGCTTCACCGGGCAGATCCACTCCTTCTGCGCGATGTACTCCTTCAAGATGTCGTTCTGCAGCGTGCCGCGCAGCTTGGCCTTGGGCACGCCGGCCTTCTCCGCCGCGGCGATGTAGAACGCGAGCACGATGCACGCCGGCGCGTTGATCGTCATCGACGTCGTCACGTCGGCGAAGGGAATGTCTTTGAACAGCCGCTCCATGTCGTCGAGCGTCGCCACGCTGACGCCTTCGCGGCCGACTTCGCCGAGCGACAGCTCGTCGTCGGGATCGTGGCCCATCAAGGTCGGCATGTCGAAGGCGGTCGAGAGGCCGGTCTGGCCTTGGCTCAATAGGTACTTGAAGCGCTGGTTCGTATCCTCGGGCGAGCCGAAGCCGGCGAACATGCGCATCGTCCACAGCTTGCCGCGGTACATCGTCTCATGGACGCCGCGGGTGAACGGAAAACGTCCAGGCTCGCCGAGCTTCGTCTCGTGCTCGCTCCGCGCGTCGAAGTCCTGCGGGCCGTAGAGGAGCTTCAGCGGCATGCCGCTCATGGTCGTCGGATCGGGCTTTTTTTCGGCCATTTTTACCTCGAAAGCTGCGCGTCCCTAGGACAGCAGGCCTGTCCAGCGAAGCCCGGGACTACCCTGAGCCCGCCGCAAAAAGCGAGGGATTCCAAGTTCGTAGACCGGTGTGTGCACATTGGCGACACCCGCCAGGTGTCGGCCCGATAATGAGCATACCATGGCGACAACGATCTCATCCTTGCGCACGCAAAACCTCAAAGATCCCACCGCTGCGTCCGAGACGGCCGAAGCGAAGAAGCCCGAGCTCAGCGTCGCGAAGCCAGCCGCCGAGAAGGCCAGCGACAAGGTCGATAACTCCGCCAAGCAGCCGGTCCTTGCCGAAGCTCCGCGCGCGAACGTCGCCGCGGGCGGCAGCGCGACCTTGCGTCACAACATCGAAGCGCAGCTGGAGTCGGGCCGCATCGGCAACCATCCCGCAGTCGCCAAGCTGCTCCTCACTTATTATCCGAACAAGGCGAAGACCGTGTCTCGCGCCGCCGAGCGCTTCTTGATGCCGGCCTCGATCATGGACACTGAGCTCCGGAAGGCGACGACACGCGAGCAAGCGATCGACATCCTCGGCACGAGCGAGTTCCGCCGCCGCGTCTTCACGCTCGAAGGCGGCCTCGGCCTCTATCACGGCCGCCTCGACGAGGAGATGGACGCGCAGTTCGACGCGATCAAAGAGATCGAGGACAAGATCGGCGCCTACACGTACTTCATCCAGATGAAGAAGAACGCCGCCGACGCCGGCGCGCCCGAAGCGACGGTCAAGCTCTACGACAAGAAGATCGCCGACGCGCGCGCGGAGCTCGGCAAGCTCATCGACGAGAACTGGACGTTGAACGACAAGGGTCAGTTCCCGGGCATGAAGGCGCTCGTCCGCGATGTGCGTCACGCCGAGTTCGACTCGTACAAAGACGACAGGAAGTTGATCCAAAAAGCGATCAAGAAGGAAGCCAAAGACGTCGAAGAGACCGAGTACGACATGAACAACTTGGAGGAGGGCATCCACGAGCTGCGCCGCGACCTGCGCAAGGTCACGACCTTCACGGAGTTCGGCAACGGCCTCTTCCAGCACGACGCCGCCATCGCGCCAATCGACGACGCGATCCTGAAGGACCCGGTGGCGTCGAGCAAGTACATGAACATGGATCCGGCCGACCGCGAGAAGGATCCGATCGTCGTCTCGAAGTCGCTCTACGCCAAGCTGCAAAAGACCGTGCTCGATCTCGGGGCGATCAAAGACCGCGGCGAGGCGATCCACGGCCTGCGCGACGCCCTGCTCGAGTCGAAGCAAGCGACGAGCGCCGCCGACGCCGAGAAGCAGGCGATCGCGCTATTGAAGTACACGCCGGAGCAAGCCGATCTGAAGGGATCGGCATCGAAGATCTACGAAGCGATGAAGAGCGAGGGCTGGCTGAAGCAGCTCCGCAAGCAATTGACTGAGTGATGAACTTGGGATCGGGAGCAGGGCCATGAATCGCACGACGTACCGACTGATTCGAGCCAAGACGAAGACGCAAGAGGGCACCGTCGTGTGCATTCCGCCGCGCTCGCCGAACTCGAACGCCGGTGATTGGGCGAACCTCTTCGGCGAGCTCGATGCGTTGCAGCTCGGCTACAGCTGGTCGGGTGGGGTGCATGACGCCGACGATCCGCTGAAGATCTGGCTCGTCGACGAGTACGGGTACATGTCGCACTGCTTGGAGCCCTTCGGCGCCGCCTCCGATCATCGGATGAAGGACAACGACGGTGCTTGCCCGAAGTGCGGCGAGCAAGGGCGCTTCGTGCGCATGGCGTTGGTTTGTTCGAAGCACGGCGCCTACGCGGGTTTGTAGCGGGCTTTGGCCACGGCCACGCTTCACGGCCACGATTCTAGAAAAATAACCTCGCCAAACCATGACATCGTTGCCACCTTAGGCGCTGAGAACCGTTTTGGTCCTCGTTTTGCGACCCGTTTTTGGAGGCCTTTGTGGCGGCTGGTGAGACTTCAGCTGTCAGCTATCGGAACCGACGGCTGACAGCTGACAGCTTCTTTACTTCGTTCTAAGCGCGCTCTTCTGTGCGCTTCCCCTCGAATGAGCTCATAGGCTGGTACGATCGCGCGAAGCGATCGATGCCTTGGCGCCACGTCGTCTCGCCGTACCGCACGTGGATCTCCGAGATCATGCTGCAGCAGACGCAGGTGGACGCCGTGCGCGGCTACTTTGCGCGCTTCGTCGAACGCTTTGCCGACGTGCATGCGCTGGCGGCGGCCGAGGAGCGCGACGTGCTCTCGTTGTGGGCAGGGCTCGGGTACTACTCGCGCGCGCGAAACCTGCACCGGGCGGCGCGGATAGCTGTGAAAGAGCACGGCGGGTTGCCGGCGACGCGCGACGGTTGGCGCGCACTGCCTGGCGTCGGCCGCTACACCTTGGGCGCGGTGCGATCGATCGCCTACGGCGAGCCGTGCGCGCTCGTCGACGGCAACGTGCTGCGGGTGGTGTCGCGGATCGGCGGCTTGAAGACGCGGCGAGGCGAGAAGAGCTCGGAGGATCGCATATGGGCGATCGCCGAGGCGCTGCACGCGGACGATCCGATCGTGCGCGCGCGGCCCGGGGACTTCAATCAGGCGCTGATGGAGCTCGGCGCCACAGTGTGTACGCCGGCGCCGAAGTGCGGCGAGTGTCCGGTGCGCGCTGCGTGCGCGGCGGCGGCGACGAAGGATCCGGCGAAGTATCCGCTGGCGAAGGCGGCGGTCGCGAAGAAGCGCGTGCGGATCGCGGCCGCGTGGATCGAGCAAGGCGGCAAGGTGCTGCTCGTCGAGCGCGTGCGGCCGGGGCTGTGGGCGGGGATGTGGGCGCTGCCTTCCGCGTCGTCGAGCGAGGAGCTCGCGTCGTTGTTGGAGGAGATCGGAGCGAAGAGCGTTCGCGTGGGAGCGGTGCTGCGCAAGACGGCGCGGACGTTGACGCATCGGCAAGTCGAGATCGTGGTGCACGAGGTGAGCGCGTCAGGCGCGCTGCGCGGGCGGTTCGTGCCTGTGGCGGAGCTTGGTGACGCGGGGATGCCCTCGGCGTTTCGGGCGGCGCTGCCGTGAGGTTTCGGCGACGGCGACGGCGACGTCAACGTCAACGGTGGATCCTACTCGCCGTGTTGCTCAGTGGCTGTGTCTGGCCGCGGTGGAACGCGAGCGGGCTCTTGCTCGACGCGCAGCGGATCGTCTCCGAAGCGCTCGGCGACGAAGTGCCGCGTGACGACTTCGATCGCGATCTGGTGCCGAAGATCCCGCCGCCGATGTCGCTGCGCGCGTGCTGCGCGTTCGGCATGGACATGACGATGCGCTACGTCGGCTTTCCGCTGTCGTGGATCCCGAACATCACCGAGCCGCAGCTGATGGGGCCGCACGAGTACGACAACGGCATGATCTCGCTCGACTCGAACGGCCACTGGTTCGGGCTCGAGAAGAACGGCCTCGTCTACACCTGCCGCGGCGGCTTCATCGATCTCGCCCACGTGCGCGACAACGCCGACATGACCTTCTTCTTGGCGATGCGCCTGCTCGCCGAGCTGCCTGGCCCGCTCGCGATAGACTTCACGACCAACGACGCGTCGGTGAAGGTGCGGGTGCATGTTCCGGACGCGTTGCTCGCCTTGTACGGCCGCTTCACCGTGGCGGCCACCATCGCCGAGGCGATCGCGTATCAGCATGGCACTTGGCACGAGATCGCGCAGTGGTGGGGCTACGAGAGCGTGCGCGGCTACTCGGAGCAGGTGTCGGCGTTTTCCCCCGACGACTTCTATTCGAACGCGCTCGGCGTGAAGCTCGGCGCGCTGGCGATCCGCCACAAGGTGTTCCGCTCGCGCGAGGACTACAACGCCGGCATCGACGCGTGGCTGAAGGCGGCGTTGAAGCAGCTCGGATCGGTGCCGATGGCGAGCGGGCGCGGCGCGATGCTCTCGACCAACGGCGTCTGGTGGGACTCGCGCTTCGACTTGCCGGACAACCGCGCCGTTCCGCGGCGAACCTTCAACGTGGCGAACCCGGTGCGGCCGTGGCTCATCAGCGACATGCAGTGGCCGGAGCGCATGCCGCAAGATGTGGAAGCCGCGTGCGCCGACACGACGATGCGCCTGCTCTACGTCGAGACGCACTTGGGAGGCGAGGCGATCAGCAGCTTCGCGACCGGTGAGTGGACGCCGCGCCAGTGGGTGCGTGACGACTTTCCGTACCCGGTGCAGGGCAAGACGGGCGTGATGGGCGAGCAGTTCCCTGCGCTCATCGAAGCGTCGCGCCACGCGATGGTGCCGCTCTTTCAACCGGGCTTCGACAAGCCGCGCGCGAGCTGCGAAGTCGGCGATCTCGAGGCAGCGCTGCGGCGGATCGCTGGTGAGAGCGGTGGCACCGTCGGCGTGGCGGCGGCGTTGCTGTCGAGCGAGCGCGGCCTCGAGCTCAGCGCGAGCTGGGGCGGCGATCACCAGTTCGCGACCGACGGGATCGCCGAGCTGCCGGCGGTGATGGCGGCCTTGCACGCGATCGGATCGGCCGAGCTCGCGCCGGCCGTCGCGGCGGAGCTACGCGCGGCGATCGTGCTCGGCGACGGCCGGGTGCGCGAGCGGGCCCCGCCGGCCCTCGTCGATGCGTACCTGCGATCCCTTTCGGTGGCCGAGATGAGCCGAGGTACGACGACGCCGGCCGCCGCGGTGGGGCTGCTCGTGGCGCTCGCGAACGGCGCCGGCTTGTCGGCCGCGAGCCGCGATCGCTTGCTCGGGTGGCTGCAAGAGACGCCGGCCGGACCGCGGCGCATCCGCGCGGGGCTGCCGAAGGAAGTCGTGCTCATGCACAAGACCGGCGTCGGGCCGACGACGGTGACGAGCGACCTCGGGCTCGTGCCGCTGGAGAACGGGCGCCAGCTCGCGCTCGCGGTGTTCGTCGGCGAAACGACGGCGAGCGAAGCGATGCGCGACGCGACGATCGCGGGCATGGCGCGAGCGGTGTGGGAGTGCTGGCGCTTCGGACGGTAGGAGGGCGGCGCGCTCCGATCATCAACGCGGTCGACGCGGTGGAGCGGAGCGAGGGGTGGGGGCGCACGGGCGGGGCCACGATCGTACGGCGACGTCAGCGACTACGGCGACGCGTCGAATCACGGCCACCAAGCGAGCCACCCCGACAACCGCGCCCAAAAACGATCGCCCATCGTCACCGCGAGGACGCCGCACACGATCGCGCCGCCCGCGATCAGCCACAGCGTTTCGAACCACCAAAGCGACAACCACCCGAGGCCGGCGCCGATGATCGCCCCGCACGCGCCGCGCAAGACGAGCTCGCCGCGCGTCGGTCGAATCCCACCATTCCACGTGACCCGCCGCTGCTCGTTCACTTTGGCACCCCGATCAACAAACGGTTCTTCGGCGTGATCTCTTCCGGGATCTTCTGCGTCACCACGCGAAATCCCGCCGCCCTCAAGCGCTCGGCGCGCCGGACGTCGATCGCCAGCGCGAAGTCGCACCATCCTTCGAGCCCGCCGGTGTCGGCGTCGCGCTTCTTGTGGCAGCACGGCAACACCGCGACCATCGCCCGACCGGCGATCGCCCGATCGATCGCGACGTCGGTCAGCGCGCCGCAGCCGTGCACGCAGACGACGAGATCATCCGCGCGGACTTCGACCGCCCGGAGCTCGCCCTCGATCAGCGAAACGCGGCCGCCGAGCTGCGGAAAGCGCGCCGTCATCGCCGCCAACGATTTCTTCGCGCACGGCGGCAAGCGCCGATCGACGCCGACGACCTCTGCGATCCGAGGCTCGATCAGCGCGAGTACCGCTCCCGCGACACCATGCCCGCACGCCAGATCGACCACGCGCCGGACTCCCCGGCCGCGCAGGCGTCGCTGCGTGCGCTTCGCAACCTCCCACGCCTCGAAGAGCTCTTTTTGCGGCAAGCACTCGGCCTCGGCCAGCGTGCGTGCGATCTGCCCAAACAGCGTCTTCGGATCGAAGCGCTCGACGGCGATCGGCATCAATCTGCTCTTGCTTCCCGGGTCCACCGCTTCGTGTTAGCGCGCGAGGCCGCAGAAGGGAACGCATGGAAACGCCCGAGTCGCCAGAGCCATCCCCATCGCCGCTCGACAAGCCGCGCCCCTTGCTCGTCGCCGGCTTGCTCGTCGCCGGCGCCTACGTCGCCTGGCGCGTCTTCTCGCAGGCTCAGAGCGCACAAGAGCCGCGCGTCATCGCGGCGCACGTCTTGAACATGCTGGCGATCGTTGCGCTGGCGACCCGGTGGGCGAAGCCAGAGTGGAAAAAAGCCGCCATGGTCGTGGCCTTGCTGAGCGCGCTCCTTGCGTTTGTCGTCGGCCGGCAAGTGGGTTGAGCGTGCGGGCGATTTCGCACATGGTCTCCGCACGATCCGTCGAGATTTCCGGCTTGTTTCCTGGCATATTTGTTAGATCGATGTCGTTTCGCTGCCTCTCCATTTTGCTCGTCCTGACCGCGGCTTGCGACCGCCCGCTGCCGAACGATCGTGTGCCGCCGGGTATCTACGTTGCGCCGCCGGGTGTCAGCCAGCTCGCGATTTGCCCGGGCGGCGCATATCCGCCCTGCGACAACGGCGTCGGTGACACGGGCGACCCCGGCGGGGACGTCGGGCCGATCTGTGACCCCATCGCCTGCGCGGGCAGCGGCGACGCGTGCACGACCCGCGCATGCGACGGCGACGTCTGCGTCGGCACGCCGATCGATCACACGGCACGCTGCGGAGCGCGATGTTGCACGCCCCCCGAGCACGCGACCGACGCCAACTGCAACGGCACGGCCTGCGGGCTACCGACGTGCGAAGCCGGCTACAAAGCCTGCAGCGCGACCAAGTGCGTCCCCGACGCCGGCTGCTGCAATGACGCCGGTTGTCCAGCCGACACGACCTGCCGCGACAACTACTGCAATCAAGTGACGAACGTCTGCGCCTTCACCGCGCGCAACAGCGACGCGTACTGCGATGGCTCCGTGGCCGATCGCTGCGCAGCGCACAAACGCTGCAACGCGACCGGCGACTGCATTCCGTACGCAGCCAAGGTCTGCGAGTGGCCAGCGTGCCACGCCGCGCCGACCTGCACGCCGGCCGATGGCGTTTGCCACAGCGACGCGCTGTTGGCGGACGGTACCACCTGCGGCGGCACCGGCTGCTACGCAAACAGCGCCTCCTGCAGCGGCGGATCGTGTGGCGGCCAAGCGCCGAAGGACTGCTCGGGCGGCGTGCCGGTGTGCAACGTCGGCCAGTGTGTCGAGCCGAGCGGCAACTGCATCATCGTGCCTCTCGATGACGGGGCCGCGTGCACGCTCGCCGACAAGTGCATGGTGAACGTCGCCTGCCAGGCGGGCGAATGCCGCGGCACGCCGAAGCAGTGCCCGGCGAGCGATCAATGTCGCTCGGCGTACTGCAACCCCGCGACCGGCGATTGCGTCGAAGAGAACCTCGCTGACGGCAGCGAGTGCGCGCTCGTCGACGCATGCATGAAGGGCGGCCAATGCAACGCGGGTGTTTGCGTCGGCCAGCCGCGCTGCGCCTCGAAGTCAGCGTGCATGATCCCGAGCTGCGATCCGACGGACGGCGCGTGCAGCGAAGCTCCTGCGGCTGATGGCACCGCCTGCGAGGTCGCCGGCTGCTTCGAAGCGCTCTGCGATCGCGGGGTCTGCATCTGCGTGGCGCGCACCTCTGCCGAGGCCGAAGCGCCGCCGGAGCGCGAAGGTGGGACGCTCGTCGTGCAGCCGAAGAAGGGCTGTCAAGCGAACGAGGCGACACCTTTGGCGTTCATGGCGATGCTCGCTCTGATGCTGCGCCGGCGCCGTCGGCGCTGAACACACAGGGCTGCCGCCAGAGATCGAAGTGCTGCTCTTCGGCCAGCGCTTCTCCCGGCGCCACACTGCTGCGCACATGCAGCACGATCGTCATCTCGGCCAGCGGCGCGCCGTGCGCTTCCTTCCACCTCAGACACACGAGCCGGCCGACGCCGCCGAGGTACGGCGAGTGCGCGCGTCGTGACAGGCTCGTCCGCGCCTTTAGCCAACGGTTGTAGATCGCGTCGGGCGGTGCGCTGAGCTCCGGCAGCGTCTCACTGAGCACGTCGTCGATGGTCGAGCCATCTGCCGTCAGAGCACGCGCGGTGAAGCGGTGATCATAGCGAGCGGGGTTCGGCGCGAAGAGCGGCCACTGTTGCTGCAAGCCGACACGCGCGAGGACGACGCCGCGCTTCGACTCGGGCTCCTTCAGCTGCCGCCATTGATCGGAGAAGACGAGCAGCAATGGAACGAGCGCCGCCAGAGTCCACCGTTGTGCCCGCGTGCCAGGCGACGCCGGCGGCACCAAGCGCGCGAGCCACGCAGGCTCGATGAACGCACAGAGCGCCACCGGCATCACCCAGACCAGGTTGCCAACGCGCATCGCGAAAAAGATCCCGAGGTGCAGCGCGCAGGCGGCGCCGATCGCCACAGCGCGACAAAGCGGGCGGCGAAAGGGCGACAGGACGAGCGGCACGAAGCCGAGCTCGAGCGCCAGCGTCGCGTAAGTGAAGAACGCGCAGAGCCCCGGATGATCGAGCAGCGCGCGGGTCCACGAGCGCGCGTAGACGCCGATCTGCAGCACCCGATAGATCGCCGTGCCGTTCAACCAGTCGTCGCCGTGCTTATGCAGGCCGGCGGCGGCGTAGATGATCGCGACCTGCGCCTGCAGCGCGATCAACGCCGCCCGCGACGGGGCCGCCACCGCGCCGCGCCGCGCATCCACGCTCAACGCCGCGCCCGGCGACGCGAAGATCAGCCAGAACGCGAGCACGCGCATCACCGTGTCGGCGCCGTTCAAGACGAGCTCGTTGCGCGCGCCGAGCGCCGAGAGGAACGCCCAGGTGAGCACCGCCGCCGTGCGCGAGCGCCACCCGACGAGCAAGCACGCCGCCGCGAGGGCCCCGAAGAAGAACACCGCGCCGATCGCCGCAGGCTCGCCCGACCAGAAGAACGGGTTCAGCGCGGAGGGCCAGCGGAGCGCCACCGGAACGTCGCTCCGCGCGAGCATGCCGTAGTCGGTGTAGAAGGTGTGAAACTGCCGCAAGCGATCGGCGATGTCGGCGAGGACCAAAGCGCCGAGGCCGATGCGCAAGAGAGCGATCGGCCGCGGGTCGACGGGCGCGAGCAGCCAACGCGTCACCCGAGCACGATCCCGACGGGGCAGTGATCGCTGCCGAGCACCTCGACGTCGATGAACGCTTCCTTCACGCGCGGCATGAGCTTTTCGCTCACCCACACGTAGTCGATACGCCAGCCGATGTTCCGCGCGCGCGCGCCCATGCGTTGGCTCCACCACGAGTAGCGCGCCACGCTCGGGTGCAAGCGCCGAAAGGTATCGGCGAAGCCGCGCTCGAGCTGCTTGGTCATCTCGGCGCGCTCCTCGGGCAAGAACCCACTCGTCCCGCTGTTCGTCTTCCAGTTCTTCAGGTCGATGTTCTCGTGCGCGGTGTTGAAGTCGCCCATGACGACGAGCGGCTTCTTGCGCCGCTTCGCAAGCAGGAGCGCCCAGTCGAAGAACGCACGGTAAAAGCCGAGCTTGAACGGCACGCGGCTGTTGTCGCGCAGGGTGCCGCTGCCTTTTGGAAAGTACGCGTTGCAGATGATGACGTCCGAGAGCTCGGCGGCCGTCATGCGCCCCTCGTGATCATAGGCGTCGTCGCCGATCGCGGCGTACGTCTTCACCGGCTTTTCCCGCGTGTAGAGCGCGGTGCCGCTGTAGCCCTTCTTCTGCGCGAACGACCAAACGGCGTGGTAGCCGTCGAGCACGCGCAGGCGCTCCGGCAGGATCAGATCGTCGATGCGCGTCTCTTGCAAGCCGAGCACATCGGGCTTCGCTCGCGCGATCCACTGCATGAAGCCTTTGCGCTCGGCGGCGCGAATGCCGTTCACGTTCCAGGAGATGATCTTGCGGCTGACCTTGCTCACCAGGCGTCCTTATCATACGCCCCGCGCAGGCAAACGGAGACCAACCCATGCCATCACAAATGAACCGTCCTGTTTCTGGCGGCGTCCTCGGGCTCATCGGCAACACACCGCTCGTGAAGGTGCAGCGCATCGACACCGGCCCGTGCGAGCTCTTCTTGAAGCTCGAGAACCAGAACCCCGGCGGGTCGATCAAAGATCGCATCGGGCTATCGATGATCGAGGCCGCGGAGAAGGAGGGCAAGCTGAAGCCCGGCGGCACCATCATCGAAGCGACGGCGGGGAACACCGGGCTCGCCCTCGCGCTCGTCGCGGCGTCCAAGGGCTACAAGATGCTCGTCGTCATCCCTGACAAGATGAGCCAAGAGAAGGTGTTTCACCTGAAGGCCCTCGGCGCCGAGATCGTGATGACCCGCTCCGACGTCGCCAAGGGCCACCCGGACTATTACCAAGACGTCGCCGCGCGCATCGCCAAAGAGACGCCGAACTCGCATTACGTGAATCAGTTCAACAACCAAGCGAACCCGCAGGCGCACGAAGAGAGCACCGGCCCCGAGATCTTCGAGCAGATGGACAAGAAGATCGACGCGATGGTCTGCGGCGTCGGCTCCGGCGGCACGCTCACCGGGCTCTCGAAGTTCTTCAAGAAGGCCGCGCCCGAGTGCGAGATGGTGCTGGCTGATCCCAAGGGCTCGATCCTCGCGCACTACATCAAGACCGGCGAGATGATCGACGCCGGCAGCTGGCTCGTCGAAGGCATCGGCGAGGACTTCATCCCGGCCATCTGCGATCTCTCGCGCGTCAAGCAGGCCTATACGATCACCGACGAAGAAGCGTTCACCGCCGCGCGCGAGCTCTTGGCCAAAGAGGGCATCTTGGGCGGCAGCTCGTCCGGCACCTTACTCGCGGCGGCGCTGAAGTATTGCCGCGAGCAGAAGACGAAGAAGCGCGTCGTCACGCTCGTCTGCGACACCGGCGGCAAGTACCTCTCGAAGATGTTCAACGACTACTGGATGCAAGACCAGGGCTTCATCAAGGTCGAGCGCTACGGCGACTTGCGCGACATCATCACACGGCCGGCGTCGCAGCGCGCGGTCGTCAGCGTGAAGCCGACCGATACGCTCTTGCGGGCCAACGCGCTGATGAAGCTCTACGACGTCTCGCAGCTGCCGGTGCTCGAGGGCGACAAGATCGTCGGCATCATCGACGAGTCGGACATCCTCTTTGCGGTCTACGGCGATCAGGCGCGCTTCAAGAACGAGGTGAAGGGGTACATGAGCACGCGGCTGAAGACGCTCGAGCCGAAGACCCCGATCGAGCAGCTGATGCCGATCTTTTCGGCGGGCATGGTCGCGATCGTCACCGAAGGCGAGCGCTTCTTCGGCCTCATCACGCGCAGCGACGTGCTCAATTATCTGCGCCGCACACAGAAGTAGTCGGCGACGGCCCCGATTTATTAACTAAGCATGTGCGTGTGTGGCGCCGATCACACGCCACTCGGCAACCACGTCGGACAACGTGGCTGTATGGCGCTACATGGGAAACACGATCACGAAGCTCTCCGGTGTCGTTCTTTTCCTTACCTTTGTCGCTTGCCAAAGCGAGCACAAAGTCCCGACCGAGACCTCGCGCTACTGGCACGCCTACGGCGTCGAAGCGCTGAAGGACAAGCGCTACCAAGAAGCCATCGTTCACCTGCAGAAGGCGGCGTCGGAAGACGCGACCTTCGCGCTCCCGCACCGCCACTTGGGCGTCGCCTTCGCGAAGACTGGCAACAAGGCCGCCGCCGTCGCGCACTACCGCTTGTACCTGACCTTGCAGCAAGACGCGCGCGACGCGGCGCAGGTGAAAGACACGATCGCCGAGCTCGTGGCGCAAGAGTCCGAGCTCGCTCAGCAAGCGCACGCCCGCGTCAATTGACGCCTACTTCTTTGTAGGTGCCGCCGGTGCAGGTGCCGCGGGAGCTGCCGGTGCCGGCTGAATCGGCGCGATGCCGCCTGGCGCAGACGGTGGCGTCGGAGGCGGCGGGGTCGCGGAAGGTGGCGCGCCTGCGGCCGGCGTCTCGGCGGGCGGCGCTTCGTGCGGCGGCGGCTCCATGATGAACAAGAAGTAGATGATCGCCACGACGATCACGGCGGCGATCGCGATGCCGATCTTCTTGTTGCGCGACTGCCCAGCTTGAATCTGAGAGACCAAAAAGACGGTGTTGTAACGCTCGGACTTCTTTTCTTCGTCGCTCACGCGTTTGCCCTCTGGTGGAACCTGTCAGTCAATGCATCGGTCAATGCAATCCGGACACATCTTCGCCGATCCGCGTCGCGAGTAAAAATGTATTGCTCTCGAGCCCGCGGCGGACGTTCAACAGGTGACTGAATTTTTTCGTGGCCGAGGCATCGCTTTGACAGCGCTCGGCTCCAGCGGCGCGCGCCGACTCCCACTCGCGCAACAGGCCTGGCGTCGGCTCAGGACGCATCGAGTCGGCGGAGAGCTCGCGAACCGCGGCGACGTACCAAGTGAAGAGCTCGTCCTCGAGCTTGGCTGCGAGCGCAACGCATGAGAGCCCGGCACGGTCTGCGCGCACGGCCACTGGCTGTTCGGCGCCGGCGGCGTTCTTGGCGATCGTGCGCGTGAGCACGGTCGCGGCCGTGAGCACGACGCTCAAGTAGAGCGCGAAGATCGACAGGGCGCGCTTGGGCAGGGGCGCTCGGCTGCTGGTCATGCGCCTCCGCTACTGTGCATCACTGCAGCGGGCAAGCGCTCACGCACAGTTGTCCGAAGGGGTCGCAGATCCCGCTCGCGCACATCGTGCTGTCTTCGCACGGCGCGCCGTTGTCGAGCACCGCGCGACAGGTGCCGCCATGCGCCGCGGCCTGCGCTTGGTCGGCGCCGCACCATGCGTTGAAGCAGTCGACCGACTCTTCGTCGATGCGGCCGCACGGGCTGCCTTCGCCGCCCCATGCCCGGCACGCGAAGGATCCGTCCTCGCCCTTCATGCACGAGGTGAACGACGCGCACTGCGAGAGCCCGGGCTCGCAGGCTTCGCCTTCGGCGCGGCTCGCGATGCACGTGCCTTCGGTGGCGGTCTTCGACTTCGGCGCGCAGTGATGGCCGACGAGGCAGACGTTGCTGCGGCTGCAGGTGCCGTCGACGATGCCCTTCGAACAAACGCCGGTCGTCGCCGACGTTTGCAGGCAAAAGAGCCCGCTCTTGCAGCCGACTCGGTTCTCTCCTGCGCACGCATCGCCGTCGCCCGCGCGCTCGCGGCAGAGCCCGCCGATGCACTGCGTGTCCGGCTCGCAGACGGTGCCGGCGCCGCATGGACCGCCGAGCTTCGTGAACTTGCGGCAGGCGCCTTCGCACTCGCCGGTGGGCTCGCAAAAGCTACCGGCCGCGCACTCGTTGCCTTCGAAGCAGGTATCGTCGAGGCCGACTTGGCCCACGAACGGTGCGTCGCAGGCGCCTTTGCCCTCGACGAACACGTTCAAGAGGTCCTCGCACGGCGCGTCGACCAACGCGTCGAGGCAACCTTTGCCCTTGGCGCGATCGTAGGCGAGGCGCTTTTTCGCGATCGAATTGTCGGTGCGCTTCTTCTCGTCGTCGATGCGCAAGAGCGTCTCGACCGCGGTCAATGGCAGGCCGGTGCAGGTGCTCCAGCGCTCGGCGAAACGCTTGTTCATCGCCGACGCGAACTCGCCGCCCTTGGCCGGCACGGCGGCGAGCTTCGGGTCATCACAGGCCGTGAAGAAGAGCGACGTCAGCAGGGCGGCCGGACCGAGGCGCGCGGACATCGATAGGGGGTAACAGGCGTTCTGCGAGCGCGCAAAGTTAACGCGCCGGCGCCCCGAGCATCACCAGCTTACCCTGGACCCCCCGCGAGGTGTGCACCAAGCCCGCCTGATCGACGATCACGGCGTCGCAGCCGCTGTCTGCAAGCAAGCGATCGAGCGCCGTATGTCCCGCGATGAAGATCGCCTTGCTCAACACCTCCGCGCTCGTCGCGTCCTTGCACAGCATGGTCACGCTGCGGCTCGCCGTCGCCGGATAGCCGGTCCTCGGGTCGATGATGTGGTGATAGCGCTTGCCGCCGCTCATGAAGAAGCGCTCGTAGTCGCCGGAGGTCGAGAACGCCGCGTCGCGCACGTCCAGCTCGGCGAAGGTGCGATCGAGCGCGCGCGGATCGCGGATGGCCACCTTCCACGGCCGCGCGCCGCGGGTGCCGGCGGCGTAGAGATCGCCGCCCAATCGCAAGAGGAAGTCGCGCGCGCCGCTCGCCCGCAGCGCCGCCGCCGCCGCGTCGACCGCGTAGCCCTTGGCGATGCCGTTCAGCGACACGCGCACCCGCGGATCGCCGAGCGACACGGTCTTTGCCTCGGCGTCGAGCGTGACCTTGCGATAATCGACGAGCGCGAGCCGGGCGCGCAGTGCGGAGGGATCCGGCAGCCGGGGCACGACTGTCTCCTTGAAGCTCCACACTTCGCCGAGCGACGCGAAGGTGACGTCGAAGAGCCCGTCGGTCCGCCGCGATCCAAGGACGGCACGCTCGAGGAGCGAGAAGGTCTCGTCGCCGATGACGACAGGCTTTCCACCGCCGCGGTTGATCCGGCTGACGTCGCTCGTCTCGATCCAAGGCGACATCGCTCGGGTCACGCGCTCGTAAATGCCGCGAACAGTGCGCTCGGCGTCATCGCATCGCGCGGTGTCGATGATGAGCGTCGCCTCCGTGCCCATCGCCGTGAACGTGCGCTCACACATCGGCTCACCTGCTGCGGCGGCTGCGACACGAGGCGCACAAAGTACGAGCAGGGCGAGCGCATTTCTTGTGAATCGGCTCAACGTGCGCTCGTATGGCCCGATACAACGTTCGGAGCAAACCCCCCGATAGGAGAGAGCGGGACCGTGGCGCTCATTCATGTGATCGACGACGATCTGGCCATCTTACGGCCCGTGGCGGAAGCCATCACCCAAGCCGGTCATCTCGTCCGCGCCCATCGTGGGCTTTCGTCATACATCGAGCTCGAGCTGGCGCAGGCAGCCGATCTCATCGTCTGCGACCTGTTGCCGGTGCGCGCCGAGCTCGAAGAGGTGTGCAGGAGCTTGCGCGAAAAGGGCAAGGGCGAACGCAGGCCGTCGATCGTCAACCTGACGCGTGAGCCCGGCGGCCCGAGCGAGGCGATCCTGCGTGGCTACGGCGTCGTCGCGACGTTGGTGAAGCCGCCGAGGATGGTTGTCTTGCTCGAGCTCATCGCGCGCGCGTTGTCGGCGAGTGATCCCTTGCTCGGGCGGCCGACCGCGTCGGTGGCGACGCTGCTCGCGAGCGCGGCGGCCAAGCAACCGCCGAAGAAAGCGCTCGCGACGATCGCGCTGAAGCAGGTCGAAGCCGCGCCAGAAACGAGACCGGAGCCGAAGAAGGGCGCCAGAGCTCCGTCCGCGGTGCCGCCGATGCGCGCCGCCCCGCGCTTCGACGCCGCCTTCGAGGTGAGCTTCTCGAGCAAGCCCGAGTACATGAAGGAGTACACGCAGAACATCTCGCGCGGCGGCGTCTTCGTTCGGACGGAGCAGCCGCCGCCCCGCGACACGAACGTGCAGCTCACCTTACGCGTACCGGAGCTGAAAGAAGCGCTCGTCATCAACGCGCTCGTCGTGCACATCGTCGACAAAGGGCAGGGAAGCACGCCAGGCTTCGGCGCCAAGATCGCCGATGGCGACAAGGCGGCGACGCAGAAGTGGCACCAGCTCATCGAGAGCGTCGAGCGTGCAAAGGCGCAGAAGTCACGCGGCCCGAAGGTGCTGCTCTTCGGCTTTACGCAAGCGCGCGCCGCCGAGCTCGTGCGCAGCGCCGGCCTGCTCTGCCGCGCCGACGTCTCGCTCGTGCCGCTGCAGTCGTGGACCACGCTGCAGATGGAGACCGGGCGCGCCGGCGACAACAAGAAGCTCGTCATCCTCGACGGCTCCGACGAGGCGACGCGCGGCGATCTCTTCGATCACGCCGCGCTGAAGAAGCTCGCCGCGACGAGCCACGTCACCGTCGCGAGCGTCGGCGCCGTGCCGGACGCGTTCTTTCCGGCCGCCGCGCCGATCATCCGCGCCGGTGCGCTCGACAATCAAGATCTCATCGCGGCGATCATCAACTGGCTCGATCTCCCCGTGCGGAGCCACTTGCGCGTGCCGCTGTCGGCGCAGGCGGAGGTGCACATCGGGATGAAGCTCGTCGACGCGCGCCTGCTCGACGTGAGCATCGTCGGTGCCCGCTTCGTCTCAGCCGGCAAGCACGCGATCGGCGACGTCGTCGAGCTGTCGTTCGGCCTGCCGAACGGAGAACACTTGTCGCGCATCGAGGCCGAGGTGCGCTGGGCGAAGGCGGAGAGCGGCCGCACCATCTGCGGCGCCACCCTGCGCCTCGACCATCGCGACGCCGAGCGCGACACGCTGCAAGCGTTCATCGCCGAGCAAGCGAAGCTCTTGCGCTCCTTCGATGCGCTGCGCGAGGGAGCCCCGGTCGTCGAAGAGAAGGTGAGCAAAGGCACCGGCCAGCCCGACGAGCGTTGAGCCCCGGGCCTGCTTTGAGCTAGACCGCCACCCATGATCGTCAGCATCAACGGCGCCGAGCGCGAGGTCCCTGAGAAGGCGACCGTGGCGCGGGTGCTCGAAGCGCTAGGGCTCGTGTCGGCGCGAGTCGCGGTCGAGCGTAACACGCGCCTCGTGCCGCGCGCCGAGCATACGAAGGTCGAGCTCGAGGCCGGCGACATGCTCGAGATCGTGCACTTCGTAGGAGGCGGATAATGTCGGACGACTTCGTCATCGCAGGCAAACGCTTTCACTCCCGGCTCGTCATCGGCACCGGCAAGTACGCGTCGTTCGCCGAGAACAAGGCCTGCATAGAGGCGAGCGGCGCCGAGATGGTGACCGTCGCCGTGCGCCGCGTGAACCTCGATCGCAAGGAAGAGTCGCTGCTCGACTACATCCCGAAGGATGTCGCGCTGTTGCCGAACACCGCGGGCTGCTACACGGCCGATGACGCGATCAGGACGGCGCGCCTCGGACGTGAAGCCGGGCTATCGCACTGGGTGAAGCTCGAGGTCATCGGCGATCAAAAGACGCTGATGCCGGACAACGAAGCGACGATCGCCGCGGCCAAGGTGCTGCTCGGTGAAGGCTTCGTCGTCCTGCCGTACATCAGCGACGACTTGATCGTGGCGAAGAAGCTCGCCGATCTCGGCTGCGCCGCGGTGATGCCGCTGGCGGCGCCGATTGGGTCGGGGCTCGGCGTGCAGAACCCGCATCAGATCCGCTTGATCCTGGAAGCGGTCAGCGTGCCCGTCATCGTCGACGCCGGCGTCGGCACGGCCTCCGACGCCGCGCTGGCCATGGAGCTCGGCGTGACCGCGCTCTTGATGAACACGGCGATCGCCGAAGCGAAGGCCCCCGTGCTCATGGCGAAGGCGATGAAGATGGGCGTCGAAGCGGGCCGCGCGGCGCACTTGGCAGGCCGCATGCCGAAGCGTGCGTATGCGTCGGCGTCGAGCCCGGTCATCGACTTTGCCACCGCGGCGACCGCTGCGAAGAAGGCATCGGCATGAGCGTGCCCGCGCTGCCGCCCCTGATGTACGTGACGTCGCGCCGCTTGATGGGCACGGGGCCGGAGATCGTCGACACGCTCGCGGAAGCGCTGTGGTCGCTGCCGCCCGAGAGCGTGCTCGTCTACGTGCGCGAGCCTGACCTAGACGGCTTGGCGTTGACGGAGCTCGTGCGGGCCTTCATGCCGGTCGTCCACGCGGCGTCGCAGCGGCTCGTCCTGCGCGAGCGCGTGGACATCGGCAAGTTCGTCGGCGCCGACGGCGTGCACCTGCCGGAGAACAGCTTTCGCCCGGACGAGGTGCGCCAGCTCTGGCCGTCGGCCATCCTCGGCCGCTCGCTGCACGACGTCGCGATGCTCGCGAGCCCCGGCGACGTCGACTACGTGACGCTGTCGCCGCTCTTCGAGACCGACTCGCATCCAGGGACGCCGCCGCTCGGCATGGCTGCGCTCGAGGAGGCGAGGAAGAGCAAGGTGCCGCTCTACGCGCTCGGGGGCATCGACGAAGCGAACGCGACGAGCGTGCTCGCCACCGGGGTGCACGGTGTGGCGATGATGCGCGCGGCGTGGCGGAGAGTCGCTCCGCTTTGATCTTCTCACGCACGCGCGTGACCATCGCTCGCCGAGTCGCTTGATCGGTGGCAATCTTTTCCGCATGGCGAACCTCCTCCCGCCCGGACCCTGGAAGCTCCGCTCCGGCTACTTGTTCAAGCGCCACTTCTTCGCTGTGCTGCTGCTCCTCGCCGGCATCGGCATCGGCGGCGCCTACGGCGTCTGGCAGTGGGAAGAAGCCGCGCGCATCTTGGCCGACGGCCGCGTGTGGGACGATCCGAAGGCGATAGAGACCGGCGCCGACGTCGACGGCAAAGTGACGACGCGCAAGTTCATCTTCAATAGCTACGATCTGAAGGTGACCTTCGACGACGAGAACGAGCAGGTGCATCACGACGTGCTCGAGTTCTCGACGGTATGGTCGACGGTCGATCAGGAACAGTCGCCGGTCGTGCGTTATCTACCGGGCGCGCCCGACAAGTTCGCGTTGAATTGGGCGACCGGCGTCAGCGGCGGCCGCTGGGCGTCGTTCGCGCTCATGTTCGGCATCGGTGTCCTGATCTTCGGCTTCGGCCTCATCGGCTTCGCCTACGCAACGTGGAATGGAACGCGTCGCGTGGCCGCCGCCGCGAGCCGCGGGGTCGAGGTCGAGTGTCCGATCCTCGGCGTGGCGAAGCAGGTCGTCAACGGCAAGGAGAGTGGCAACTTGCTCTACCGCTACAAAGTGCCGGAGCACCTCGGCGTGCCGCCGGGCTTCGAGCTGACCGAGATCGTCAATCCGAAGAAGGGACTGCCGGTCTTGCTCGACAAGGACACGAAGCTGCTCGTCATCGTGTCGACGGACGCGCCGAAGCACCCGGTCGTCCTGCGCGCGGATCTCTCGCCGTTGGATGTGGAGGAGGGACTCAGGTTGCAAGTCTCCGAGCAGGTTGCCCGGCGTGCCTGAGCGGCTCAGAAATCGGGAAGGCTACTGTGCCTCTTCGAACTCGGCATCGACGACGCCCGAATCCTTCTTCTTCTCGTTGCCGCCGCTGGCGCCGCCGCCCGGAGCTTGGCCGGCCGCGCCCGGATCTTGCGGACCGGCGCCCGCGCCAGGACCCGCGCCCGTCTTGTACATCGCCTCGGCCATCTTGTGAGACAGCTGCGTGAGCGCTTCTTCCTCGCGCTTGATCTCTTCGACGTTGCCGCCTTCGATCGCTTTACGCACCTTGGCGATCTGCGCCTCGATGCCGCTGACCGTGGCCGCGTCGAGCTTGTCTTTGTAGTCCTTCAAGTTGCGCTCGAGCTGATAGCAAAGAGCCTCGGCCTTGTTCTTCGTCTCGACCTCTTCGCGCTTCGCCTTGTCGCTCGACTCGTTCTTTGCCGCTTCGTCGACCATCTTCTTGATCTCGGACTCGGAGAGGCCGCTCGACGCGGTGATGCGGATCTGCTGCTCTTTGCCGGTCGCCTTGTCCTTGGCGCTCACGTTCATGATGCCGTTGGCGTCGATGTCGAAGGTGACTTCGATCTGCGGCACGCCACGCGGCGCCGGCGGGATGCCGTCCAGGTGGAACACGCCGAGCGGGCGGTTATCCTTCGCCATCGGCCGCTCGCCCTGGAGCACGTGCACTTCGACGCTCGTCTGGCTGTCCGACGCCGTCGAGAACACGTCGCTCTTGCGCGTCGGGATCGTCGTGTTGCGCGGGATCAACGTGGTCATCACGCCGCCCTGCGTCTCGATGCCGAGCGAAAGCGGAGTGACGTCGAGGAGCAGCAAGTCCTTCACGTCACCCGAGAGCACGCCGGCTTGCACGGCGGCGCCGATCGCCACGACTTCGTCGGGGTTCACCGAGAAGTTCAGGTCCTTGCCGAAGAAGTCCTTCACGCGTTGCTGAATCAACGGCACGCGCGTCGAGCCGCCGACCATGACGATCTCGTCGATCTCTTTTGGGTTCTTGCCCGAGTCCTTCAGGCACTGCTGGACCGTGTTGAAGCTCTTCTCGATGAGGTCGGCGATCAAGCTCTCGAACTTCGCGCGCGTGAGCTTGATGTTCATGTGCTTCGGGCCGGTGGCGTCGGCGGTGAGGAACGGGAGGTTCACTTCCGTTTCCGTCGTCGAGCTGAGCTCGATCTTCGCCTTCTCCGCGGCTTCTTTTAAGCGCTGCATCACCATCTTGTCGCTGGAGACGTCGACGCCGTGGTCCTTCTTGAACTCGGCGATGAGATAGTCGGTGATGCGCTTGTCGAAGTCGTCGCCGCCGAGGTGCGTGTCGCCGTTCGTCGCCACGACTTCAACGACGTTCTCGCCGACTTCCAACACCGAGATGTCGAAGGTGCCGCCGCCGAAGTCGTAGACGGCGATGAGCTCGTCTTTCTTCTTGTCGAGGCCGTACGCGAGCGCCGCGGCGGTCGGCTCGTTGATGATGCGCTTCACTTCGAGCCCAGCGATGCGGCCGGCGTCCTTGGTCGCTTGGCGCTGCGAGTCGTTGAAGTACGCCGGGACCGTGATGACGGCTTCGGTCACCGGCTCACCGAGGTACTTCTCGGCGGCGCGCTTCAGCTTCTGCAGGATCTTCGCGCTGACTTCCGGCGGGCTGTAGCGCTTGCTCTGCACGTCGACCAGCGCGTCGCCGTTGTCGCCGCGGATGACCTTGTACGGCACTTGGCGAATTTCGCCGCCGACCTCGTCGAACTTCCTGCCCATGAAGCGCTTGATCGAATAGACGGTGTTCTCGGGGTTCGTGATCGCTTGGCGGCGCGCGACCTGGCCGACCAGCGTCTCGCCCTCCTTATTGATCGCGACGACCGAGGGGGTGGTGCGGCCGCCTTCTTCGTTGGTGAGCACTTTGGGCTCTTTGCCCTCCATGATCGCGACGACGGAGTTGGTCGTACCGAGGTCGATGCCGATGATTTTGCCCATGGTCTTCGTTCCTTCTACTGAGGGAAATTCAGTTATATTCGACCTAAGCGGCCGTTAACCGCGTGTAAAATAAGGAAGAGCGCCTCCCTGTCAAGCAAGGCGAAGGAAAATCCTGGCAGGGCTGCGCGGGAAGAACGATCTAAAACACTGTATCCGCTGTGGCGCCCGAACGCGTTTCCTGCAAGTGCAGCAACACCGGCTTCACGCCGACGCCGTAGATCGCCTCGCCGCCCTTGATCTTCATCTTCCAGACTTCACCCGGCGTGAACACGAGCTGGATCGTCACCCGATCGACCTTCAACCCGTCGAGGATGGTCTGCGCGTCGTCGCCCGACGGCAGGTTCATCGTCGCCGGCTTCACCTTCGGATTGCCGGCTTTGTCTTGGCTCGTCGGCTTGCCGAAGGTGAGCCCGTAGCCATTGCCGTCGAAGAAGGGCGTGAAGTGGTAGGAGAGGATCGCGGGATCTTTCGTCTCGATCGGGCGCATCGAGCGGGCGATGGAGCTCGCGAGCTCGACGACGAACTGCTTGCCGGCGGCGTCCTTTCTGTACTTTTCGGCGTTCTCTTTACACGCCTTCTTGTCCTCTTCGTCGCCCTTGGTGCACTCGCCGATGTACTGCTCGAGGAACTTGTCGAGGCGCACGGCCGTCGCTTCTTTGATCATCGCTTCACCGACGCTGTCGCCGACGAGGAGCAACGCGAGCAAGAGTGGCATTTCTACCTCCTATTCAAACCGGACTGTGGACGAGACGAAGATGTAGAGCAAAGATTTCGCCTGCGGCACGCGCTCGAATTGGTTCTGGCTTTGGAGCAGGCGCCCAAAGTCGTCGCGGGTGACGACGTCGTAGCCTTTGCCGAACGAGTACAAAGCGCCGATGCGGGTCAACGTAAACGCCGAGTACAACCCGAGCGCTGCGGTGAAGCCGTAGTAGTCGATGTTCGCGAGCCGTTGGCGCTCGAGCGGACCGCTGAAGCTCGGGCCGGCCAGGCTCGGGCTCGAGGAAAAGTCGGTGAAGAACCCGGCCGAGAGCGAGACGTTCGGCAGGAACAGCCACTCGGCGCCGAGGTTGATGTTGGCGACGGTCAGCCGGTCGACGCGCGTCGCTGTCGGCAGCACGGCTTCGACGTCCGGCGTAGGCGCGCGGATGAGATCGTAGCTCACCGGAAAGTGCAGCGACACGTCGGCGGCGATCGTGAACGCGCGCTTCGTCATGTAGACCATGCCGAAGCGCAGCGTCGCCGGCACGACGTAGCTCGACGGCAAGTTGGTGGCGACGACGGGCTTGAACTCGGAGCCCGGCTGGCCTTCGGCCGGCGCGGGATCGACGCCGCCGCGGTAGTAGCGCAAAGACGTGGACGAGAAGACCGGCAGGCTCGGCGGCGCGAAGCTCAAGCCCAAGTGGAAGCGATCCGAGACCAGGCACTTCACGCCGAACACCCACCAGAGCGAGCCCGCCGACAGCGAGAGCGTCGAGTCGGCGTAACGAAACGCGGCGGGTTGGCCTTCGCTCTCTTGCGACGAGACGATGTTCTCGTTGGCGTCGACCGTACGGAGGACGAAGAAGGTCGAGATGCCGACGCGGAAGCGCTCGCTGAGCTTGCGCGCATAGCCGAGGCCCGGCATCAGCAGGCGATCGTCGACGGTTCGCCGGTAGTCGACGGCACGGCCCGTGGGATCGGCCGTCTTCACCGCTTCGAGGCTCGAGCGATACGACGGCACCATCACGCCGGCGGCGAGGGCGTTCAAGTAACCGGTGCCGGCGGGATCCTTTTGGAAGGTGCGCAGGACGCCGCTCGTGCTCGGGATGATCACGAGCTCGCTCGCCGCCTGGCCGATGTTGCGCAGGTCGGGAAACGGCGAGGGCGGCGTGTCGCTGCGGGCGGTGCGCTCGAAGCCGTAGAGGTTGGCGCTGACGCTGATGTCCGTGTGCAGATCGTCGACCAGGCCGGCGGGATTGTAGAGCAGCCCCGTCGGATCGTTGCCGAGCGCGGTGAAGGCCCCACCGAGCCCCGCAGCGCGGCCGCCCGTGACGTAGCTCTGGTAGTTCGTGTCGCTCGCGACGGCGAGCACCAGGATCAGCGAGAGCATCCGTCACACTCCAGGGCGCGCAAAGCCGGCGGTCTCTCACGAGAGCGAACGGCGATGCAAACACCGAAAAGGGACCGGGGAGCGTTTTCGCCGGGGCCAGAGCGTGATACGCCCGAGGGGCCCGCCCCCGTAGCTCAGTTGGATAGAGCTGGGGCTTCCTAAGCCCTGTAAGCCGGAGGTTCGACTCCTCTCGGGGGCGCCATTTTCACGTGGATGTACCCGTTCGAGCGGATGAAGCCGCGCCGCGCCTCACCCGGCGACGATGTGTCCACTTTCCAAGGGACGCGGCAATCGCTTGCCAAGCCGCTGCTCGGCCTCGAAGAGATCGACGGCCTTCTGAGCATTGAGCCAAAAATCGGGTGTTGTCCGAAGAGCAGCGGCGAGCTTCACCGCCGTCTCCGCGGTCACAGACGTTCGTCCATTGACGACGCGGTTGATGACCTTCACGTCACAACCGATGTGATCGGCAAGCTGCTTCTGCGTGAGTTTCATCGGCATCAAAAACTCTGCAAGCAAGATCTCACCTGGACTGGTCGGCTTCCGTTTGCGCTTCAACATCTTCAACCTCACCGGTGGTAGTCCACCACATGTATCTCGCTTGGTCCCGCGTCGGTCCACTTGAACACGACGCGCCACTGATCGTTCACGCGAATGCTATAGAACCCGGCAAGATCACCAACCAACGCTTCCAATCTGTTTCCGGGCGGCGAGCGTAAATCGATCAGCTTCGCCGCGTAGTCCAACATGTCGAGCTTCCGATTCACGATCGTGCTCACCGACGCCCAGCCAACCCCTTTGCCAACTCGACCAGTCTCGAAGAATGACTCCGCGGCCGCATCAGCGAAGGACTGAATCGACACAGGAGATATATACCACAGTCAGGTATACCCAAACAAGGTATGCTTCGCCCGCATCTAACGCACTGCGATGTCTACGCCAGCACATTGCGTATCCGACCGCCCGCGCGCCAAGGCCGCTGCCGACGGATCGCCTCCAACCATTGAACGCCTTTTCAATTCGGGTATCCGCCGCGGGACCCACGAACACCTTCGAGTCATCGGGCACCATTCGGACCTCGGCCGCCGTTGAAGTTTAGAACGGTACTCCTGCCCAAACGCTGCAGGCGCGGTGCCACAACGCTCCGCTCGCCGCGAAGTTGAGCGCGGCCGGCGTCGAGCTGAGCTGGAGCAACGGGACCCCGTCAGTAGGGGACGAAAGCGCTACGGTGCGAGCGAGGGGGGACCCACCGCCAGTTCGAGAAGCTGATCGACTTCGTGGCGGCTGGCGACACGTCAGCCGGCGTCCGCGAGGGTCTCGCCGGGCTCGAAGGAAAGCTCGCCGCGTTGAACAAGAAGATTGCTGCGCGCCGATGTGCTGCGCGCCCGCCCAGCGCTGCCGAAGCTGGTCGGTGGACGAGCGGACGGGGGGCAGCGACGTGAAAATGGCGGGCGCCATTTGAGACGTTGCTCGCAAATAAGGGTGTCAAGAGCAAACCCAGAAAAACTATCCACAGACGCGCGCAAGCCTTGTGTGCATTTGAGACGCGCTGCGCAAAACTTCTGCGATTACCTAGCCTTGTTGCGCCACTGTCCAAAAAATGTACACGAAAAATCGAAATGATTCCGACCGCTTACCCGTCGTCATTGAATCGTCACGCTCAAATGTCGCACGCGGCTCTGACGCGTTGTGCCAACGAAATTCTCAGTTTTGCCTGTGGATAACTTGTGGGGAAGTCGGCAAATGGCGGTAGGACGTGAGATTTTCGCTTTGGGCGTCAGCCGCCGCGCTTCTGACGAATCAGCGCCGAGAGCCCCATGCCGGCTTCCTCGCACAAGCGATAGACGAGCGAGAGATCCGCGTTCGGCGCCGGGGCGCCCGCGGTATCGGCATAAAGAACGGTGGCGACCCGCTTCTCGACCATGATCGGAACGAGCAGGGCGTGGCCGGCCTGCTGATCTCCGATCGCTGCCAAGAAGGCCGAGTTGATCATGTTCGGTTCGATCTTGCCGATGTGATAAGTCCGGTTCTGCACGATGTGTTGAAAAACGCTCGGCAGGTGCAAGGGCACGATGACGCCCTTCAGCCGCGTCGGGCTGAGATCGGTGCCGACCGACTGCCAGCCAAAGAGCATCTGTTGCTTGTGCGCCAGCATGACGACCCGGGCGAAGTATCGGGCGACGAAGAGCGAGACGATGCGCCCGACCGTGTCACGATCCGGGGCGTTCCTAATCTCGACGCGCGCACGCTCGAAGTCGTCGGGCCCTGGGACGCGCTTCGTCTGCGGCCGCTGCTGCACGGTCGGCGGCGTGTGGCGAAAGAGATCGGTGAGAGAATTGTCCGGGTCGAGCACCGGGGCCGTGGCCTTCTCCGGAGCGAGCGACGGCAACGCGGGCAGGGGATCTGGGCGCGCGACCTGGGCCTTCGGGCGCTCCGTCATCAGCTCCGCCGGCCGCTCTTTCGGCCGATCGAGGTCGATGATCGGCTCGACGGTCGCCTTCTGCTTCGGCGCCTTCCGCAAGAGATCGGCAGCACGGTAGCGCAGGCTCAACGCGCGCAGGATCGACGACGGCCGCGCCACGCAGACGATGAGCTGATGGCCGATGGCGTAAGCGACCTCGGCCAGCGCCGGGCTCAGGGGATCGACGGCGGCGACGAAGAGCTTGTCGTTCGAACGGTAGAGCGGCAGCACGCGCGCTTTGACCGCCAGGTCGCGCGGGATCAACTGCAGGGTCGCCGGCTCCAGCTTGTCGAAGTAGTTGTCGTCGACCAGCGGAAAGCCGAGGCGCTGGTGAAAGAGGTCGAGCAAGGTCTCTTCGGCGATGAGGCGGCGCTCGAGCAGGGCCTCGACCAAAGGCTCACCGGACGCGGCCGCCGTCATCTTGGCGTCGGCGAGCGCATCGACCGTGAGCAAACGGCGAGCGACGAGCTCTTGTTCCAGGTTGTACTTTTGGTCCATTCAATGTGGCCGTTGTGCGCGAGCCCCCGGCTATTGTAGCGGCGCAACGAGGTCGAGAGAAACTTTTCCGATGTACTTCGATGCGTTCGCCTCGGCAGAGAGCCTGGTCGGTGCCGCCCGCCAGCGGATGCGCGAGCTCTACGCCGAGGGGCCCCTCAACCCGTCGAGCGTGCACCAGGAGGGCCGCCGGGCACGCAAAATCCTCCGCGAAGCCCGGGCCGAAGTGGCGCAAGCGCTCGGCGCCCACCCGGACGAAGTCGTCTTCGTTTCGGGCACCACCGAAGCGTTGGCGCTCGCCATCTTCGGTCTACGCTCGCCCGGCCGCCCAGCGCCGCCGCTGTGCTCCCGTTACGAGCATCCGTCGCTCTACGACGCGCTCGGCGATGGCGCCTTCACCTTCGCCTACGACCACGACGGGCGTCCGGATCCAAGCTCGCTCGCGGGTGGGCTCGTCGCATGCGCCCTCGTCAACCACGAGACCGGCATGCGGGCGTCGCTCGGCGATCTGTGCGCGCTCGCGGCTGGCGCACCGCTCGTCGTCGACGCTGCGCAGGCCACGCTCTATGCGCGCGCAGCGTGGGCCGAGCCGCGCGTGACGGCGCTGTGCTTGTCGAGCCACAAGATCGGCGGGCCACCCGGCGCCGGCGCGCTCCTGCTCCGAAGGGGCCATCCCTTCGTGCCGCTCGTCCGCGGTGGTCCGCAGGAGCACGAGCTGCGCGCCGGCACCGAAGCGGTCGCGCTCGCCGCCGGCTTTGCTCGGGCGCTCACGGCCTACCTCGCCGACGATCAGCGCGAAGCCCGCTTGGCCGAAGCGACGCGCCGCTTCGAGGCGGGGCTCGCGACGATCCCGGGCATGCGCGTCATCGCCGCCGATCGCCGGCGCGCTCCGGGCGTGACGGCGGCGTTGGCTTTGGGTGTCCCGGCCCGCGCGCTCGTCGAAGATCTCGATGCGCTCGGCGTGCAGATCGCGAGCGGCGCCGCGTGCTCGGCGCATACGAACGAGCCGTCGAGCGTCCTGACCGCGCTCGGGCTCTCTCGCGAACGGGCGATCGAGGTCTTCCGCGTGAGCTTCTCCGGCGACGAGCGGCCAGAGGACCTCGATCGCTTGGTCGCGCTCCTCGCAGATTCCGTTGGCAAACGCCGCGGGGAAGTGGCAGAGCGGGGCGCGTGAAGCAGGAGCTCGAAAAAGGCGCGCGCGTCTGCGTAGCGATGAGCGGCGGCGTCGACAGCTCCGTCGCGGCGTTGCTCCTGAAGCAGCAGGGCTACGACGTCGTCGGCATCTCGATGCGCTTGTACAAGTCGTCCGATCGCGCCGGCCGAAAGGGCGGCTGCTGCACCCCGCGCGACATGGACGACGCCCGCCGCGTCTGCGAGCTCTTGGACATCCCGTACTTTCTCTTCGACTACGAGCAGGCGTTCAAGGAGCGCGTCATCGAGCCGTTCGTGAAGGACTACCTCGCGGGCCGCACGCCGAACCCCTGCGTGCGCTGCAACCAGGACGTCAAGTTCGACATCTTGCTGAAGGAAGCGACCGGCCTCGGCTGCGCCTACTTGGCCACCGGGCACTACGCGAAGATCGAGCGCACCGCCGCCGGCGAGACTTTGCTGGCGCGCGCGCATGATCAGACGAAGGACCAGTCGTACTTTCTCTTCGGCTTGTCGGAGCAGGAGCTCTCGCGCCTCGTCTTTCCGTTGGCCGAGATGACCAAGGACCATGTGCGCCAGATCGCGGCGGCGCACGAACTGCCGAACCACGACAAGCCGGACAGCCAAGAGATCTGCTTCGTCGCCGGCGGCTCGTACGTCGACGTCGTCAAGCGGCACGCGCCCGAAGGTGTGACGGTCGGCGAGATCCGCGATCACGACGGCCGCGTCATCGGCGCCCACGACGGCTACTTCGGCTTCACCGTGGGGCAGAGGAAGGGCTTGGGCTCGCTCGGGCCCACGCCGAAGTACGTCTTGCGCGTGCTGCCTGACGAAAACGCGGTCGTCGTCGGCGACGAGGCCGATTTGTTCAGCGACACGGCCGAGGTCATCGAGACGAAGTGGACGCGGCGGCCGCGCGCGGAAGAGCGCGTGCGGGTGAAGTTTCGCTACCGGAGCGATCCGGTCGATGCGCTCGTCGAGTGCACGAGCGACAGTGAGGCGCGCGTGCGCTTCTTGCAGCCGGCCAAAGCCGTGACGCCCGGGCAAGCGGCGGTGTTCTACGTGGGCGACGCGGCCATCGGCGGCGGCTTTGTCCGCTGACGATCTCGAGGCGCGCATCGGCCACGCGTTCGCCGATCCTGCTCTGCTCCGGCTCGCGCTCACGCATCGGTCCATCGTCAACGAGACGAGCGAGAAGGAGCACAACGAGCGGCTCGAGTTCTTGGGCGACGCCGTCTTGCAACTCATCTTGACCGAGCTGCTCTACGCCCACGACGCCCGCGCCGACGAGGGCGAGCTCAGCCGCCTGCGGGCGACCGCCGTGAACAAAGACGCGCTCGCCGCTCACGCGAGGACGCTCGACCTCGGCTCGGCGCTGCGCCTCGGCGAAGGTGAGAAGAAGACCGGCGGCCACACGAAGAGCTCGCTCCTCGCCGACGCGTTCGAGGCCGTGGTCGCGGCGATCCACCTGGACGGCGGCTACGACGCGGCCAAAGCGTTCGTCAGCCGCCACGTCGACATCGCAAAGTTGCGCCTGCAGAGCAGCGATCCCAAGACCGAGCTGCAGCACTACTGTCAGAAGATGTTCCACAAGGTGCCGACCTACCGCGTGCAAGGCGAGAGCGGGCCCGAGCACGACCGGAGCTTTCGCTGCGAGGTGATGCTCGGCGATCGCGTGCTCGGCGCCGGCGAAGGCAAGTCTAAGAAGGCGGCCGAAGCGGCGGCGGCCAGCGCCGCGCTCGCGCTGCATCCCCCGACCGCGCTGAAGGAAGAACCATGAGCAAGTACGATATCGTCGTGTTCGGCGCGAGCGGCTTCACCGGCGCGCGCACGGCAAAATACCTCGCGAAGGATCACGGGCTGCGCCTCGCCATCGCCGGCCGCAGCAAGAAGAAGCTCGAGGCCGTCGCCAGCACGCTCGGGCGCGACGTCGGGATCATCGAAGCGGCGAGCGAAGATCACGCGGCGATCGATCGCATGGCGGCGGCGGCGCGCGTGGTCGTGACGACCGCCGGGCCCTACGCCCGTTACGGCACGCCGGTCGTCGATGCGTGCGTCGCCCATGGCGCCCACTACGCGGACATCACCGGCGAGACCGCTTGGGTGCGCGACATGATCGACAAGCACCACCACGCCGCGCGCCAGAAGCGGGTGAAGATCGTACCGTTCTGCGGCTTCGACTCGGTGCCTTCCGATCTCGGCGCCTTCCTCGCGGCGACCACCTTGCGCCGGAGCCACGGTGAAGCGTGCCGGAAGGTCGAGGCGTTCTTTACCATAAAGGGCGGCGTCAACGGCGGCAGCTTCGCGACGATGCTCAACTTTGGCGAGACCGGCGAGCAGCGGCGCATGGCGTTGCCCTTCTTGCTGAGCGAAGGGCCACGGCCGAACGCCCGCGTCGAGAAGGAGTCGCGCGACGTGCGCTCGGTGTTTCGGCACGCGAAGCTCGATCGCTGGGTCTCGCCCTTCGTCATGGGCACGATCAACACCCGCGTCGTGCGGCGATCACACAGCCTGCTCACCGCCGAGGGGCAGGGCTACGGCGAAGACTTCGTCTACCAGGAGTATCAGGCGTCGAAGTCGCGGGCGGCGGCGCTGGCGATGACCGCGGGGCTCGCGGCGATCAACGCGCTCGTGTCGCGGCCGCTCACCCGGCGCTTGCTCGAGAAGGTCGGCCCGAAGCCCGGCGTCGGCCCGAGCGAGGCGGCGATCGAGAACGGCTTCTTTCGGACCACGCTCCTCGGCACCGGCGACAGCGGCGGCGAAGTGTGGGTCGAGCTCTCCGGCCAGGGCGATCCCGGCAACTGGGCGACCGTGCGCTTCTTGGGCGAATCGGCGCTCGCGTTGGCCGAAGGCCGCGACCTCCCCGAGCGCTACGGCGTCCTCACGCCGGCGAGCGGAATCGGCGAGGTGTTGGCGGATCGGCTGCGCAGGGCGGGCCTGAAGGTCGATGTCACGCCCAAGCGTTAGGCCTGCGAGATCGCGTTCTTCGTCGCTTCCGATCGCGTCTTCAACAAGTTCGACAACAGCGACGTCAAGCCGCGCTGCAGTTTGTCCTGCAACGCCAGGTACTGCATGTTCAGCGCCTGGTTCATCGCCATCTCTTTCTTCATCAGCTCGAGGTTCATCGACTCTTTGTTGCCGCTGCCGAGCAGCTGCTTCTCGGACGAGCGCTCGATGCGTCCCGCCTCCTGCAGCACGCGCTTGTCGTTGGCGCGCATGTGCTGATCGAGCGTCGAGAATCCGTCGACGGTCTTGCTGAACTTGTCGAGGTCCTTCAGCTCCTTCTGCTGATCGCGCAGGCGCTTGATCCGATCGGCGAAGGCGAGGTTCGCTTTGTCCTCGGGGCTGTCGCCGGCGAGCATCATCCACGCCGGCTTCTTCTCTTCGACCTTCGCGTCGTCGGTCTTGTCCTTGTCGCTCTTGTCGCCGCTCGCGCCAGCGCCGAACACGGGCGCTTTTTTCAGGGTCGAGCCCCACTTCGTCGAGGTCGAGATGCCTTCTCTCGCCATCAACGCTGCGACAGCCTGGCGCGGCTGCTGGCGCTCGGTCGCCACTTGCAGCGCGGAGCGCTTGAGCGTTTGCTTCGATAAGCCCTTATCGAACTTCGGCGGAAATTCACCGACGACCTCGCCGGCCTTTTCGTGCTTCAGCGAGTCTTCGAACTTCGGCCGCCGCGTTGGCGCGCGCACTTCGCTCTTGTCGCGCGGCACCGCCGTGTCGCGCAGGTCGCGCAGGCGCACCGGCTGCTGATTGCTGACCGGCGGCATTCAGCGGCCCCCAAGCCGAAAGAGGGTGCCGATCGAGAAGTCGCCGACGACCGGGGCGCCGAACACCGAGCCGAAGATGCCGCTCCGGCCGTCCTCACCGATGCGTAGGCTGATGCCGCCGCCGACGCCGGCAATCCCGTCCCCGCCGCCGAAGCTTCCCAAGGTCCGTCCGCCGACGACGATCGGCACGCGGGGGCTCGGGCGGAGCACGCTGACGCCGCCGACGTTCTCTAGGGGAAGAGGCAAGGCGAAGGCCGCTGCCGGGCTCGGGCCCGGGCTCAATACGCGGGTCGGATCCAAGGTGGCAGGTGCCATGTAATCTACCGTAACCATTGGATATCGCGGTAGAATTTGAATGGTCGTATCGATCAGGCTCAGCTTGAAGAAGTACTGTGGGGGCGGCGCGTCATCGCGAAGCAGACCCGGCGCGGTCAGCCGATACGTCGGAACTGCGGGGACAGTCTCAGCCATGACTAGAGAAGTGTACCCATAGACAGGTGGAACGGGCTAGCTGCGGGCATCATAGGCGTTTTCGGCCCTCCCAGCGCCGCGGATGCCCCTAATTGGTCCGCATCTCAACTTTGTCGCCCGGCGCGATGTCACGCAGCGACTGGGTGACGAGGGCGAGCGAGGCGGTCTCCTTGGCGTCGACCACGATCAGCCGGCCGACGACGCGCTTCGGAATCTTGTCGTCGTCCATGAACGCGTCGACGCTGCGCATGACGACGAAGTTGTTGCCGGGCTGCACGCCGTCCTTCGTGCCACGGTCGACGAAGACGTAGTGAAACTGACCGAGCAGGTCCTTCGAGTAGACGCCGCCCGCCAGGACGACGCCTTCGAGCTTGTGCGCGTTCGGTGTCTCGCTGAGCTCGGCGAGCAGCGGGCCCTTTTGCGGCGCCACGTATTGGCCACGCTCGATCGGCTCGAAGGTCTTCAGGATGCGGGCGGTGACCAGCTCTTTTTCGTCCTCTGGCACCTCCAAGATCTCGGCCGTGCCGGTGATCTGCGTGAGGTAGCCGACGTCTTTGCCGGTGACCGGATGCTCGACCTCTTCGATCATCTTGTAGAGGACGAGCGGCACGCCTTGCTGCGGGCGAGCCTCTTTCTTGTTCCACTTCAGGTAGACGAGGTCGTAGGACGAGAGCAGCTTCTTGTCGTCGAACGCGTGGGTGAGCTCGCCGGACTCCTTGAGCTCCTTCTCGGTGACGAGCTGCACGTTCTGCACGACCATGCCGCGGTTCGAGTTGTAGGCGAGCGGGCGGTTGCCGGCCACCGTGACCTCGGATCGCTTCGAATAACGCTGACCGGGATCGCTCGTCGCCGGGGCTTCGATCTCCGAGGTCTCTTCGCCTTCCTGGGTCGCCGCGGCGGCGTTCTCGTCGCCCGGCATCTCACGCGCGGCGCTGGCTTCGATGCGCGCCGGGAGCTGCTCGTTCGAGGGGAAGAAGCGGACGAGCTGGCCCGGGTAGATGAAGTGCGGGTTACTGAGCTGCGGGTTGTACGACCAGACCTTCGGCCAGTACCACGGGTTCTGCAGATAGCGCGCCGTGAGATCCCAGAGCGTATCGCCGGCCTGCACGGTGTGGGTCTGATCGGTCTGCGGCATGCCGACGGCGTCGCCGGTCTGGACAGTCGTCTCGGCCGCCCACGCTGGCCCGTGCAAGGTGGCGAGCAGGAAGCAGCAGAGGATGAGGTGGGCAACGACACGCATGCGCTGGATTCTACGGGAAAAACGCGGGGTCCGACAATTTTTCAGCGATTTCATGGAACCTGCGCGCTGGCGAAGGGCGAGCGGTCACCTTGGCCGGTCTGGTTCTTGGCGCGAACGAAGTAGGTGTAGCTCGTCGCGGCGGTGAGGCCGATGTCTGCGTACGTGAGGCCGCCGACGGTTGCCACCTCACTGTAGCTTCCCCCGCCCGGATCGCGGCGAAAGACCACGTAGGCGACGCCGCCTTGGGCCGCCGCCCACGCGAGATCGATGCGTCCGGCGCTCGCCGTGGCCGTGAGGCTCGCCGGCGCGGCGGGTAGCGTCAGCGCTGTGACCTCGTCCGACGGATCTCCCTGGCCAAACACGTTCACGCCATGAACGACGTAGGTGTGCGTCGTGCCGGGCAAGAGCCCCGTATGGACGAGATCATTCCCGGTGACGGCGCCGACTTCGGTCTCTTGCGGCGTGCGCTCGACGACGACGTAGGAAGAGGCCGCGTTCAACGACCAGGTGACCGTCACTTCACCGTTGCCGCCGATCGCTTCGACGTCTGTCGGCGGTGGCGGCGGCGATTTGTCCAAGGTGCCGCTCGGGCCGAGCGCGCGGAGGTCACCGGCGCTCTTTGCCTGACACGCGAGCAAAAGAACGAGGAGAAAGCGGCTCACGCCGACAGCGGCAGCGTCACCCGAAAGACGACGTCCGCTCCGTCGTTGAGCGCTTGGATGTCGCCTTCGGCGCCGCGCACGATGCGCTTGACGATCGGCAGGCCGAGGCCGGTGCCGTTCGGCTTCGTCGTGAAGAAGAGCTCGAAGATCTGCGCGAGCGTCTCCTCCTGCAAGTGACCGGGGTTGCGGAACTCGACGTCGAGCTTGCCCTCGCGCTTCCTCACCGCGATGCGGATGGTCTCGTCGGGCGGCGTCGCGTCGATCGCGTTGGCGAGCAGGTTCTGAAACACTTGGTGCAATTCTTCCGAAGGGTAGGGCACGCGCGCCGAGTCTTCGGCGTCGAGCACGAGCTGCACATGCGCGGCTTCGGCGGTCTCGCGATAGAGCGCGACGACCTCCTTCAGCGTCTGCGCCACCTCTGCCGTCGTGCGCCGCGAGTAGGTGCGCGAGCGTCCGTACTCGAGCACCTCGCTCAGCATCCGCGAGAGGCGATCCACCTCGTCGAGCAGGCTCGCCGACATCGTGGTGATCTGCGGCTCGTTCGAGGCCTTGCGCTTCAGCCACTGCAGCTTCGCCGAGAGCGCGGTCAGCGGATTTCGGATCTCGTGCGCGACTTGGGTGACGACGCGGCCGAGGTCTGACAAGTGATGGGCGTCGCCGGCTTCACGGCGCGCGTCGCGCTCGGCGCGGCGCGATCGTTCAGCCGAGGTCATCCAGGCGAGCAGGCGCAGCTCGTCTCGGTCGGGCGGGTCATGGACGACGTCGAGCACGAACGGCGCCGCGTCGCTGCGGGCGAGCCAGACGATCGGCGCGTAGCTGCCATCGGCTCGAACCTTCGCCAAGGTCTTCGCCGTCCTCTCGGCGTTCGGATGCGTGCTGGCGATGATGACGGCGTCCGCATTCGAGAGCGCGTTCAGCTCCGGCAGAGGATCGGCCTCGGTGGTGATGAAGGTGACCTTGTAGCCGGCTTCGGCGAGGGCGGCGAGCATGCGTTCGCTCGGGGCGCGGTCTATGACGACGAGATGACCGGGCACTGCTCGTGACCTCCCAGAGAGACCGAGATCCAGTCTAACCGGCGGAATTTACGGACGCATTGAAATCGTGACCGGCGTCACACTGCCATGGTCTGGAGATCCGGTGCGAACAGGAGCGGCGCTTTTGTCTGGGCGACGAGCTCGTGCTTCGTCACGCCCGGCGCGAGCTCTCTGACCACGATGCCTTCGGGCGTGACGTCCATGTACGCCAGGTCTGTGACGATCGTGTCGACGACGCCTTTGCCGGTGAGCGGGAGCGTGCACTCTTTGACGATCTTCGCTTCGCCCTTGGCCACGTGCTCCATCGCGATGATCACGCGCTTCGTGCCGGCGACGAGGTCCATCGCGCCGCCCATGCCCTTCACCATCTTGCCCGGCACCATCCAGTTGGCGAGGTCGCCGCGCGGCTCGCCTTTCTTGTGCGAGATCTGCAGCGCGCCGAGCACGGAGAGATCGATCTTGCCGCCGCGGATCATCGCGAACGAGTCGGCCGACGAGAAGTACGACGAGCCTTTGATCTCGGTGACGGTCTGCTTGCCGGCGTTGATCAAGTCGGGATCTTCGTCGCCGGCGAAGGGAAACGGGCCGATGCCGAGGAGGCCGTTCTCCGATTGCAGCACCACCTCGACGCCGTCAGGAATGTAGTTGGCGACGAGCGTGGGCAGGCCGATGCCGAGGTTGACGTAGAAGCCGTCTTTCAATTCGCGCGCGACGCGGGCGGCGATCTGTTCGCGGGTCAGCATCTACTTCTTCTCCCGGACCGTGCGTTGCTCGATCCACTTTTGGTAATTCTTGCCCTGGAAGATCCGGTGCACGTAGACGCTCGGTAAGTGGACCTGGTCCGGATCGAGCGCGCCGACCGGCACGAGCTCCTCGACTTCGGCGATCGTGATCTTGCCGGCCATCGCGGCGACGGGATTGAAGTTGCGCGCGGTCTTTCGGAACACGAGGTTGCCCCAAGCGTCGCCCTTCCACGCTTTGACGAAGGCGAAGTCGGTGACGAGCGGCTTCTCGAGCACGTAGCCCTTGCCGTCGATGATGCGCGTCTCTTTGCCCTCGGCGATCTGCGTGCCGTAGCCCGTGGGCGTGAAGAAGCCGCCGATGCCGGCGCCGCCCGCGCGGAGGCGCTCGGCGAGCGTGCCTTGCGGACACAGCTCGACCTCGAGCTCGCCGGCGAGGAACTGGCGCTCGAACTCCTTGTTCTCGCCGACGTAGGACGAGATCATCTTCTTGATCTGCTTCGCCTTCAAGAGCACGCCGAGGCCGAGCTCCGTCGTGCCGCAGTTGTTCGACACGACCGTGAGGTTCTTCGTGCCGAGCTTGCTGACGGCCGTGATCAAGTTCTCCGGATTGCCGCTGAGGCCGAAGCCGCCGACCGCGATACTGGCGCCGTCCGCGAGGCCTTTCAACGCGCTTTCGGCGTCGCTGTAGACTTTCTGCATGGCGCCCGAGGTAGGGTCATTTTCCGTGGGTGTCAATTCCGAGACAGTTCTGACGGTGAGCGCGCTCGGCAGCGCCGGCGACGGGCTCGCGCAAGACGAACGAGGCGAGCGCTGGATCATTCCTTCGACGCTTCCAGGGGACGTCGTGCGGGTCACGCGCGGTGGGCGACGCAGCGGCATGGCCATCGTCGACGCGTTCGAATTCGAGCGGCGATCGCCCGAGCGCGCCGCGTCGTTTTGCGCGGTCCAACGGTGCGGCGGCTGTGTTCTGCGCGAGTGGAGCGGCGCGGCGGCGGCGCGCTGGAAGCACGATGAGGTCGTGCGCATCTTGGAGCGCGCCGGCGTCGAAGCGTCGCGCGTGCAGCCGCTGGTCGCGGACGGCGCGCTTGCCTACCGGCATCGCACGCGCTTGCATCGCACCCGCGGCGGCACCGGGTTCTTTGCGGGAGCGTCGCATCAGGTCGTCGCGTTCGATGTATGTAAAGTGCTACATCCGGAGCTCGACGCGCGCGTGCAGGCGCTGATCCGCGCGATCGCGAAGACGGAAATCCTCGGCGAAATCGAGTGCGTGTACTCGCCGGACGATCGCCGCTTGGCCATCGAAGCCGTCCTCGACAAGAGCGCCGACGAAAAGGCCGCGCAGGACGCGCTGCGCGCGCTCGTCTCCGGCCGCGTCGTCGACGGTGCGATCGGCGTCGGCAAGAAGCACGGAACGCGGCGGCATGGTGAGCCTTCGGTGCTGCTCCGTCATCCGGCGTTCGACGCGGCGAAGTTCTTCCTCGAGCCCGGCGTCTTCTCGCAGGCGAACCTGGCGATGAACGCGCGCCTCGTGGCGCTGGTGGCGGCGGCCGTGCCTCGCGGCGCGCGGGTGCTCGAGCTGCATGCCGGCGCAGGGAATCTGACGCTCGGCTACGCGGCGCAGGCAGCGACCGTCACCGCGAGCGAATGGGACGAGCAGGCCATCTTGTGCTTGCGCCGCAACGTCGAAGCGCACGGCGCATCGGTAAAGATCCTGGCGGCCGGCGACGTCGAGGCGTTGCGGGCGGATGCGTCCGGGGCCAACGTGCTCGTCTTGGATCCGCCGCGAACAGGCGCGAAGAAGGTGGCCGAGATGATCGGCAGCGGCTTCGAGCGCATCGTCTACGTGAGCTGCGACGTCGCCACGCTCGCGCGCGACGCGCAGATCATGGCCGAGAAGTATCGGATCGTCAGCGCGACGCCGGTCGACATGTTCTTCGGGACGCCGCACATAGAATGCGTGGCGGTGTTCGAGCCTAAGTAGCCGTGATCGCGCCGGTCGCCGTGGCCGTGAGCGAAAGTCCTACTTCTCGTCGCGCGACAGCCCGACCAGCGCGATCTGCGCGCCGAGCGTCGTGCCGATGCTGCCGCCCATGCCGGCGCCCGACAAACCGCCGGCGATCAAGCCCAACGGACCACCGAGCCCGCCGACCGTGCCGCCGATGACGGCGCCGACGCTGGCGAAGGCGACGCCCATGTAGATCGGCATCGAGACGGCCCAGGCGACCTTCCGGATCGGGGCGGGGACGAATTCTTTGGCTTTGTCGAAGACGCGCTCGGCGAGCGATGGCGGCTCCGGCTGGTAGGCGTACGGGTCGGCAGAACGGCGCGTGACAGACGTGGTGCTCATAGGTGGCGCCGATTATCGGTAAGCCGGGGATTTCGTTGCGGGTCTCGCAATTGGATTCGAGATCAGCTACGCCACGGACCCTGAAATTTCGGAGGTTTCTCTCATGCTCGAAGCGATGCGTCGGCATTCGCAGTCGTTCATCATCTACGTGCTCTTCGGCGCGATCATCGCCGTGTTCGTCATCAGCTTCGGCCCCGCCGGCCAGGGCTTTCAGGTACAGGACACCGGCTTCGCGGCGAAGGTCGACGGCGAGTCGATCAGCGAAGACGAGTTCCGCCGCGCCTACGGCGCCCGCTTGAGCTACTTCCAAGAGCAGAGCCCGCGCGGCTTCGACGCCAAGCTCGCCAAGCAGCTCAACCTGAAGAAGCAAGTGCTCGACGAGCTCATCGAGCAGCGCGTGCTGAAGCAGGCCGCCGCGAAGAACGGCCTCCGCATCGCGCCGGACGAGCTGCGCGACATGCTGCTGAAGGAGCCGGCGTTTCAGAACAACGGCACCTTCGACTTCCAAGTCTACGAGCGCTACGTCAACAACGCCGTCGGCACCACCGTGGCGCGCTTCGAGGAAGACCTGGCCGGCCGGCTGCTCGCGTCGAAGTTCCGCGACACGCTCGAGACCGGCGTCAGCGTCTCGGACTCGGAAGTCAAAAGCGAGTTCATCGCCAACGAAGACAAGGTCGACCTGAACTTCGTCACGCTCTTGCCCGACCTCGTCGACGCACCGGCGCCGAGCGCGGCCGACGTAGCGGCGTACGAGAAGGCGCACGCCACCGACATCGAAGCGCGCTACAAGCGTGACAACAGCAAGTACAACGAGGCGAGGAAGCTCCGTGCGCGGCACATCTTGATCAAGGTCGCCGAGGGCGCGCCTGAAGCCGACGTCAAGAAGGCGCAGGACAAGATCGAAGCGATCGAGAAGGACAGCAAGGCGGGCAAAGATTTCGCCGCGCTGGCCAAGGAGCACTCGGAGGACTCGTCGAAGGAGAAGGGCGGCGACCTCGGCTGGTTCGGGCCGGGCACGATGGTGAAGGCCTTCGAAGACGCCGCGAGCGCGCTGAAGCCGGGCGAGGTGTCGAAGCCCGTGCGCTCACCCTTCGGCTTTCATCTGATCAAGCTGGAAGAGGCGAAGGAAGCGTCGAGCAAGGCGTTGAAGGACGTCAGCGCCGAAATCGCCAAGCAGCTCCTCGTCGAGCAGAAGAAGGACGCCGCGTTGAAGGCGAAGGCGGACAAGCTCGTGGCTGACCTGAAGGCTGGAAAGGCGTTGAAGGACGTCGCCGTCCTCGTCGAGGAGGACGAGGATCCGGCGAAGGCGAAGAAGGACGCGAAGAAGCTGAGCTACCGCTCGACCGGTCCGTTCAACAAGTCGCAGAGCGCGATCCCGAAGATCGGCTACAACGACGAGCTCGCCAAAGCCGCGTTCACGCTCGACGACAACAAGAAGCACTTGGACAAAGCGTTCAAGGTCGGCGATCGCTACTACGTCGTCGAGCTCAAGGAGCGCAGCAAGGCGGACGACGCGAAGTTCGCGCAGAAGCGTGACGAGCTGCGCACGACGGCGCTCAACAAGAAGCGCAACGAAGTGCTCCGCGCCGTCGTCAGTGAGCTGCGCGAGAAGGCGGACGTGCAGGTGAACGCACGCCTCTTGAGCTACGATATTCCGGACGACGCAGGGTAAAACGCTGATCTTGGCCCATCTGCGTTGGTTTTCCCGTTCAGTGCTTGCGGCGTCGGAGGAAGAAGAAGGCTGCCGCAACGAGCCACCACAGCGCACCGCCATCGACGGCGTTGCAGCCGCGCGACTTCGCCGACGTTGCCGGGGCATCGGCTTCCACAGCCGCATCGTGCACCGTGTTCTCGATCATGAACGACGTGGTCGCCGGTGCGCTCATCGCGAGGCCGCCGACCTTGCGCGCGATGATGCGGACCGAGTGCGGGCCGGCGAAACGGAACTGCTCGCGCTGCATCGTGACTTCTTTGGCCCGCGAGAACGGCGAGTAGGGGCCGCCGTTCAGCGACGTCGCGTATTCGACATCCTCGTCCGAGAACGCCGGATCGGCGACGTCGAGCGCGAGGGTCACGAGAGGCGCCGTGTCTTGCGAGCGTGCGTCGATGCTTTGGACGCGGACGCTCGGCGCGATGACGATCGAGTCTTCGTCGCGCGCGGGCGTGCCGGCTTTTTGCAGCTTGCCGAAGCCCGAGAGGAACTCGAAGCGCGCGGGCGAGGTGTTGCTGACCGGTTTCATGCCGCGCAGGCCGAGCAGCTTGAACTCGTAGCCCGGCAGTACGGTCGGCTGCGGCAGCGCGATGCCGTCGAGCAGCGCTTGCGACACGAGCGGCAAGGCGAAGTCGAGGAGGCCGGGGATCGATTTTTCGAGGTCGCTCGACTTCTCGCTCAGGATCTCCACGTTCTGCACGACGACGTTCGAGAGGCCGCGCTTGAGATCGCTCGTCACGGGTAGGAGCTTGTTGTCGGTCGTGAACTCCAAGAACACGCCGAGCTGAAAGTCGATGCCGAGCGAGAACAAGCGCACGAAGCGATCGCGCACGCTCGAGTAGAACTCGATCTTCAGCTTCTTGACCGTGAGCTCCATGTGCGGCGAGTCGATGACCGGCGTGGTGCCTTCGTAGTGCAGCTTGCCTTCGCCGATCGCGAGCTCGGGCACCTCTTCCGGATAGATGTAGAGAAACGCCGGGCGCGTGCCGCCGCCGAGGTCGAGGTCCTTCACCGAGGTGACGATGAAGGCGAGGACGGCGGAGTTCAGCGGGAAGTCGGCGGAGCCGCCGAAGGTGAGGCAGAGCGCGCCGTTCGTGTAGATCGCGTAGCCCAACTGCGCGAGCGCGTCTTTGTGCAGCGAGACGGCCGCTTGATAGTCGGTCGCCTTCATCTTCTTCGACGCCGAGTCGAAGAGATCGACTTGCTCTGGGATGATCAGCGGCTCGATCGTGCGAATGGCCGGGCGCGCCTTCGGGACGACGCAGCTCGCGCGGTGCGTGTCGACGCCGAAGAAGCCGCCGATGGTGAGGCCGCGGTTGTCGTCGTTCGCCGGGAGGCCGAGGCCCTGCATTTGCGCGTCGCTGTCGTTGCCGACGAAGCCGCCCATCGCGGCGATCACTTTGACCGGGCCGGCGTTGTCCGGCGTGTAGGCCGGCGTCAGCGTGGCGAGGTTGATCTGGCGCTCGATGCCGAGCAGCGGCGGCACCGGCTTACCGGCGGCGTTGCAGACGCGATCGCTCACGGGCGGCATCATGCACGCGGTGCCGACGCAGCCGGCGGGGAAGCCGTCGCTGATCTTGACCGTGCCGCAGGTGGCGCCGGTCTGGCAGTCCTTGTCGAGCGTGCACTTGACGCTGAGCGCTTGCTTCAGCTGCGCGTTGATCGCCACGCGCGCGCCGACGATGAGCGCGTCGGAGAGGATGCTCACGCCGGCGTCGTAGAGGAAGCCGCCGAGCAAGCAGGTGAGCGGCGCTTTGTAGAGGATGCTCTGTTCGAAGACTTCGCACTCCGGGTGCTTGGTGCCATCGGCGCAGGTGTAGCTCGTGCGCTTCGGGTGGAAGACGCGCACGTCGCCGGCGGCTGGGCAGTTGGCGACCGATGAGAAGGTGAGGTCGATGCCATCGACGGTGATCTCGGGATAGCCGAGGCTCGGATCGACGCCGATGCGAATCACCGCGCCGACGCCGCGGCCTGCGCCGGTCTGACTGCCAGCGCAATAGGTCGAGCAGGCGCTCTTCATGGCGTTCCAGGGCGCCACGGCTTCGGGGCGGGTGTCGTACGGGTTCGTCGGGCGCGCCCATGACTTTGGCACGCTCGCCGTCGAGGTCGGCTGGCAGACGTCTTGGAAGTGATCGACGAAGCGCAGGTCGACCTGGCAGTCGGTCGTAGGGCCTTCGGCGCCGGCGACGTTGAGGATCCCCTTGGCCTCGATCTCGACCTTCGCCTGGACGGTGAGCTGGCTCTTGCCGGTCGCGTCCGGCGCCCCGCGGGTGATGCCGATCGACCCGGGGAGCACCTTCAGAGTCGCGTCGCAGCCGTCTGGACCGCAGATCGTGACGCTGACCGGCCCTGGCACGACGGTCTTCGGGATCTTCACCGACAGCGGCTTTTGCAACGCCGCCTCGACGAGCTGCATGAGGTCGCTCTCGACGAGCGCGAAGCCCGCCGGCGAGAGTCGAGCCTGCATCGCATTATTCTGAATGTATTTCTTGTCGATGTGGCTATCGACGGGGTCGCCGAAGCCGCCGCAGCCGCCCTGGTTCGAGCAGGCCGCGAAGACGAACGCGAGGAGGGGGAGAATGAGTTTTCCACGAAGCGTCAACGAGCCAAGGCGCGGTTGTCCCACGATAGACACCCTCCAGCGTCGTTATCGCCGAATGACGACAATCGGTTGCCGGGTTGCGCCGCGAAAAGGGACCGGGGAGCAAAATCGAAAAGGGACCGGGGAGCGGGACCGGGGAGGGACGTTCGGACGAAGGCAGATGCGCCGAGATCGGCGTTTTTTCAGGGCTTGCGGCCGATGCGCTTGGGGCCCTTGGCGGCCGGGGGCGGCGGGGCGGCTTTCGGGGGCGGCTTGCCGACGACCTTCTTCGCGGCTGGGGCGGCGGCGACGGTCTTTTCTTCCTTCGCCTTCTTGCCCTTCGCGCCCTTCTTCGGCGCTTCGAGCGCAGCCGGGGCAGGGTCGGTCTTCGGAATCGCGCCGGTCGTGGCGGCGACTGGCGTCGCGTCGTTCTTCGGCGCCATCATGAACGCTTGCAGCGAAGGCGGTGGATCTTCGGACACGGACAGGCCGAGGTTCTTCCTCACTTCGTCGAGCGTGCCGCGATTCGCCGCGTCGTCGTACGACGTCGACACCTTGGCCACTTTGCCGCTCTCGTCGATGATGTACATCTGCGGCGGCTTGGTCACGAAGTAGCGCTGCGCCACGATGTTGAAGCGGTCGTTGATCACCGGGAACTCGATGCCGGCGGTCTGCTCGGCCATCTTCTTCGTGTCGCCTTCTTCCTTGTCGGTCGAGACGCCGACGACGAGCAGACCTTTGTCCTTGTACTCGGCGTAGAGCGCCTGCAGGAACTTCAGCTCCTTCTGACAGGACTCGCAGGTCGCCGACACGAAGCTCGTGAGGACGGCCTTCTTCCTGTCGGTCGCTTCGGTGCCGACGACGCTGTCCAAGGTGAACACTCGCGTCTTGGCGACGTCTGGGTTCAGCGTCTTCGCGGCGAAGTTCGGGGCTTCGTCGCCGGCGTCGAGCCGCTCTTTATCGGCGAAGGCGACAGCACAGAGGAACAAAGGAGAAAATGCGAGGACGTACAGGGATTGACGCATACCAACCCACAGTATCCCCGACCGAGGATTCTCGCTATTTTTTCACTGTCACGAGGAGCCAGGCTCAGCGGGTCGAGGTGTCGCCGAAGACCACGCGGCAGCGCCGCGGCACCTCGGCGAGGCCGGTCGTTTTCGCGCAGGCGTTCCCTGCGCTGACGAAGCTCGCGCGGTTCCTGTCGGAGCAAGCGGGGAGCGCGTCCCAGCACTCGAGCCATTGCTCCATCCGCGCGCGGTCGCCCTCGCTGCAGTCGCTCTCGACCCGCGCTGCACACGCGCCGGTGTCGAACGCGGCGAGGTGAAAGCTCGTCTCGGCGAGGCAAGTCTTCCCCTTGGACTCGACGATGTCGACGCCTTCGTGAGCCCGGGCGCAGAGCTCCGTCGGTGCGAGGCGCCCGCAGGCCGCGACGGCGATGAGCAGGATGGCGGTCAGGCGTGGCGCGCGCTGGGACATATCTGCATTCTCGGCGCGTCGAGGCCGACCGATGCGCCGCCTTCGTCGATCCATGCATCGACCACAGCAAGGCCGGTGCCGAAGCGCCGGCATCTTGACGCCGTCAAGCGCCGTCCCTATCGGGGAGCGCCTATGTCGTCGCCGCGGTGCTGGGTCGCCCTTCTCCTTTATATAGGCGCCTGTGCGAAGGGCGCGGCCGAGCCGGAGCAAGCGCCGCCGCCGATGCCTGTGAACGTGGAGAAGGTCGCCCGCGCTCCTGTGCCTCGTGCTTGCCTTCGCTACTCACACTGACAAGCGTCGCTCGCGCCTGCCGACTGTCCGAACACTTGGCTCTTCGCCTTGCCGACGCCCGTACACATGCTGGTACACGCCGCGGCGGTGACGGTGCCGGTGCCGCCGGAGCAGAAGCAGTTCACTTCCTTTGGTTGCGTGTCGACGCGCGAAGACGTGAACCCCGCCGTCGTGCACAGATCTTTGCATGACGTGGTTGCGTCCTTACCGCCGCCACACGCCGTAAACGCGACACCGAGAGCCAAAGCAATAATGTACTTCACGGAGACCTCCTGTTCGGGGCTGGCTAGCACTCGAAAAGGGACCGGGGAAGTTTTCGCGGCGTTCATTCCGGGGCGCGCACGCAGGCCTGCGTATGGCCGAGCGCGCAGCCGACGCGGAACCAGGCGGTGGCGTCGGCGTTCTCACCGGCTTTCTCGGCGTCCTCGCCTGCGGCGAAGCAATAGCCGCCGTCGCCATTGTCGCAGCCGCGCTCATGGAGCTCACGCCAAGCGGCGGCGTCGAGCGGCTCGACGTTTGCGATCGGCGCGTCGACCCACGGCGAGAAGATCGTCCAGCCCTCGTCGGAGCTTTCGACGCCGAGCGCGTACTGCAGAGATTTCTCGCCGGCCGCGCTGGGAGCGGCGCAAACGCTGTTGCCGCGCACGAGCCCGGCGTGCGGCGGGTCTCGCTCGGAGCGGCGCACCTGGCAGCGCAGGCGCAGCTCCTCCGGCAAGTCCTCGGCCAAGACGACGAAGTAGCGACCGTCGCTCTTGCGCACGCCGGCCGCCAGCGCTGGCAGAGCGTCGATGCGCTGCTCGTTCGCCACGCGCGCGGCTTCCAGCGTCTTCGTGTAGCGCGCGATGACGGAGTCGAGCTGAAATCCGGCCGCCTGAAACGCCGCGCGCCAGAACGCCGGGCCGTTCTCGCCGCGCAAGTCGGGCGCTGCGGCGATCGCTTCGAGCAGCTTCGCCGGCGCGCCCTGGCCGTAGATCGCGACGAGCGCCGTCACGAATTCGCCGCCGAGCGTGTACGCGTCCTCGGCGTCGTAGTCGCGCGTCATCCGCGCAGAGTCGATGAGCAGCTCGAAGCGCGCGCGCCGCTGCGCGTGCAGGACCGACGCGACGAAGCGGCGGTTCTCCTTCTTCTGTGGGGTGCCGTACGTTTGCAGCTGCACGTAGTTCGCGAGGCCTTCGTGAAAGAAGCGGGCGTCGGCGAAGCGATCGTCCAAGCGGCGGTCCGCGAGCACGCTGATGAAGACGTGCGCGGTCTCGTGCGCGAGCGTCTCCTTCTGAGCGGCGAGCGTGTCGTGCTGCGAAAAGTCGATGTGCACCTCCGTCCAATGGGTGGTGCCAAGCGTGCCCTCGCGCGAGCCGCCGAGGTCGACAGCGATCAACGCGCCGGCGTCCTTGCCGAAGACCGCGCGCACGTCGGCGTAGACCGCGTCGGCCGCTTCGAGCAGCGGCGCGGCGCGCGCGTGCTCGTTCGCCGGATACGAGAACAGGTAGCGCTCGGTCATGGCCCGCACTTTGGCCCACTGTTCGCCTTCGGCGATGCTGCTCTGGCTCTTCGGCCCGCTCTCCTTCGCCCACGGCCCGAGCACCGGCACGAGCAGGGCGACGCTCGCGAAGAAGAGCGCGAGGACGAGCGCCGTGCTCCAGCGGCTCCGCTTGAAGCGGTCGAGGGCGCCGGCCAGGGTGTCGGGATCGAGCACGAAGAGCGCGCCGGCGACGACCCCGAGGCCGAGCGAGAGGCCGCCCGTGGCCCACAGCTTCTTCCACGGAATGATGAGCGAAAGCCCGTCGAAGTCGTACTGGACGATCGTCAGCGGGTTCAGGATCGCGAGGTCTGGGCGGAGCTCGGCGGCGAGGGCGAAGGCGGCGATGCACGCGGCGACGAGCGGCCATCCGAGCTGACGAAAGCCGGCGAAGAAGAACGCGATGCAGACGAAGCACGCCGTTTGCCACGCGTTCACGAAGAACAGGCGCAGCCAGTGCGTAGGGCCGAGCGGGATCGCGGCCGAGGTGCGCGACCACACGGCGAAGACGTAGTCGATCGATTGATCGAGCGCATCGGCCGCGACGAGCAGCAGCACGACCGCCGCGATCTTCGCGAAGAAGATCGTGGAGCGCGGCGTCGGCAGCGCGAACACGAGCTCTTTGGTCTGGTGGTCGTCGTCCTGCGCGGCGACGCCCTGGACGATGAAGTAGACGAAGAAGAGGCCGATCGCCGCCGAGAAGAGCCCGGGCCGATCCGGGGTGTGCTGGTCGGGATAGGAGAAGAGGAGCGTCGAGAGCGCGTCGAAGCCGATGATCGCCGCCAGGAAGACGGCGTAGGTGCGCAGCAGGCGAAGCTCTTTTCGGGACAGCGCGAGGAAGCCGCTCATTCGAGCACCAGCCGGCGGCCGCCGAGCGAGACCTCGCAGTCGAGCGCGTCCGAGTGCGCGGCGGCGTCGACGAACACGACCTGGCCGCGTTGAAAGGTCTCGCCGAGATCGTAGTCGCTGGCCGCGGTCGCAACCTTGTCGACGCGGCGCATGGTCTCGCGCGAGAGCTCACCAGTCAGCGGATCGATCGTCTGGTAGTACAAGCGCACGCGGCGCGGCAGCGGAGCGAGCGCGAGGTCGAAGCGGATCTGCCGATCGCTCTTGCCCCGGGCGTCGATGCGCGGCGCGCCGGCGAAGCGGGGGATGCGGGCCAGCGCGGCGGCGAGGGGCGACCGGGTCAGCTCCAGGGCCGCGAGCCAGTCGGCGACGATCGCTTCGAACGAGCGCTTTGTGGCCGCTTCGATGAGCCGGCGCGGCGCGTTCCGCCGCCGATCGAAGAGCGCGCGAAAGTCCTTCGGCACCTGCCGGCCGAGCACGGTCCGCGCTAGCGCCGTCACGCTCGCTTCGCCGTAGCGCTCGCGCAAGTGGAGCAGCAGCGACGCCGCGACGGCCTCGCCGAGATCGTCGCCGACGCGCTCGCGATACGCGCTCCAGCGATCGAAGTCTTGCGCCGAGAGCCCGAGATCCTTCGCGTAGAGGACGCGCAGCGCGCCGCGATCACGGACGGCGCCGTCGATCTCCCCCGCGCCGCCCGACAGGACGAAGTAACGCGAAAAGCCGTCGAGCAACCAATGCGTCTCTTCGATGAACAGGCGGCCGCCGCTATGCAGCACGAGCGCGTGGTGAAGCGCGGCGCAGAAGAGGCGCGTGCGATCGAAGCGCGGGTTCGGGTAGTCGCCGCGGACGATGACGCCTTCATTGTCGGGCAAGAGGTCGACCTCGACCAGCGCCGGATCGAGATCGTCGCGGCCGGTGACGAAGACGGGTGGGAGCTCCGCGATGTCGAGCGCGCGCGCGGCCGCAGCGAGCGACGTGCGCAGGGACTCGGCGATCGTCTGGTCGGCCTCGGTGCGCCCCGCGAGATCGGCGACGCGAACGCGGACGCCGCCTCCCTCGGCCGGCGCCGCGCTGGCGAGCGTGAACGGCTCGCGCGCTTTCTTCGGTGTGGCCGCAAAGATCGCGCTGGCGCCGAACAAGATCGCGACGACGAAGAACATCGCCTCTCGGCGTGACATTTTTTCGCCGAGCATCGCCGCGAGCGAGCCTTCGCGCAGGCTGGCGAGGAGCACGCTGACGGCGAGGGCGCCCACGCCGATCGCCAGAGAGATCAACAACGCGCGCGCCGGCCACGCCCCACGCTCGGTGGCGAAGGTCTCGTCCATCAGCGCGAACGGCCCCACGCGCAACACGTCGAAGGTGGTGCGATCGTTCAAGTAGATGAGCGCGAGCGCCGTCGCGATGACGATCGGCACCCGGTAGCGGCCGAAGAAGCCGAGCAGGAAGCAGACGCCGTAGGCCGCGGTGGCGAAGGCGAGGATGCGGGCGCCGAGCTGCGCGACGAAGGCGGCGGTGAGGAGCGGGTTTCGGCGCTCGACGAGGAAGGCGATCGCGGTGAACGCGCCGCCGCACGCGAGGACGTGCGCGAGGCCGATGCCGGCCTTCATCAGCACCATGTGCGCCCGCGAGAGCGGCAGGGCTTCGAGGAAGAGCTGGGTCTTCTCCGCGTACTCCTTCCTCACGAGCCGGCTGGAGACGACGAGCGCCACGACGACGAGCGCGATGCGCAGGCCGCCGCGCCCCGCAGCAAACGCGTCGAGGCTCGGATCGTGGGAGAGCTCGCTGAAGGCGTCGAGGAGCACGATCAGCGCGGCGAGCGAGGTCGCGACGGCAACGTAGGTGCCGTGTTGCTGCAGCTCCTTGCGAATGAACGCGCGGATCATGACGGGCGAGACGTGCTCCGCACCAGCGCGACGAAGGCCGCTTCGAGCTCGAGCGGCTCGCCGACATCGACGGGCCACAGGGCCTCGGGCGCGCGCAGGAGGGTGCCACGCTCATCGGCGCCGATCACCGTGAAGCCCTCGGGAACGCCGAGCTCCGGCGCGTTCGGCACCCGGCGGATCTCGCGGCACAGCGTCTCCGGCGCGCCCTGGTAGAGGAGGCGGCCGTTCTTCAAGATGCCGATCCGATTCGCGGTGCCTTCGAGATCCTCGATGATGTGTGACGAGAAGAAGGTCGTCCTGCCGTCGCTCTTGGCCTGCGCGCGGATGAGATCCAAGAACTCGCGGCGGGTGAGCGGATCGAGGCCGGACGTCGGCTCGTCGAGGATCAAGAGCGCCGGCCGGTGCGCGAGGGCCAACGCCAGCGCGAGCTTCACCTGCATGCCGCGCGAGAGCTGCGACGCCTTGCGATCGACGGGCAGCTCGAGGCGCCGCGTCAGCCGATCGAACTCGCCACGATCCCAGGTGGGGTAGAACGCGCCGACGAAGCGCGCGAGATCGTCGCCGCTCATCCATGGGTAGAAGTGTTGGTCCTGCGACACGTAGCCGATCTGGCGCTTGTCCTCGTTCGTCGGGCGGCGCCGCGTTTTTCCGAAGAGCTCGATGGTGCCGCTGTCCGCCGCGATGATCCCCATCAGCATGCGGATGGTCGTGGTCTTGCCAGCACCGTTCGGGCCAAGGAAGCCGTAGATGTCGCCCGGGGCGATCGCGAGGTCGAGGGCGTCGACGACGGCGGTCTTTTGATAGCGTTTCTCGAGCTTCGAAGTCTTGAGGATCGACACTGACGAAGGTAGACACCACAGAATGCTTTTCGCCGCCACCTTCTCCTTGCTGCTGCTCGGCGCCGAGTCCGAGGGCGAGCGGGTCTACGGCGCGCCGATCGTGCCGAACGCGCGCAAGATCGAAGACGCCCGCTACGTCTCGCCGCGCAATTACGACGACACCATCGAGTTCTACGAGAAGCTGTACAAGGGGAGCGGCGCGATCCGCTTTCGCGCGATCATCAACGCGCCGTCGGTGAAGGCCGTGCACCTGCAGAACTTGAAGCCGACGCCGGGGAATTGGGTCGGGATCAACATCTACGAGATCAACAATCAGACGCGCTTGTTCGTCGTGCGCGGCGACGGGGCGAAGGCCGAGCCGAAGAAGAAGTAGTTCAGTCACAGCCGCCGCGCCACTGCGCCACAACCGTGCTTCAGCGATCGCCGACATCCAAAAACAGGGGACGACGGCAGGCGATGCTAGGAAAGCGCGAGCGCGGCTTCGAGCCTTTGCAGCGCGTCGAGCGCCTCTGCGATCGCTTCTTCGCGCGCGGCGAGCAACGCTGGCACCTCGCCGCCGCAGTGCGGGCAGAGATTGGTGCCGGCGTAAATGTGCTCGCTGCAACGCGGGCAGAGCTCGAGGCGCGGCGGCACGCGGCCGGGGATGTCGGTCACGGCAGCACGGTCAGCGCGGAACGCACGCTGCGTGGGCTCCGCAGCTCCTGTGGCATCGGGCGAGACACCTCGGCGTCGATCGCTTCTTCGACGAGCGCGAACTCGCCGCGATCGAAGGGGAGGCCGGGCGCGTCCTTCACCTTGACCACGCGCTCGCGCAGGCCGCGCTTCTCGAGCTGCAGCGCGCGGTAGTGGCAGTACGGATTGTTGCCGGGCTTGCCGAAGAGCGCGTGCGTCGTCCACGAGCAGCCGCCACGGCAAAGGTCCGCGTAGTAGCACGTGCGGCAGTGCCCTGAGAGATCATCGACGGTGCGCTCCCGCGCGAAGCGCAGCGCGGCGCTGTGCCGCCAGATCTCTTCGAGGCTGAGATCTCTGATGTTGCCGCCCGAGTATTCGGCGGTCGGCAGCGACGGACAGCCTTTGATCGTGCCGTCGGCTTCGAGGCCGATCGTGTTCTGGCCGGCGTTGCAGCCGATCCAGTGGCCTTGGCCGTCGGGACCGCCGCGCCAGAGCCGCTCGTAGGGCCCGAAGTAACCGATGTTGTTGCCCGGCACGATCGTCAGGCCGCGGGCGGTGCCGCTGTCGTAGAGCTCGGCGAGCGTCGGCATCAGCGTGAGCAGCTCGTACGGCTGCAGCAGGAGCTCCGGATTTTCCACGGCGTTGCCCATCGCGACGGTGAGCTGGAGCTGCCAACCGACGGCGCCGGCAGCGATGATGCGCTCCATGATCTCCGGAAGCTGCGGCATCGACAGCGCGTTGATCTGGCTGTTCACGCCGACCTTGATGCCGTGCTGCTTCAAGAGCGCGATCGATCGCATCGCCGCGGCGTAGGAGCCGCTCACGCCGCGGATCTGATCGTGCACGTCTTCCAAGCCGTCGACCGACACCGACACTTGCTGCAGGCCGGCGCGCGCCGCGTCGACGACGCGCTTCTCGGTGAGGTTCTTGCCGCCCGTCGTCATCGACGCGTCCATGCCGGCGTCGCGGATCGCTTTGATGATCGTGGTCCAGTCCTTGCGCAGGTACGCTTCGCCGCCGATGATCGTGACCTCGCGGCAGCCCATCGCGGCGAGTTGGCGCACGATGTCCAAGCACTCGGCGGTCGACAGCTCTTCGACCCGGGCGCTGCCGGCGCGGGAGCCGCAGTGCGCGCAGCTCAAGTCGCACTTCAGCGTGATCTCCCAAACGGCGTAGATCGGCTTACAGACGCTGAGGTCTCGGTCGTCGACGTAGCGCTTTTCGCCCATGCGGAACCTTAGACGGCGACTCGGTCGCGCAATCAGTTGGTCTGGATTTTTTCGAGCTTCTTCAGCGCCGTTTGCAGATCTTTCAAGGCGCGCTGCACGTCGTCGCCTTCACCCTTCGGGATCTTCTTCTGCTTCACCGCTTCTTTGATCTCGGCGATCTCGCTCGTGATCTGCGTCTTCGCCTTGTCGACCTGCGTCTGGATGAACACGCCGTAGAGCGGGCGCACGACGTTGATCGGCTCGGGCTCCTTCGCGCTTGCCGCCGAGGCCATCGCCGCCACCGATCCACTCTTCTTCGGGCTGCCGATGCGCAGCTCTTCGATCGCCTGCTTCAACGCCTTGATCGCGCCCTCGGCGAGGCGCTTGTCCTTGGCGCCTTGGATGTCGCGATCACCGTCTTCGAGCGCGGTCTCGAGCACCTCCACCGTCTGGCTCAGGTCGCTGCGGAACTGGCGCAGATCGTCGTTGATGAAGACGCCGTACAGCGCGCGGATGGGAGTGCGGACGGGGGTGGCGTCCTGCGGCTTCGTCGTGCTGCTCTCGGGCGTTGTGACCTTCACCATGGTGGGATCCTTTCAAAGGGGTTGGCGTATGAAAGCGCGATTCCGAAAAACCGCAAGTGTTTGGCGCGGCGCTTAGTGGATCCAGAGCGTATAAAGCGCGCCGTCCGCGGTCGCCGCCTGCATCTCGCGGCTGTTGCCGTTGAGGTGGACGACGTCGACGCCTGGCGGCAGCTTCAGCTCGCGCCGCGCTGTGCCGTTCGCTTGCACGGCGCGCACCGTCTTTTGGCCGAGCACCAAGAAGCCGCTGTGCGCTTGGTGCAGCCAGTCCGGGTAGTAACCTGGGCGCACCTCGCGGACGTCGCGCGCAGGGAAGCGCCCGAGCCGGCGCCGATCGGACGCCGAGAAAAACGTGATGCCCTCGGCGTCGATCGCCGCGATGCCGGACGCGCCGGCGGCGAGCGCCGTGATCGGGCCGTCGCTGGCGAGCGTCTCGAGCGCCGCGCCTTTGTCGCGCGAATAGACGTGTACTTTGCCGGCGCTTGTGCCGAGAAAGAGGGCTTCGTCGGAAAAGGTCGCTGCGCTGACATCGGCGAGCACGATCTGCGCGATCGGCACCACGTCTATGCTGAGCTTGCGCCAGAGCTCGCCGCCGCCATCGGTCGCGATGAAGACGTCGTCTTTGTCCGCAGCGACGAAGCGCGCGCGCGGCAGCGGCGACTTCGCGCGCACGTTGTAGTTGCTGCCTTCGAGCGACACGGTGCGAAACACGAGCTGGCCGTTCGCCTGGAAGGCGAGGGTGCCGTCCGGGCCGGCGGCGAAGATCTCGGGCGTCCCGTTGATCCCGATCGGCGTCTTGCCGAGGTGGTACGCGATCTCGGCGCCGGCCGGCGTCATGCGCGCGAACCAGCGATCGAGGAAAGCGACCTCGGTCTTCGTGCTGAGGCCGGCGACCGACAGCTCCCAGCGTTCGAAGCCGTTGTAGACGGCGGCGCCGAGCACCACGAGCGCGACGAAGAACAGCGCCCGGCCGAGGAATTCCAGGCGTAGCGATCGCAGGCGATGTCGCCGGGCCTGGCGTGCAGCCGAGGTCTCGAGGTCGCTGCGATCCTTCGCGATCCAAGCCTCTCCTCGCCGGGTGAACAACGCCGCGTCCGGGTGCTTCCACGATCGCGGGTCCAAAGAGAACGCCGCGCCCGCGCCCTGCACGAGCAAGAGCGGACCGTCGTTGCCGGTGATCGTCACGCGCTCGGTGAAGTGGCGTCCTGCCTTCGCGACGCGCCGAGCGCGCACCCACACGACGAGCGCGCGAAAGAACGCGAAGAGCGCGGCGCCGGCGATGAACGCGAGCGCCGCGGGCTCGGTGGTCTTGCCGGCGAGGATCATCATCGCGCCGAGCAGCGCGCAGACATACGAGCCGATCGCGAGGGCCCAAATGCCGGCGAGGCGGTTCTCTGCGCTCCTGCCGATCTCCGGCGGCATGCCGGCGCACTCGGCGGCGTACGCGCGCAGCGCTTCGGTGTCGCCCACGGTCGACAGCCGATCGTTGAGCCACGCGAGCTGCACGCCTTCGCCCACGTAAATGCGGCGGCCGTCGTCATCGCCGAGCGTGAACACTTTGCCGATGGCGCCGCCGAGCTTCTCGCGCCCGAGCGCTGCCTGCGCCGCGGCACCCTTCAAGCCTCTGACGGCGACGGCGGTCGTCAGCGAGCCGACACGCAGCTTCTCCCGCTCGATCGCGCAGCGCACGGCGTCGCCATCCCACTCGACGACGCCCCAGTCGTTCCACGCGATGCGCGCGCCCTTCGGCTGGCGCAGCTTGACGATCGCGTACGACGCCGCGGCGATCACCGTGCCGCACCAGAAGAAGAGGGTGTAGTAGGGGCTGCCCATCGCGATTTGGCGCGGCAGCGGCTCGCCGATCTGCAGGGCGTTCTTCAGCGCCGCCAGCACCGCCGCCGCGACGGCGCCGCCGATGACGAAGGCGACGACGAGCATGCGCGCTGTGGCTTGGCCGTTCAGCGTGAGCTCGAGCGATCCCTCGCGTTCTGCCATGCGCGCGAGCGTAGCACACTGTATCATCGCCGCATGTTCGTCCCGCGCACGGTCGCGATCGTTCTCATCGCCGCGATCGCAGGCGCCGCCGCGCCGGCGCGTCGCGAGCAGACGCTCGAGTCGACCGGCGTCGCCGACATCAAGGGCGGCGACGTCGCCAAGGCGCGCGAAGAGGCGATCGCGATCGCGCTGCGCCATGCCGTCTCACGCGCGCGCGGGCAGTGGGTGGAGAGCCGCTTCAGCGCCCGCCAATCCGAGACCAGCGACGGGCGCACGACCACCGGCGCGAGCGCCGTCAGCGACGATTTGCGGGCTGAGGCCAAGGGCTTCGTTCGCACCTTCGACGTCGTGCGCGAAGAGCGCGATGGCACGCTCTATCGGGTGACCGTGCGCGCGATCGTCGACGGCAAGAAGGGCAACGACAGGCCGCGGCTCGCGGCGCTCCCTGCGCACGTGACGCCGAAGCTGCGAAGGATCCTCTCGCCCGACGCCATCGACGAAGCGATTCTCGCCGCAGCCCAGGCGAGCGGCCGCTACGAAGCGCTCGGCGAGCGGGACATGAACGCGCTCGCGGACTTCGAGCGGCAAGCGGAGGCCGAGCGCTGCGCAGGCGACGCCTGTGGGCGCCAGTTCGCGGACGCGGTCGGCGCCGACTTGCTGCTCGTCGTCACCATCGCCGACGTGCAGGGCGACGCGGCGCTCTCGGTGAAGCTCATCGAGGTCGAGAACGCGCGCGTCGTCTCCCGGCGCACGACCTTCGCCGCGCACGAGGCGGCGGCGATCATCCAGGCGACCGAGGAGCTCGTGAAGAACACGCTCGGCGATTCGCAGGCGCACTCGCCATCGCCGGCGCCGCCGCCGCGACAGACACCGTGCATCGACGCGCCGAGCTGCCTGCGCTTCGGCAACAAGTGGCTCGCCGCGCACCAACCCGCGCTCGCGGCGGAAGCGTTCGCCGAGGCTTGCCGGCTCGGGCTCGCGCGCGGCTGCGGCGCGCTCGGTGGCTTGAAGCTCGAGGGGTTGGCGCCCGGGGACCGAAGCCATGTACGAGACTTATTACACGACGCGTGCTCGGGCGGCGACGGGCGATCGTGCGCGCTCTTCGCGGAACACCTCTCGCCGGACGTCGGCTACGCGGACTTCCTCTTCCAGCAAGCGTTCAACTACTTGGAGCCGGAGTGCGCCGCTGATCCCGAAGCCTGCGCGGCGTTGGCCGACCTGCACCGGCGCGGCAAGGGCACCGCGCGCAACGAGGAGAAGGCCGCGCAGTACCTGGCCCAGGCATGCCGCGGCGGGCTGCGCTCCGCGTGCGGCGACAGCGCCGCGCCTGCGGACCCACCGAAGCCGCCGCCCGGGATCTGCGCTGATCAGGTGAGCTGCTACTTGCTCGCCCGCGACGCCGTGAAGGAGGGCCGAGCCGCCTCGTATCGCCGCGCCGCCGACTTCTTCCAGCGCGCATGCGAAAAGGGCCACACCCTCTCGTGCGTCGAGCTCGGCAAGCTGATGGTGACCGGCAACGGCGTCGCGCTCGACTTCACCAAGGCCGCGCGTGTCTTTCGCAGCGCCTGTACGCAGAAGGAAGCGCGCGGTTGCAGCAACTTGGCGGCGATGATGGAGCTCGGGCGTGGCATGGAGATCGACGAGCTCAACGCCTACGAGCTCTACGCGCAGTCGCTCTCGTTGCTCGCCGAGTCGTGCGAGCTCAAGCGCGATCACGCCGCGTGCTGCCAAGAGGCGTGGCACTACGAGTACGGCAAGGGCACGAAGGCCTCCACCTCGCGCGCGCGATCGCTCTACTCGCGTTGCTGCGGTGCCGGCGTCGAGCTCGGGTGCGAGCGACAGAAGGCGCTCTCGCCGTAGAGCGGGCAGTCGCGCGATCAGGACGCGGGGATCGATCGGCTGGCTTCGGCGGCGGTCGGTCGCGCGCTGCGAGACTCCGGTGGCGTCGCCGGTTGCTGCCAGCGCAGGAACTCATCGAGCGCGAAGTCGTCGACCTGAACGGCGTCGAGCGACGCTTCTTCAGCCTTCGCCAAGACCGCGAGCTCGTCCTGGGTGATCACGTTCGCTCCTTCGGGATGATCATGCCCCAGAAGCGCTCTCTCTTGATGTGCTCCCAGGCGGCGTCCGGCAGCGCGCGCTTTCGCGAGACGTCCCAGTCGCTGACCATCGCGCAGAGCTTCTCGACGGGGCCGTCCAAGAACGCGCGCTCTTCGGCGGTGAGCTCCGGGTAGGGCTGCTGCATGATGCGGTTCAAGTTCGGCTTGCCCTTGAAGAACTCGCTCTCGATCCACACGTTGCCGGCCTTCAACGCCGTCCGTTCGGTCTCGGAGATCTTGGGCAAGATGCCGAGCTTCTTGACGATGACGAAGATCGGCAAGCTGACGAGGTAGCGGCGCACCGGCGGCACGTTCATGACGAACGCGACAGGCAGCGCGATGTAGAGCGCGAGCAGCGGCGCGCCGCCAAGCCACAGGCCAGCGAAGGTGGCGAGCGTCCACAGCCAGAGCGGCGCGCCGACGAAGGCGAACGCCAAGGCGAGGACGGCGCTGACTGCGAGCAGCACGTCGAGCTGCGGAAGGAGCATGCCGTAGGTTTCCATGGTGCGAATGCGTGCCCTGAAAACCCGGACGCTGACAAGGCGCGTCAGTCAAACGATCGTGACGGCGACGAGCTAATCACGCGTCGACAAGAGCACACTCTGCGCTTCGCCGGTCTCCATGTTCGCGATCCGCACCTTCAGCAAACAATCGCCGCTGAGGAGAAAGTCGATTCGCAGCGGCACGGGATCCTTCGTGCCCGGCTTCACCGCGTCGAGCCGCACTTCGCCGAGCGCTTCGTTCTGGTGCAGCTCCTCGCTCTCGCCTTGGTAGAGCGCGAGCTTCGCCGTCGCAAGCTCGGCCTTCTTCACCTTCATCTCGACGCTCTGAAAGCACGGCACCTGCGTGTTCTGCATGAGCACAGGCTGGAACTTTCCGCTGTGGGCGAAGCCGATGCTCATCGCGAGGACGTCCTTCAGCTTCGCGTTCTCGCCAGCCCCCAACGCCGCGAGCATGCCGGCGCCCATCGCCACGACCTCGTCCGGATTCAGGTCGCGGCGCGGCTTCTTCTCAAAATGCTCGGCCACGCGCTTGATGACGTAGGGCATGCGGGTCTGGCCGCCGACGAGCAACACCTCCGAGAGCCCGGCCGGATCGAGCTTCGCCGCCCGCAGCGCGGCTGAGCAGATCTTCAAGGTGCGCGACACCAGCGGTTCAATGAGCGCCTCGAAGGTGGCGCGCGTCACGTCGACTTCGAGGCGCGCGGTCGAGCGATCAGAGAGCACCACCTCGCGCACGCTCACCGTCGTCTTGTCCTTGCTCGACAGGCGGCGCTTCGCCTTCTCGCAGGCGTCCTTCACGATCGCGAGCGCGGCGTGGTTCTGCGAGAGCTTCTTCTTCGTCTGCTTCGTGAACTCCGCCGAGACGTGTGCGAGCAGCGCCGCGTCAAAGTCTTCGCCGCCGAGGAACGTGTCGCCAGCGGTCGCGAGCACGGTCAGGGCGCCTTGGTGCACGCTCATCACCGATACGTCGAAGGTGCCGCCGCCGAGATCGTAGACGAGGATCGTCTGCGGATCCTTGTAGCTCAGCCCGTACGCGATCGCCGCGGCCGTCGGCTCGTTCAAGATGCGGTCGACGGTGAAGCCGGCGAGGCGACCGGCCGAGACCACCGCGTCGCGTTGGTTGTCGTTATAGTACGCCGGCACGGTGATGATCGCGCGCTCGAACGACACACCGGCGTGGCTCTCGGCGCGCTCCTTGATCACGCCCAAGATCTTCGCCGAGATCGCCGTCAGCGTGACCGGCTGGCCGTTGATGTCGATCGCCACCTTGCCGCCGTTGCCGCGGACGACGCGGTAGGGAAAGCGCGGCAGCATCGAGGCGACGGCCGGCGAATCATACGTGCGGCCGATGAAGCGCTTGGCGCCGTAGACCGTGCGCCGCGCGTTCTTCGTGAGCCCGTCTTGCGCGGGTTTCCCGACGGACACGCGGCCGTCGTCATCGTAGGCGACGACCGAGGGCAGGGTGGTGACGCCGTGCTCGCCGAGCGAGGGATCGCTCAAGTCGATCATCGTCGGCTTGCCGTCCTTTACCCAGCAGGCGGCGCTGTTGCAGGTGCCGAGATCGATCCCGAGCACCGGGCCGCCCGCGAGATCGAGCGCGTTGACGTCGAGGCTCGCGGCGGACAGCGCGTCGCCGGACGTGGCCTGGCGCAGCTCGTGGCCGGTCTTCAACGGCGCGCCGCCTGCCGCCATGCGCTGGCGCGCGACCTCGACTTGCTTCAACAGCCACGCGCGCAAGTCCTCTCGGATCTCGGTGAAGCGCAGATCGGCGGCGAACTTCTGGCCGTCCTCGCGGATGCGCATCACCTTTCCGGTGCAGCGAAAGAGCTTGCCTGGCGCGAGCTCGATCGACAAATTCACGATCGTCCCGACCGGCACCTCTTTCTTCGCAATGAGCGTGACGCCGTCGAGCGCAGGATCGGCCATGTACGCCTTCACGAGCTGCTCGAGCGACCACTTCAACGCGACTGAGGTGCTGCTCGCCATTTAGATCGCGCTCGCTCGCACCCGCGGCGAACGCTCCTCGCCTGGGTCGGGCTCGGTCAGGAAGAGCTCGGGATCTTCGACGTAGCGGCGCAAGACGTCCAGCGAGGCCGCGCAGTAGTAGCCGTCGTTGATGCGCTCGTCGAAGGCGAAGCGCAGCGACACCGTGTCTTTGACGACGGGCGCGCCGGCAGCGTCCACCGCGACGATCTTCTTCGTCACGCCAATGGCGCAAAACAAGCTGCAGGTGCCGTGCTCGTACAGGTGGTGCGTCGCGCGATCGATGCCGACGCTGCCGAGGTTCGCGACGAAGAGGCTCGTGTACATCGGGTCGTTGGCGATGAGCGACGCCGGCATCAGGTTCCAGCGATCGAGCAAGCGCATGATCCCGACGAGCCAGCCGAGCACGAAGTGCGGCACCATGAACAAGAGCTTGAGCTCTTTGTCGACCGGGCGTTGCTTGTCCGAGCGGCCCTCGCCGACGGCGCCGTGGATGCGCTCGATCGTCTGCGCCAGCGCTTCGCCCTTCTTCATCTCGATCTTCACCGTGACGAGCGCGGCGGAGTCGGCGAAGCGCTGCTTGGCAGCGAACGAGATCCACGCGCCCTTCCGCTGATAGATACGCCCGCCCGAGACGAAGCGGTTCAGCCCTGGGCGCGCGATGAGCCCTTTGCCGGCCGCGGCCATGATCAGGTGAAACACCGTGATCTTCTGCGTCGCCGTCGCGTTCCAGCGCTCGATGAAGGGCAGCGCTTTGGTCAAATCGAGCATCTGCTCGTAGTAGACGACGCTCTCGTTTCGGCCGCGCATCAAGAAGGGGATGATGCGGCGAACGAGCGAGAGGCCGCTGACCACGGTGCCGTCGGATCTGCGAAAGAGCGGCATGCGAGTCTTCTGAGCCTAAAGGCAGTCCAAGGGCGCCGCCACTTTGAGCGAGGCCCGTGCATGACCCTCTTGTCCTTGTTCGCGGCATCCACTATGGCACGCTCCTGCCGATGCAAAGCTCTAGAGTAGGGTTGCTGAAATACCGCGCGGATCGCCGTTCGATCGCCTTTCTCCTCTTCTATTATTGTCTCTTCGCCTACGCGTGGTTCGCGAACCCGAGCTCGCCGTGGGTCATCGCGGCGCTGACCATCACGCTCTCCTTGTGGACCTTCTTCATCGCGGTGATGACCCACAACACGATCCACTGTCCGATCTTCTACAGCCCCACCTTGAACCGCCTGTTCAGCGTCGGCCTGTCCTGGGGCTTTGGCGCGCCGGCGAGCGGCTTCCTCCCTGGCCACAACCTCAGCCACCACCGCTTCTTGGGCACCACCCAAGACAACATCCGCACCACGAAGATGCGCTACCGCTGGAACTTCCTGAACCAGGCGCTCTTCTTCTTCCACATGGTGCCGAGCATCATCCGCACCGAGTCGCGCTTCGTGAAGAACGTCAAAGACGATCCGCAGGCGCGCGGCTGGTATTGGCAGCACCGCTTCGAGTCGACGATGGTGCTCGTGCTGCGCATCCTCGTCATCTGGTTGGACTGGAAGCGCGCGCTCTTCTTCGTCGCCATCCCGCAGGTCTACGGCGTGTGGGCGATCTTCGGGGTGAACTTCTGGCAGCACGACGGCTGCGACGAGCAGCATCCGTACAACCACTCGCGCACCTTCACGAGCAAGCTGCTCAACTACTTCGTGTTCAACAACGGCTACCACGCGATCCACCACGATCAGCCGGCGCTGCACTGGAGCCTGCAGCCGAAGGTTCACGCCGAGCGGTACCACGGCCGCTGCGCGCCGGAGCTCGAGCAAAAGAGCCTCATCGCGTTCTTGTGGCGCTCGTGCATCTACCCGGGCGTGCGCTTGAACTTCGACGGCACGAAGAAGGTGCTGCCGCCCAAAGACGTCGACGTCGATTGGGTGGCCGACGCGTTTTCGACCGGCGCCTCGCGGATGGTTTACTCCGGCGTGGTCGGCAAGACGGAAACACCGATCGACAAGGACCTCGAGGCCGCATGACGCCAGATCGCTTCCGCCGCTTCGATCGCTCTGCCGAGTATGACGCCATCGTGATCGGCGCCGGCCTCGGCGGGCTCGCGTGCGCGGCGATCATGGCGAAGCGCGGTCACCAGGTGCTCGTCCTCGATCAGCACTACTTGGCGGGCGGCAACGCGACCGTCTTCAACCGCCCGGGCTACGAGTTCGACATCGGCGTGCACTACGTGGGCGACTGCGAAAAAGGCGGACAGATCCCGATGGTGCTCGAAGAGGCCGGCGTCAGCGTCGACTTCTTGCCGATGGATCCCGACGGCTTCGACACCATGGTGTTTCCGGACGGCTTTCGCTTCGCCTATCCGCGCGGCATCGACGCGTTCGAAGCGCGCTTGCTCGCGACCTTCCCCGACGACGCGAAGGGCATCAAGCGCTACTGCTCGCTCGTGCGCCAGATGTTTCGCTTGATGCGCGCCGACAACCGGCCGCTGCGCTTGCTGCTGACCTTGCCGCGCGTCACGACGGCGCTGAAGTACCTCGACAAGACGCTCAAAGAGTTTCTCGACACCTGTACGAAGAACCCGCGCCTCTACGCCGTGCTCTGCGGTCCGCACATGGACTACGCCGTCGCGCCGAGCCGTGTTTCTGCGCCGCTGCACTGCGGGCTCATCGCGCACTATCTCTACACCGGCGCGTGCTATCCGAAGGGCGGCGGCCAGGTGATCGCCGACCGCTTGAGCGAGGCGATCGAGGCGAAGGGCGGCAAGATCATGCTGCGCGCCACGGTGACGAAGATCTTGGTCGAAGACGGCCGGGCCGTCGGCGTCGTCTTTCACAACAAGCACGTCGGCGAGCAGACCGTGCGTGCGCGTGCGATCGTCTCGAACGCCGATCTGAAGAAGACCTACGCCGAGCTGCTGCCGGCCGGCGCCGCGAAGCCGAAGGTCGCGGAGCGCGTGGCAGGCTTCGAGATGGCGCCCGGCGTCGGCGTCGTTTATATCGGCGCGCGTCGAGATCGCCTGCCAAAGGACATCAAGAACACGAACCTCTGGCTCTTCGCGAGCGACGACGTCGAGGCCGACTACAAGGCGATCGCCGCCGGCCGCTTCTGCGAAAACCCGATGGCTTACGTCACCTTCACGTCGCTGAAGGACCCGGAGGCGGACATCGCGCCAGAAGGCATCGTCAACCTGCAGATCATGACCGCGGTGCCGACGGGCTTCGCGGCCTGGGGCGTCACTCCGGAGAGCTTCAAGGACGGCACCTATCGCAAGCGCCCGGAGTACCTCGCGGTGAAGGCGGCGTTCATGGAGCGCATGATCGCGCGTGCAGAGACGGCGGTGCCGGGCCTGCGCGACGCGATCGTCTACAGCGAAGTCGCGACGCCGCTCACGCACCAACGTTACACGTGGGCGAGCGAAGGCACGCCGTACGGCATTGCCTGCTTGCCGAGCCAGTTCAACTTCAATCGGCCGGAAGCGAGGAGCGAGGTCAAAGGGCTCTTCCTCGCCGGCGGCAGCATGCGCCAAGGCCACGGCATCGTCGGCGCGTTGATGTCTGGCCGCGACGCCGCCAAAGCCGCGCAGAAGGTGCTCGCCGGCGGCAAGAAGAAGAAGAGCGCAGCGAGACAGCTGTCCCGTGACACGTTCACGCCGGTAAGCGCCTAGCCCGCATCATTCATGAGTTCAACCGGAGTGCGTGGTCGAGAGCTCGAGTACAGCGCTGGCGTCCTCGCGCAGCCGGCGCTCGCCTCCCCATCGTGCAATTTGGCGCGACCGTGCCCTCCCTC
>JADLHZ010000039.1 GCA_020848545.1 Deltaproteobacteria bacterium | reverse complement strand
GAGCTTCTTCGAGGATCGCGTGAGCGTTGGTGCCGCCGAGGCCGAACGAGCTCACGCCCGCGACGCGACGCTTGCTGGACGCCGGCCACGGGCGCAGACGATCGTTGACGAAGAATGGGCTGCTCGCGAAATCGATGAGCGGATTCGGCTCGGAGAAATTCGCGGTCGGCGGGACTTCGCCGTGTTTCAAGATCAGCGCCGTCTTGATCAAGCTCACGAGGCCCGCGGCCATGTCTGTGTGGCCGATGTTGCTCTTGACCGATCCGATCGGACAGTACTGCGTCTTCTGCGTGCTCGCGCGAAACGCCTTCGACAACCCTGCAATCTCGATCGGATCGCCGAGCAACGTTCCCGTTCCGTGCGCCTCGAGGTAGCCGATGTCCTCCGCCTTCAACGCCGCCATTTGCTGCGCCGCCGAGATGACTTCTGCTTGGCCGTCCGGGCTCGGCGCGAAGAAGCCGTCCTTGCGATGGCCGTCGTTGTTGATCGCGCATGCATCGATCACGGCGTGGATCGGATCGTCGTCGCGAAGCGCATCTTCCAGCCGCTTCAACACGACGACCGCCACACCGCTCGAACCTCCCGTGCCGTTGGCCTTCGCGTCGAATGCGCGGCAAAGCCCATCCGGCGAGAGAATGCCTTCAGGCTCGTAGATCGCGCCGACCGGCTCGACCTGCAGCGAGGCCGCGGCGGCGATCGCCACATCGCAGTGTTGTTCGATCAGCGCTTCGCAGCCGAGGTTCACGGTGACGAGTCCCGAGGAGCACGCGGTTTGGACCACGAGCGCAGGGCCGGTGAGGTCGAAGCGAAAGGCGATCTTGGACGCGACGAAGTCGGCTCCGTTGCCGCTCAACGCCGCCATGCTCGAAAACTTCGGATGCTGCAGCCGGCGCTGCCAATATAGGCTTCGGTTGCTTGACGCGTACACGCCGATACGACCGCTATGGCGTTCATCGATGTATCCGGAATCTTCGAGTGCTTCCCACACACACTGCAAGAGCAGGCGTTGCTGCGGGTCGGTGATCTCGGCCTCGCTCGGCGACATGCCAAAGAGCGCAGCGTCGAACTTGTCGACCTCTTCGATGCAACCGAAGGTGCGAATCAACCGCTCGTCTCGTAGCAGCGCCTCGCTGGCGCCCGCTGCGCGCAACGTCGCGTCATCGAGCCGAGTGAGAGGCACTTTCCCTTCGATGAGGTTTTTCCAAAACTCGTCGACCGTCTTCGCGCCCGGCACACGCAGGGCCATGCCGACGATGGCGATCTGCCTGCCGTGCGACTTCTTTTCGCGCAAACGTCTTGGCGTCGCCTGCTCGTCGCTCTTGCCGCCGAGGAAAAACGCCGCTTGCGCTTCGACGGTCGTGTTTTGAAACAGCGACACCACCGAGATCTTCTTCTCGAGCAGCGCCTCGAGCTCGCTGTGCAGCGCGAGCAGCAAGAGCGAGTGTCCGCCCACCTCGAAGAAGCTGACCGCAACGCCGACGCTCTCGCGCTTGAGGACCTTGCACCACACCGCTGCAATCCGCTTTTCGAGCTCGGTGCGTGGCGCCTCACCGCCGGTCTTCGCTTCCGGCGCGGGCAGCGCTTTGCGATCCACCTTGCCGTTCGGCGTCAGCGGCAGCGCAGGGAGCTGGATCAAGATCCCGGGCACCATGTACTCGGGCAGCGCCTGCTTGAGCGTGTCCCTCAACGCTTGCGGCGTCGCTTCCCCCGCGTAGTAGCCGACGAGTTGCTTGTGGCTCCCCTCGCCGTGCACCACGACGACCGCTTCTTTGACCAGCCTTTGCAGCGCCGCTTCGACCTCGCCGAGCTCGATGCGGAAGCCGCGCAGCTTCACCTGGTTGTCGTTGCGACCGATGAACTCCAACGCGCCGGAGGGCAGCCATCGAACCAAATCGCCGGTCTTGTAGAGCCGTCCGAGCTCTGTGTGGGTGACGAAGCGTTCTTCGGTGAGCTTCGCGCGATTGAGATAGCCGCGCGCGAGCCCGTCGCCGCCAACGAAGAGCTCGCCGACGATACCGATCGGTGTGGGCTCGCCGTGACGGTCGAGCACGTAGCACGTGCTGTTGGCGATCGGCCGCCCGATCGGCAACGGCTCGCGCGCATCGGCGACGATGTCGTAACACGCGCTGAACGTCGTGTTCTCGGTGGGGCCGTAGCCATTGATGATGCGCAGACCGGAGAAGTGACGACAGAGCTGCTTGGCGTGCGGCGCGGACACGATGTCGCCGCCGGTGAGGAGCTCCTCGACCGACGCAAACGCGTCGCGATGCGTTTCTGCCATCTGCTGAAACAGCGCCGCCGTCAGCCACAGCGTCGTCACGCGCTGCTCGACGAGTTGCCGCGCGATGTCTGCAAGCGCCGACCGCCCGGGCTCGGCGACGACGAGACGGCCGCCGTTGAGCAGCGGGCCCCAGAGCTCGAGCGTCGAGGCATCGAAGGCGAGCGGCGAAATCTGAAAGAACGTCTGGCGCGGATGGAACGTCAGGTAGTTCGTATTCTTCACCAGACGCACGACGCCCCGATGCACGGCCATCACGCCTT
>JADLHZ010000038.1 GCA_020848545.1 Deltaproteobacteria bacterium | reverse complement strand
GTCGCGCGACGACGCCGTTGAGCGCGCGCTCGAACGCACTGGCATCGAGGGGCCCACCGACGCGCAGGGCCTGAATGACGTGGTAGGCCACGCTCTCGGGCTCGAGCTGATAGAGGAAGAACAAGCGCTGCTGCGCGTACGACAACGGAACATGCGTAGGGCGTCTCGCTCGCGCCGAGAGCCGTGGCACCGCGCTTGGCGCCGCCGTCGTCTCGATGAGCGCGGCCATCTGCGACAGCGTTGGCCGCTCGAGCAACACGCGCATGCTCACGCTCACGTTGAGTCGCTCACGCAGGCGCGCGACGAGCTGAAGCGCCGCGAGCGAGTCGCCACCAAGCGCGAAAAAATCGTCCGTGCGCTCGACTCTCGCTTGGCCTAGGACTTCTCGCCAGAGCGCGGCGAGCCGGCGTTCATTGTCGTTCTCGTAGACGGTGGTGACGTCGGCGAAGACGCTCGTGTCGTCGGCTGAGCCGGCTGCATCGACCGGCCCTGGCGCCGCCGCCCGCTCGAGCGCCAAGTCCCATCGCGACACCGCCACTTGCGTCTCGGTCGTGCCGAGCACGCGCTCGAAGATGTCGATGCCTTCGCTCGGCGAGATCGCGTCCTCGTGGAGCGCCTTGCCCGACTCGGCGGCTTCGCGCGCGGCCATGCCAACTTCTCGCCACGCGTTCCAGTTGATCGAGACGGTCTTGCGCTCGGGCGAAAGTCGTTGTTGCTCTTGCGCGAAGAGATCCAAAAAGGCGTTGGCGGCGACGTAGTCTACGGCAGCGACGCCACCGCGGATCGCGTTTAGCGACGAGCAGAGGACGAAGAAATCGAGTGGCTCTTCTTTCAACAGCTGTTCGAGGACGCGGCTGCCCGCCACTTTCGGCCCGAGCACCCGATCGGAGCCGGCGCGGGTCGCTTCGAAGATGTACTGGGCCGCGAAGCTTCCTGCCGCGTGAATCACCCCCGCGATCGCGCCGAAGCGTTGGTGCGTGCGCTCGATGACCGCGCGCATCTGCGCCACGTCGGCGACGTCGGCCTCGCACACGAGCACGTCGCTTGCGTGCTTTTCGAGCTCCATCACCTGCTCAATGCGACGGCAGGTCTCGGCCGACTTCATGCTCGCGAGAGACTCCTGCCACTCGCTCTTCGGCGGCAGCCCCGTTCGCCCGACCAAGACCAACTTCGCCTTGCACGCGCGCGCCAAATAGCTCGCAAACGTCAGACCGATGCCGCCCAGGCCACCCGTGATCAAATAGGTGCCAGAGGCACGCAGGCGCGTGCGGCCGATTCTACTGTCGCTGAGGTGCAGGCGCTCAAACGACCGCACCCACCGTCCCCCCTGACGATAAGCAACCAAAGGAATGGGCTCGTCGCTGATGACCTCGTTGAGCAAGAGCTCGGCGGCGCCGGGCCCTAAAACGAGATCCACGATGCGACACTGGATGTGCGGATACTCGAGCGGGATCATCCGCAGCGGCCCGATGGCGAGCGCCTTCTCGGCCCTCACCTCTTCTTGCCCGCTGACGCTCTGGCTCTCGCTCGTGGCGATGACCATCTGCCCCGCAGCCTGGTGGCCGCTCTTGTCGAGCGCGCGCGCCCAGAGGATCAGACTGTCGAAGCAACGCTCGCGCCACCGTTCCGCCGACAGGCTCTTCGCCGGCGGATAGCACCAAAGGTGCAGCGTGTTGCCGAGCGATCCGCCGCCTGCTTTGATCTGCTCGACGAGCAGAGTGTAGTGGCTCTCGTCCGCCGGATCGATCGTGAACGAGCCCTCATGCGCGTCGAAAGCCGCGCCCGCTCGTACCTCTATTGTCTTGTCGCCGAGCGCCATGAGGCGACGCGCCACGTCGCTCCCGACGCCGAGCTCGTCGCAGAAGATCAGCCACGCGCCACTCTGCCGTTCGCCAGGCGCCTGCGGCGGCGGCGCCAGTCGCCACACGGGCGCCTGACACACGTCGTCGACCGAATCGCTGCGCACCACCGTCTGCTCGGCGTCGACCCAATAGCGGCGCTGCTCGAACGCGTAGGTCGGCAGGTTGACGCGCCGTCGTTTCTCGCCGTGCAACGCGTCCCAATCGGGTTGCACGCCCGCGCACCAGGCCTGCGCCACGGCGCTGAGCAATCCGACCTGATCGTCTTTGTCGTCATGCTCCTGCGAGGCGATGACGCGATGTTCGCCCGCTCCAAGCTGGCGCCTCACCAAGCGCGAGAGCGTGTGCCCCGGCCCGACTTCGATGAAAACGCTCGAGCCGCTCTGAGCGAGCCCATCGATCATCGCCGAGAAGCGCACGGTCTGCCGCAGGTGCTGCACCCAATATTCGGCGCTCGTGAAGTCGGTGTGCTCAGAAGAGTAGCAGGACCGAAGCTCGATCTGAGGCGCCTGCAACTTCACGCTCGCGATCACCTCGCGCAACGGCTGGAGCGCACCATCCATGAGGGGCGTGTGGGGCGCGCCCGCGAGTTGCACCCGGCGATGCTGCAGCCCTTCTTTGCCCAAGACGCCTTCGAACGCCGAAATCGCTTCCGGCGAGCCGCCGACGACACATCGGTCTTTGCCGTTGATCACCGCGATCGTCGTGCCGTCGGTGAGCAACGGCACCACCTGCTCGGCAGACGCCTGCACCGCCAGCATCACGCCCGCCGGCTGCGCGTCGTGAATACGCGCGCGCAGCGTCACCACTTTGAGCGCGT
>JADLHZ010000037.1 GCA_020848545.1 Deltaproteobacteria bacterium | reverse complement strand
TCCCCGTCAGGTCGGGCCGCACGGACGGTTTGGGGTTGAAGGCATCCTGCCTGGCTGTCGAAACCACAAACCGGAGTACGGTCCCGAGTTGGCGGAGGAATTTGCGTTCGCAGTAGGTGGCTCATGAATAGACCAGGCTAGAGACGAGCTGGCGCGGAGCGCGAAAAACGTAGTGGCCGCGAAATCTGCCGTTAAACTGAGCGTTCGGGGTCCATCGACTTGGAGCGCTTCGGCAAATACGCGCTAGAAAAGCGCATCGCCGCCGGGGGCATGGCCGAGATCTTCTTCGCGCGGCTCGACGGCGCCGCCGGTTTCGAGAAGCCCGTCGTCCTCAAGCGCATCCTCCCCGAGAACGCCACCGACCAAGACTTCATCGCGATGTTCACCGACGAAGCGCGCCTGGCGGCGAAGCTGCAGCATCCGAACATCGTGCAGGTGTTCGAGTTCGGCGAGACCGACGGCAGCTTCTTCATGGCGATGGAGTACATCGACGGCGTCGATCTCGGCGTCCTGTTGCGCAAGATGCACGCGCGCGGCCACAGGACGGGCATCGAGTGCGCAGTGACGATCGTGACGTCGGCACTGAAGGCGCTGCAGTACGCGCACGACAAGCGAGACAACGGCCTGCCGCTGGCGATCGTTCACCGCGACGTGTCGCCGAGCAACATCCTGGTCTCGCGCGAAGGCTTCATCAAGCTCACCGACTTCGGCATCGCGAAGGCGAGCCTGCGCGCGTTTCAGACGAAGACCGGCGTCTTGAAGGGGAAGCTCGCGTACATGTCGCCGGAGCAGGCGAAGCGCGAGGCCGTCGACAAGCGCGCCGACATCTACGCGACGGGGCTCGTGGCGTTCGAGTTGTTCACGGGGCGACGCGCGTACGATGCGGAGTACGAGGAGGATGTGTTCAAGCTCGCGGTCGAAGCGAAGGTGCCGTCGATCGCGGCTCTGGTTCCTGACTTCCCGAGCGACGTCGCCGCGGTCGTCGCCAAAGCCCTGGCGCCGAAGCCGGCCGATCGCTTCGCCGAGTGCGCCGACTTCGCGAACGCGCTCGTCGCTGCGTTTTCGAAGCACGGCCAACCGGCGGACGAGCGAACGATCGCGAAGCTCGTGCAGGCCGAGGCGCCGAAGGAGGAGCGGAAGACGAAGGTGATGCCGGACGTCGGGTCACTGGAGAAAACGCCATCGGATCGAAAAAGGGAGCGTGCGATCCAGGCTGCGCCAGTGGCGAGCGAGATTTTTGCGACGAAGAACAGGGCGTTCGCGATGCGAAGCATCGGAAACATCGGCTTCAACGTGAATCCGAACCGTGAGTTTCGAGACGATGAATGGAAGGAGTTCAATGAGCTTCTTCGACGGTTTGTCCAGTCGAGGGGTTCTCCGAAGTACCTTCTGAACTACTCGTTGACACATGCGCCTTCAGCGAAGCAGCGGAAGGATTCGCAGGAGAACGTCGACCTTTTGGCAATTGTAGCGACGGCGATAGTCTCAGACTCCGTGATGGCGCGAGGCGTTGTCACGGCCTATCAGTGGTTGTTCAAAGTGAAGTTTCAAACGAAGGCTTTCAGCGGTGCGCAAACTGATGCAGCTGTTCGGTGGCTATGCGAGCAGGCGGGTCAAGCATTTGAGCCGACGATGACCGCTTTTCGAGAGCTCGTCGTGTACGCTGGGCATCCGCCATTGAAGTGAGTCTTCGTCGCTACGACCCAAGATTTCGCAAGAGGAGACATTGCTTGCCTCTCACAGTTCTTTGGCGACGCTGCCTGCGCGCGGAGGAAGTGAACGACGTTGGTGACGCGCCCAGTCCGTGCTGAGTCGCGCAAACTCAGACATCGCCGGGGACATCTTCTCGGCCAGTTTATCAACGATGCGAGGTGCGAAGCGAGCGATCATCGGGGCAAGCCGATCGGAGGCCGACCCAAGCACAACCATAGAGCGATTGCGCTCGATGGCTCGCACGAGCTGTGTCGCGGCGGTGCTCGCCGGAATCGCGGACACTCTCGTTCCGAGCTCCAGACAGCGCGCCCGCATCTCCGGAGTGTTCATCTCCGTGTCAATGGCGGCTGGATACGCGGTAAGAACGTGAACGTTGGAGCCCTTCAACTCCCGAGACATGGACTCACTGAAACCACGCAGCCCGAACTTCCCTGCGGCGTACACCGATTGAAATGGCATAGCCAAATAGCCGGAGAGCGAAACCACGTTGACCAACATGGCTTCCGAACGCTCGCGGAGGAGCGGTAGAAACATGTGCGTGAGCCACATCGGCCCGACCAGGTTGACCTTGGTGCTGTACTCGATTTCCTCGGCAGAAAGATCGGTGAGGCGCCCACCGTAGCCCACGGCCGCATTGTTGACGAGGATGTCGACATGTCCCTTTTTCGCGAGGATTTCTTCGCGGGATCTTACGAGGGAACTGTAGTCCGCCACGTCGGCGACGCACACCATCACACGATCGGACGGGAGCGCTTGCGCGACGCGTTCGAGGTTCTCGCGACGGCGGCCAACGAGTACGAGCGCAGCGCCGTCGTTGGATGCACACCTCGCGAACGCCGCGCCAATTCCACCGCCGGCACCCGTGATGACGATCACTCTGTCGCGGAGCTTCACTTTCGTGCTCCACCCCAACGCATGACGGTCGAAGACAGTGTTTGGCCAGATGCGCCCGAGCACAAGAGGACGAGATCTCCTTCACGTAGGAGGCCTTCCTTCGCACCGATGGACAACGACGCTGGCAGATTCGACGCGGTCAAGGTGCCGCAGTAAGGAAACGTGTCCACTCGCTTCGCATGCGCGACACCAGCTGCTTCTTGCATGATTCGTTGAACCCAGCTCACCGCCTGATGTCCCGCGAAAAAGCGAATCTCTTTCGCTGACACGCCCGCTTTGGCTAGGGCGCGCTTCGACACGTCTTCCGCCGCGTCGGCGATAGACAGCAGCATTTTCCGACCAAGCGCGCGATCATTGGCGTGAAAAACCACCGCGCCCGCTTCGTACCAGCGTCGCCCGGGCACACTCGTCACCGTTCCCCCGTACACGCTTCCGTCAGTCAGATGAGCACTGCTGAGCACTCCGAAACCGTCGGCCGCACGGCCAACGACGGCGGCGCTGGCTCCATCGCCGAAGAGCAACGAAGCGGGGTCCTCCAAATCCAATACGCGACTCGCTGCCGCTGACTGCGTGAGTAACCCGAGCTTACCTTGGCCAGTGGCAATCAACATGTCGGCGATGTCGAGCTGGGCCTGAAACGAATTGCAGGCAGCCTCGACAAAGATCGTTCGCGCGTCCGGCCGAAGGCCAAGCTCCCGATGCAGCAACGGTCCATTCCCTGTCGTATGCAGGTACTCCGGCACCGCGCTGTAGGAAATGAGGAAGTCCAAAGCTTGTGGGGCAATCCCCGCATCCGCCATCGCGGCGCGAGCAGCGGAAAGCTCAAACTCGACGATGCTTTCGTCCGCCTTGAACACACGCCGCTCCTTCGTGCCGAGAAACGGCATCGCGTTGGCCGCGGCCATTTCCTCGACGATGCGGCGCTGCCAAGCCGTCAACGATTCGGAGGCCTCAGCGACAAGGACGTTAGAGCGTTTGGGTTTTTGCATCCACCGTTCGACCGTGCCAGCGCTCCAGAATGTATTGTCTCGCACGGTCGCGGGGAGTTTGAGAGAAATGCCTGTGACGGTAGCTCTATCCATCGCGTTAGCTTCCTTTTTTTTCTTTCTCGGCAGCGAGGTGGTCGCACACCCGAGCAAGAGTCGTGAAGTTCCCCGTGTTCTTGGCCCGTAGCTGATGCAAGTGCGCCTTGACTTCGTCCCCCATCGAATTCGCGATCCCGAGAAACGGGAGCGCTCTCTCCCAGTCGCGACTCTCGAAGTAGGCCAGGTTCCCCGCAAACATCGCCAGCGCCGCGGCAATGAAGCGCACAATGACTGCATCGGACACGATCGCAGTTCGCGTCGCCGGCGCGTACTGACCAAACATTTCCCTCATGTCTCGGCGCTGGGCGCCACTCGGTCCGCCACCGTCGGTGATCGCCAGAAACCGGGCGTCCTTCATTTTGTCCCCGCGGGACGCATAGTATTCGCGAATCACCATCCAATCGTCAGCCGTCGGCGCCTCGCGCGAATGGACGAAGATGAAGCAAGGATCGACAAAATCCATCATCACCCTACTGGTCCCGATAATCATCGAACCCGCCTCCCTTGGCGGCAGCATATCAGGCGCGGCCCTGGCCGCGATCTTGTTGCGCTCTTTGAGCTCGCTACCCGTGAACCGGCGCCAGCCTCAGCCATCGTTGCGCAACACACATGGAACGGGTCACCTACCTCGCGGCGACCACTAGGAGCTTCTAGTTTTCCATTCTCCCGCGCAAGCTCGCAATCCGGTCCTTCTTCGCCATCTTCGCCCCGGGATCGATCCTGACGTCGAGCACGATGGGCCCCTTCCGTCCCCGGATCCGCTCCTTCGCCGCCAAGAGGTCGCCGGCGCGCTCGATGAGCACACCTTCGGCGCCAAGGGAACGCGCAAACGCGACCATGTCCATCGCCGGCACGACGTATGAAGGCGTGCGGCCGTAGACGTTCTCGTGTCCGAGCTCGCACATGCGCAGCGCGCCGTCGTTCATGCACACGACGACGAGCGGCGCGCCACAAGCGACCGCGTCCAAGATCTGCGTCCCGATCATCGTCATGCCACCGTCGCCGATGATGACCGCCGTCGTGCGCGAAGGCTTGGCGAGCTGAGCACCGAGCGCGACGCCGATCGACTGGCCCATCGAGCCGAGGCCGGTCATCGCCATGAACGCGTCCGGCGCGTCGAGCTCCAAGTAGTGCGCCGCGAACAGGAAGTGCTCGCCGCTGTCGATCGCGTAGAGGGTGTCCTTGGGCAACACGCGCTGCAGCTCCCAGAGCGCGCGCGGCGGCGAGATGCGGCCGTCCTTGCTATCGCCCGCGAGCCCGGCGTCGGAGACATGCTCGACGCCGTAGCGCGCCGTCCCTGGATTCACTGGCTTCGCCGGCAAGCACGCGAGCAACGGCTCGATCACCGCCTCGGCGCGCGCCGCGATGCCGAGATCCGCCGGATAATTGCGCGAGAGCATCGCGCCGTCGGCGTCGATGTGCACGAGCGTCCGCGACGGGTACAGCTCCTGCGACCAACCCTCGGTGCCTAGATCCGAAAAGCTCGTTCCCAACGCGATCAAGAGGTCGACACCGCTCTCCAAGTAGCGCCGCGCCGACGGGTGCCCGCCGATGCCGAAGATGCCGAGCGCGAGCGGATGCGACTCGGGAAACACGCCCTTCCCCTTCGGCGACGTGATCACCGGGATCTGCGTGTGCTCGGCGAGGCGCAGCAACGCGCTCGCCGCAGCCGCAGAGCGCATCCCGTTGCCGGCGAGGATGACCGGCCGCACCGCGCGCTCGATCCGCGTCTTCAGATCGACGATCGCCGCCTCGGGCACTTGCCGCACCGGCGTCTCGTCGCCCGCGACCTTCGTCGTGAACGTGCGCGCCGTCTGCACATCGAGCGGCAGCGTCAAGACGACGGGCCCGCGCCGGCCGCTCGTCGCCAAGGTGACCGCGCGGCGGACGAGGTGCCCGAGCGAGTGCGCGTCGGTGGCTTCCCATGCCGCCTTCGACACGTGGCGCACCATCCCGAGGATGTTCAACGAGTGCGTGCTGCCGTCTTGCAACGCGCCCTTCCCCTGCACCGCGCGCGGCACTTCGCCGACGAGCACGAGCAGCGGCACGCCGTCGCAGTGCGCAGAAGCGATGCCGGTGATCGCGTTCGTGGCGCCCGGCCCCGAGGTGACGAACACGACGCCGACTTCGCCCGTTTGCATCGCGTGGCCGCAAGCCGCGAACGCCGCTTCGGCCTCGTGGCGCGTGACGACGACGTCGATCTCCGGCACGTCGAGCAAGGCGTCGTTCAACGGCGAGATGGCGCCGCCCGGAATTCCGAACACGCGGCGAACGCCGAGCTCGCGCAACGTCGAGACCAGCCCATCGATCCCGCGCCGGCGCTGATCGCGGCCGCGCCTGGTCTGACCCGTCGTCTCCGCAGGTAAGGCCTTCGCCTCGGCCTGACCCTCACTTGACGTCTCTCCCCAAGGTCCTACCATGTTGCCCTCGCGCGGCACTGCACCTATCAGCAATGAGAAAGTCCTGACAAGCATCTTTTTCGCGTTTTGGGCGTTCCAATCGATTCCGCGATCCGCGCCGCTCCGTTCGCGGGCGGGGCGAAAAAATCAAAGCGAAGGCTTTGACACCTCATCCGCCATAACAGAGAGTCCCCCGCCGAAACCATGGCACGCGCCCGCTCGGGAGACGTCTCTGCAACACCGCTGCGCCCTACCGGCCAGGAAGATCTCACGCCGATCGTCGGCACGAACTTGAAGCGCCTGCGGATGAAGCGCGGGCTCTCGCTCGAACGGCTCGCCAACAAGAGCGGCGTCAGTCGCGCGATGCTCGGGCAAGTCGAGCTCGGAAAGAGCACGCCCACGATCAACATCGTGTGGAAGATCGCCCGCGCGCTCGACGTGCCGTTCTCGGCGTTGATCAGCGAGCGGGCGCAAGCGAGCACCGTCGTGATGCCGGCGGCGAAGGCGAAGGTCTTGCGGAGCGCCGACGGCGTCTTCTCGTCGCGCGCGCTCTTCCCCTTCGACTCGCCGCGCAAGGTCGAGTTCTACGAGCTGCGCCTCGCCGCCGGCGCCGCCGAGCACTCGGACGCGCACGCGCCAGGCACGCACGAGAACTTGATCGTCACGAGCGGGAGCCTGGTGCTCGAGCTCGGCAACGAACGCATCGAGCTCGGCCAGGGCGACGCCGTGCTCTTCGAAGCCGACGCGCCGCACGTGTATCGCAACGACGGCAAGGCCGAGGCGGTGATGTACCTCGTGATGACGTATGCGGATCACATCGAGCCGGCCTGACATTGCGACGTGACTATGTTAGTCATGTCGTATGGCCAAGAAGAAAAGCACGCCCGCGGAGAGCACCGGCAAGACGGTAAAGATCGCCGAGCTCAAGGCCAAGCTGAGCGCGTACCTGCGACGCGCTCAGAAGGGCGAACGGATCACCGTGCTAGACCGTGACGAGCCGATCGCCACGCTCGGTCCGGTCGACGCACCGCAACTGACTGGGATCGCACGGCTCATCGCGGAGGGCGTGGTCACTCCAGCGAGGGAGCCGCTCAAGGGCAATCCGTTTCGCGGCGTGAAGGTCGACATCTCAGCACAGGAACTGCTCGACGTCGAGCGTGAGGATCGTTTTTGATTCGTTACGTGGAAACGAGCTGCTTTCTTCGGCACGCGTTGTCCGAACCGGGAGCGAAACTCGATTTCAGGGTCACGAACGATATCGCGACATCGCGCCTCACACAGATCGAGATCCACCGGAGTGTGCACCGGGCCTGCCTCAATCGCCGCATCGGCGACGATGCTCTTCATGAACTACGTGAAGACATGCGAACGCTTTTTGCAGGCATCCGCATTGTCGAGATCACGCCGCAGATCGCCGAGCGTGCCGGCGGCGAGTTTGGTGTCGTTGTTCGTAGTCTCGACGCTATTCACGTTGCGACGGCGGAAGTCCTCGCCAACAGCGGCGAGCGCGTCGAGCTCTGGACCCACGACACGCGCCTCGCCGACGCCGCACGCTCTCGCGGTCTCGACGTCCGAGGCGCGTGAGGCTGAGGCTGAGGCTGAGGCTGAGCGAGAGGCGAAGCGAGAGTGCGAGCGAGAGTCTAGAGGCCGAGTGCGAGGCGGAGGCCGGGTGCGAGGCTGAGTGCGAGTGCGAGTGCGAGTGGGCGGCCTTAGCCTCGCACTCAGCCTTAGCCTTAGCCTCGCACGCAGCCTCTCGCTCTCGCTCGCACTCTCGCTTCGCCTCCCCCTCTCCTACGGCACCACGATCGGCGGCGCTTCCGCCCCCACCGCGCTCACCGGCCGCCCCTGCGCGTGATCAGGGCTCGCCACGCGCAACAAGAACGCGAGCGTCGGCGAAACGTCCCGCACGTCGCACGGAAGAGCATATCGCCCGCCCCGCACGCCGCGGCCCATGATGATGAACGGCACCGTCGTGTCGAACGAATACGGCGTGCCGTGATCGGTGCCCACCGTCTCGTCGTCGAACGCGTACACGTAGCGCGCCTTCTGCCGAATCAAGATCACGCCGTGCCGCTGCGTGCCGTCGGCGCGATCGTCGAACAACGCCTCACGGTACGCCCACGCGAACGCGTCCGGATCGCCCGCGCGCAGCTCGTCCGGCGTGTACGTCGTGGCGACCCCCGGAATACCTTCGATCACCGCGCGCGCAGCAGCGATCGCCTGCGGCCGCAGCGGCTCGTCGAACGACGACAGATCCAAGAACACGTGCGGCGGCGCAAAGCCCTTCACGAAGCGATACGTCGGCCGCGGCTTCGCGGAGTCCTTGGCGATCTCGTGCGGCTTCGCCGCGTCGGCGCCGGTCGGCGCGGCCTTCGGGGCCGCCATCGGCACCATCTGCGCCGGCTTCGGCAAGCTCGTGCGGCCCGGGTGCTTCTTCTCGAGCAGCGCCGCCAACGCCTCGTCAATGCGCTCCTTCATCTGCGTGGCCGAGATGCGACCGGCGTCGAGCCCGGCTTTTTGCAGCAGCTCGGCGAGCGGCGTGGCGGCGTGATCGCTCGAGAGCGCGAGCACGAAGCCGTCGCGCCCGAGCTTGCGATCGAGCACTTTGACGAAGTCCCTGATCTCACGATCGGCGCGGCGGAGCGTGTCGAACGCCTCCAAGCTGTGCGGCCCGTAGCCATGCCCCACGTAGTCGGTGGTCGAGACGCTGACGACGAGCAAGTCGGCGACGGCGTCTTCGCCGAGCGCCAAAGACTTCTCGGCGAGCGCCGCCTTGGCGATCGCGAAAGTGTCGGCCATCGACTGCGGCGCTGCGCGATAAGCCACGCGACGATCCTCCGTGCGCTCGATGATCGCGAGATCGTGCGGGAACAAGTCGGCCCACGCCACTTCGCCGGCTTCGTTCGCCGAGCGATCTTCGGGCAGCGTCACGCCGGCCGGCGGCTCGAGCGGCGTCCAGCGGCCGTCCTTCATGCTGTTCTCGGGCAGCACGGTCGCGAGCGTGGCGATCCACGGCGGCAGCTCCTCGGCGTAGGCGCGGCTCGTCGTAAAGTGGCCCTGCAAGGAGTCGTACCAAATCGCGAGGTCGGCCGACATGCCGCCGCTCAAGATCGCCGAGCGATCCTTGATGCTCACGGTGATCACCTTCGCGAGGCCCGCGGACTCGGCCTTCATCGCGTCGCCGAGCGTGCCGGCGCGCAAGTGCTTCGCGCTCGCGCCCTTGTTCTTCGACGGATCCGCGACGCCGAGCACGGGCGCGGTCTTGTCTTGGATCGCGTAGATCATGCCGCCGTCGCTGAACCAATAGTTCGAGATGATGCCGTGCACCGACGGATTCGCGCCCGTCGCGAGCGTGGCGTGGCCCGGGCCGGTCTCGCTCTCGGCGTAGCGATAGCGCGCGTCGTAGCGGGCGGCGCCACGGCCCTCGAGCCCGCCGAAGCCGGACGGACCGAACACGTGGCGCATGCGCTCGAGATCGACGGCGCGAAGCTGATCGAAGACGAGGAGCACCCCGAGGCGCGGCTCCGGCGCGGGATGGGTCGGGTACTTCTCGCAGGCGAGTAGCAAGAGCGGGAACAACAGTTGCGTATACCTTCGGCCACGGCCACGGCCACGTTCACGGCCACGATGGAGCATGCGCAGGGTTATAGTGGCGGGTGGATCTCGGGACAATGGGCGATTGCCGGTGATCTCGGATCCGGTTATACTCCGGGTATGAAGACGGCGATCTCGATCCCCGACGAGCTCTTCCGCGACGGCGAGCGGCTGGCCAAGAGCCTCGCCCGCAGCCGGTCCCAGCTCTATGCCGACGCACTCCGCGAGTATCTCACTCGGCGCGCACCGGACGGCATCGAGACAGCCATGAACGCCGTGCTCGATTCGGTGGAGCAAGAAAAAGAGGTGGCGTTCTCGCGCCGCGCCACGCAACGCACCTGGAAGCGTCACAAATGAACGTGAGCCAAGGCGATGTGTGGTGGGCCGATCTCGGCGAGCCGCGCGGATCGGAGCCGGCCTATCGGCGCCCGGTCGTCATCGTCCAATGCGACGCGCTGAACCGGAGCCGCCTCGCGACGGTGCTGTGCATCCCGGTGACGACGCAGTTGAAGTGGGCCGCGGCGCCGGGCAACGTCGTCCTCAAGGCGAAGGACACCGGGCTCAATCAAGACAGCGTCGCGAACGTGTCCCAGCTGACAGCGCTCGATCGGGTGTTCCTCGACGGACGGATCGGCCGGGTCGGCAAGCGCGATCTGCAGCGCATCTTCGACGGCTTGGACGTGGCGCTCGGGCGCTAGTCCTTCGACCGCATGAAGATTGCTCGTAGGCGTTGACGTCGCCGTCGCCGTCGCCGGGTTGGGGTGGTGATGAGCTGAAAATTTGGCGGATGTTCGATGCTGTGGGCGTTTTGCTTGCAT
>JADLHZ010000036.1 GCA_020848545.1 Deltaproteobacteria bacterium | reverse complement strand
TCCCCGTCAGGTCGGGCCGCACGGACGGTTTGGGGTTGAAGGCATCCTGCCTGGCTGTCGAAACCACAAACCGGAGTACGGTCCCGAGTTGGCGGAGGAATTTGCGTTCGCAGTAGGTGGCTCATGAGTAGACCAGGCTACGCCTTGCCGGCGAGGCCTTCGAGCTCGCTCATGAACTCGCCGATGTCCTTGAACTGCCGGTACACCGACGCGAAGCGCACGTAGGCGACTTGGTCGAGCTTGACGAGTTGCTTCATCACTTCTTCGCCGACGCGCGTCGACGGGACCTCGGCTTCGCCGGCTTCTTGGAGGCGATGCTCGACTTGATCGACGAGGAGCTCGATCGTCTCGAGCGACACCGGCCGCTTCTCGCACGCCTTCTTGACGCCCGAGATCACCTTCATGCGATCGAAGGGCTCGCGGCGGCCGTCCTTCTTCACCACGTTCGGCAGCAGCTCTTCGATGCGTTCGTAGGTCGTGAAGCGCTTCTTGCACGCCTCGCATTCGCGGCGGCGGCGGATGACGACGCTGTCACGGCCGAGCCGCGAGTCGACGACGCTGTTCTCACCGTGTCCGCAAAACGGGCATTTCATGCGCAGTGCACCGATTCTAATCCGTGGGCAGCCTGAGCTCGCGATACAGCGGGAAGCTCTTGCACATCGTCTTCACTTCGTCGTGGATCTTGCTGAGCGCGGCGTCGTCGCTCTTCGCCTTCAGCGCGCGATCGATGAGCCCGGCAAGCGTCTTCATCTCGCCCTCTTTCAGCCCGCGCGTCGTCACCGCCGGCGTGCCAATGCGCACGCCGCTGGTCACGGTCGGGGGCTCCGGATCGAAGGGGATCTTGTTCTTGTTCACCGTGATGCCGGCTTTTCCGAGCACCGCTTCGGCGTCGCGCCCGCTGATGCCGCTGCCGCGCAGGTCGAGGAGCAAGAGGTGATTGTCGGTGCCGCCCGAGACGAGCTTGTAGCCCTTCTCGACGAGCGCAGCGGCGAGCGTGGCCGCGTTCTTCACGACTTGCTGCTGGTAGGTCTTGAACTCGGGGCGCAGCGCTTCCCCGAACGCCACCGCCTTGGCCGCGATCACGTGCATCAAAGGGCCGCCTTGGATACCCGGAAAGATCCGCGAGCCCAAGACCTTCGCGTTCGCTTCTTTGGCCATGACGAGGCCGCCCCGCGGACCGCGCAACGTCTTGTGCGTGGTGCTCGTGACATAGTCGGCGTGCGGCACCGGGCTCGGATGAAGCCCGGTCGCGACGAGGCCTGCGATATGCGCCATGTCGACCATCAGCTTGCAGCCGGCGCCCTTGGCGATGCGCCCGAACGCTTCGAAGTCGATGGTGCGCGGATACGCCGATGCGCCGGCGACGATGAGCTTCGGTTTGTGCTCTTTGGCGAGCTTCTCGACCTCGTGGTAGTCGATGCGCTGATCGTTCTCGCGAACGCCGTAGAACACCGGCTTGAACAAGCGGCCCGAGAAGTTCACCGCGGCGCCGTGCGTGAGGTGGCCGCCGTGATCGAGGCTCATCGCCAAGATCGTGTCGCCCGGCTGCAACTCGCTCAGGTAGACGGCCATGTTCGCTTGCGAGCCCGAGTGCGCTTGCACGTTCACGTAGTCGGCGCCGAAGAGCTTCTTGCAGCGCTCGATCGCGATCGTTTCGACGACGTCGACGAACTCGCAGCCGCCGTAGTAACGCTTGCCCGGATAGCCCTCGGCGTACTTGTTGGTCAGCACGCTGCCGGCGGCTTCGAGCACGGCGCGCGAGACGAAGTTTTCGCTGGCGATGAGCTCAAGCCCCTCTTCTTGGCGCGTGCGCTCGCTCCGCACGGCGGCGAACACGTCGGCGTCTTGATCCTTCAGGCTCGATCCGGTGTTCGTCGTCACGCGTGGGTTCCTTTCGGTTTCTACGGGCCTTTGATCTATTGGCCTTTCAATAACGGAGCGTCGAGCATGGCGACGCGCGCGGCGTGGCGGCCGCCTTCGAAGGCGGTTTGCAGGAACGTCTCGACGATCATCTCGGCGACGCCCGGGCCGATGATGCGCGCGCCGAAGCAGAGCACGTTACAGTCGTTGTGCAGGCGGCTCATCTTGGCGCTGTAGATGTCGTTGGCACAGACCGCGCGAACACCGGCGTGCTTGTTCGCCGAGATCGCCATGCCGATGCCGGAGCCGCAGATCAAGATGCCGACGTCGGCTTTCCGTTCTTGGACGGCTTCGGCGACTTTCTTCGCGTAGTCCGGATAGTCGACCTTGACGCCGGGATCCGGCGAGTAGTCGACGAGGTCGTGGCCCTTTTGCTTCAGGAGCGCGCGCACGGTGTCACAGAGCGGCAGCCCCGCGTGGTCGGCTCCGAGCGCGACGCGGCTCATGCTCAGGCGCCTTTGTGCTCTTTGATGTAGCTGATCGCGTCGCCGACCGTCTTGATCTTCTCGGCGTGCTCGTCGGCGATCTCGAAGCCGAACTCTTCTTCCATCGCCATCACGAGCTCGACGATGTCCAAGGAATCGGCGCCGAGGTCGTCGATGAAGGCGCTTTCCATCTTCACTTCGGTCGCTTGCACCCCGAGCTGTTCCGCTACGAGCGCGCGCACTCTGTCTTCCAGGTTGGCCACTTCCGTCATCTGGAGCTCACCTTTCCCGTCGGGAGATAAAGTCGGCCGCCCGTTACCGCAGCGCGTCGCGCTTGTCCATGTGGCGTCGAGGTCACAATCCGCCGCCGACGTCGACTACAGCGCCTGTGACGTAGCTTGCCTCGGCGCTCGTCAAGAACGCGACGACCTCGGCGACGTCGTCAGGCGTGCCGAAGCGGCGCAGCGGGATCTCGGCCTTCACGCGCTCTTTCCACTTCTCGTCCAGGCCAGCGGTCATATCGGTGGTGATGAAGCCCGGCGCGACGATGTTGCAGGTGACGTTGCGGCTCGCGACCTCGCGGGCGACCGACTTCGTATAGGCTTCGAGCGCGGCCTTCGACGCAGCGTACGCCGCTTGGCCAGCGTTGCCGCGGCGCGCGACCACCGACGAAATCTGCACCACGCGGCCGTAGCGGGCCTTCAGCATCGACTTGAGGCACAAGCGCGTCAGCGTCGCGGCGGCCAAGTAGTTCACGTTCAGCACGCGCTCGAGATCGGCCGTCTTCAAGCGCAGCGCGAGCATGTCGTGCGTGACGCCGGCGTTGTTCACCAGCACGCTCGGCGCGTGGGCGTCGATGAACGGCGCGACGATGGCCTCGATCGCGGCCGCGTCAGCGACGTCGGCTTCGAGCAGATCGACATGCGCCTCTAGCGACTTCGCGCGCGCAGCGAGATCGGCCAACGCGACGTTCGCTTCCTTCGGTTTGCGATACACGAGGCCGAGCCGCGCGCCTTTCGCCAACATGCGGTTGGCGATGGCGAGCCCGATGCCTCTGCTTGCGCCGGTGATGAGCGCGATGGTGCCGGGAGAGCTCAGTCGATCAGCTCATGAAGAATTTCGAGAATGGTCCCATATGCGAGGCGCGACCGAGTGAGCAGCGCAGGCGTAGCGAAGCTACGTCGAGCAGCGGAGCGACCGAGCAACGAAGCAGATGGGCCATTATCGGAATTCTTAGGCCGTTTTTTCGATGACCGACTTGCCCTTGTAGAAGCCACACGCCTTGCACACGCGGTGCAGGCGCATCACTTCTTGGCACTGCGGGCAGGTGACCCAGCCCGGCTTCTTCAGGTGCCAGTGCGCGCGGGTCATGCCGCCCTTGCTGCTCGACTTCTTCTTCTTTGGAACCGCCATTTCAATCTCCGTTCGGCGACAGTTTCAATCGCTACAGTTTCAATCGCTACAGTTTGACCAACTTCAACTTTTCCCAGCGCGGATCGATGCGCTGGTCATTGCAGTCACAAGCTTCGAGGTTCTTGTCGACGCCGCAGGTCGCGCACAGGCCAGCGCAGTCGTCCTTGCAGCGCGGCGCCATCGGCAGCGCCAAGAGCAGCTGCTCGCGCACGATGCTGCCCCAATCGACGACCTTGCCGTCGTACTCCCCGGCGCCTTCGTCGGGCGTCGGATCATCGACGAGCGTGCCTTCTTCTTCGGCGGCGACGGCTTCGGCTTCGCTGTCCTTCATCGCCGTCACGGTGCGCTTGAAGAGGATGAGGCCGATCTTCGGCGCCAGCGTGAGCGTCATCGGCTTCAGGCACGCCGCGCACTCGCCGGCGATCGTGCAGCCCGCTGTGCCGTGCACCAGAATGTTCTCGCCTTGCTTCGAGAGCTGCAACGTCACGCTGCCGGGACCGCTCGCGTGCAGATCTTGGAGCATCGGCAGGAAGTCGTCGACGAAGCTTGGGGGCAGCGCCTCGTCCACGCGGACGCTCCCAGTCTCCGGAATTTGCTCGACTTTCACCAGCACGACGAACGCTCCAACGCCCCCGCGCAAGGTCTGCCCGGCACGGGGAACGGCGGCATATGCGGGAGATGCGATAAAGATGTCAATAGCAGCCACGGCGCGCTCAGCGATCGAGGACGCCCGGCGGATAACCGGCGTTCCCATTCTCGACCACGCCCTTCGTCGCTCACCCCTTTACGCACATGACTTGCTTCAGCTCGGCGACGACTTCGACCAAATCTTGCTGCTGCGCCATCACGTGATCGATGTCCTTATATGCGCCCGGGATCTCGTCGAGGACGCCGGCGTCTTTACGACAGGCGACGCCTTCGGTCTGCGCCGCGAGATCGCGCAAGTTGAAGCGCTTCTTCGCTTGGCCGCGGCTCATCCTGCGGCCGGCGCCGTGCGACGCGCTCTCGAACGACTCCGGGTTGCCGAGCCCGCGCACGATGTAGGATCGCGTGCCCATCGAGCCTGGGATGATCCCGAGCTCGCCCTTTCCCGCGCGGATCGCCCCCTTGCGCGTGACCAGCACGTCCTCGCCGAAGTGCGTCTCCTCCGCGACGTAGTTGTGGTGGCAGAGGATTGGCGCACGGAAGCTCACGGCCGGGAAAAAATCGCGCAAAACGTCCTCGTACACTTCGAGCATCCGCTCGCGGTTCGCGAAGGCATAACGCTGCGCCCAGAAGAGATCGTGGCGATAGGCCGCCATCTCGGGCGTACCGGCGAGGAACACCGCGAGATCAGGATCCGGCAGCGCCGCGTTGTGCGCGAGCTTTCTGGCGCGGGCGATGTGCACCTCGGCGAGGGTCTTGCCGATGTTGCGCGAGCCCGAGTGCAGCATGAGCCAGACGCGCTGCTTCGTGTCGAGGCAGAGCTCGATGAAGTGATTGCCGCCGCCGAGCGTGCCGAGCTGGCGCATCGCCTTTTGCTTCATCTCGCTCGACGCGACCTTCGGATCGAGCGCGTCGAACTCGCCAAAGAGCGCGTGCTTCTTCACTTGCTTCGGCGCGACGTCGTGGCTCTCGTGGCCCACGGGGATGACGGCTTCGACAGCGGATCGGATCGCGTCGAGGCTCTCCGGCAGATAGCTCGCGCTCAACGAGGTTTCGACCGCCGCCATGCCGCAGCCGATGTCGACGCCGACCGCCGCCGGCGACACCGCGTCCTTCATGGCGATGACGCTGCCGACCGTCGCGCCCTTGCCGAAGTGCACGTCGGGCATCGCGGCGACGTGCTTGAACACCCAGGGCAGCGCCGTGATGTTGCGGAGCTGCGTCAGCGCCTCCGACTCGACTTCCTCGAGCGGCGCCCACAGCGCGACGTCGACGTGCTTGCCTTTGAGCGTGGCGATCGCCATCGACGCAGTCTAGGTGAATTTTTTGCTTCGCGCGAGCGCCGCCGATAAAGGAAAGCGATGCAAAAACGATTGTACGTTTGCGTTGTCCTCGCCGCTTCGATCGTCGCTTGCACCGAAGAAGCGCCGCCCGTGTCGCCCGCGCCCGTCGTTGAGAAGCCGGCGTCGCAGCCCGCGTCGCAAGCGGCCTCCGCGCCGGCCGCACCGCCGAGACCGAAGGCCACGACCGGCCCGCGCGTGTTGAAGCTGAAGGGCCAAGCGACCGTCGACGGGGCCGAGGCCTACGAAGGCATGGCGATCACCGACAAGTCGGTGATCGAGACGAAGGCGGCCTCGCAGCTCGTCTTCACGATGTTCTCGGGCAGCGTGATCGCCGTCCGCGAGAACGCCAAGGTCGAGATCGCCAACAACCCGGATTGGAAGAAAGCGAAGAAGCGCGAGTGGACCATGAAGATGGTCGCCGGCGCGATTTGGAGCTTCCTGCCGAAGGGATCGAGCTACGAAGTGGCGACGCCGAACGCCGTCGCCGGGGCGCGCGGCACCATCTTCTACGTGCAGGCGACAGCGCCGGACGACAGCTACGTCTGCGATTGCGACGGCGACATCGAGCTGACCGTCGCCGGCAAGAAGAAGAACATGAAGTCCAAGATGCAACACGTCGCTCACCTCGCCAAGGGCGCCGACAAGAAGGCGAAGTCGAAGCCGACCAAAGACATGGTCGGTCACGACAAGGCCGAGATCGCCGAGCTCGTCGCGTTGATGGACTCGGCGAAGTAGGCGTTCGCTGACAGCTGTGAGCGATCAGCTGGGAACCGGGGACCGTGATGGCCGATGCGTTGGCGCTGTTGAAGGCGCACAAGATCTTCACGGGGCTCCAAGAAGCGAGCGTCGCGGCGATCGCCGGCATCTCCGTCGTGCAACGTCCTGCGCCCGGCACCGCGATCTTTTCGGCGGGCGCACCGAACACGGCGATCTACTTCATCACTGCGGGCAACGTGCGCATTCAGACTGCGGCGAAAGTGGATCTCGGAGCGCTCGGTCCGAACGAAGTGCTCGGCGGCCTCAGCGTCCTCTCGCCGGCGAAGCACGCGGCCGACGCGACCGCGGGCGAAGGCTGCGAGATCGTCGTCGTGCCGCTGGCGAAGCTGCAGCAGCTCTCGAAGACTTCCGCCAACCTGACCTCACAGCTCGTGTTTCGTCTGATGCGTGCATTCGCCGTGAGCTCGCGCGCGCTCGGGCTCGAGCAGCTCTTTCATTGATCACATCTTGTACTTGCCAAAATCCTCTTCGCTGAGCTTCTGCAAGAGGTCTTTCAGCTCGAGCGTGTTGCCGATGTTGACGATCACCTTCGGCTGCGGCTCGGCGGTCTTGTCTCCCTCCGCGGCCGGCTTCGCTTCGCCTGCTTCGACGCCATCGCCGGCCTCGACCGCCTCTTCGACGATCTCTATCGACTTGTCGCCGGCGCCGTCCTCGATGCGGACGTTGCTCAAGGTCTGTACGCGGTCGAGCACGGCCGTGGCGCAAACGATCGGGACGCGTGCGCGCAACGCCACCGCGATGGCGTCGCTCGGCCGGGCGTCGACGGTCACCTCGGCGCCGGCGCCGAGCACGCGGATCTCGGCGAAGTAGGTGTTATCCTTCAGATCGACGATGCGCGACTCGACGACGCGCGCGCCGAGCTTGTCGATGGTGTCGACGAGCAGCGCGTGGGTCAGCGGCCGGCCGGTCTGCGTCGCTTCGATCTCGAAGGCGATGGCCGACGCTTCGACGATGCCGATCCAGATCGGCAGCAAGCGCTCGCCCAGCACCTCGCGCAACAGAACGATCGGCGAGTTGGTGCTGCCGTCGAGCGCGAGGCCCACGACTTCCATGCGCACGAGAGGCTGCGCGCTGCTCGGCTTACTGCTCACCCTGCAAAGGTGCGCTGGACGCCGGGGCCGGTCAAGTTTCGCTGGCGACCGGTGCTTTGCCGACGAGGCGCATGAACACCGCCTCCAACGACTCGTCGCGCACGCGCCGGAGCTCCGCGAGCGATCCGTCGCCGACGAGCTTGCCGCGGTCGAGGACGAGCAAGCGATCGCAGGACTTCTCGGCGAGATCGAGCAAGTGCGTCGACAAGAGCACGGTCGTGTCATGCTCGCGGGCAAGGCGTTGAAACAGCGCCCGCGCCCCCGCCGCCGACGGCGGGTCGAGCCCGTTCGTCGGCTCGTCGAGCAGCAGGATCTTCGGCTGATGCGCGAGCGCGACGAGGAGCGCCAGCTTCTTGCGCATGCCGAGCGAGAACGCACCGCAGCGCCCCTCGAGCACGGTCTCGGCGGCGAGCTCGTGGACCAAAGGATCGAGCCAGCGCCACATCGCCGCCGGATCGAGCCCACGCACCTCGGCGACGAAGGCGAGCGTCTCTCGGCCGCTCAGATAGTCATAGAACGCGGGCTCGTCCGGCATGTAACCCGCAACCGAGCGCACCAGCGTCGGCTCGTTCGTGCAATCGTGGCCGCCGATCTCCGCGCGTCCCGCGCTCGGCCGCAGCATGCCCAGCAGGAGCTTGAACGTCGTGGTCTTGCCAGCGCCGTTCGGCCCGAGCAGGCCGACGACCCCCGCCGTGTCGACTGTGAAGCTCACGCCGTCGAGCGCAGCGCGGCCCGCGAAGGTCTTGGTCAAGCCCTCGGCGCCAAGCCGCGCACTCATGCGCCACCCCTGCTCGTGCACGTTGCCCCGATCAAGAGTGACGCGTTGTAGACGCCATGCGCGAGCATCGCCGGCCCGAGGCTTCGGCTCAGGTACGCGAGCGCGCCTGCCACCAGCCCAAGCACGAAGATCGGCAGGTGCTCGCTGCCGACGTGCACCGCGCTGAACGCGAACGCCGCCGGGACAAACGCGAACGCACGCAAGCGCCGCGGAAGCTCGCTCGTGATCGCCTGCTGCAGCCAACCGCGAAAGTAGTACTCCTCGACGACGGGCGCGAGCACCGACACGAGCACGAAGGTCGCCAGGAGCGCCGAAAGGCTGGCGTCTTTGTCGGCTGCGGGCTCTGTGCCGAGCACGAAGCGCACGTAGAGCATGGTGGCGCCGTGCGCCGCGAGCCCAGACAAGGCACCGATCGCGAGCCACCAAGCGCGCTTCGGGGCGAAGGGCAGCGACGGCTGGTCGGATCGGGCGCGAAAGGTGAGCAACGCGAGGACCACCCCGGAGCTCGCGTAGGCCAGGACCGCCCGCCACTCCCGCCGGGACTCGTCGAAGATCACCACGCTCAACGCCTGGATGACGAGCTGGATCGGGAAGAAGGCCCCGAAGACGAGCAGCGCGCGCCAGACGGGCGTTTGCTTGGCGACCTGCGCGTCGTCGTCGTCCGTCCAGCGCACGCTCTTCGCCGCCGCGCGCCGCGCTTCGAGCGTGAGCAACACGAGCGAGAGCGCGGCGAAGGCGTGGTTCAAGCGGCCCTCGTCGAACATCACGCCGAAGAGCGGCACGAGCACCAGAGTTTGCTCGAAGCGCGTCGACGCGCCGAGCGACGCGCTGCGCGGCGCGCCGTTGCCTTGGGTGAGGAACGCGACGGACACCGCGAGCGACGCGCTGACGAGCAGCACGATCACGAGCTCCACGAGGCGCAGCGCCTCCGTCACGGTCATCGCGCGAAAGGTGGCGGCGAGAAACAATGGTCCGGCCGCGAAGCTCACCGCGTACGCCTGCACCAACGCGGTCTTCGCGCGCAGCGTGGCCCGGGGCGCGATGGGCAGGCTCGCGAGCAACGGGCGCGCAGCCACATCGTCGCGCACGGTATGGCTCGCCCGGCGCACCGACGCCTGGCCGCCGACGAGCATGCAGAACGCGACCGAGAACGCGAAGACGTCGGGCTGCCCGAAGCCGAGGATCAAGCGGCCGCGCATCAGCCAGAGCGACGCAGCCGCGAGCCCGAGGAAGCAGGCGAGCGGGGTCGCCGCGCGCGCGAGCCACGGCGCCCGGCGTGCGGTGAGCAAGCGCTCGACGCCGAACAGGCTGAGCGTGTCGGCGAACCCGGAGTCTGTCTTCGCCGCTTGCACGAGGAGCTCCGAGGTCTCGGTGCGTCGCGTGCGCACGCGCAGCGCATACATCGCGAGCGAGAGCCCCGCCGTCACCGCTGCCAGGCCCCCGAGGCGTCCGTGAAACAGCGCCTGCGCCACGAGGTACATGGGATCGACCGTGGCGCGATCGGCGGGCCAGAGCGCGATCAGCGCCTCGAAGATCTCGGGATCGGCCCCGTCGAGGCTCATCTTGCCGAGCTGCGCGCGGTAGAACGCGACGGCCCCGATGAGCAGCACGAGGCCCACGCTACAAACGACGGCGAGCGCGCGCGCGAAGGCGACGATGCCGAGCAACCACCTTGGCCAGCTGCCGGCGCGCTCCGCCAAGAGGTCGCCGGCGCAGGCGCAAACGACGAAGAGGGCGAGCCCGACGAATGCTCCTGTGACGGAGCCGCTGGCGATCGCCGCAAAGGTCGCGAAGCTCAGCGCATAGCCGGCGCTCGAGGCGAACGACGCGCACGCCCGCGCGTGCGGCGAGAGCGGCAGCGCGCTGAGAAAGCCCTCGTCGATGCGCGTCTTCTGCTCATGCCGCGGCGCGCTCAGATCGTCGCGCAAGCGAGACGAGAGCGTCAGCAGCGCGAGCGCCCAAAGCACGAGGCGCGCCGCGGAGAGATGATCCGGCGAGACTTCGATGCCACCTGCTGGCATGCTCGCAGCGACCCGGTCGCGCAGCATGACGAGCGCAACCGCCGAGCCGTACACGATGCGCAACACGATATAGAGCCGCAGCGCCACGAGCAGCACGCCCGCGAGCCGGCGCAGCGTGTGCGGGCGCTCGCCGTGCGCGCCGCGCCAAACGCCGAGCCAAGTGATGCGCCCCAGTGCGCGAAATTGGGCGAGAACCGGTCCGAGAACCTGGGCACGAACCTGCGACGTCACGCGCAGCGCAGCGCTTCCGTCGACACCCGCTCGGCGCGCAGCGAGTAGCCCGAGTCTTCGGCGGTGATGCGCACCGGCACGAACATCCCTGGCGCGATCGGCTCGCCGCCGGCAGAAAAGAGCACGACGTGATTGTGACGGTTGCGCGCCGCGAGCACGTCTTTGTTCGTGCGCGACGGTCCTTCTACGAGCACTTCTTGGACGCGACCGACGAAGCGCTTCGCCCGGCGGATCGCGGTCGCTGACAACGCGTCGTTCAAGCGATGCAGGCGCTCGCGCTTCACGGCCTCGGGCACGTCGTCTGGCCACGGCGCCGCCGGCGTCTTCGGGCGGACGGAGTAGGCGAAGACGAAGGCGCCGTCGAAGCCGGCCTCGTCGACGAGCGCGAGCGTCTGCTGAAAGTCTTCTTCGGTCTCGCCGGGAAAGCCGACGATGAGATCGCTGGTCAAGCGCACGTCTGGGATCAGCGCGCGGACCATGGCGATCTTCTCGAGATAACGCTGCTTCGTGTAGCCGCGATACATGCGCTTCAAGATCGCGTCCGAGCCGCTCTGCGCCGGCAGGTGCAGGTGCTCGCAGATCGTCTCGACCTCGGCCATGGCGCGGGCCATCGGCTCGGAGAAGTCGTTCGGGTGCGAGGTCGTGAAGCGCAAACGGCGCAGGCGAGGCAACCCGCCGACGGCCCGCAGCAGCGCGTCGAAGCGGCGAGCTTTGGGGTCGCGATAGGCGTCGATGTTTTGGCCGAGCAAGGTGATGTCGGCGACGCCGCTGTCGACGAGGCGCTCGACCTCGGCGACGATCTCCTCGAGCGGCCGGCTCACCTCGGCGCCGCGCACGATCGGGACGATGCAGTAGCTGCAGTGCTTGTCGCAGCCTTTTTGCACCGTGACGAACGCGCTCGTGCGCCCGCTGCGAACGCCCGCGCTCTCGGAGCCGAGGAACTGAAAGCCTGGCGACTCGTCGAGCTCGGCGTAGGCCAAGCGCTCGCCGGAAAACACGCGATCGACGAGCGCGCCGAGCTGAAAGATGTTGTCGGGCCCGAGCACGAGATCGATCTCGGGGTACTTCTTCAGCAGCTTGTCGCCCTCTTGCTGCGCGACGCAGCCGGTGACGGCGATGCGCGTCCCGCGCGTGTGCTTGTGCTGGCGCAGCCGCCCGAGCTCACTCAAGGCCTTTTGCACGGCATGCTCGCGGACGCTGCAAGTGTTGACGAGCACGAGATCGGCTTCGTCGGCGGCCTCGGTGCGCGTGAAGCCCTTGCGCGCCAGGATCTCGCCCATCCGCTGCGTGTCGTGCTCGTTCATCTGGCAGCCGAAGGTGTGAACGTAGAGCTTCCTCGTCGCGATCGTGGGCTCGAGCGGCGTCGCTGTGTTTGCGCGCACCGAGGCCGAGTCATCGAGGATCGCGAGGCGAGTCATGCGTCGCGGGCGCTGGTAGTCAACCGCCGCCGGTTCGTCAATCATGCGCGCACCCGTGCGTCGCGCACCTGGCGTCAAAGCGATCTGCGCGCGCAATCCTCGGGCGAATTTTCTGATTGACCAAAGATTACTCAGCATGTAGGCATGTGCGCCTTTGTGGCACGGTGTCGGCAAGATTAGCCGATTCGCGTTGGAATCAAGTTGCCGCAATTCGCGAGGTACCGATGAAACGCGCTTCTTTGCTGCTCGTCCTGCTCTCGGCCTGTCTTCCGCAAATCACCATTCCGCCGGGCGGCATCACGCCGACTGGCACTGGCCCGACCGGCGGCACGAGCGCGACGGGTCCGAGCGGGAGCGCCGCCACTGAAGCTTGCGCCACGAGCTGCGGTAAGTGGCTCACGCAGTGTAAGAAGGACTGCAAGGTCATCACCGACGCGGCCAAGCGCGCGACCTGCACCGAAGGCTGCGACGACGCGGTCGAAGCTTGCTCCGACGCCTGCAAGGCCTCCTCGGATCCCGAGAAGTTCGACCCGAAGAACGAAGACTTCGACGGTAAGCCGGAGCCGCCGAAGGCGACCTCGGACACCTGCGGCGCCGCCGAGCAAGAGTGCTGCACCGATGCGCAGTTCGACGAATGCCAAGACGGCCTGTTGAAGCTCGAGAGCGAAGACGCCGATGGCAACCCGGTCTGCGGCTGCATGACCTCCTGCACGAAGAACATCCTCGACTCGAAGAACAAGGGCGCCGACGACTGCGACGGCACCCACATCTGCGTGCCGCAAGATCCGTCGAAGGCCGCGAGCGCGTCGAACAAGCTCTTCTGCTTGTTGGCGATGTGCGATCCGGCCGGCAAGCCGGCCAACGGCACGAGCATCGACGAAGGCTGTGGCTATCCGCAGCCACGCTGCGCGGGCTTTGCGCCGTCGAAGCCGAACTTCGGCTTCTGCCAGATGCACTGCGTGCCTGGCGTGGCGCAGCTCGGCTGCCCCGCGGGCCAGCTCTGCTACGCGACCTACACGAGCGTTCCTGCGCCGAGCGGCGGCGGCAACCAGATCATGCCGCTCAACGTCTGCGCGACGAAGACCGGCACCGGCGCCGACGGCGCGACCTGCGCGTTCAGCGTCACCGGCAGCATCACGGCGGGCTTCGCGGGCACCGAGAACTGCGCCGCGAACAACTACTGCACGCTCGACGACAAGAAGTGCCGCCCGGCGTGCGCGACGCAAAACGCGCAGACCGGCCAGCCCGCCGCAGATAACGCAAAGTGCGCGACCGCGACCGACAAGAACTGTGGCACCTGGCTCTCGAACCTCGCGGGCGTTCCGCCGCCGAGCGGAGTGACCGGCGCGCAAGCGACGCAGTGGCAGCAGCAGGTGAAGGCGGCCGCTGAGGATCAGGGCCCGATGTTCTACTGCAAGAAGAACCCTTAGAAAAATCGCGATCCGCGATTTTTCGCGTCGCTGCCGCGGGAAGCCTTGCTCCCCGACAAATGATCTTCTAAGCGCACGAGCCCATGAGCGACACGCGCGAAGCGCTGAGTACCGACGCCCCGCCCCTCGTCCGCACCCAACCGACCCTGAAGAAGTTCGAAGAGCGCCTCGAGTTCGGGGGCCCGCGCGGCACCTTCGCGATCATGATCATCTCGCACGTGCTCCTCTATTACTTGTGGATCGCGATCGCCTACTACAAGGGCCACGCGCCGGTGCCGGAATCGTTCGCCGACGTCGGACCGTACTTCGGTCGCTTGTGGGGGCACATCGTCGCCGGCGCGACGCCCACCTGGCGCGCCGCCGCGATCTACTTCGGCTTTCTCGGCTTCCAGCTCGGCTGCGCCTACGTGATGCCCGGCGTGAAGGTGAAGGGCCTGCCGGTGCCGAGCGAAGGCAATCGCCAGCGCGAGTACCTCTGCAACGGCTACGTCACGTGGCTCGTCACGCTGGCGACCGCCGCCGCCTTACACTTCAGCGGCGTCTTCCGCTTGACCGAGTGGGCCGACAACTTGGGGCCGATGCTCACGGTCGCGGTGATCTTCGGCAACCTCGTCTCGATCTACACCTACGTCGCGACGATTCGCGCCAAGCGTGAGATCCGCATGACCGGCCACACGGTCTACGACTTCTTCATGGGCGCGATCTTGAACCCCTTCGTCGGCAAGGTCGACATGAAGATGTTCGTCGAGATCCGCGTCTCGTGGATCTTGCTCTTCTTCCTGACCGCGTCGGCGGCGGCGAAGCAGTTCGATCTCTACGGCACCGTCAGCTGGCCGATGATCTTCATGCTGACGGCGCACGGCTTGTACACGAACGCGTGCATGAAGGGCGAAGAGAGCATCCCGACGACGTGGGACATCTTCTACGAGAAGTGGGGCTGGATGCTCATCTTCTGGAACCTGGTCGGCGTGCCGATGGTCTACTGCTTCAACTCCTATTACATCCTGCAGCAAGGGGCGGCTGAGTATCACCACCCGGCGTTCATGGGCCTGCTCTTCTTCCTTCTCTTCGGCGCCTACTACGTCTGGGACACGTCGATGGCGCAGAAGAACCGCTATCGCGCGATGGAGCGCGGCCTCTACATCAAGCGCAATACCTTTCCGCAGATGCCATGGGGCACGCTGAAATATCCGCCGAAGCTGCTGAAGACGGCGAACGGCGGCTCGCTGCTCATCGACGGCTTCTGGGCCTACGCACGGAAGATCCACTACGCGGCAGACATTGTGATGGCGTCGTGTTGGGCGCTCGCGTGCGGCTTCGACGGAATCCTCCCCTACCTCTACCCGTGCTTCTTCTTCGTCATGATCATGCACCGCGCGAGCCGCGACGAAGCGCGCTGCAAGGAGAAGTATGGGGAAGATTGGGATCGCTACACGTCGATCGTGAAGTACCGCTTCATTCCGTTCGTGATCTGAAACACGCGCGAAGCGCCAACCAGCGTTTTGGCCGGTGTGTCATTTACTACGCAGGCAACCTCCAACAGAACGGAACCGCACCCCATGTCAGTCAAGCCCGCAGATATCTCCTCGAAGTACTCCGCGATGCTCACCGCAGCCGAAAAGCTCGGCGGGGACAACGCCGACGCCGTCAAGAACGTCTTCGCGCAGGCCGGCGCGAACAAGACCGTCGCCAAGGAGCTGAAGTCGCTCCTGCACATGGGCAAGCTCAGCGGCACGAGCGACGTCGATCGCTTCAACGCGCGCCTCACGCTCGTCCTCGATCTCGCCAAGCGCATGGACAAGGGCACGCCGCTGAAAGAGGCGATCACGACGCTCAAGCAAGTCGACAAACGCACGCTCGCGCAGAAGTGCCATGACGGCGCCAAGACTTCGCTGCCGAAGGGCATGCTCCAAGGCGAGACCGAGCTGCTCTCGGGGCTCAGCCTGATGCCGACGGCTCCAAAGACGCCGCCGAAGCCCTCCGGTCACAAGCCCTCGGAGCCCGACAGCGGCCGCGTCGATCTCTCACGGCACGAGCTCGCCGCGCAGGGCACCGGCGGCAAGTACAACGCGCAGAGCGTGGCGATCGCGGCCGCGCATCGCGAGCGCACGTTCACGCACTTCAGCACGCCGCAAGCGCTGGTCAAGCACTTCAAAGGCGAGCTCGATGTGTACAAGAAGTTCGCCTGCACCGACGCCGAGACCTTCCCCGGCAACATCAAGAAGGAGCTCTCCGAGCACGCCAAAGAAGAGATCCTCGGCCGCACGAAGACCAAGGACTACGCGAAGCCCTCGCGCAAGCAAGCCGAGGATCACGCGAACTCGACTGCGCTTCCGTCGAACGGCAAGCTGAAGCAAACCGACCTCGCGATCGTTCATGACGCTTTGAATTTCGCGAACGCCGGCTGCTGCTCGACCTTCGCCGCCGCCGCCGCCGACATCTTGAGCCAAGGCAAGCGCCCCGCCGAAGAAGGCGATGTCCGTGTCGAGGTCGTGGCCCGCCAGAACAAGTTCAACGGCACCCACTGCTACGTGCTCGTCGGTCGCGCGCTGGGCAGCAAGCTCGACGATCCGACGACGTGGGGCAAAGACTGCATGATCGTGGATCCGTGGCTCGGCTCGCTTGGCCACGACACGGCGTTCACCGTCGATTCGTATCCATACAAAGGTTACCTGAAGGCGAACCGCGCGCTCTACGACAACACCGTCGTCGAGGTCGCGGTGAGCGACGACCAAGCACGCGAAGGCGCGACGTCCCGCTTGAACAAGGGTGTGCGGACGCGCGTGGCGCAGAAGCCGGCCGAGACGCAGCAAGTCGACTTCCGCAGCGTGCTGAAGCCGCGCACGCCGCCGCGCCCGGAACAGCAGTAAGCGCTGGGCGTCGAAACGCACGCGGGCTGGCGCGCGTGCAGAGCCCTTTGGCGCAACCGGCCGCAGGGGACTGCCGATACTGCGCGGCCCTATGGGAATAGGACCCTTGCCGGTTCCGGACTCCATAGCCACCCTTGTCTAGCCGGGCGAGGCGACTTATATCGCCCGCACTTTTCGACTCAGACGAGGGAGCAAACACATGGCTTTGAGAATCGCGATCAACGGATTTGGCCGTATCGGCCGCTGCGTCACCCGCTTGCTTTACACGGGCGCCGATTCGCCAGTGGCCAAGGGCGAGATCGAGCTCGTCGCCATCAATGATCTGACCGACGCGAAGACGCTCGCGCACCTGCTGCAGTTCGACTCGGTGCACCGGACCTTCGCGCACGCTGTCTCCGCTGAAGAAGGCGGCATGGTCATCGGCGACAAGAGGGTGAAGCAGTTCGCCGAAAAAGACCCGGCGAAGCTCCCATGGAAAGATCTCGGCGTCGACGTCGTCTTGGAGTGCACCGGCATCTTTCGCGGCCGCGGCACCGCCGAGAAGCCGAGCGCCATCAAGCACATCGACGCCGGCGCCAAGCGCGTGATCATCAGCGCGCCCGGCGAGAGCGACATCGACGCGACCTTCGTCGTCGGCGTCAACACGCAGAGCTACGATCCGTCAAAGCACGTCATCGTCTCGAACGCCTCCTGCACGACGAACTGCCTCGCGCCCATCGCCAAGGTGCTGCATGACCTCGCGACGATCCAAAAGGGCCACATGGTCACCGTGCACAGCTACACGAACGACCAGAACCTGCTCGACCTGCCGCACAAGGATCTGCGCCGCGCCCGTGCCGCCGCCCAGAGCATGATCCCCTCGTCTACTGGCGCCGCCAAAGCCATCGGCCTCGTGTTGCCGGAGCTCAAGGGCAAGCTCGATGGCACCGCGATCCGCGTGCCGACGCCGGATGTCTCGCTCACCTGCCTCACGGCGGTCGTCGGCAAGCAAGTCACGCGCGACGAAGTGAACAACGCGCTGAAGGCCGCCGCGAACGGGCCGATGAAGGGCATCTTGGGCGTCGAAGAGCGCCCGCTCGTCTCCTCCGACTTCATCGGCGACAAGCGCTCCTCCATCGTCGACGCCGAGCAGACGCAGGTCGTCGGCGGCGATCTCGTCGAGATCCAGAGCTGGTACGACAACGAGTGGGGCTTCTCGGCGCGCATGATCGATCTGGTGAAGGTGTTGGCGAGCAAGAAATGATCAAGGCGCTCAAAGACCTCGAGCTCTCGGGCGTTCCAACCTTCATCCGCGTCGACTTCAACGTGCCGCTGAGCAAAGACGGCAAGATCGAAGACGACAGTCGGATCACCGCCGCGCTGCCGACGATCAAATACGCGTTGGAGAAAGGCGCGAAGATCGCCCTCGCATCGCACCTCGGCCGGCCGAAGGGCAAAGACAAGTCGCTCTCGTTGCTGCCGGTCGGCGAGCACTTGGCGAAGCTGCTCGAGATCGACGTCATCCTCGCCGAAGACTGCGTCGGCGACGGCGTCCGTCGGATCATGAGCGAGATGCGAGCGAAGCAGGTCGTGCTCCTCGAGAACCTGCGCTTTCACAAAGAGGAAGAGGCGAACGATGAAGCGTTCGCGCGTCTGCTCGCCGCGCCGTTCAAGGCCTACGTGAACGACGCGTTCGGCGCCGCCCACCGCGCGCATGCGTCGACGGCCGGCATGGTGAAGTTCGTGCAGGAGAAGGCCGCGGGCTTTCTCATGATGAAAGAGGTCGAGCACCTGCAGCCGCTGCTTGGCGACGCCAAGAAGCCCTTCGTCGCGATCCTCGGCGGCGCCAAGGTGTCGGACAAGATCGCCGTCATCGATCAGCTCTTGCAACGGGTCGACGCGCTGCTGATCGGCGGCGCCATGGCTTACACCTTCCTCGCCGCGCAAGGCATCAACGTCGGCACGTCGCGGGTGGAAAAGGACAAGCTCAACGTCGCGAAGGACATCCTGGCGCGCGCGAAGGCCCGCAAGGTGAAGTTGTTGCTGCCGATCGATCATGTGGCCGCGACCGAGTTCGACGAGAAGGCGAGCGCGATGATCGTCGACGATGCGGCGCTGCCCGAGAACGCCATGGGGCTCGACATCGGCAAGAAGACCCGCGCCCTCTTCAAGGAAGAGATCGTGCGTGCGGCGACGGCGTTCTGGAATGGGCCGATGGGCGTATTCGAGTGGCCGGCCTTCGCCGAAGGCACGATGAGCGTCGCGCACGCGTTGGCCGAGTGCAAGGGCACGACCGTCGTCGGCGGCGGCGACTCGGTGAGCGCCGTGAATCAGGCCGGCGTCGCCCACAAGATGACGCATGTGTCGACCGGCGGCGGCGCCTCGCTGGAGTTGCTCGAAGGCAAGAAGCTCCCCGGCATCGCCGCGCTCGAAGAGGCCTCGAAGTGAGACGCAAGCTCCTCCTCGGCAACTGGAAGATGTTCAAAGGCCCGAGTGACGCCAAGAAGCTCGGCGAAGCGCTGAAGGACAAGTTCAAAGGCGCGACCAAGCCCGACGCCGTCGCGGTGTTTCCGCCGGCGCTCTCGTTTGCAAGCGTACGTGCCGCGCTCGACGGCTCGCCGCTGACCGCCGGCGTGCAGAACCTGCATTGGGAAAAAGACGGCGCCTTCACCGGCGAGATCAGCGCCGCGATGGCCAAAGAAGCCGGCGCCGTCTTCGCGCTCATCGGCCACTCGGAGCGCCGCCAATACTTCGGCGAGACCGACGAGACGGTGAACAAGAAGACGAAGGCCGCGCTCGCGAACGCGCTCGTGCCGGTCGTGTGCGTCGGCGAAACGCTGCAAGAGCGCGACGGCAACCAAACGAACATGGTGCTGACGCGCCAGCTGAAGGGCGGGCTTGCTGGCCTCAGCGCTGAGAGCGCCGCGACGATCGTCGTGGCCTACGAGCCCGTCTGGGCCATCGGCACCGGCCGCGTCGCGACGCCGGAGCAAGCAGAGGCTGCCCACGCGCACATCCGCAACGAGCTGCGGGTGCTCTTTGGCGCCCTTGCAGATTCGTTGCCAATCGTCTACGGAGGCTCGGTCAAACCCGACAATGCACGGGGTTTGATGAGCCAGCCGAACATCGACGGCGCGCTCGTCGGTGGTGCTTCGCTCGACGCGAACGGTTTTTACGCGATCGGCGAAGCGTTCTAGAGAGGATCACGCGCTGCTATGAGCATTCTGCTGACCATCCTGCACTGCTTCGTCGGCTTGTTCTTGATCGTCGTCGTGCTGCTGCAATCGGGCCGCGCGGGCGGCATGGGCGCCGGCTTTGGCGGCTCGTCGACCGGCGTCTTCGGCGCGCGCGGTGCGAACACCTTCTTGACCAAGGTGACCGCCGGCTGCGCGATCACTTTCTTCCTCACGTCGATTACCTTGAGCGTGCTGAGCTCGAAGACCGGCTCGGTCGTCGGTGACCAGGCGAACAAAGAAGCGCCGAAGCCCGCGGGCGACGCCTCGCTCGACACGAAGGGCGATCCGAAGGCCGCCGAAGCGCCCGCGGCGGCGCCTGCCCCGGAGGCTGCTCCCGCGCCGACTCCCGCTCCCGCCCCTGCTGAAGCGCCGAAGCCCTGAACGCCGAACGCAAATCGACCCTGCGCACGGCGCTCGTCGCCAGCGCCCTCGCGCTCGCCACCGCGGTCGCGTTTCACTTCATCCGCCAAGTTCCGACCGCCGCGAGGCACGAAGCAAGCGCGCTCGCCCACGCGTTGAAGCGTGCGAGCGTCGCGAGCTTGCAGCGCTCTGCCGCAGACCCAGCGGCGCCTGACACGCCGGCGCTCAAGGGCAAGCACGATCGGGCGCTGGCTGAGCTCGTCAAGGTGGCCAACGAGAACGCGCTCGACGGCGACACCCTCGCGCGGCACGTGAGCGGGCTGCCCGCGACGCTCGATCGCATCAACGAGCAGCTCGCGACGAAGCGCAAGCTGCGGCTGCATGTCTACTCGAGCGATCCGAAGCGCGTCTGCGTCTACGAACCGATCGCCACCGTGCCTGCGTTGTCCGAGCCAGTCATCGTCGCGCACATGCTCGGCGAAGCGCTCGACGACGATCACGCGGACGACTGGCTCTTGCGGGAGGCGCGCCCGGTCGTGTCGACCCGGGCCATCGCCCGCACGCTGGTCGATATGTTGATCGCCGCGGCCGGTACGCCGGAGCTCTGCCCGGTCGGCATCCGCCTGCAATCGCACCTGGCGCTCGGCGGCGAGATCGATCGGGTCTATCGCGAGGCCGTCGCGCGCGCCGGCGAGGTCCCGGTCGAGCGCCTGGCGCCGCTCTGCCGCCGAGAACGCCTGCGCCGGCTCGCGCACGAAGAGCTGCTCGATCGCCACGAGAAGTTTCCGTTCGTGCCGGCGCTGCTCATGAGCGAAAACGAGGTCGCGCTGCTCGAGCGCTTGCAAGACCCCGACAAGACGAAGGGCCTCGGCGGCAAGGCGCGCTCGTACATGAACAGCATGGCGCGCGCTGACGACGAGCTGCACGCGAGCGTCCCGGCGCTGACGCCAGTCGTCAGAGTGCTCGCGGCCGAGCAGGCGTACGAGACCGCGGTGTTCGCCGCTGCGTACGCCAAGATGTCGAGCCCGGGCGCCGCCAGCGGCCTGAAGGTGGACGCCATCGCGACGACGCCCGCGGCGGCGGCCGAGCGCTGCGCGCACTTCGCAGCGTACGGGGCTGCCTTCAACAAGCCGCGCTTCCTTGCTCAACGCGTCGCGCGCTTGTCTGGTGAGGCGTGGCCCGCGGAGCCCGAACGCTCTGGCCTCATCGCCTTCCTCTATGCCCAGGCCGATCTCGCGCCGCCAAAGGAAGCGATCGCGAGCGGCCCGCAGATGCAAAAGCTGTGGGAAGCGCTCGCGAAGACGCCCCCGCCGAAGTCTTGTCTCGGGCTCACACCGCCGCCGCCGTCGGGCTACGCACTGGACGCCGAAGCGAGCGCCGCGATCGCGGCGACGCTGATGGCCGAATAGCCGCTCCGACCCTCGCTGACCTTGACGCCGCGTAGGAGTTTCTATACACCCCCGCGCGACCGTGCCGCGGTGGTGGAACTGGTAGACACACTACTTTGAGGTGGTAGCGGGGCGACCCATGCGAGTTCGAGTCTCGCCCGCGGCACCAATCACCTCACCCAAGAACAACGTCGCTACTGCGGCCGGAAGGTGTAATCGCCGACCGTGATGCCGACGTCGATCGACGGCGGCCGCATCTGCGGAGTGAAGAACTCCGGCAAGAACGACGCGCTCACATCCACGCCGAAGCAATCGCACGCGCCGACGAGCCGCGCGCGGATCGACTGCCCCTGCACGGTCACCCGTTGCGACACGACGCCGTCACCGAAGCCGAGCGCGAAGCCGTAAGACAGCTCGAGCCACTTCAGCGGCCGCACCACCGCGTTGAAGCTCGCGAGGTGCAGCGCGCCGGCGCCGGTCGAGACGACGCCGCCGCCCGGCACGAGCTCGAAGAGGCCCACGTTCATGCGCGCGCTGCCGCCCTCGCTGAAGTTCTGGTAGCTGAAGCCGACCTCGCTGCCGTCGAAGATCCTGAGCTTCGCCGCGAGCACCTTCTCGGTCACCTCACGGCGCGCGACGTCGTACGTGCCGCGCAGCGCGATCGAGAACGGACGCCAATCGAACGCCGCGCGTAGCACGAGGCTCGCGAAGCCGGCGGGCAGCGCCAAGGTGCGCAGGGCGCGGTCGTCGAGGCCGGCGGTCGCGCGCAGATCGCGGATCGCGCGGCCGTCGAAGCCGAGGTTCACTTGTTGGAACAACGAGACCGTCAGCGTGCGCTCGGCGGCGCCGCCGCTGACTTTGCGGAAGAGGTCCGTCTCGACGCCGAAAAGGAGCTGGTGCGCGGCGCGAAATTGATCGCGCTCGTCGAAGATGTAGGGCGCGGGCGTGCCGAAGATCGTGGGAATGACCAGGTAGCTGACGATCGGGCGAAGGCGATGCCGCAACGCCAAGTGATCGCTCACGGTGAAGACGCGGCCGAACATCGTCGACAGATCGACGCGCAGCCCGACGAAGCCGCGCGGCGTCACGCTGTTGCTCACCGACTCGCCGCCGATCGCCGCGAGGCCAAAGATCTCGGGGTGAACGCGCAGAAAGCCGAGCTGAAACGGACGCGAGAGCCGCGGCACGACGTCGAGGCGGACGAAGCGCAGCGGCCGCGCGCAGGCGTTCGCCAGGCGCAGCGGCGCGCCGTAGGCATCGACGATCGGCCGATCGTTGACGACGATCGGCGCGCCGTTGTCGTCGGTGAGCCCGTAGGTCGGCGACGTGGCGCAGTCGAGGTAGGTGCCCGGCGGGCGCAGCGCTTCGGTGATTTGCTGCTGCACGTACGGCGGATCGCCGTCGATCGGCGCGCGCAGGCGGCCGTTTCTGTTGCCGTCCTCCATCTCGTACGCGACCGTTTGGAATTGCCGCAGCGCGAAGCCGGCGCTCGCGCGCGCGTCGAGCGAGAGGCGCACGCCCCAAAAGAGCTCGGTCGGCGCCAGCGAGAAGCCGAGATCGGGCAGGCGTTGAACCACGCGGCCTTGCTGCGGACCGAAGAAGGTCGGCGCCTGGAAGTCTTGATAGATCGCGGCGCCGCCCGAGACGCGCCAGCCGTCGCCGCGGTAGTCGGCAGCGACGCGGCTCGGAACGTACTGCGTGGCTTGCGCGGCGACCGAATATTGGATCGCGCCGAGCATCGTGTTGTCGGAGAAGAACTGCGTGTCCGCGCGCAGCGAGAAGCGCTCGTACGTTCCAGAGCGATGCCAGAAGCGGCCGTTGATGCGATGCGCGCCGAGCTCCGACGTCGGCCGCTCCTTCGTCAGGAACTTCGTGTCGAACATGTGCAGGTAGTTGAAGCCGCCTTCGGTCGTCGCGCTCGGGGCGTAGCGCAGCTCGGCGGACCAACGCAGCCCGCGCTGTTCGTTCACGCCGATCGCCGCGGTCGCGTCGGCGCTCTGGCCGAGCACGACGAAGAACGCTTCTTCGAAGTAGACGCCGTCTTCCGAGAGCAAGCGAAAGCCCGGTGGCAGGATGCCGGTCTTCCTCTTCGAGATCGGGATGTACAGCGCCGGCAACGCGAAGGGCATTGGGAACGGCACGTCGGCCGGCTGCAGCACCGGTTGAATGAAGACCGCGTGACTGTCGAGCTCGACGCGCGCCTCCTTCGCCTTCATGCTGAAGATCGGCCGGCTGTCTTTGCCGCAGTCACACGGCGTGAAGTACGCGTTCTTGACGACGAAGCTCTTCGGCCCGGTGCGGGTGATGTCGCCGCTCAAGTAGAGCTGGTCGCGGCCAGCGCCGAACGCATCGAAGCCGCTGAGCTTCGCATCGAAAGAGCCCGGCTTCTTCACGCGAATCTCGGCGAGGCCGAGGGCGCCGGTGATGAGGTCGCCGTTCAGCGCGATCCGCTCGCAGGTGGTCATCGTGTTGCCGTCGATGAGCAGTACGTCGCCGGTGGCGAGCGCCGAGCTCACCCGCCGTTGCCCGTCATCACCCGTCGCGAGATCGATGTGGAGCGCGTTGCTGCTGAGCACCGTACGGCCTGAGACCAAGAGCACGTGGCCGAGGAACGCGCAGTGATCGTTCGTGCAGACCGCTTCGTCGGCCGCGAGCGTGACCGGCTGGCCGCTCATGCCCTGCACGCTCAAGATGCTCTGCGCTTGTGCCAGCGCCGGCAGTGAGAAGAACGCGGCGGCGGCGAGCGATCGCACCAGCAACCAACGGGCTCGTCGCGGAAAAATCATCGATCGCGGACGGACATAGCAGCGTCAGCGCTTGAAATCGACGCTCAGCACTTCGCCGGCTTGCTTCACTTCGTAGGGCACCTTGTTGCGCAGCTTGATCTCGATGCGCACTTGCCGGGCGGCGCCCTCGAGCTCCTCCGCCGCGATGCGCAGCACGGGCGAGTCGAACTGGCTCGTGTCGAGCGGGCGCTTGTGGTTTCGGCTCTGCACCCGCGTGTCGAAGAGGTCGAGGATGAGCGCGCCCTCGGCTTTGTCGTTGACGCGATACTGCACCTGCTCGTTCGTCTTCACGAACACGCGCGCGACGTCGGCGCTGTTCTGAAAGCCGATCCACACGAGCTCGCGCATTTCACCGGCAACGGCCGGCTGCAACATCGCTGCCGTGGCGAGCAGGAGAGCGAAGGCAAAGCGCATGTATGGAAGTTATCACGTCGCGGCGGAGCCGACAAATTGGTCGCGTCATTTGTCCGCTATCAGACCCTCGCTGCAAGCGCCCTATGATCGCCGCGGTCGAGGACGCCAAGCAGATCCGCCAGTTGACCGCTCAGCGGTAGTCGCTCACCGCGTCGCGAGCCCCGCCGTCGAGCACCGCCAGCGTTTCGCCCACGAGGTAGAGGCTCCCCGTGACACAGACGTTCGCGCCGAGCGTTCGCGCGATCGCGATCGCTTCCCTGACCGAGCCAGCCGCGCGCGCACGTGGAACCGCTTGCTGCATCTCGGCGATGGGGATCGCCCGTTCGGTGGGTGGCTCGCAGACGATGACGTGGACAAAGAGATCGGAGACCGCGAGCACTGTCTCGGCGAGCGCCCTGCCCTGTGTCCCGCCGAAGATCAACGTGCGCGGTGCCGTGAAGGCCGGGTCAGCGAGGATCGCGGCGCGCAACGCTACCATCGCCGGGCCGTTGTGCGCTCCGTCGATGACGAAGCGAACGCCGCCAGCCTCGCGCACTTCGTAACGTCCTGGCACGATCGCCCGAACGCCCGCGCCGATCGCGGCCTCGCTCAGCGCCACATCGGTCCCTGCGGCGGCGAGCGCGCTCAAGGTGAAGAGCGCGGCGTTGTGCCGCTGATGGGCGCCGAACATCGCGGGCGACGGCACGGCCATTTGCCGTTCGCCGCACGCGACGTGATCCCGAGCGTCCCCGAGCTCGACGAGGCGCGCGCCGATCGCCGTCGCCGCTGCGCGTACCGCACCGAGCGCCGCCGCGGAGAGATCGCCGGCGACGGTCGTCACGCCCGGCCGCATGACGCCCGCCTTCTCGCGCGCGATCTCGCCTTCGCTCTCGCCGAGGTGCTCCATGTGGTCTCTGCCGATCGTCGTGATCAGCGACAGGCTCGGCGCGCTCGCGTTCGTGGCGTCGAGGCGCCCGCCCATGCCCACCTCGAGGACCAGCGCCGTCGCGCCTGCGTTTCGGTAGTGCAAGAAGGCCATGAACGTCGTCGCCTCGAAAAACGTGAGCTCGATCCCGACCCGCGCTTCGTGCTCGGCGAGCGCGGCCAGCACCGCCGCGAGCGCGTCATCGTCGATCGGCACGCCATTCACCGCGATGCGCTCGTGGAAGCGGACGAGGTGCGGCGAGGTGTAGCAGCCAACCGTATGACCTTCGTGGGCAAGCGCGCGAGCCCACATCGCCGTGAGCGAGCCCTTGCCGTTCGTACCGGCGATGAGCACCGTCGGCACGCCGCGCTCGGGCTGTCCCGCCGACGCGAGCATCTGCCGCATGCGCTCGAGATCGAACTTGATCGTCCCGGCGGCGACGCGGTTCGTGCGACGAAAGAGCGCGTCGAGGCGGCTGGTCACACACCTCGATATTCCGGCCTCGTACCGGGCGGCAAGGCCGTGCCGCACGCGCAGGTGCCGCCGCCGAGCACGCTCCATGACCACGTCTTTCTGACGGGCTTCGCGACCACTCAGCGCACGAGCTGTTCTTTCTTGCGGTCTTGGAACCACTTCTTCGCGTGAACGCCTTCACGATCCACGGCACCGCCTGTGGGTGGAGCTAAGTGAATTCGAACCTGTCGTTCGGCTTGAGCATGGTCATGCGTTCGTCGCCGAGCGCCCTGACCTCGTTCTTCAACACCTGCAGATGCGAGGGCTTGCCGTGGTACAAGAGGATCGGCACGTTGGCGCCGAGCTGCGCCTTTTGAATCGTCTCGTGCATCGTCTTCGGGCTCAGGTGTCCCGACACGTCCGCGAGCCACTGCAGCTCGAGCGGGAACGAGCACTCGCAGAGCAGCGCCTTGAGATCCTTCTGCTGGGCGATCTCGGCCCAGAACGCGTCGGTCGGCCCGGTGTCCGACGAATAACCGATCGCGCCGGTGCGGCCGCCTTCGTTCCACTTGAATATCATAGCCATCGACTCGACCGGATGGTTCACCGGCGTCGCCCGCACCATGTAGCGGCCGACCTTGAAGTCGACGCCCGGCTTGTAGACCGAGTACTGCAACACCGGGAGGTCGCTCTTCGGGATCTTGATGCGGGTGAAGTCCGGCCAGATCTTGTTGTTGAAGAAGTGGTTCTGCAGGGTCTCGACGGTCTTCTCGGTGCAGTGGAGCGTCACAGGGTCCGGACGCATGCCGATCACGTTGTCGGCCAAGAACGCCAGGTCACTGATGTGATCCAGGTGCGTGTGGCTGATGATGACGTGAGCGATCTTGTACTGCTGGTCGAGGTCTAGACCACGGCAAAGCGAGCCAGCGTCGATGCTGATATCGTCGTCGATGAGGAAGGTGGTCATGCGGTGCGTCGGCGATTCGCCGCCGTGGCACCCGAGAACCGTCAGCTTCATTCAGGCGTGTCCTTCAAAACCACCCTCGTCTCGGTCTCAGCCGATGTCCCCGAACTTCTCTTTCATCTCCAAGAACTCGAGGAACTCACGCATCTTATTCGCGTCGGAGATCAAAAAGCCATTTTCTACGATCCGGCAGAGCTTGGCCTTCACGAGCTTGTTGATGACGTCGTTCACTTGCTCGATCTCGAGGCCCATCTTCTGCGACAGATCGCGGGGTGTGATCTCGACGCGCACGCCGCCGTCTTCGGGCTTGCCGTTCTTCGCCATGCTGGTCAGGAAGTGCACGACGCGGCTGTTGTGATCCTTCAACAGCAGATTTTCGATTTGCGTGTCGGCCTCTTGCAGGCGACCGGCGAGCTTCTTGATCATTCGGATCGCGATCTCGGCGTTGCCGCGGATCATCGCTTCGAAGGTCTTCGGATCGATGACGAGCAGCTTCGCTTCCTCGTCGACGATCGCGTCGGCTGAGCGCGGCTTGTCGTTCAAGATCGACATCTCGCCGAAGAACTCGCCGGCGCCGAGCACCGCGAGCGTCTTTTCGGTGTCGCGCACCCGCTTGCTGATGCGCACCTTGCCCGCTTGAATGACGAACATTTCTTTTCCGTGCTCGCCATCGCGAAAGAGCACGTGTCCGGCGGCGAACGCCTTACCAAAACGCTCGAATAGTTGATCTTCTGCACCCATTGGCCCGTCCTTTACACTATCGCGGGACCGTACCCGCCGCGCGGCCCCGTGTCAAAAACGTCATTTCGTCTTCATGGTGTAGACGCCATCCCAGCCGTCGCCGGGCGGGTCTTCCTTCATCGACTCGCAGCGATCGATGTACTTCTTGCTGCAGTAGTCGGTCTGGTTCATCTCCAGGCAGTGGTTGAAGGTCTTGATCGCTTCGTCCCACTTCTGCGCCTTGTAGAGCGCGATGCCCTTCTCGAAGGTGATGATGAACTGCTCTTCCAACCCCTGCGGCCTGCCGAGCCCCCTGAGCTCGAAGATGCGCACCGGCTCGTGCTTGCCCTTGACGCGCACCGAGTCGAGCAGCCGCACGTACACGTCCGCCTTGGCGCGCTCATAGGTGAACTCGCTGATGATGATGTTCGTGCCGTACTCTTTGTTGATGCCTTCCAAGCGTGAGCCGAGGTTCACGCTGTCGCCCATCACGGTGTAGTCGAAGCGCGCCGTCGAACCCATGTTGCCGACGACGATGACGCCCGAGTTCATGCCGATGCCGATGTCGATCTCCGGCAGGCCGCGCGCGCGCCAGCCGTCTTGCAGCTCGTGCAGCTTGTCCATCATCGCGAGGGCGGTCTTACAAGCTTTCGTCGCGTGATCGGGTTGATCCACGGGGGCGCCCCAGAACGCCATCACGGCGTCACCCATGTACTTGTCGAGCGTGCCTTCGTGGCTGAAGACGAGGTCCGTCATCGGCGTCAGGTACTCGTTCATGAAGTGGACGAGATCTTCCGGCGAGAGGCGCTCGGAGATGGTCGTGAAGCCGCGGATGTCGGAGAACAGAACGGTGAGATCCTTCTTCTCGCCGCCGAGCTTGAGCTTCGAGGTGTCCTGCAGAACGCTGTCGACGACCGACTTCGACAGGTAGAACTGGAACGCGTTTCTGATCACGCGCTTCTCACGCTCTTCGGTGAGGAAGCGGTAGACCGTGACCGCGACGAACACCGTGATGAGCTCGAGGATCGGCGCCACGATGCGAATCCAGTTTCCCGAGGGGAAGATCACCATCTGATCGAGCACGATGATGCCGGCGATGAAGAGCACGACGAACGCGAAGCCGAAGCTCGGCCGCACCTTCGGTATGAACAGGCCGGCGAGGATGCCGAAGAGCAAGAGCGCGAGGCCCTCGAAGAACGCCGTGCCGCTCCAGCGCTCCATGAAGTTTCTGTCGATCATGTTCTGCATCGCCGCGGCTTGAATGTAGACGCCGGGCGAGATCGAGTACGGATTCGCGCGCAAGTCGAAGGTGCCGATCGCGGTGACGCCGACGAGCACGAGCTTGTCCTTCACCGCCGCCGGATCGATCTGCTTGTCGATGATGTCGGCGATCGACACGGTCGGGATCGATTTGATCGGATCCGAGTAGTAGTTGATCAGCATGAGGCCGCGCTCGTTCGTCGGGATGAGCGTCGGCATCTTGTCTTCGCGCTTCTCGGCGTCGTGCAAGAACACGCCGGCCAAGCGGTTCACCTCGGTCGGCGACGCATACGGGAAGAACCCCCCGCCGTGATACACAGCGACCGCCTGCAAGCTGAGGGAGGGCAGCAGCAGCTCGTTCATCAGGAAGAACATCGGTACGTGGCGAATGGTCTTGTCGGGATCAGGCAAGATGTTGAAGAGGCCGAAGTACTCGCTCGCCTCGGCGATCAACGGCAGCGGCGCTTGCACACCGACGGCGCGCGGCACGGCGAGCTGCGCGGCGTCCCACGGCGGCGGCGCCAAGGTGCCGACGGCGCCGTTGAAGTGCTCGTAGATCTCGTTCGTGCCGGCACGCTTGATGCGCTCGAAGTTCTGGTTCAAGCGCGCGAGCGAGAGGCCGCTGAGCTCGCTCGGGTTCGTGAACGCGAAGTAGCCGGTGACGACGCGCTTGCTGCTGCGAATCGAGCGCGCCAGGGCCTCGTCCGGGCTCACCGACTTCACGCTGTCGGTCATGATGTCGTAGAAGCGCTGCGACTTGTCCTGGTAGGCGCCGATCGAGGTCATCGCGTCGCGCAGGTTCTGCTCGACGATCGACACCTTCTTCTTCTGTGGCGGCTTCAGCTCCCCGCCGATCGTCAGCGACGCGTCGAGCGCCGTCGCGAGCTTGTCGTTGATCGAGCCGAGGAGCGCCGGCTGCACTTTTCGATAGAGCCCGCTCTCGTCGTAGATGTCCTTGAAGCGCGTGAGCTCGCGGAAGGCGCTGTTCTTGTCCTCGTCCGCGAACACGATATCGAACGCGATGACCTTGGCGCCGTACTCGGTCAGCCGGTCGATGAGCTCGCTGATGCGCTTCCTGTTCCAGGGCCAGAGCCCGTACTTCTCGATGCTCTTCTCGTCCGCCGCAGCGACGACGACCGCCGGCTTGAACGGGATCTTGCGCGCCTGGAACTTCGTGTCGAGCGCGGCGTACTCCAAGCGGTAGAGGAAGCCGCTCTTCGAGAAGAAGCCGCTGTGGAAGGCGTCGCTCTCGAGCGCGAAGTGCGCAATCAAGAAGGTCAACGCGATGAAGAGTGAGATGCGAAAGCCCGAGAGCTTGAACAAGAACGATCTGAGCCGTTTCACTTCCCCTTACCTTTCTTTCCGCCGTTCTTCTTGCCCTGCTTCTTCAAGAGCAGCGCCTTCTTCTTCGCTTCCGCCTTGAGCTCTTTCGGATCCTTGGCCGGCTCCGGTGTCGCGCTCGGATCGGGCGCGCGCGCGACCGGTACTCCGCCGTTCACCGCGACCTCGTAGCTCAGGCGCGAGCCCGGTAGGGCCTTCATGCCCGCATCCTGGGCCGGCGACAAAAAATACGCGCGATCCGCCGAGAGCCGTGCGCCGTAGAACATGCGCTGGGCCCGGGCGAGGTAGCGCTGCAGGTAGTCAGGATCCCACGGCAGCGCGAGCCGCTCCATGCGTCCGAAGGGCCCGGCGCCCCGCACGCCGACGTCGGCGCCGACGAGCGCGATCGGCTGCGCCTTCAAAGCGCCGGCGGCGGCAAGCCCGACGTCGCCTTGCCGGTTGTCGAAGGTGATGATCGACGCGAGCGCGAGCTCCTGCGGCGCGTTGCCGTCGAGCTCGACCGCGACCCGATCGGCGTAAGCGAAGACGCTCCTCTCGATGCGCGCGAACACGCCCTGCCCCACGATGACGCTCGAGCCTCCCGGTGCCGCGTCCTCCGGTGCTTGCCGCCAGGCCCACACGAAGCTCGCGTTCTTCAGCGACAAGTCGACGCACTGAGGCGCCGAGTAGCCACACGCGCCGGCGATCTTGAGCGCAAAGGGCCGGCTGTTGACCATCGCCACGTTGTCGAAGCTGACGGCGCCGCGCACTTCGCCGGCGACGGCGCCGCCTGGCGCGTTGACGAAGATCATGTTGGCGAAGCGCGCGCGTCCGGTCTTGTCGAGCATCACGAGCGGCACGTCCGTCGCGGGATTGTAGACGCCGCGCAGACACTCGCTGCACACGCCGGGGCCGTAGGCGTCGCTGCCGCCGCCGTCGATCAGCAACCCTTCGAAGCTCACGTCGTCGGCCTTCTCGCCGAGCCAGAACGCCGCTTTCTTCACCGCGAGCTTGCTGATCGTACCGAGCGGATCGCGCTCTTTGAACCCGGCGCCGTAGCCGCCCAAGATCTGCAAGCGTCGCTGCGCGATCGTGCAGTGCGCCGAGAGGGTGTAGTTGCCCTCGCCGATCCACACTTGATCGCCGTCTTTGGCTTGGTGGATCGCTTTACAAACGTCGGAGGTCGGTGCGCTGGGATCGCTCGCGGCGGCGTCTCTGCTGCCGCTCGTCGCGACGTAGTGGGTTGCGGCTTGGGCGACCGTAGAGACCGTGGCGATTGTGACTGGGGCGAGCGCGATCCCGCACAGCAAAAGCCCGGCCAGAAAGCGCATGTGTGCGAGGTTACCTTACTGACCGCCGAACGCTACTTTCCTGAAACGGTTGGCGATTTCGCGCGCGAGCGCCCGCAGCGGCTGCGCTTCGAAGTACGCGACGAGGCTCGACGGCACATAGTACTGACAGAAGTTCACTTCGAGCGCGTAGAGCTGCTCCTTGTTGAGCCCGCTCGCTTGCACCGCCGCGTCGGCGCCGGCCGAGCGCTTCAAGGCGATCAACGCCCGAAACCACACGTGCGCGAGCGCCATCACGTAACCGTGCGCCACGTGCCGCACGTCGTCTTGGTGGATGTTCAGGGCGTAGGCGCGCGTGTCGTTCGCGTACGACGGATGCAGCGGGGGCTCGCCGCTCACCTCGACGAGCGGCGCTTGGAAGATCGCTTCGTCTTCGGTCGCGGCGAACGCCGGCATCTCGAACTGCCAGATCTTGGCGAAGATCGGCGCGACCGTTTGTCCGAGCGCCTCGGCGAGCTGCGCCTTCGTCTCGTGCTTCTTCTTCCACAGGCCGAAGCCGAGCTTCTTCGACGCGATCGGCGCGCCGAGCATGAGCTTCGCCTGCAATTTTTCCAGCCACTGCCGCTCGGCCTGCACGAGCGTTGGCCCGCGCGAGACGATCTTCAAGCGCTCGGCGTCCTTCACGCCGTGATCGGCTGGCGGTGCGGCGGGCGCCGCGAGCACTTCATAGGTCTTGTCTTGCGCGCTCGGCGCTGGTCCCGCCTTCGATCCGATCTTGTCCATCGCCGAGAACGCGCGCGGCTTCTCGATCTGATCGGCGGGCTTTGGCGGTGGCGGCGGCTCGGGCGGCGGCGGCGGTGCGGCGGCCTTCGCACCCGGCTTCGGCGGTGGCTTCTTCGGCGGGGCGCCCGACATTATTTCTTGAAGAGGGCTTCGAGCTTCGCCTTGGCCGAGTTGACGTCGCTGTCGAAGCCGAAGGCGCCGTCTCGGTAGGTGAACATCGAGCAGAAGTTCGCGCGCTCTTTGTCCGGGATGTACTCCGAGATGTGCTCCTTGCACTCGTTGTGCGAGGCCGGATCGTAGTACTTGCAGTTCTTGCAGCAGTGCAGGTCGGCGCCGCAGTGGGGGCACTCGTCGCGGCGCCCCATCTTCACTTCGAGCTCGAAGGAGTTCTTGCACTTGTGGCAGTGGTGAGTCGTTGCCATGGTGCCGCGTGAGTAGCAGCCGCGCCGGCCGGTGTCGATGCCTGCTTTAGCCGACGAGCTTGCTGCCGATGATCTCACGCCGCCAGCCGCGAAAGTCTGGGTGGGCTTCCACGTCCGGCGCATCAGCCTTCGCGAAGTCCCAAAGCGTCGCGTTCGACACGAGCACCTCGGGATCGAGCTTGAGCTCGGCGGCCAGGGTCTTACGCCGCTCGCGCAGTTTTTCGAAGCGTTCGTCGACGAGCTGCTGCTGGCGCTGTTCGTCGGCGCTGCGATGCGGCCGCGCCGGCGCGTCGAAGGTCGGCGGCGCCACGCACGCTTGCACGATGCGATCGCCAGCGCTCTGCACCACGCGGTGCGAGAGGCCCTTCATGCGCGAGAGCGTGCGCTTGTCCGGCGGGCGCTCGGCGGCGAGGGCGAAGAGCGTTTCGTTCGAGAACACCCGGAACGGCGGCTTGTCCCACTCCGACGCGAAGTGCTCGCGCAGGCCGTAGAGAGCGCGCGCGACGGCCAGTGCTTCGCCCTTCAGCTTCTTGATGCCCTTCGTCTGGAGGAAGCGCTCGTCTTCGCTGCGCGGCTCGGCGGGCTCTTTCGTCAGCAGCCGCTCGCACTCCTCGGAGAACCAGCCGTAGCGGCCCATCTCCTTGAGCTCTTTCTCGACTTGCTCCGCGAGGGGCAGCAGGTAGCGCGTGTCGTTCGCCGCGTACTCGAGCTGCTCGCGCGTCAACGGGCGGAGCGACCAGTCCGAGCGCTGCAGGCCTTTGTCGAGATCGAGCTGGAAGCGCTCCTTCAACACCGCGCCGAGACCGAAGCTCTTCGTGCCGAGCATGCGCAGGCCGAGCATCGTGTCGAACACCGGCCGCGGGGCGACCTGCAGGTGCTTCTTGCAGAGCAAGAGATCGTAGCCGACGTCGTGGAAGACCTTCACCTTCGGCGACTCGAGCAGGGGCTTCATGCGCACGAGATCGAGCCCAGGCGCCAGCGGATCGACGATGACGTCCTTCCGCACGCCGCGCTCGGCGAAGCTGAGCTGCACGAGGCAGATCTTTTCCCGGTAGTGGTAGAAAGAGTCGGATTCGGTGTCGACCGCGACGGCTTCGCTCGCTAGGGCGCGGCCGACGGCCCTATCCAAGTCCTCGTTGCTGGCGCAGAGCTCTAAGGTCTCGTCCGACATGTCCGAATTTTTGCCTCGCGTCCGCTTCCGTCCGACAATCGCGGCATGATCGCAAGCGACCTGCTCAACGCTTTTCACCGACTGGAGCCGAGCGTGCTCGGGACGCTAGAGACACGGCACAAAGACCCGCGCCATCGCTTTGTCAGCACCTTGGTCGACGAGGCGCAAGCCCGCTGCCTACGACCGAGCGGCGTTACGCCTGAGCTTGGGCCGCGCCAGCCGTCCGCTGCTCGCCGCCCTTGATGCGGGCCGCTTTACCCATCAGATCACGCAGGTAGTAGAGCTTGGCACGGCGGACATTGCCGCGGGCCACGAGCTCGACTTGCTCGACCGCGGGTGAGTGCAGCGGAAAGACGCGCTCGACGCCGACGCCGTAGCTCATCTTGCGCACGACGATGCTCTCTTGCACGCCGCCGCCGCGAACGGCGATCAACACGCCTTCAAAGGCCTGCGTGCGCTCTTTGTCGCCTTCTTTGATCTTCGCTTGCACGCGGACGGTGTCGCCCACGCGAAAATCCGGATGGTCTTTGCGCAGTTGCGCCACTTCGAGATCACGGAGGATCTTTTTCATCACGAGCTCCCAGCTTCGGAAAGGTCGCGGGATATGCGTGGTTCTCCGGGCGTTGTCAATAGCCGTCCGCAGTGCCCCCGCTCAGTCGAAGACCTGAAGGCATACGTTGACCAACTCGACGACCTCGGGGCCGTCGAAAGGCTTTTCGACGCGCGGATTTGGGACCTTTTCGAGGAACGCGCGCGCGCGCTCCGTGAAGGCGCCGCCGGAGAGAAAGACGATGCGCGTCGTGAGGGCAGGAAGTTCGCGGGCGATCGCCTCGTAGAAGTCCATTCCGCTCATCTTCGGCATCATGAGGTCGCAGAAGATCATGTCGTAGTCGGCGCCGGCCTTGAGCGCGGCCAACGCCTCGTCGGCGGCAGTCATCGCGGTCACGTCATGGAACTTGGCGAGCGTCCGCCGGAGCGCGGCGCCGATCATCGCTTCGTCGTCGATGACGAGGACGCGCCCGCGGCGGGTCGGGCGCGGCGGCGGCGCGATGACCTCGGCCGGAGCGCCGGAGGTCTCGGAGCGTTCGGCACGCGCGGCCGTGAGGATGACGCTGAACACCGTGCCCTTGCCCACTTCGCTGCGCACCGTGATCTCGCCGCCGAGCTCGTGGATGATGCGGTGGCAGATCGACAGGCCGAGCCCGGTGCCGCTGCCCACCGGCTTCGTCGTGAAGAAGGGCGTGAAGAGGCGCCGTTGCACCTCCGGGCTCATGCCGTGGCCGGTGTCGCCGATCTCGACGACCACGCGCTGGTCGGCGGTCACGCTCGTGCTGACGCTGATCTCGTTCTTGTCGGCGTGGCCGACGCCGATCGCCTGCGCAGCGTTCACCAAGAGGTTCAGAAACACCTGCGCGAGCTTCGCCGCGGTGCCGATCGCCATCGGCACGGGTTCGAAGCGCTTCTTCAGGTGCGCCCGGTGCCGAATCTCGTTCCACGCCATGCGCAAGGTCGACTCGAGCACCTTCTGCACGTCGACGGCGACGACGCTCGCGTCGTCAGAGCGTGCGAACATCTTGAGATCGCGGACGATGAGCCTCACGCGATCCGCGGCTGTGCGCGCGTCGGCGAGCTCGGCTTGGAGCTCCTCTTTCTCGGCGGACTCCGGCGGCAATGCAGCGACTTGGCGCAGCGCGAGCTCGATGTTCGAGATCAACGCCGCGAGCGGATTGTTGATCTCGTGCGCGACGCCGGCGGCGAGCATGCCGACCGAGGCCATGCGCTCCGACGCGATGAGCTGCGCTTCGCCTTGGCGCTTCTGGGTCACGTCGCGAAAGACAGCGACGCCGCCCTTGTGCCCGCCGTCGGCGCTGACCAGGGGGCGCGCGTTGACGTTGAGCCAGAGCGCCTGCTCCTTTTGGACCTGCTTTGCGAGCACGTCGACCGCCTCGACCGCCTCGCCTCGGATCGCGCGATCGAGCGGCAGCGCGCCTGGGGGGATCGGCGTCACGCCGTCGGCAGCGAAGTACTGCACGCTGCCTTCCGTCGTGCGCTCGAGCACCGGTCCGAGCTTTGCCGCAGCGCCGTTCCACAGGATGTGCCGGCCGTCGCGATCGGCGACGACGACGGCTTCGACCAGGTTGTCGAGCACGAGGCGGAGGAGCGCTTCGTTCTCGCGCGTGCGCTCCTCTGAACGGCGCTTTTCTTCGACGGCTTTGGCGAGCGCGAGCGACAGCGCCATCTGATTACCGACGCCTTGCGCGAAGCTCAGCCAGTCTTCCCGCGAGAGATCGCGGCCGGCCGACAACATGGCGATCGCGCCGAGCGTCTCCCCGGCGTGCACGAGCGGCACGACCAGCACCGCCGGCGCGTGGGTCTCGGCGAACAGGCGCGAGAAGCCCGGCGTCGGCGGTTGGCTCTCGCGCACGAGTCGCGGGGATTGGCCGATGAGGACCTGACGCAGCTCGTCGGCGTCGGTAAAAAGCGTGCGCAACGCACCGCAGTGACCGATCTGGCGTACGTCGATCGCGCGCTCGGGGCCGCCGAGCAGATATAACGCGCCGATCGCGATGGCGCCGGCGTCGAAGCACGCGGCGAGCACCTCATCGAGCACGGCTTCGATGTCGCGGCCTTTGACGATCGCGTCCGAGACGCCGGAAAGCACGGCGATCTCGGCGGAGAGCATCGCGCTTCGTTGCGACATGCCGCTGTTGATCGCGACTTGTCGTTCGAGCTGGTGCATCAGTCGGACGGCACGCTCGCGCTCGAGCTGGGGGAGCTCTTCTTGGCGAACAGTGTCGGCGGTCGGCGTGCGCTCGCTGAGCAGCGACCGCAGCCGCGCTTGCACCTCCGCGAGATCCGGCGTGCGCAGCAAGAGGTCGCTGGCGCCGAGGCGAAGCGCGAGCTCACGATCGGCGCGGTCGACGAAGCTCGACGTCACGAGCAGCACCGGGATCGCGGAGTAAGCCTCGTTTTGCTTGATCTCGAGCGTGAGCGCGAAGCCGTCGACGTTCGGCATCATCACATCGGAGATGACCGCGTCGATCGCGCCGCCTTTGTGTTGGAGCAGCTTCGCCATGACCTCGGCGCCATCACGCGCCGTGATCGCCTCGAACCCGGCGTGCTCCAAGCGAATGCGCAGGAGCTTGAGCTGCGCCCCGTCATCGTCGGCGATGATCACACGCTTGCCCTCGCCATAGCGTTCGACCTCCTTGGCTCGCTGGGGCGCCAGCGCGTCCAAGATGTGCCGCAGCCGTGACGGCTCGATCGGCTTGGCGATGACGTCGTCGAAGCCGCTGAGCGCGAGCCGCGCTTCGTCGCTGGCAGAGAGCAAGCCCGAGAACGCGATGATCGGCACCTCGCCGCCGCCGGGCAGCGCGCGAATCTGCAGCGCGAGCTCGAAGCCGTTGAGATCCGGGAGCACGAGATCTTGCAGGATCACGTCGGGCCACTCCCGGGCGAGCGCTGCCAACGCCGCGCTCGCGGACTCCGCTTCGGTCACGCGCCAGTCGCCACGCTGCAACGCTGCGCGCACGATTTTACGCGTCACCGGGTTGTCGTCGATGACGAGGATCGACCGGGTCATGAGCTCGCGGTGGGGCTGATGACCCGGAGCAGACGCTTCGCGTTCATTTCGTTGTCGTCGACGACGAGTATCGGCTCACCAGCCATGATGATCGGTGTACCCCGCGCGGCGGGTCCGTGTCGCCGCCTTTCGAGGATAAATACTTTTTCGCGATCTCTCCAGTTATTCCGGCGGCGCCCGCAGGAGTGCCCATTCCTCACGCAAGAGCGGAAAGCGCTGCAAGAGATCCGGCCTGCGCTCAACGGTCCGCGCAAGCTGCGAGGCGCGGCGAAACGCGGCGATGTCTTTGTGGTTGCCGGACATCAGCACCTTCGGCACATCGCGCCCTTCGAAGGACGGCGGCCGCGTGTATTGCGCGTGCTCGATGCGCCCCGGGTGTGCGTAGCTCTCATCCACGGGCGCCTCCGCCTTGCCCATGAAGCCCGGGCGCAAACGCGCGACCGCGTCGATCACGCAGAGCGCCGCGTACTCGCCGCCCGAGAGCACGAAGTCGCCGAGCGAGAGCACCTCGTCGCAGTACGCGAGCACGCGCTCGTCGACCCCTTCGTAGCGCGGGCAGCAGAGCGCAATGGCGTCGCGCTCGGCCAAACGACGCACGCGCGCCTGGGTCAGCGGCTGCGCGGCGGGCGAGAGCATGACGACGTGCACGTTCGCCACGGCGGCGCGCACGTCGGCGATCGCTCTCGACCACGGCTCGACGCGCATGAGCATGCCGCCGCCGCCGCCGTAGGGCTCGTCGTCGAGGCTGTTGTACTGGCCGATGCCGTACGCGCGGAGGTCGTGCGGCGTCACGCTGATGACGCTGTTCTTCACCGCTTTACCGAGCAGACCGGCGGTCTCGTGGAAGGCCGAGCTCAGCAGGTCAGGAAACAAGGTGAGCACCCGGAACGCGGTCATGGTTCCTCCTCGAAGAGCCCGGGCGGAGCGTTGATGACGACGTGCGAGCCGAGCGCGACGCGAATGATGAAGTGCTCGTTCGCCGGCACGAGCACCGACGCGCCGCTATCCGGTCGCACCTCGAGCAAGGTCTGCGGGCCGGCTTCCACGATCGCGCGCACGGTGCCGCGCTGCTGTCCGCGGGTGTCTTCGACGCGAAGGCCGATCAAATCGCGCAGGTAGTACTCGTCGGACTCGAGCGAAGGCAGATCGGCCTCGGCGATCGCCAGCTCGCGGTTGGTCAGCGCCTTGGCCGCCTCCGGCGAGTCGATGGACGCGAGCGCGATCTCCACCGCGTTCGGTAGGAAGCGCACATCATCGAGCACGAAGCTTTCATCGCCGACGTAGACCGTGAGGCCCGGCTCGAGCGCGTCGCTGTCTTTGTTATAGGGCCAGAAGAACATCGCGCCGCGGACGCCGCGAGGACGCCCGATCTTGCCGAGCGCGATGCGATGGGCGTGCATCGCTAGGGCGTGTCCCTGAACTGTTGTCCAGCCCATTTCGGGGGCTTTTTGGTCAGTTTCCGACGAAAAATCCTCGGAATGGAACCACCATGACTGCGGTTTTTCGTCGAAATCTGCCTCAAAAATCACCTCGAACTGGGCCGAACCCCAATGCAGGGACACGCCCTAGTCGAGGATCTCCAAGATGGCGCGCGTCTTCGCTTTGGTCGCGGCGGCTTGGATCAAGGTGCGCAGCGCGCGGGCGGTGCGGCCTTTCTTGCCGATCACTTTTCCGAGGTCATCCGGTGCGACCGTGAGCTCGAAGATGATCGTTCCGTCGCCCTTCATCTCTTTGACGACGACGGCGCCCGGATCGGACACCAGCCCCTTGGCGAGGTATTCGACGAAGTCTTTCATGGGTTGAGCTTAAGCTTGCGCAGGGAGTTGCTTGACGACGCTCTTCACGGTCGGCGAAACCTGGGCGCCGTTCTTCACCCAGAAGTCGAAGCGATCACGCTTGAGCGTGACCTGGGCGGGATCGCCGTTCGGATCGTAGGTGCCGAGCTTCTCGAGGAAACGGCCGTCGCGCGCGCGACGCGAATCGGCGGCAACGATGCGGTAAAAAGGGTGTTTCTTCGAGCCACCACGGGCCAAACGCACGGTCACGGACATCAGCTTCTCCTCAGCATCGGGATCGGGTCGGTCCCAAGACGGGCCACCCCGAAAGCGCGCCCTTTAATCAATACCCCTCGGCGAATGTCAAGGGCGAGACGATCTGAGCCACGAACACTGGAGCCTCGGCGCGTCAGAGGCTAGACTAAATTGGCGCATGATTCCGGGCTACAATCACAACGTCAAATACAAAGAACGCATCTTCCACGTGCAAACCGAGGATAGCGGCGTCAAAAACCCACATATCATCACCCTGCTCTATTACGGCGGAAACATCCTGGAGAGCGTCAAGTCCACCTACGCCGACAAGCTGAACACCCCGGATCTCGAGACGAACCTGCCGAACATCATGCAGAAGCAGCACAAGGAAGTGCTGCGCGGCCTCATCAGCGGGCGCTTCGATTCGAAGATCGAGACAGGCAGCAAGAACGCCGCGTTTCTGAACGGTCCGGCGCCGTTGAACGTGGCCGAAGGATCGCAGCACCAGACGTCGTTCGGCGTCGGTGGTGGCGGGCCGGCGAAAGCGCCCGCGAAGGCGGCGGTCACCCCGCCCGCCGTCGCCGCGAATGCTGCCACGCCGGCCCCGCCGCCGGTCGACATCGCCCAGACGATGATCCCGGCGAAGAGCTCGGACGGAAACTTCTCGACCGAAGGCTCGATGCTCGACGCCTTTGCGAAAGCGACGCAGACGCTCGACGCGGCAGAGCTCTTGAAGGCGCTCGACTCGGGCGATGACAGCTACGTGTTTGGGGGGAGCACCGAGTCGAAGAAGCTCGATGACATGATGCTGGATTTCTTCAAGGGTGTCTGATCCAAGCTGTCAGTTCTCAGCTATCTCTCGGCATTGAGCTGCGTCCGAAACCGATACAGCTCGTGCAAGTACGTCAGCACGTCCTCCGCCAAGCGCACGCTCGTGTACTTGTCGCTCCGCCGCCAAAACAACACCGGCACCTCGCGAATATCGAGGCCCATGATGTGCGCCCGCGCGACGATCTCGGTGTCCCAGAACCAGCCCTTCGACTGCACGCGCTCGAGCACCGGCAGGATCGCTTCCCGGCGAAAGAGCTTGAAGCCGGTCTCGCTGTCGCGCCGAGGCAGGCCCAAGTAGCGCGCGGCGACGTGCTGATAGCCGACGCTCAGCGCGTAGCGGTGCATGATCGCCGGCCGCAGTTTGTACACCCGCAAGCCGAGCACGACGTCGCCGCCTTTGCGCATCTGCTCGACGAGCGGCAACATCGAGAAGATGTCGACCTCCATGTCGATGTCGATGAAGCCGACGAAGGGGCTCGTCGTCGCGCGAATGCCGGTGGTGACGGCGGCGCCGCGGCCTTGATTCTCCGCGTGGTAGAGCACGCGGTGGCCCTTCTTCTCGTACTCTTTGAGCGCGGCGGTCGTGCCGTCTTTGCTGCAGTCGTCGACGAACACGACGTCGATCGGCACGCGCACCGCCTTGCAGAACTCTTCGATGCGCCGGATCGAGTCGTGCAGGTGCGGCAGCTCGTTGTACGTCGGAAAGATGAGCGTGAGCTCGGCGGTCATAGCGCGCGGCCGGGTTAGCCAGGCTCCTCGGGGAGGTCAAGCAGGCGGCGGGCGGCGCGGTCCGCCTCGGCGATCGCCAGCGTGAGCTCCTGGGTGCGCGCCTCGAGATCGTCAGCCGGTCCGATGTACATCGGCGGCTGAAACGAGCGCACGACGCGCGCAAACGGCGTCGCGATCTCGAAGTGATCCCAGGCCCGCAAGAAGCGCACGCTCGCCGCCGGGACGTACGCCGCCGGGATCAGCGGACGGCCGGTCAGCTGGGCGAGCCGGACGATGCCGACCTTGGCGACGCGCCGAGGTCCGCGCGGGCCGTCGACGGTGATGCCGCACGAGCGGCCCCGCTCCACCCAGTCACGCACGACCGCGAGCGCTTCTCGTCCTCCCTTGGACGAGGACCCGCGCGCCGCCTCCATCGCGAAGATCTTCAAACCGGCCGCGATGATGTCGCCGTCCTTCGACTTCGACGCGATCGACACGCCCGGCCGATCGTCGTTCGTCGTGATCGCTTGCAACTGCTGCTCGTGGAAGATCGCGTAGAGGAGCGGCCCCGGGCTCTTCGCGCGCGCGGCCTGCCGGTGATCGTCGCCGAGGTTTCGCACGCGGTAAGTCAACGCCACGAGCCACAGGAGCACCGCGGCCGACGTGCCGGCGAGCCAGCGCAAGACGAACATCACGCGGCGCTCGGGGTGATCACGATCGGGTTCGTGTAGATCCAGCGGAGGTGCCGCGTGCCGAACCAGAACGTCGGCACGTCGCGGCCGAGCTCGATGCGGTAGCGCCCCGGCTGCACGAGCTCCCGCTCGATCGCCGCATCGCCCGTGGCCTCGATGCGCTCGCCGTCCTTGTAGATGTAGAGCTTGTGCCCCGGCGGCAACGCGCCCTGCCAGCGCACGCGCAGGATCGCCGGCGCGCTGACGGTGGCGCCGATCGTGGCGAAGTGGCCCGCGCCGCGCACGGTGACGCTGAGCGGCGAGGCGTCGCCGAAGAGCCCGAGCGCGCAGTAGCTCTCGCGTGCGATCAAGTGGTCGACGAGCGTCTTGCTGTCGGCCGCGGCGTCACGCTCCGGAATGAACGTGGGCAGATAGGTCACGTAGGTGAGCAGCCGCTCTGGCGCAAAGATGCGGCCGTGATCGTCGGCGCCGCAGGTGAGCAGCGGCTGGCCCGGCAGTGCATCGTAGCGCGCCGCGCCACGGGCCCGTGCCGGATAGAGCGCGGAGAAGGCCGCACGCGCCGAGATCGGCACGCCGAAGAGCCAAAGCAAGCGCGGCGATCGCAAGAGCGCGTAGAAGTCGCTGCTCGAAGAGAGGAGCTCGTAGCCGCTGAACAGCGGCAGCACCGCGTCCTCGATCCCGTGCTTCTTCGAGTCGGGATGCGCGGCGATGACGAGCGCGCTCTCGCGCCGGACGTCGGCGAGCGCGAGATCCTCGAGCTTCGCCTTCGCCCCTGAGACGGCAGCTTCGCCCATGCCGAGCGCGAGCACGTGGCCCATGCTCATCGAGAGCTCGGTCGCTGGCACGACGAGCACGCCTTCAGCCGAGTACAGCGGCGCCGGCAAGGTCGCGTTGTGATCGCTCACGACCACGAAGTCGAGGCCGGCGCGCTTGGCGTCCCGCGTGAGCTCGGTGAGCGATTGCTTGCCGTCGTGCGACAGGTCGGTGTGCGCGTGCATCACGCCGCGGACGACGCGCTGCTCGTTGTGCTCGGGCGTGACGCCGATGTCGATCGCCGAGAAACGCGCCGCGGCGGCAGCGATCAAGACGCCGAACGACCACAGCGAGAGGATAATCTTTCTCTTCACGCCTCGGTTCTCGCGTCCGGCGCAGCTGGCCTGTTCTCGAGCTGCAGCGCGACGAGCGTCTCGTAGGCGCCCTTCTTCGCGACGAGATCTTGGTGCCGGCCAGTCTCGACGACGCGCCCGTCGTGCATCACGGCGATCATGTCGGCGTGCTTCACCGTGCTCAGCCGGTGCGCGATCACGATCGTCGTGCGCCCGCGCATCAAGGAGTCGAGCGCCGCTTGCACGGCCGCCTCGGACTGCGCGTCGAGCGCGCTCGTGGCCTCGTCGAGGAGAAGCACTGGCGCGTTGCGCAAGAACGCGCGCGCGATGGCTATGCGCTGGCGCTGGCCGCCCGAGAGCGTGGTCCCCCGCTCGCCGAGCACGGTGTCGAGGCCCTGCGGCAGCGCCGTGACGAAGTCCTTCGCGTGGGCGGCCTCGAGCGCGCGCCACACCGCAGCGTCGTCGCTCGATCCCGCGCGCGCGCCGATGAGCAGGTTCTCGCGCACCGACGCGTTGAACAAAAAGACGTCTTGGGACACCCACGCCATCGCGCCGCGCAGCTGACTGAGCGGCCACGCCTTCACGTCGATGCCGTCGAGCGCGATGCTGCCGCTCACGGGATCGTAGAAGCGAAGCAGGAGCTGCATGAGCGTGCTCTTGCCGGCGCCGCTCTTTCCGACGAGCGCGCACACGCTCCCTGCCGGCACGTGGAGGTCGACCTCGCTCAAGACGGCGGCGCTCTCGTACGAGAACGACACGCGCGACAAGCGCACCTCGCCCTTGATCTCGCGCACCGGCGCGTCGCCTGCGCGGTGCGGAATCAGCACCTCGGCGCCCGCCAGCTCTTCGATCCGATCGAGCGCGGCGGCGCCGTTGGCGAGCATGTCCGAGACGTTGCCGAGCTTCTTCACCGGGTCGTACATCAGCAGCACGGCCGTCGCGAAGGTGGCGATGTGCTGCGCGTCGATGGTGCCCGTCCGCGCCTCTTTGTTCAGATAGTAGACGAGCGCGGAGATGCCGAGCGCACCGAGCAGCTCCATGACCGGCGACCGCACCGCGCGGATCGTGTAGCTGCGCAGCATGGCGCCGAGGTGGCGATCGGCGCTCGCCTCGAAGCGCTTCGCCTCCTGCGCCTCGGCGGCGAACGCTTGCACGGTGCGAATGCCGCTGACCGCCTCGAACGCCGCGAAGCCGAGCCCGCTCATCTCGTCCTGGCTCACCCGCGCGACGCGCTTCAACCACTTCGAGAAGCGCGCGATGGGCAACGCGACGACGGGCACGACGAGACAAATGAACATCGACAAGTACGGATCGATGACGACGCAGGTGATGAACATGCCGGCGATCGCCATGCTGTCGCGCAAGAGCGGCATCATCCCGTAGAACATCGCGTTCTCGACCTTTTCGGTGTCGCCGGTGAGGCGCTGCACGAGATCGGCGGTGTTCTTCGCTTGGTAAAAGCGCGGCGACAGGAGCAAGAGGCGCTCGAAGGCGCGGCCGCGCAGGCGCTTGACCACCTTCAAGGAGACGCGGCCAGAGAGCGCGAACTGCAGGGTGTGGCCGATGCCCTTGACGAGGGCGAGCGCCACGATGATCGCCGGCAGCACCCACGCCGAGGCCGACTGCAAGCCGAGCTCGAAGCTGCCGAGCGGCCCGAGCTCGAGCACGGCCGGCCCGCCCGCGAAGAGGTTCTTCAAGAGCGGCCCGGTGAGCGCCACGTACCCGGCAGACGCCGCGGAGAGCAGCACCATGCCGAAGATCGCGAGCGAGAGCGCCGGCCACTCGGCCCGCAGATCGGGGAACAGCCGGCGCAGCGAGCGGTACATGACTTAGGACGTCCCCCCGAGCCGCAGCTTCGGACACATGAGGACCGCCTCGAGCACGATCCCGCGCGACATCTTCGAGACGCCGCTCTCGCGCTCGACGAACACGAAGGGCACTTCCTCGATCGAAAACCCGCGCCGCACCGTGCGGTAGGTCATCTCGATCTGAAACGCGTAGCCGTTCGAGCGCACGCTCGGCAGATCGATCGCTTCGAGCACGCGCCGGTGAAACACCTTGAAGCCGCCGGTCAAGTCGCGCACCGGCACGCCGAGGATCGTGCGCGCATAGAGCGAGCCGCCCCGCGAGATCAGCCGGCGGTGCAGCGGCCAGTTCTTGGTGCCGCCGCCTGGAACATTGCGCGAGCCGAGGACGAGGTCGACGCGCTCGGAAGCCGCGAGCAGCTTCGGCAGCACCGAGGGCGGGTGCGAGAAGTCGGCGTCCATCTCGCAAATGCGCGTGTAGCCAGCGGCGAGCGCCTGCGCCATGCCTTCCAAGTACGCGCGGCCGAGCCCCTCCTTCTTCGGCCGATGCAGCACCCGCACGCGCGGATCGTTCGTGGCGAGCGCCTCGGCGAGGACGCCGGTGCCGTCGGGCGAATTGTCGTCGAGCACCATGACATCGACCGGTGCAGCGGCGAGCACCGCGCGCACGATCGGCTGCACGTTGTCGGCCTCGTTGTACGTCGGGATCAGCACGATCGTGTCGTGTTGCCGCTCGCGGGCCGGCCGCTTTGCGTCTAGGGCGTGCTCGGCGTTCACGCGCTCTCCCTAGCGTTTTCCCGTGGCTTTTCCAGCAGCGGCTGCAAAAACCAGCACGGCAAGAAGCCGAGCAGCGCACCGGCCACGACGTCGCTCGGAAAGTGCACGCCGATGTAGATCCGCGAAAGCGCCACGAGCAGCGCGCACGGCAGCCACGCGTAGCCGAGCTTGCGATCCATCCGCAGCAGGAACGCGAGGATGATGAACGCCGTCAGCGTGTGGCCCGACGGAAACGATTGCCAGCCGAGCCAAGGGCCGAGGAGCTGCACGTTCTCGAAGGTGCGCGTCGGCCGCGGGCGCGCCACGAGCCACTTGAGCAGAAGGTTGACGAGCCCAAGCGAAGAGCCGAGGGCGATCGCGAGCAGCGCCTCTCGCACGCGCGCGCGGTTGCGCACATAGAACAAGACAGCGACCGGGATCGCGCCGAACCACGCCGTGCCGAGCTCGGTGCCCCAGAGGAAGAGCGCGTCGATGGCGGGGTTTCCCTGCCAGCCGTTGATGCGCCAGAAGAGCGCGTGATCGGCCCGAAGCAGCGCGTCGATCACGACGTCCCCTTCGCCGGTAAGCGCGCGAGCACGGCGCGCATGACCTCATCGCTCGCCGTCTTTTGGCCGAGCGCGGCGAGCAGACGGCGCCGCGTCTCGCTCGCCTCGGCCTTCACCCGCGGCTCGCGCAGCGCCGAGAGCAGGAACGCCGCGATGCGATCTCTGTTCATGTCGCCCTGCAAGAGCTCGACGATGCGCGGCTCGCCCAAAATCAGGTTCGCGAGGATCACGCTCGACACTTTGACGATGCGGCGCAGGATCTGAAACGTCAGCCACGAGATCCGATACACCGCGACGAAGGGCACGCCGATGAGCGCGGCCTCGAGCGTGGCTGTGCCGCTGGCGACGACGGCGCTGTCGGCCGTGGCGAGCACCTCTTGCGATCGCCCTTCGACGATGTGCACCCGCGGCAAGAGATCCGGATAGCGCGCCAAGGTCGACAGCACGAGCTCTTTGGTCGACGTCCCGGCGAGCGGTAAGACGAACTGCGCGCGGGGCTCTGCGGCGAGAACGACGCGCGCGGCGTCGAGGATGGTCCCGAGCAAACGGTGCGTCACCTGCCGGCGGCTCCCCGGCAAGAGGCCGATGAGCGGCGCGTCGCCGATCTCGCGGCGCAGCGGCAGCAGCGCCGGCTTCTCCGCGAGATCTTCGACGAGCGGATGGCCGATGTAACGCGCGGCCACGTGACGCTCGCGGTAGAAGCCCTCTTCGAACGGCAGCACGCAGAGCATCTCGTCGACGAGCTTTCGGATCGTCTCGACGCGGCTCGCGCGCCACGCCCAGACCTGCGGAGAGATATAGTAGATCACGTAGACGCCGCGGGACTTCAAGAAGCGCGCCATCCGCAGGTTGAAGTCTGGCAGATCGAGCAAGACGGCGACCTTCGGCTGCCGCGCGACAACGGCTTCTTGCAGCGCGCGCTCGACGGCGAAGATCGTGCGCAAGTGCTTGAGCACCGCCCAAAAACCCATGACCGAGATGTCGCGGGCGTGGCGGATCGCGGTGAACCCTTCGCCGATCATGCGGTCGCCGCCCATGCCGAAGGTCGCGACGCCGCGATCTTTCAGCGCGCGGACGATCTTCGCAGCGTGGTGATCGGCCGACGCTTCTCCGGCCAGGATCAACACGTCGCTGCCGAGGCCGGGAGGGTCGCTCATGCCGACTGCGCGGCCCGCACGAGCTCTTGCGGGCTCACGGTCGCCGCGCCCTGCTTCATCACCGTCACGGACGCGGCGCAGTTGGCCAGGCGCGCGGCCGTCACGACGTCCGCCCCGGCCGCGAGCGCGAGCGTGAACGTGGCGATGACGGTGTCGCCGGCGCCGGTCACGTCGGCCACTTCATCGGCGCCGACGACCGGGACGTATACCGGCTTCTCGTCGGGCTCGAAGATCGCCATGCCCTTCTGCCCGCGCGTGATGACGACCGCGCGGCTCTGCAGCTCCTTCAGGAGAAAGGCGCCGGCCTTCTTCACGTGGGCGTCGCTCTCGATCGGCATCGCCGCCGCCGCTTCTGCTTCGGGCTCGTTCGGCGTCACCGCGGTCACGCCTTTGTACGCGCGCAAGTTGTAGCGCGAGTCGACGCACACGATGCCGCCGTCTTTGGCATACGCACGCACCGCCTGGATCACGCGCTTCGACAAGACGCCGAGGCCGTAGTCCGACACGAGCAGCGCGTCGGCCTTCTTCAGCGCCTTCGTCAGCGCGAGGATCACCCGATCGTCGATGTCCTTGTGGTAGGGCGTCGTGTCTTCGCGATCCAAGCGCAGCACTTGTTGCTTCGTCGTGTGAATGGCGCCCGCAAGGATGCGCGTCTTGCGCGTGGTCGGCCGGCCGTTCTTCAAGATACCGCTCGTCACCATGCCGTAGCGCTTGCACAGGTCGGCGACGCGAACGCCGGCCTCGTCGTCGCCAACGACGCCGACGGGAATCGCACGCGCGCCGAGATCGGCCACGTTGTGCGCGGCGTTCGCCGAGCCGCCCAGGCGGTATTCATTGTCCGAGTAGCGCACGACGAGCACCGGCGCCTCGCGCGAGATCCGCGAGGTCATGCCATAGACGTACTCGTCGGCCACGAGATCGCCGAGCACCACGACGCTCTTTTCTGCGAGCTTCTTTACCCAGCCTGAGAGCGGCTCGTTCATCGGAGGGGGCGTTTAAACCGTAGACGCTCATGCCCGCAAGCTGCTAGCCGGCGGCCGCCGATGCTTTTCGACTACACCTTCGCCGAATACGCGATCCCGTTCGTCTCGCCCGCCGAGAGCTTCACGCTGAAGGTCCGCGCCGCCACGAACTTCGAAGCGATCGTCGACACCATGTTCCAGTCGGACGCGTTCAGCGAGGGCTACTGTCCCTACGGCGCTGCGCTGTGGCCCGCGGCCGTGGCGCTCGGGCATGCGCTCTGCGCGCGGCCGCAGATCGTGCGGGGAAAGCGTGTCCTCGAGCTCGGCGCCGGGGTCGGCCTCGCGAGCCTCGTCGCGAAGAAGCTAGGGGCCGACGTGACCGCGAGCGACATGCACCCGGACATGGCCGAGCTCTGCCGGCACAACGCCGAAAAAAACGGGCTCCTGGTGCCCTACCGTTCCTTCGACTGGGCCGACGAGAGCTTCACCGAGCGCTTCGACACCATCATCGGCAGCGACCTGCTCTATGATCCGAAGCTGACCCCACTCGTGCTGGCGGTGACCCGCCGACTGCTCGTCCCTGGCGGTCTCGCCGTGTTCTCGGACCCTCAGCGCGGCCAGCTCACCCGTCTGCGGGAGGGCTTCAAGGCCGCCGGAATCGGGTGGGACGAGACAACGCAACCCGGCGAGTTCGCTGGTCAAAGCGCGCACTGCATCCTCTTTTGGGTCAGACCGCCGCCCGATGTAGGATAAAATCACACAACGCTTCCGTTTTGGTGCCGAAACTGTTGGCGCATTGGTTCGTGACGCACCGCAGTATTCGAGGGCACATTGGCGCACAAGCAGCAAAAACGGCCAGGCGGCACGCCGACCGAGCCGCACAGCGACATGCTCGTCACGACGCTGCTCAGCGACGCCGACCCGGCGCGGCGGGCCAAAGCGGCGGATCTCCTGACGAGCTGCCCCAAGCGAGGTGCGGTCGCCGCGCTCCGCGTCGCGCTCGATGATGTCGACGAGCGCGTGCGCAAGGCGGCGTTAATCGCGCTCGTCACCCAAGGCGACCCTGGCGCCCGCGCCGCCCTCGAAGCGGAGCTCGAAGCAGACGACGCCGAGCGCATCGTCGCTGCCGCCGCGACGCTCGGTCGTGCCAAGAGCCAAGCGAGCGTGCCGGCGTTGCTCAAGGCCTTTCGGACGAACAACGCCGCTGTGGCCGAAGCCGTCGCCGAAGCGCTCGGCGAGACCGGCGATCGCATCGCCGCGCCCCTCCTCTGCATGGCGCTCGAGCACGGCTTCGTCCCGGTGACCGCGGCGAATTCTTTGGGCCGCATCGGCGACGAGCGCGCGATCGGACCGCTCGTGCGCGCGCTCGAAGGCTCCAAGGACGGCGAGCTGCGCGCGTCGGCGGCGAGGGCCTTGGGGCGCATCAAGAAGCCGCGCCGGCGCCACGTCCCCGGGCCGCAGCTTCAGGCCGAAGGCCGCGTGATGCCGGCGTTGCGAAAAGCGCTCGAGGACCGCGATCGCCGCGTACGCATCAACGCCGCCGTGGCGCTGTGGCAGCTCGGCGACAAGAACTGTGGACGGCAGGCGATCGCGGAGCTCTCTGGCTAGCGGAACATTTCCCACAAGTCGTCGTGTTGAGTCTTGGCGAGCTCCCAGCCGACCACCACGTCGATGAGCCGGTCGGTCTCGGTGCGTAGGTCCTGCTCGCGCCGGGACTTCAGGTAGCTCTCGACGAAGCGCTTCACCCGCGGGGCCAGGAAGAGCGACGCCAGGACGACGGCCGAGTCGGCGACGAAGTCGGTGAAGTGCACGGCAAAGCCGCTGCGCACGCCCTTGCCGGCGGTCGCCGCTCGCTCTTCGCGCACGATCTCGCCGTCGGCGATGATCTGCCGCTTCTCGCCGGGCAGCGAGAACTGCACCTGCACCTTCGTGCCGATGCGCATGAAGAAGGTGCTCTCGAAGAACACGCCGGTCATCGACACGTCGCGCGTCTCCAGGATCGCTTCGAGCGTGCGCTTTTGCCCCTTGGCGCCTGTGACCAGGATCTTCGTCTTCAAACGCAGATCCGAGCGCGGGTAGCGGCGGGAGTTCTTCACGGTCGGTTTCGGGGCAGACGGCTTCAACGGGAGGTTCGTGGCCATGGCGGCGCGCAGAAAAACACGCAAGCGCCCTGAGGTCAAAAAAGAGCGGCGGGAACGAAGACCCCGCAGACGATGAGCCCGACGGCGCCCGCTTCTTCGACGAGGCTTGGCGCCAACGCCTGCTGCGCCGCCCGCGAGAAGCGCGCCCACGCTCGATCGCCTTTCACGCGGCAGTAGAGCGCGCCGTCGAGGCCGCTGCGCAGGTGCGGCGTCGCCAGCGTCTCTTCGCTGCGATCGCTCAACACGAGCACGAGACCGCGCTCATCGATTGCCGCCGAGCGCACGAAGAACGCCGCATCGTCGGCGACGATCTTCGCCGTCTCGCGACCGATGCTCGTGACGAAGGTGCCATCCTCGGTGAGCCGCACGTTCTCGGTGAGGACGCGCAGCGTGCGCTCGTGCAAGATCTCCTCGCCGTCGACGAACCAGCGCCCATCTCTCGTCAGACGCAGCTCGGGCACGCGTATACCTGCAGGCGGCAAGCCCATGATCAGAAGATAACGTGCACACTAGACTCGCGTCCACGCAGCGGATAACCCCGCGCCTGGAGTGTGACCGAATGATTCGCGCGAAGACCCCCGCCGTCGGCAAGGACGTCGACGACTTTTGCACCAAGTGTAAGATGCTCTTGAACCACGTGGTCGTCGCCAAGGTCGGCGAGACGATCAAGCGGGTCAAGTGCCTCACGTGCAACACCGAGCACGCCTACCGAGGCGAGAAGCCGAAAGCCGAAACGACCACGAGGAAGGCGGCCAAGCCCTCCGCCGCCACCGTCAAAGCGTCGGACTACGATACGCTGATGAAGGGCCGAGATCTGTCACGCGCGAAGAAGTACAAGCCAGCCGTCGTGTTCGAGAAGAACGACGTCATCGATCATCCGAAGTTCGGCATGGGCCTGGTGCTCGGAGACAAGGACGGATCGAAGATCGACGTGGCGTTCTCGGACGGCGTCAAGACGCTGGTGCACAACATCGGCTAAGCGAGCTCACCACTTCATCATCGCGCTGCCGAACATGCCGTCTTTGTAAGGCGCGAGGTCGAAGCTGACCTTGGCATCGCCGACCGACACCGTCCGGTATGCGTCGTAGATCCCGGGCTTTGGGCCGGCGAAGAACATGACCACGCCCGCGACGGCGACGACGCTGCCCGAGATCATCAGCCCGAGGCAGAGCGCGTCGATCTGCTCGACACTGTCGATCGCTTGGTTCACGGACTTTTCGTTGTCGGTCGTCTGCTCGACGACGCCCTTGTTGAAGTCGTCGATGCGCGCTTCGACGGCGCGCGCGCGCGGATCGTTGTAACCGACGCGCACGCCGATGCCGGTCGCGAGCATCGCCGCGCCGAGGCCGGCCGCCAAGTACGCGCCGATGCGCACGCCGTTCGCCACCTTGTCGTAGTCGTTGATGAACTCGGCCGACGGGATCAGGCTCGCGTCGATGATCGTCGGTTCGCGCTCGTCGACCGTCACGTCACGAGCGAAGCTCACGAAGCCCTTCTTCGACACACGGACGGTGTGCGGGCCGCTCGCCATCTTCATGCGCGCGACCGGCGACAGCCCGACGAGCTTGCCGTCGATCTCGACCTCGGCGTTGTTCTCGCTCACCTTCAGGATGAGATCGCCTTGCTTGCCTTCGAGCAGGGCGCGCACCAAGTACCGCGCGCTGTTCTCCGCCATGCTGACGAGGCCATCTTCGCTGTCGGCCTGGCGCGACTCGCGCTCGATCACCTTGGCCGTCTTCGTGTCGAGCAAGTTGAGGGTGAGGACGTACTTCGTGCCGACTTTTCCGAGCGAGCCGCTCACCACGCGGGCCACGCCGAGCGCGCCGCCGATTTCAGCGAGACATGAGCTCGACGCCGTGCAGCCGACGAGCTGCTTCGACTCTTCGAAGTTCAGCATTTGCTGGATGTCGGCGCGAGAGATGACGTCGAACACGCCGAGCTTCTTCAGCGCGACGGTCACGATGTCGGTCAGCGTTTCGACGGTGGCTTTGTCGGCGCCCTTCGCTTCGAGATCGAGGACGGCGAGCTTTTGGCGCTCGGCGGCGCCGGCGAGGGCAGGCAGGGACAGCAGGGCAACGACGACGAGGAAGCTTCGTGTCATATGAAGGTCACTCTACACACGGCCGAACAAAATGCCACAAAGGCTCACACGCGATAACGCACGTTGAAGTCGACGTCCAAACCGCCGCCATGGATCCGCGACGGCGACCGCTCGATGAGCACGCCCTTGGCGCCGGTCGCCTCCAGCACGTAGAGCAAGATCCCGTGGAGGGCGAGCGCGTAGCAGTGCCACGGTGCGTGGTTGCGCACGTGCAGCACGATCGCGATCGCGTCGCCGGTGCGCGCGTAGCTCGCCACCTTCACCTCGCCGTGCGTGTTGAAGCTGGGAAAGCGCTGACACACCCGTTCGAGCACGTCGGACGAGCGCAGGAAGCGCATGACGAACTTGTAGGTCGTGTTGAGCGCGCTCTCGGCGAGGCGCCTGTTGAAGGCGATGCACTGTTGCTCGTCGCCCTTGCACGCGTCGTTCAGGATCGCGTTCGAGACGTGCTGCCACAGCCGGTAGGGCACCCACTCGATGGTGAGGATGCGCCGCTTGCAAAGCGCCTGTACGTCTTCCGGCAAGCGCCCGACGAGCTCCAAGTAGGCGGAGTCACCGAGCCAATCGCGCAGGCACTGCAGGGTGTTCACGCAGTTGCCGCCCTTCACCGAGCGTTCGCTGACCCCCTCACGAGCATCGGACATTCATACGAAACATATCACTTCCCGGACGCCGCGCTTTCTTGCTAGCGGCGCGCGCATGAAACGTCACGCCGTGCTCCTCGTGCTGCTCGCCGCCTGTGCCGACGCCACCTCTTCATCGGGCGGTCCGTCGCTCGGCGGCGCGAAGGACACGACGCAGTTTCCGAGCGCGGCCGATCTCGACAAGCTGCGAGCGCGAGAGAAGCCGGCGCTGAAGTTCGCCGAGACCGTGCGTGACGTGGGCGACTGGAAGCTCGTCGGTCCGCTGGCGACCACGCTCAGCGACGACGCGGCGCTCGCGAGCACGCTCTGGGAAAAGACGCTGCTCGCGGCCGTCGCCAAACGCTCGGGCCTGTGGACGATGGGCAAAGACATGCAGTGCGCGGCGCGCGAGCTCGGCCGCTACTACTTGGAGAAGAACGGATCGCCGCCCGGGCCGTTGAAGGACTTCATCACCGGCCGCTGCGGCAGCACCGGCGTCTCGTTGCAGACGAGCTGGGTCGAAGGCGATCCGAACGGCGCGAGCGACGAGCGCTTGTTCGAGGCGTGGCGCGACGACGTGAAGAAGCAGATCGATCACTTCGCTGCCGCGCCGCGCTCGATAGGCGTGTTCTACGGGAGGAAGGGCAACAAGGCTGTCATCTTCCTCGCGTCCGTCGAGCGCAAGGCGACGATCACGCCGATGTCGCTCGTCCCCGCTGCTGACGGCACCGTCACCGTCGAGGGCGAAGTCTTGCAGCACTACAACCGTGTGAGCGCGCACATCAACCGCGGCGAGTTCAGCTACGCCGACTGCACGATGGATCTGTCGGTGCTGTTGCCGAAGTTTCGCTTCTTCTGCCCGGCCGATCCAAAGGACACCGCGGCGTGGATCGACGTCTCGGCGTGGGAGCCCGGCCGCTACTTGGGCGCCGTCATCGCCGGCGTGCTGGCGCTGCCGAAGGGCACGGCCGCGGCGCCGGCCGCCTTCGTGTCGCAGCGCCTCGCCGCGGCCGCGAAGCAGCTGTCGACGACGGCGGCGTTCCTCGATCGCGTCAACGTCGTGCGCAGCGCGGCGAAGCTCGCGCCGATGGAGCTCGAGGAGCAGCAAAGCGCGTTGAGCGCCGAGCTCGCGCCCTTCTACTTCGCCGCGCAGTTCGGCGAGATCGAAGAGACGATCTCGGACAAGGTGGCGCTCGGCGTCATGGCCGGCTGGAGCGTCGGCGTGCCGATCGTCGACGGCGACTTCACCTCGTCGTACCTCGGTGGCGCCAAGGATCCGGCGGCGATGGTCGCGGCGTTGATGGCCCGCCCGCACGGCCGCGAGACTTTGTTGAAGCCGCTGGCGACGCGGCTCGCGGTCGGCGTGCTCGAGGCGAAGGAAGGCGCTTCGCTCGGCGCGATCGTCGCGAGCTACGTGCCGTCGTCCACCATCGCGCTCGATAAAGAGACGGACACCTTCATCGATCGGGTGAACGCCGAGCGGAAGAAGCGCGGCAAGCCAGAGATCACGGCGCAGACCTTGGTCGACACCGAGGAGAGCGAAGTGCGGCAAGCGCTCGCGACGCACAAGTGGACGCCACGCCAAGCCCTCGACCGCCTGCTCCAAGGCCGCGTCAGTCAGCGGCGCCAGGGTCTGCGCGGCTGGGAGATGATCGGCGAATCGACGGCGACGCTCGGCTTGCCGGCGGAGATTTTGGACATCGAGCGGCTCGTCTTGACGATCGTCGTCGGCAAGCAGCGCGATCGCAAAGGGCCGTGGGAGCGCGTCGTGGCGTTGGTGACGATCGAGCCCGAGTGAAAGGCATCACCACAGGAGAAAGGGAGGCTCTGATGTTTGTCCACCTCCCGTTCTCCCCTTCTCCTGTGGTCATTGTTTTCCGTGCCTTCCTTTGCCGCTGGTGAATGCTTCGGCGCCAGCGAGCATCTCTTCGCTCTCGACGAGCTTCAGACCGCGGCGAAATTCGTCGCGCAGCGCTTCACCTTGTTCCCTGCCCCACTGTGCATACGCGCTCAAACGATCCGAGCGCAGGCAGGCCTGCGGCAACGCGGCGAGGTCGCGGGCCATCGCTTGCGCCGCGACGAGCGCTTCGCCGTCCGCGACGACGCGCGTGGCGAGGCCGATCGCGAGCGCCTCGTCGGCTGACACCGGACGCCCGGTGAGGATGAGATCGAGGGCGCGGCCCATGCCGATGAGCCGCGGCAAGCGCACGGTGCCGCCGTCGATCAGCGGCACGCCGAAGCGCCGGCAGAACACGCCGAACACGGCGCTCTCTTCGACGATGCGCAGATCACACCAGAGCGCCAGCTCGAGGCCGCCGGCGACGGCGTAGCCCGACACCGCCGCGATCACGGGCTTCGAGAGCAGCCAGCGCGTGGGGCCGAGCGGACCCTTGCCGGCGGTCGAGAGCTCGTTCGGCGTGCCGGCCGCGATCGCTTTCAGATCGGCGCCGGCGCAAAAGTGCCCGCCTTCGCCGTAGAGCACGGCCACCGCGGCGGCGGCGTCCTTGTCGAAGGCATCGAAGGCGTCGGCCAGCGCGGCGGCGGTCGCGCGATCGATCGCGTTGCGCGTATCTCGACGACAGAGGGTGATCGTGGTCACCGGGCCATCTTTTTCGACTTTCACCATGAGGGACAATTCGGCGACGGCGACGGCGACGTCAACGGCGACGTCAACGGCCACGTCAACGTTAGAAGCGCTGACCCAAGACGAGCTCGAAGGTGCGGCCGAGGTTCGGCGCATCGTAGCCGGAGTAGCCGGCCGTCGCGTAGCGCATCCCGAGCAAGTTCTGCACGCGGAACATCGCGCGGACGGCGGTGCCGAGCAGCTTCAGCTCGAGCGTGGAGATCGCCGCGTCGACGACCACGTAGGGTGCGAGCAAGTACGGCGTGGTCGCGTTCTGGCGCGTGTTCTCGCTCGAGCTCTGCCGATCGCCGACCGCGCGGAGCTCGGCGTAAAATTGCAGGAACGCCTCGGGGACGCGCACCGTGACGCCGCCCGCCAGCCACCACTCGGGCGTCGTCGCGAAACGCCGATCGGTGCCGAGCACTTTTTCGATCTCGCTCTGACTGCGCACGCGCGCCCAGGTGACGTTGGCGTACGCGTCGACGCGCCTGCTCTGCACGCGCACCTCGCCCTCGATGCCGTAGCTCGACACGTTGTCGGTGTTGCGCGCCTGAAAGTTGATGCCGTAGCGCTCGAAAGTGATCTGCCCCGACACCCAGACGAGGAAGCCAACGACTTGGAGCTTGAGCCACGGCAACGGATCGGCGGCGGCGACGAGCTCCAAGGTGTCACCGACTTGGCTGCGCAGCGCGGCGTTGCCGACGACGTCGGTCGGGCCGAGCGCCGGCCGCGCTTCGAGCTGCACGCCCGACGGCGCCTTGAACGAGCGTCCATAGAGCGCCTTGAACGAGAGCTGCGGGATGGGCTTGGCGACGATGCCGACGCGCGGGCTGTAACCTTGGCCGTAGCCCGTGTTGTAGTCGAAGCGGAAGCCGGCGACCGTGCCGAGCCACGCCCACGGGTTGAACAAGAGCTGCAGCTGCGCGCCGATGTTGTTGTAGCGGAGCGCCTGCGCCGGCGCGAGCTCGACGCGCGTCCCGACGGGATCGGACGCGGTCGCTTCGTCGAGGATCATCGTGTAGCGCAGCCGCTGTTGGCCGTCGCTCGCGAAGTCGACGCCGACGCTGAGCTGATCCTGCGGCCGAAACTTCCACACGACCTCGGCGCCGCCCGAGACCTCGGTGCTCGAGAGCTCGCGCTGAAAGTGCAGATCGCTCCGGCCCACATGGAGCTTCTCGTTCGGCATCACCGAGCCCGCGTGAACCCCGACGAACGCCGACGCCGAAACCGCGTCCGTGAAGCTCTTCTGCCAGCGCAGGCGGCCGAAGCCGTTCAAGATGCTGATGCGGTTCTGATGCGTGGCCACGCTCCAGTCGCTGAACTCGGCGTAAGTGTCCAAGTGCTGCAGGTTGGCGTCGAGGCGCAGCTCGCCGACCGGCCCGGCGTCGATCGCAATGCCACCGTAAAAGCTCTTCGGCAGCTTTTGATCGTTGGCGCTCGTCAGGCCGACGCCTGCAAGCTGCGCGGGGAATGTTTGCTGCACGCTCACGCCGGATGCGTTGATGTAGTCGGCGGCGACGCCGAGGCTGAGCTGCACGCGCCCCGCCGTCGTAGAGAACGAGACGCCGGCGCCGCCGCCCGGCTGTCGATCGTTCAACAGGTAGCCGCTGAGTCGGTACGCCGCCGAGAAGTGCTCGCTCGCCTTCTTCGTCACGATGTTGATGACGCCGAGGAACGCGTTGGCCCCGTAGAGCGCCGACGCCGGCCCGCGGATCACCTCGATGCGCTCGACCATTTGGATCGGCAAGAGCTCGGGGCCGAGGAAGTTCGTCGTGTCCGGGCGAAAGCTCGTCGCGTGGCCGTCGATCATCACCTTGATCGTGTTGCTCGGGCTGCGCTGGCCACCGCCGATGCCGCGCGCCGACACGTCGGGCAGGATCTGATCGTCGAACACGACGACGCCGGCGGTCGCCCGCACCGCTTCGGCCACCGAGCGATAGCCGCGCGCTTCGATCTCCGGCGCGCTGATGACGGCGACGACGGCCGGTGTGTCGCTCAGCTTCTGCTCGGTCTTGGTGGCGGCGACCACCTTGTTGGCGGTGTCGCGCTGCTCATCCAAGATGTCCCAAATGCTCTCTTCGACGATCGCGGCGTCCGGCACCGGCTCGGCCGATGCCTCATCGCTCGCGGGCGCGCTGCTCGCGGCGATCGGCAACGCGATGGAGAGCCAGAGCGCGACGTGCATCAGGGCAGCGTCTTGAACACCGGGTTACCGCCTTCGATCGCGATCTCCCACTTGCCGATAGGGCTCTTGACGCCGTTCGTCTTCGAGAAGTCGACGTTGCCGCTGACGCCTTGGTAATTGATCGCGCCGCCGGCATCGAGGATCTTCTTCGCCTTGGCGAACTCTTTGTAACCGATGGCCTCGCCGTTCGGATCGTTCAGCGTGTCGAGCTTGGCCTTCACTTCCTCTCCGCTCGGGCTCTCGACGCCGGTCGCGTAGATGGCGAGCGCGGCGAGGACCATCGCGTCGTAGGCCGTGTCGACGTAGATGCTGCCGCGCACCTGCTCGACGGGCACGTTGCCGATCGCCGCGTAGTCCTCGACGAAGGTGCCGGGCGACGGTCCGCCGGCAATCGCGTAGTTCGTGCCCTTGGCGCCGGCGAGCGCGTTGCCGGAGGTCGCGAGCAGCTCGCTCGAGAAGCCGGTGAACGAGAAGTAGAGCTTCGGCTTCTTGGCGTTCGCCTGGGCGGCAGTGGCGATGATCTTGTTGTAGTCCGGGAACGAGTTGACGATGAGCGCCTGCACCGGCCCCATCGCGTGGTCGACGATCGCGTTGTCGTACGCGGTGCGGATGTGCGCCTCGAACTCCTGCGCCGTCACGCTGGCGACCATCGTCTTCGCCGCGAGCGCGGCCGGGCTTTGCTCGTGCACCGAGGTGACCGAGTAGGTTTTCGCCGCATCCGTGACGATCTTTTTCACGCCGGCGATCGGGTGGTTCAGGAGCGCTGTGCCGAACGGCAGGTTCACCGCGAGCCCGGCGATGACCGAGGCACCGTCGGCGAGGGCCATCTGCGCGAGCGCCGCGCCTTGCGGAATGCTCGTCTCGACCATGCGGTAGACGTACCCCGTCGTCTCGATGGTGCCGGCGGTCGGGTTCATCGCGCACGTGGGATCGCCGCCCGTGGCGACCGCGCCGAACACGTATTGATGCAACCCGATGCACTCGAAGTCCGGCGCCGAGCAGCCGACACAGATCAGCGGGATCTTCTTCGCGGTCGCCGTCGGCCCTGCGCCGAAGGGCAACTTCGTCGCCGCATCGATGCCGATGGTCTCGGACGAAGTGATCGTCATCGCGAGCTTGATGTTCTTCTCCGTGCTCATCTTCTCGATGGCGTCGGCGGCGCCTTGGGTCGTCGCGCCGGAGTCCTCTTTCACCGCGACGAGCTGGCCGTTGCCGCGCATGCCGCCGGCTTCGGTGATGTGCTTGATCGCGAGGTTGGTGCTGTTCGTATACAGCTCGCCGGTGACGAGCGCTCCGCTCTGCGGCAACACGAGGCCGATGTTCAGCGGCACCTTTGGCTTTGGCGGAGCACAAGCTGCGGCGACGACGAGCATGGCGATCACGGCAAAGGGGCGTGTGAGGTTGCGCATGGGGTCTCTTTAGACGCGGCTCGGCGCGGTGCAAAATTTTCCGCGCGCGGAGCGGCGCTTTTTCGCAGCAACGGCCGACCCCCTCGCTTGACCGTTCCCACGATTTATGGTCGAAGGCCGCCACTCTGCCGCGCTCCCTGGGCGCATAACTCAGCGGGAGAGTGCGACCTTCACACGGTCGAAGTCGTAGGTTCAATCCCTACTGCGCCCACCACCGATTCCCATGCAGTCATCCGCTCCCTCCTCACCGACTCTCCGCGCCCTGCTCACGCTCGCGTGGCCCATCGTCATCTCGCGCTCCTCGCAGACGGTGATCGGCGTCTGCGACGCGCTCTTCGTCGCCCACTTGGGTGACGCGGCGCTCGCGGCGACCACGACGGGCGCGATGAACATCACGTGCGTGCTGATCTTCCCCTTCGGCATCGTCTTCATCATCTCGAGCTTCGCGGCGCAGTTGTTCGGCGAAGGCAAGCCGGACGCGGCCAAGCGCTACGGCGTCTACGGCCTCGCGCTCGCGATCGCCACCCAGCTCTTCGCGTTCCTCGCGATCCCGATGATCGACCCCGTCCTCGGCTTGCTGCCTTACGACGACCACGTGCGCGCGCTGCTCGCGAGCTACATGCGCATCCGCCTGTTCTCCACGGGTGCGGCGATCGGCATCGAGGCGCTCGCGAACTACTACGGCGGGCTCGGCCGAACGCGGCTGCCGATGGTCGCAAACGTCGTCGCCATGGCGCTGAACGTGGCGCTTTGCTGGATGCTCGTCTTCGGACGTTTCGGCCTGCCCGCGATGGGCGTCGACGGCGCTGCGCTCGCCGCCGTCATCGGGACGCTCAGCGGGTTCTTGGTGATCCTCGTGCCGTTCCTGCGCAGCTTGCGCGGCGCGGTGGCGTTCTCGCGAAGCTTGTCGTGGCAAGAGTGTGCACGCATGCTCCGCTTCGGGGTGCCGAGCGGCTTCAACTGGTTCGGCGAGTTCTTCGCCTTCAACGCGTACATCAACATCGTGGTCGCCGGCCTCGGCACGGCGGCGCTCGCGGCGATGATGAGCGTGCTGCAGCTCAACTCGGTGGCGTTCATGCCGGCGTTCGGGCTCGCCAGCGCCGGCGCCATCCTCGTCGGCCAAGCGATCGGCGAGGGGCGCAAAGACGATGTGCCGCAGCTCGTCCGTCTGACCTTGCGCGCCGTCGTTGCGTGGCAGTTCACCGCCGGCCTCGCGTACGTGCTCTTGCCGGAGCAGCTGCTCTCGCTCTTCGCCAACGGCGCGCCGGGCTCGGAGTTCCGCACGAGCGGCGTGCGCATGCTGATGGTGAGCTCGGCGTGGCAAGTCTTCGACGCGACGGCGATGACGTATGCCGAGAGCTTGCGCGCCGCTGGCGACACCACCTTCGCCATGTGGGCGCGCGTCGTCATCGCGTGGCTCATCTTCTTGCCGATCGCCTACCTCTCGGTGCGCGTGTTCGGCATGGGCGATGTGATCGCCACGGCATGCATCGTCCTCTACGTGCTGCTGCTCGCGGTGACGCTGTGGTGGCGCTTTCGCACCGGAAAGTGGCGTGCGATCAACCTCACGGGCTCTGCATTGCCGGCGCCGTCTACTTGATGCAGACCGCGGCGACTTGGCGAAAGTCGGTGTGTCCGGCGAACACTTTCGCGACGCCGTCCTGCAGGAGCGTCCACATGCCGCCTTGGATCGCGGCCTCGCGGATCTCGGCGACGCGCGCGCGCTTTTGGATCTGCGCCTTGATGCCGTCCGACGCGATCATCAGCTCGTGCACGCCCATGCGGCCTTTGTAGCCGGAGTTGCCGCAGGCCGGGCAGCCCTTCGCACGAAACAGCTGCGGCTTGCTCTGCATGAGCTGGGCGAAGCGCTCCTCGTGATCGAACGCCCGCCGCATCTCCTGCAGCTCGCTTTGCTCCGGTGTATAAGCTTCCTTACATTGGCCGCAGAGCGTTCGCAGCAGGCGCTGCGCGAGCACGCCGAGGAGCGCGTCGGCGAAGCTGAACGGATCGAGCTCCATGTCCAAGAGGCGCGTGATCGTCTCGGGCGCGCTGTTCGTGTGCAGCGTGCTCAAGACCAAGTGGCCGGTGAGCGAGGCCTCGATGCCGGTCTCGGCGGTCTCTTGATCGCGCATTTCGCCGACCATGATGACGTCGGGATCGGCGCGGAGGAACGCCTTCATCGCCACAGCGAAGGTGAAGTCGATCTTCGGCATCACCTGCACTTGGCGCAGGCCGCGCTGGGTGATTTCGACGGGATCTTCTGCCGTCCAGATCTTGCGATCCGGCGTGTTGATGAAGCCCATGCCCGAGTGCAGCGTCGTCGTCTTACCGGAGCCGGTCGGCCCCACGACGAGGACGAGGCCGTAGGGCATGTCGAGGATCTTCTTGAAGTTCTCGAGGTTGTACGCCGAGAAGCCCATCTTCTCGAGCGGCAGCGGCTTCGACGCGGCCAAGATACGCATGACGACGTCTTCGTTGTCTTCGGTCGTCGGGATCGTCGCGACGCGCAGCTCGACCTTCTTGTTGTTGAGCATGAAGCGGATCTTTCCGTCCTGCGGCTTTCTCCGCTCGGCGATGTCGAGCTTCGCCAAGATCTTGATGCGGGCGGTGACGGCGCGGCGGAACGCGGGCGGCAGCTCCTGGTGGAGGTAGCAGTCGCCGTCTTTTCGGAAGCGCACCGCGACCGGATTTTCGTGCCCGTTCGGCTCGATGTGAATGTCGCTGACGCCGCGCTCGTACGCCTCGCGCATGATCTGGTTCACCAGCTTGACGACGGCGCTGTCGGACTCGCCGACTTCGCCGCCCGCTTGTGCGCTCGCGTTGTCGTCGACGGCGAGATCCTCGTCGGCGGCGTTCGCGAGGATGTCCTTCATGGATTCTTGCGGCCCGCTGTACGACGCGTCGATCAACGCCATGATGTCGTCTTGCAAGCCGACGAGCACGCTGACGGTGGCGCTCGTGCCGGTCGAGCGCAGCATGTCGATGCGGCCGACGTCGTGCGGATCGTCCACGATCAAGACGAGGTTGCCGCCCTCCTTCTTCAGCGGCGCGCACTTGTAGCGCTGGAGGAAGTCCGGCTTGATCATGCGCTTCACTTCTTCCGAGATGCGCTGCGTGCCGTCGTACTCGAAGAACGGGACTTGATAGTAGGCGCTCAAGCAGGCGCCGACGTCTTTGCGCGAGAGGCCGAGGTTCTGCACGAGGTACACGGCAGGGTCGAGCTTCTGCTTCGGCGCCTCTTGCAGCGCCTGCTCGAGCTTGTCCGGCTTGATCGCGCCCTTGTCGACGAGCATGGCGAACTTGCCCTTGCCCTTGGCCGCCGGCGCCGCTTGCGCGTGCGACGCTTGCTGTTGCGGCGGCGGCTGCGCTTGCGGCTGCTGCGGAGGCGGCGCCGCTTGCCCTTGCGCACCGAGCGCGGCCCGCACGCGGATATTGTAGAAGCCGGTGCCGATCATCTTGCCGATCTCGACGAGGAGCTTTTCGTCGTCCGGCGAAAACGGCGTCGGCTGCGAGCGATTCAGAATCTGCAGCACGCCCATCGAGCTGTTGCCGTGGAGGATGGGCACGGTGAGCGATTGTGTCGTCTTGAAGCCGAACTGCTGATCGAGGCGCGGATCGAAGTGGAGCTGCGCGTCGAGCGCCTGCAATGCCTTTGCGTCGTAGACATCGGCGACGCGCAGGCTGCGCCCAGTGGCGCCCACGTAGCCAACGATGTTGTCCTGCGTGCGCTTGAAGCGGACGTCTTTGAACGGCGCGTTGACGACGTACCAAGAGAAGAGCTCGTTCGTGCGCGGGTCATTCAGATAGATGGCGAAGGCTTGCCCCGAGACCGCCGCCAGGATCGCGCGATGCGCGTTCTGCACCATGTCCGGCACGGCCTGCGCTTGATTGATGATCGCGTTGAGCTCTTGGAGCACGGCTTGAGGAGACATCGCCATGGCGGGATTATACCCGTGGATTCCCGAGCCGAAAGATTCTGACGTGGCTCAGTCGAGCTGAGCTTCCAACCACGCGACGGCGTCTTCGCTGTGCGACTGCTTCTGCGCCACGAACGAGAACGCGACGTCGGTGTGCGCGCCGCCCGGGACGACGACGTAGTCGACGCTGACGCCGCCCGCTCGCAGATCCTCGACCATCGCGCGCGTGTGCGGCTCAGGCACGGTCGCGTCGGCGTCTCCTTGGTAGATCCTGAGCGGCGCCGTTTGCGCGTAAGCCCGGACGCGGTTCGCTTCGAACGCATCGTGGAGGGCCGCAAGGGCACCCCACTCGCCCGTCGCGTAGCCGTGGAGCAGCGCCGGTGTGAACAGCGCGGCTGGCTCATGCGGCAAGAGCGTCCCGAGCGCCGGCGTGCCCGGGATCGGACCGAAGGCGCAGGCGGTCTCCATCCACGCGTCGATCTTCGCCGCGACGGGCGCCTGAAACGGCGACGGCCCTGCGTAGGGGTAGTGCTTCGCCCACGCGTAGAAGACGAGCGCATGGTACGCCACATGCTCTCCCGGCACGGTCATCGCGTCGCGCCAGAGCTCTTCGCGTACGCTCGCGGGGCCAGCGGCGGCGAACGCTCGCACGTCGAGATCCTTTGCGTACGTGGCATGCAACGCTGCCGCGGCGAGCGCCGCATGGCCGCCTTGGCTGAGCCCGACGACTGCGAAGCGGCGAGAGATCGGGATGCGCATCTTGTCCGCAAACGCCGCGGCGGCGCGGAGCGAGTCGAGCGCGGACCGTCCTTCGCTCGCGGTCACGAGGTACGGATGCACGCCGGCGCCGCCGAGCCCGTGATAGTCGGGAGCCACGCCGATCATTCCGCGGGCGCCGAATTCGCCGGCGAGCCCGGTGCCCCACGTGGTGCCGGTGACGGCGCAGACATCGGCCAGGCCGGTCGTTCCATGCTGGTTGCTCACGATGTGAAAGCCGCCGGCCGGCGCTGCGACGCCGATCGGCACGGTGATCGTGGCGCCGACTTCTTGGCCGTCACTCGTGTAACGGATGACGTAGACAGCGTAGCCGTTGTCGATCGTGACGCCCGGCTCGAGCAGCGGCTGGATGACTGCCTTCGTGTAGCGGCCGACGAACCTATGCGATCGCACGCAGCCGTTCTCGGTGCAGGGTGCCCCGCTCTCTTCGGCGGGCGCTTCTTCGGGCTCACTCGGCGTCTCGGCCACCGGCGCCGGCGCCGCCGTCTCCTCCGCCTTCGTCCCCCCTGGCTCCACAGAAACGCAGGCCGCCAGCAAACAAATCAACAGCGCCAACCACATCGCGCGCCGTCCTAGCGAAAAGGGACCGGGGAGAGAAGCGAAAACGAGCAAACGAAAAGGGATCGGGGAAACTCTCCCCGGTCCTCTCTCCCCGGTCCCTTTTCGGCCCCGGTCCCCTGCCGGTGACGAGCAAGGAAAAAATCGTGAGACGGGTTGCGTATGCGAGGCGCGACGAAGTGAGCAGCGCAGGCGTAGCGGAGCTACGCCGAGCAGCGCAGCGACCGAGCAACGAAGCAGACGCGCCCGTATCGCGATTTTTTCACACGAGCATGACGTCGTCTTCGTGCACCGCGACCGTGCCGGCGACGATCGCTTCGGTCATCTTCGAGCGTTCGTCCGAGAGCTGGCTGATGTGCTCCAAGAGCTGCGGGTGCGTCGACAAGACTTCCGCGAACGACTTGCGCGGCAGGCGCAGGATGATCGAGCGCTTCTCGGCCGTCACGGTGGCGCTCACCGGCGCGTTCGACAGGAGCGACATTTCGCCGAAGACTTCGCCTTCCTTCAACCGCGCGACGACGACCTGCTTCGTCTCGCCTTTCAGCTTCAGGATCTTCACACGGCCTGACAGGATCAAATAGAGGCCGTCGCCCTTCTGCCCTTCGCTGAGGATCACTTCGTTCGCCGGCACTTCGCGGCTCTTGAACTGCTCGATGAGCTTCTTCCGTTGATCGACCGTGAGCAGCTTGAAGATGCGGCTCGTCGCCATCAGGTTCGCGAGCAGGCGCTGCTTGTAAAAGCGGAGGAGCACTTGCTGCACCGAGCTGTACTCCTTCGACACCTGATCGAGCACCGACTTCGAGATCTCGAACAACTGCGTCGGCTCGTCGACGATGACGCTGGCCGTGCGCGGCGACTCGCTGAGCAACGCCATCTCGCCGAAGAACGCGCCGTCACCGAGCGACGCGAGCACGAGCGGCTTGCCGTCCGCGTTCTTCTCCACGTGCACCTTACCCTGCGCGATGATGAAGAACGAGTCGCCCTTGCCGCCTTCTTGAATGATCACTTCGCCGGTCTGCGCCGTGCGCATCTTCATCCGCTCCATCAGCGAGATGAACGCGTTCTTCGACAGATCGGAGAAGAGCGGGATCTGCGGCAGATCTTCACGCGCCTCGGTGGGCGGCGGCGCCGCGGGGACGGCCGGCATGTCGACTTCCGGCATGTCTTCGAGCACGACGTCGCCGACGTCGACCATCATCGGCTCGAGCGGCGCGGCGATGTCGAGCATGTCGATCGGGAGCGGCGGCGGCGGCGGCGCGGCGTCGGCGCTCTTCGCAGCCGGCGCAGCGGCGGCGGCAGGCTTCGCGGACCCGCTCTTCTTCGCGTAGAGGCCGGCGAGCATCGACTGCGTCGCCGTGTGGTTCTCGTCGACCTCGAGGATCAGCTTGCAGACGGCGATCGCCTTCAGCAACAAGCCCTCGTTGGCGTACGCCTCGGCGACTTGGTGGTAGCAGGCGATGGCTTCTGCGTCTTTTCCGAGGCGACGATAGAGGTCACCGCACTTCAGGCGCGATTGCAGGTCGTGTGGATCGCTCTCGAGCACCTTGGCGTAGATCTCGAGCGCCTTGTCGACCCGCCCTTTGCCGAGGTACTTCGCCGCCTCGTCTTTTAGCTTGCGTAATTTTTCCGCGTCCATCGGTCCATACTCAATACACGCGACCGATTTGCGCGCAAGAATGTCACGAGGCGTTCGGCCTTTGCGCTCGCTTCGGCCCGCGCGGATCGACATGGCGCTTCGGGCGCTTCTTCTTCGCCGATCCGCCGCCCGGCGCGGGGCTCAACGCCGGCCGTGGCGCCGGCACGGGCCGCGGCACGACGGTCTCGCCCCACTTGCGCACGCGCCGCTCTTCGTCCGGCGTCAGCGCGCGCCACTCGCCCTGCGGCAGGTCGCCGAGCTTGATGCCGCCGAACTCGATGCGCAAGATGCGCCGCACCGGGTGGCCAACCGCTTGGAACAAGCGCTTCAAGAGGCGATTGCGGCCTTCGACGACGGTGGCGCTGTACCAGGCGTTCGTCTCGGTCTTGCGGTGCAGCTCGATGGTCGCCGGCAGCGTCTTGACGACGCGCCCGTCGGCCTCCTTCAGGTGGATGCCCTGCTGCATGCGGCGGAGGCCCTTGTCCTCGACGACGCCGCTGACTTTGACGAGGTAGGTCTTCGGCACGTGGTGGCGCGGGTGCGTCAGTTGATCGGCGAGCTCGCCGTCGTTCGTCAGCAGAATGAGGCCCTCGGCGTCGTAGTCGAGGCGCCCGACCGGAAACACGCGCGGCAATTTTCTCGGGCCGAAGCGCTGGTACGCGGGCTTGCTCAAGAGGTCGAGGATGGTCACGCGCTTTTGCGGATCGTCGGCGGTGACGATGACCTTCGGCGGCTTGTGCATCATCAAGATGACCGGCGCATGCTCGCTGAAGTCGAGCGCCACGTCATCGACTTGGATCGTGTCGGACTTCGGATCAGCCTTGCTGCCGAGCTCGCTGACGACCTTGCCGTTCACGCGCACGCGGCCTTCGCTGATGTAATGCTCTGCGTCACGGCGTGAGCACACGCCTGCCAACGCGATCAATTTTTGTAGTCGTTCTTGCATGGGTTTCTCTAGGACTGTCCGGGATCCTGCGGCGGCGGCATCGGTTCGTCTTCGTCTTTGCGCAGGCCGGTCAGCTCGGCCACGCGATTCACGGTTTGCCGCGCGCCGGTGAGCGCTTGATCGAGATCTTGGATCAGCGCGGAGTCGTCGTGCACGAAGGTGGACTCGGCGGTCTCGACGAGATCGCGCAGGTTGCCGAGCGGCGCTTCCACGGCGAGCGCTTCGTCGACCTGCTTGCGATGCTCGTCGGTGAGCTCTTGGAACTCGCGCAGCGTCGGCAGCTCGAGCAGCGAGCCCAAGCGGAAGAATTCCAGGAACTCTTTGCTGGTCCCGTAGAGCAGCGGGCGGCCGACCTCTTCCTTCTTGCCGAGGATGCGCACCAGGCGGCGATCGAGCAGCACCTTCAAGCCGGCGCCGCAGTCGACGCCGCGGATCTGCTCGATCTCGGGGCGCGTGACGGGCTGGCGATAGGCGATGATCGCCATGATCTCGAGCTGCGCGCGGGTGAGCTTCGTCGGCTTCACTTGCAAGAAGTGGCGGACGAAGGGCGCGACCGCGCTGGCGGTGCGCAACTGATAACCGCCGGCGACTTCGACGAGCTGCACGCCGCGGCAGAGCGAACGATTCGGGTCCGCGTAGGCGACGGTCAACGCCGCGAAAGCGTCTTCGACGAGCTTCCCAAGCTCGCGCCGCACGACCGCCATGCGCCGCGCTTCTTCCTTCTCTCTCGCCGCCTTCGCCGCGGCCTTCGGATCGAGCTCGGCTTCCGGCGCCGCCTCCGCTTCAACGTCGACGTCGCCGTCGCCGATCCGGGCCTCCGTCTCCCCCGGCGCATCATCCGCCGCCAAGGTCGCGTCCGCCGTCTCCGACCGCAACGCCGAATCAAACGCCGGATCGTGCTCCGCGTTCTCGACATCGGTGAAGCCTTCGGCCGCTACGCGCACTTCTGGATCCAAGGGATCCACGGGCGCCGCGTCCATCTCATCGGCCAAGCGCTCGAGCTCTTCTTCTTGCTCAGCGAGCAACACGTTCACCACGTGCTCGACCGACAGTGGCTTGTCCGCCACGAGCAGCAAGCTCTCGCAGATCGCGAAGAGATCCCATTTATCGATATTCATCTGCGCCCTCCTTCGATCCCGCGAGCCCGGCCGGGTTGCCGTCGAGCTCTTGGATCTTGTCCTTCACTGCCCGCAGGAAGATCTCGCCATCGGTGTCGATCTGGTGAATTCGCACGAGCTTCAACTTCGTCACCTCGAGCAGCGCGAGAAAGGTGAGGATCACTTCGCGCCGCGTGCTCATTCCGGAGAAGAGCGCGCTGAAGGTGATCGTCTCTTCCACGCGCAGGCGATCGATTAAGGCGTTCAAACGATCTGCGACCGACAGCTGATCGACGACGACGTGATGCTTGATCTCGAGCTGGCCTTTCTTCAGCAGGCGATCGAGCGCCTCGATCAAGCGGAAGATTGGCACCTCAGCGAGGTCATCCGACGGCTGCAGCTCGGCGGCGTCCGGCACCACCGCGCGCGCGAAGCTGTCGCGGCCGAGCACGTCGCGTTCGGCGAGCTGCTTTCCCGCGTCTTTGTACTTTTGATACTCGAGCAAGCGGCGGACGAGCTCCGCGCGCGGGTCGCCCAAGTCTTCGTCTTCCTGATCGTCGGCGTTTTCCGGCTGCGGCACGAGCATCTTGCTCTTGATGTGCGCGAGCTCGGCGGCGAGGGTGAGAAAGCCGGCGGCCACGTCGATGTCGAGATCGCTCAGGATCTCCAAGTGCTCGAGGTACTTTCCGGTGATGAAGCTGATCGGAATGTCGAAGATGTCGAGATCGTGCTTCTTGATGAGGAAGAGCAAGAGATCGAGCGGGCCGTCGAAGGCCGGCAGCGTCAGCTTGTAGATCGGGTTCTCGGAGTCGGGCGTGGGGGTAAAGCCGCGCGGGTACTCAGTCGGAGAGGACTGCATTGGGGGCGGTGCCCTAGCACAAAGGGCGCGCGCATTTCGACCGTTTTTGCCGCCGCCGCGCTTTTTCTTTCGCCGCGGCGAGTCAAAAAGGGCGCTAAGCTCGCACGGCATACCAGGAAGTTTGTGCATCGCCGACGCCGATGGGAAGATGCGTGCCGATGTCGCACGACGCCGCTTGGGATCACGCCTGCGACTTGTTCTTCGCGGAGATCGCCGGCGTGCGCGCGCTGTCCGGCCACACCGTCGAGGCCTACGCGCGAGACCTGCATCGACTGGCGGCGTTTCTCTCGGGCGAAACGAGCCCGCAAGCCGCGACGCCCGAGCACCTCCTCCGCTTCGCGGCGTCGCTCGCGCCTGTGCTCGGCAAGCGTAGCCAAGCGCGGGCGCTGTCGGCGGTCCGGCAGTTCTTTCGCTTCCTGCATCGGCGCGGCCTCCGTGCGGATCACCCCGCGAAGGATCTGAAGCCACCGCGTGCGCCACGCCCTTTGCCCACGGTCCCGAGCGAAGCCGAGATGCGCCGGCTGCTCGACGGCCTCTCGGGCGACGACGCAAAGGCGCTGCGTGATCGGGCGATGTTCGAGCTACTGTATGGCAGCGGCCTCCGCGTCAGCGAGCTCTGCGGCCTCAGGCGGGACGGCCTCTTCTTCGACCGCGGCCTCGTGCGCGTCTGCGGCAAAGGCGACAAAGAGCGCCTCGTGCCGATGGGCCTGCCCGCCCAAGCCGCCCTCCGCCGCCACCTCGAACATGGCCCCGAAAAGGGACCGGGGAAGCTTCGACGAAAAGGGACCGGGGAGCCCTTGGGCGAAAAGGGACCGGGGAGACTTTCGCTCTCCCGGAGCGTTTCCGCCTACGTGTTCCCAGGGCGCGGTGGCCGGGCGATCTCGCGGGTGGCGGTGTTCAAGATTCTGAAGCGACGGGCGCTCGCGGCCGGGTTTCAGACGCTGCCGTCGCCGCACGAGCTCCGCCACGCGTTCGCGACGCACCTCGTGCAAAACGGGGCCGATCTGCGCGTGGTGCAGACCCTGCTCGGCCACGCCCACATTCAAACGACCGAGGTTTATACGCACCTCGATGCCCGCCGTTTGCGCGCAATCTACGATCAAGGCCATCCAAGGGCGGCAACCCGAAACCCCCACCGCCGATAACCACACCGTAGCCGTGTGAAGGCGGGGCCCTATCGCCCTGCTGGTGGAAAGGACTTCGGTCGATGCGGAGCTGCCTGGTCTCCCTGATGCTTCTAGCGTCCAGCCTCGGAAGCGCTTCCGTCGCCGCCGCCCAAACCTGTGAAAAGCCGAAGATCCTCGTGCTCTTCGACATCTCGGGCTCGATGCTTGCGGGCAGCCCCTCGAAGTACCGCCAAGCGATCGACGGGCTCGACGCCGCGCTCGCGACCTTGGAAGGCCGGGCCGACTTCGGCCTCATGCTCTTTCCGAAGCCGCAGAAGTACGGCAACCCGTACGGCCGCTGCAACACGACGACCCAGATGGAGATCCCCTTCACCTCCTTCGCGCGCTCGACCTTCTACAACCATCTGAACCCGTCGGGCTCGTCGTACTTCGGCGGCCCGGCCGGCAGCTACGACACGCCGATCTCGCACGCCTTCACCGACGTGGCGACGATGACGGCGTTCTCCAGCCCGTCGTCGGCCACCTATATCGTCTTGATCTCGGACGGCATCATGGACTGCTACCCGGGCGGCCCGCCGCGCGACTTCCTCACGCGCGACTGGTACCTCTCGGACGGCTACACGCCGAACGCGACGGCGTCGGGCGAGAACCGCGAAGCGATCAACAACATCGTCTACTCGCTCTGGTGGAACGGCGTTCCCACCTATCCCGTCGGCTTCGCGGGCCGCGCCGATCCGAAGACCTTGAACGGCATCGCCACGATGGCCGGCACCGAGCGCTTCGCCGGCTGCGATCCGAACGCCACGAGCCCGTCCGATCCCGACAACTGCTACTACCAGGCCGACACGCCGAGCCAGCTCACTACGGCGCTCAATCAAATCGTGCAGAAGATCACCAGCGCCGAAGTGTGCGACGGCATCGACAACGACTGCGACGGCCAAACCGACGAGGGCCTCACGCGCAACTGCACGTCGTGCAACGGCGGCACCGGCCACGAGTACTGCGTCGGCGGCTCGATGAGCGCCTGCGACGCGCCCGGCGCCACGGCCGAGATCTGCGACGGCATCGACAACGACTGCGACGGCGCGATCGACGAGAACCTCTATCGCTCGTGCGGCAATCAGTACTGCGGCGGCGTCGAGCGCTGCACGACCGGCGTCTGGGGCAGCTGCAACGCGCGCCAGCCAACCTCGGAGACCGCAACGATCTGCGACGGCATCGACAACAACTGTAACGGCACGATCGACGACGGCCAGACCTGCGCTTGCTCGCCGGGCCAAACACAGCCCTGCGGCCAGACGAACGACGGCGAGTGCGCGCTCGGCACCCGCTCGTGCGTGTCGACCGGCAGCGGCTACGTGTGGGGCGCATGCATGGGCGCCATCGGCCCGAGCCCCGAGATCTGCGACGGCAAGGACAACAACTGTAACAACGCGACCGACGACGGCGCCGATCAAGCGTGCTCCACCGCGTGCGGACCGGGAACGCGCGCGTGCGTCGGCGGATCGCTCTCGCCGAACTGCGTGCCGAACAACCCGCCGCCGGAAGTGTGCGACGGCGTCGACAACGACTGCGACGGCGCGGTCGACGAGAGCAGCGACAAAAGCTGCATGACCCGCTGCGGCGCCGGCACCCAACGCTGCGTCAGCGGATCGCTGCAAGCGTGCGTGCCGCTCAACCTGCCGAAGGAAGTCTGCGACGGCATCGACAACAACTGCGACGGCCAGATCGACGAAGGCTGCGGCTGCCACCACGGCGACGAGCGTCCGTGCGGCAACCCGAACGGCGACTGCTCGCAGGGCGTCGAGCGCTGCGAGTTCGGCAAGTGGTCGACGTGCATCGGCGCCGACAACGGCCGCGTCGAAGAGTGCAACGGCCGCGACGACGACTGCGACGGCATGATCGACGAAGACGACAACGGCGCGATCTGCGGTGCTGGCAGCGTGTGCGTGTGCGGCAACTGCGCGACGAAGTGCGACAACGGCGTGGCTTGCTCGAATGGCGGCCAATGCGTGCAAGGGCTCTGTCAGATCGACTATTGCCCCGAAGGCCAGTGCTGCAAGAACGGCGCGTGCGAAGACGGCTACTGCGAGCTGCCGAGGACCGGCAGCGCCGCGCCGCAGGTGAAGCAGCAAGAGCCGGAGCTGCGTAATCAGCGCGGCGTCATTCGCGATGGCTGCGGGTGCAAGTCGTCCGACCCGTCGAGCACGTTCGGCATGTTGCTCTTGGCTCTCTTCGTCCTCGCTGCGCGTCGCCGTTTCCGTTGACGTTGACGTTGACGTCGCCGATGTTCCGGCGATGATCCACCTCGTCACCGGCGCCAACCGCGGAATCGGCCTCGAATTCGTCCGCCGGCTCCTCGCGCTTGGCCACACCGTCCACGCGACGGCCCGCGACCCCGCGCGGGCTTCTGTGCTCGCCGGCCTGACGCCGCACGTGCACGCGCTCGACGTTGGCGACGAAGGATCGATCGCGCGCCTGGCCGCCGCGCTCCGCGAGGTCGACGTCGTCATCAACAACGCCGGCACGATCGGCGACGAGGCCTCGCCGCTCGGTGAGCAGACCCTCGCCGGACTGAGCGCCGCGTTCGCGATCAACGCCGCCGGCCCGTTGCTGCTCACGCAAGCGCTGCTGCCGGCGATCGGCCGCGGCAAGCGCAAGCTCGTCGTGCACATCACCTCGCGCATGGGATCGATCGGCGACAACTCGAGCGGCGGCTACTACAGCTACCGCATGTCGAAGGCGGCGCTGAACATGGCGTCGAAGTCGCTGGCGCTCGATCTCGCGCCAAAAGGCATCATCAGCGTCGTGATGCACCCGGGCTGGGTCAAGACCGACATGGGCGGCGCCGGCGCGACCTTGACGCCGGAGGAGTCGGTGCGCGGGATGCTGAAGGTGATCGACGGCATCGACGCGAAGAGCAGCGGGAAGTTCTACAACTACAACGGCGCCGAGATTGCGTATTAGGGTCCGACGTCGACCACGATCTGGGCGCCGGTCACGCCGGTGACCGATCGCGGACCGGCGCCGCCGCGCAGGCCACCGAGCCCCGGCGTTCCCGTCGTGCACGTCGTCACGGTGGTCGCGACCGTGCCGGTGCCGTTGCCGACGACGTAGCACACGCTGTTGCCGCCAACGCCGCCCGAGGCATGCGCACCACGGCCGCCGTCGCCGCCCGTCCCGCCAGCCGCGCCCGCGCCGGCCAAGCCGCCGACGCCACCCGCGCCCGCGCCGCCCGGTCCGCCGGCCGCGCCAGGGCTGCCGTCGCCGCCGTTGCCGCCGATGCCGCCGTTGCCGGGCGTCACGGTGCACGAGTCTACGATCACCGAACCCGCACGGACGAGCACGCCGATCGCGCTGCCGCCGGCGCTGCCGCGTGCGCCCTTCTTGCCTCCGGGCCCGCCGCAACCACCGGCGCCGCCGCCACCGCCGCTCGTGCCGACGTCGCAGGTCGGGCTCGTGTCGGATCCACCGGCGCCGCCGCCGCCGCCGAAGCCGCCGCGGTTGCCGTCGGTGCCTTCGTTGCCCGGCGCGCCGACGAACAAGCCGCTCGCGACGTCGATGCGATCGTCGTCGTGCGTCGCCACCGGGGCCGCGTCCGCTGCGGCGGCGCCGGTCGTTCCGATCGGTCCCGTGGTGCCGTTGACACCGCACGCGTTGCCTCCGGTGCCGCCACCGGGCGCGCCCGAGCCGGTGAAGCCGTCGAGCCCCGAGTCCGCGTCGCGCCCGTCGCCGCCTTTGCCTTGATTGCCCATGGCCGCCGGAAGGCCGCAGCCCATCGGCGTCGCGCCGCTCGCGCCGCTTGCGCTGCCTTGCGCCGCCGCCGTCCCTGCCGTTCCACCGACGGCGCCCGCGACGCCGTTCGGCGCAGCGTCCGTTTGTAGCGTGCATGCGGCGAGGCGAAGGTTCGGCGTTGCGCCGCTCAGGTTCACCCGCACTGAGGCCAAGCTTTCGCCGAGCGCCGCTGGCGACGCGCGCAAGGTGAGCCCACCGATCTCGGTGACCGCCCCGGCGCCGGACACGACGACCGCGCTGCCCGGTCCGACGATGGTGCTGATCACGTTCGCCGCGCGCTTCCATCCGTTGCTCGGAGCGAAGCCGCCTACGAGGTCGACGCCAGCCGGCAGCGCGACGCTTTCGTTGTACGTGCCGCCCGCCAGACAGATCGCGGTCTTCAACGTGGTGGGCAGCGCGGTGACTGCCGCCGCCACGGTTTGAAACGGCGCGGCGCGCGTGCCATCGCCACCTGGCGCAGCGGCCGCGTCGACGTACGCGCAGTCAGCGACGATGCCGTCGGAGCCATCGCAGTTGTCGTCGGTCGCGAGCGCGTCGATCGGATCGGTGGTGCTCGCCGGGATGCATGCGTATTCGCAGCCGCAGACGCCGGTCAGCGGATCGCCGTCGATGTTCTGCAAGCCGGTCGCGCAGCCGCCGCTGCAGTCCAACAGATTCTCCGCGTAAGCGAGCGTCGTTTGCTGGTTCGCCGTGATCGCGATCGTCATGCTCTTCGTCTCGATCGCCGCGCCGGACGCGCCCCTCAGCTCGCCAGTCAGAACCTGCGTGCCTCCCACGTGTTGAAAGGTGTGAAAGCCGGTGACGCACGGAACGTCCACCGGATCGCGCGGCCCGAGAACGACGTGCATCGTCTTGCCGCCGACGAGATCGCAGCTCGACTGGGCGGCCGCGACGCCAGCGATCGCCCACTGCACGGTGACCGCGTAGGGTCCGAACGCCTTCGGAAGCGTGAACGAGAACGCGAGCTCGTGCGTTTGGCTCGCAGGCAGCCCCGGCAGCTCGACGACGAAGCGTTGGATCTCGACGCCCGACACGTTGAGCAGGCGTCCGGTGGCGATCGTGATCCCGGGATCCAAGTCCTTCAACGTCGCCTCGAGCGTCTCGCAGGTGACGGTGACGCTCTCGTTGCCGGCGGTCAGCACGAAGCGCGAGAGCGACGGACACGCGGCGCCGCCGTCGATCGTCCACGTCGCGTGCACGGTGGCGCGCGGCTCCGGCTTCTCGTCGACGACGGGCGGCGTGCACGCAGCCAGAGTCACCAGCAGAACGACTCCTATCCGTCTCGGCACAGAGGGCATCATTTCTCCTTGGCTCGCACGCGCCGCTCCATCTCGCTCACGACCGCCGGGACATCGAGCTTCGTCGAGTCGAGCAGCACGGCGTCGGCCGCCGGCTTCAAGGGTGCCACATCGCGCGCCGAATCGCGGGCATCGCGCTCGCGAATCTCGTGGAGCACGGTCTCGAAGTCGGCGGCTTGGTTCTTCGCCGCGAGCTCGTCCATGCGCCGGCGCGCGCGCTCTTCCGGGGCCGCGTCGAGGAAGAACTTGGCCTCGGCCTCGGGGAACACGACGGTGCCGATGTCGCGGCCTTCGAGCACGGCACCGCCCACGCCGGCGAGCTTCCTCTGAATGTCGAGCAGCGCCGCGCGCACGGGCCGGTGCGTCGACACGACGGACGCCAAGCGTGACACTTCGGGCGTGCGGATCGCGTCCGTCACGTCTTCGCCGTTGCACATCACGCTCTGGCCGCCCTGCTTCTGCTCGAAGCGCACGTCGACCGAGCGGGCGATCGGCGCCACGGCCTCCGCGTTGTTCGGATCGACGCCGGCCCGCAAGGTGAGCAGCGCGACCGAGCGATAAATCGCGCCGGTGTCGACGAGCGTGTAGCCCAAACGCTCGGCGAGCCGCTTCGATACCGTGGATTTGCCGGCGCCGGCGGGGCCATCGATCGCGACGGTGATCGGCTTGCGTCGGGCAAGGGCCGCATCAGACGGTGGGCGTGCTTCGCCGGTCAAAGTCTTCACCTCTTGCAGGAACGCGCCGTACGACACGCCCGCCGCTTCGAAGCCGGCGATCGACATCGGCGCCGGCCCGATGAGCCCCGCGACGGCCGCCGAGAGCGCGATGCGATGATCGAGCTCGGCTTCCACGTTCGCTTGCGCAGGCGCTCGCTTGTCGCGCGGCACCCCGGTGATCGCGATGCCATCGGGGCGCACCTCGTGATCGATCTTCAGCGCCTTCAACACCGCTGCCATCGCTTGGATGCGATCGCTCTCCTTGTTGCGCAGATCGCCGGCGTCGGTGATCTCGGAGCGGCCCTCGGCGAACGCCATCGCGATCATGACGATCGGCAGCTCGTCGATGGCCATGTGCGCTTCGTGACCGCCGACCGTCGTCGCTTCGAGCTTCTCGGCGGCGCGGATGCGGAGGTCGCCCCACGGCTCGCCGGCCGAGGCGCCGCGCTCGGTGACTTCGATCTGCGCGCCCATCCGCCGCAAGACGTTGACGAAGCCGGTGCGCGTCGGGTTCAGCGACACGTCGATCAACGTCACGTCCGATCCAGGCACGAGCGACGCGAGCACCGCCCAAAACGCCGCCGATGACGGATCGCCCGGCACCCAGACGGCGAAGCCCTTCGGCCGCACGCCGGAGAAGGGCCGCACGACGATCGCCGTCTTGCCGTCCTGATCCTCGCCTTCGACGGCGAGCGGAAAGCCAAGCGCGGCCATCAAGCGCTCCGTGTGATCGCGCGTGAGCTCGGGCTCGTAGAGGCGCGTCGCTTCTTCGGCGAAGAGCGCGGCCAACACGACGGCGCTTTTGACCTGCGCGCTCGTCGTCTCGAGGCGAACGGTGGCGCCCTTCAGCGGCTTCGGCGTCACCGTCACCGGCGCGTGGCCGTCGGTCGTCGCGATCTCCGCGCCGAGCTCGGCCAAGGGCTTCGCCACGCGCCTCATCGGGCGCTTCGACAAGCTCTCGTCGCCGATCAACGTCGCTTGCACCCCGAGGCCGGCGCAAAGGCCGGTCAACAAGCGCATCGAGGTGCCGGAGTTCGCGCAGTCGAGCTCGACGGGACCCTTACGAAGCTCCTTCGGCGGCGTCACCGTCACGTGCGCGCCTTCGCCGTCGACGTGCACCCCGAGCTTTCGCAAGCAGTGCTGCGTCGCCTTGTTGTCGGCGCCGCTGCCCAGGTGGCGGATGTCGCTTGGGCCTTCGCACAGCGCCGCGAACAAGAGCGCGCGGTGGCTGATCGACTTGTCGCCCGGCAGCGCGATGACGCCGACGATCGGACGCGAGAGCGGCGCGACGATCACGCGCGCACCGTTCCGAGCGCGACCGTGCCGAGCGCGCGCAGCAGGCGATCGTTCTCCGCCGCGGTGCCGAAGCTGATCCGCAAATGCTCGTGCAGATCATAAGGGCTCATCGGGCGCGTGATCACGCCTTGCTTCAAGAGCGCGTCGTAGATCGGCATCGCCGGCTTGCGAAAGTCGACCAACACGAAGTTCGCCTGCGTGGCGACGACCAAGAAGCCCAGCTCGGCGATGGCCTTGCCGACGCGCGCGCGCTCGCGGGCGTTCTCGCGCACCGATCGCTCGACGTGCGCCGTATCGTCGAGCGACGCCGCGCCGCCGACGAGGGCCAGCGCGTTGACGTTGAACGGCTCGCGCACGCGGTTCAAGTAGCCGACGAGCGCCTTGTCGCCGATGCCGTAGCCGAGGCGAAGCCCCGCGAGGCCGTACGCCTTCGACAGGGTGCGCAGGACGAAGACGTTTTTCCGCTCGAGGTCGAGCCCGCTCATGTAGTCGGGAGCGTCGGCGTACTCGAAGTACGCTTCGTCGACGACGAGCACGATGTCGTCGCGCAAGCCGTCGGCCAAGCGCTGCAGGTCCGGCTTCGGGATATACGTGCCGGTCGGGTTGTTCGGGTGGCCGACGACCACGAGCCGCGTCGTCGCGTCGACGTGCTCCAAGAGCGCGCGCACGTCGTAGCGATAGTCGACCAAAGGCACGCGCCGCACTTCGAAGCCCGCGGCTTGCCCGGCGATCGGGTAGACGACGAACGACGGCCAGCCGATCACCATGTTGGCGCCGCTCGTCGCCAACGCGCGCATCATGAACACCAAGATCTCGTTCGAGCCGTTGCCGAGCACGAGCTCGTCCGGCGTCTTCGTGTGGCCTTGGGCTGCCAGGTGCCGCACGAGCGCGCGCTTCAAGTGAAAGCCGGAGCCGTCCGGATAGCGGTGCAGCTCGGACAGCGCCTCGGCGATCGCGACCGTGGCCTTCGGCGAAGGCCCGAACGGGTTCTCGTTCGACGCGAGCTTGATGACGTCGTCGAGGCCGAGCTCGCGCTTTGTTTCTTCGATCGGCTTTCCGGGCTGATACGACGCGAGCCCGGCCACCTGCGGTGCGATCTGAAATCGGCTCATCGCTTGCTCCTCTGCTTCGGCCCTTGCCGCGCGTGCCGGCCTTGCCCCTTCTTGCCGCTGCCGCCTTTTCCGGCCGGACGCTCGCGCTTGATGCTGCCCGAGGTGGCCGAGCGTTCTTTGTGCGCCTTCCTCAACGCCGCCTTCGCCGCCTTCACGCGATCCTGCTGCGACTGCTTGCGCTCGGCGCCGGCGCTCTCGTCGGCGCTCTTGTGGCGGCGGCGGAAGCGAATGACGATCGGCGTGCCTTCGAAGCCGTAGTGCTTCCTGAGCGCGTTCGTCAGGTAGCGCGTGTATTCGTCGCTGAAGCGATCCGGATCGTTCACCGCCATCACGAAGGTCGGCGGCTTGATGGCGACCTGCGTGGCGAAGTAGATCTTACCGCGCTTGCCGCTCACGTACGCCGGCTCGTGCTCTTCATAGAGGTGCGAGACGAGGCGGTTCAATTCGCCGGTGGTGATGCGCTTCTCCCGCTCGCCGATCGTGCTCTCGATCGCCGGAAAGAGCCCGTCGACGCCCTGCCCCGTCTTCACCGACATATAAATGACGCGCGCGTAGCTCAGAAACGGCAGCGTGTAGTCGATCTCTTCCTTCAGGTTCTTCGCGTTCAGCTTCTCGTGCGGCAGATCCCACTTGTTCAGCGCGAGCACGATGCCCTTGCCGCGATCGTGGGCGAGCGCCGCGATCTTCGCGTCCTGATCGGTGAACGGCTCGGTCGCGTCGAGCACCAACACGACGACGTCGGCGTCCTCCAAGGATCGCAGCGCGCTGACCACCATGAACTCTTCGAGCCGCTCGCTGATCTTCGCTTTACGCCGCAGGCCCGCCGTGTCGATGAAGCGGTAGCGCTTGCCGTGCCGCTCGACGAACGAGTCGATGCTGTCGCGCGTGGTGCCGGCGATCGGCGTGGCCAAGTGGCGCTCTTCGCCGACGAGACGATTCAACAAGGAGCTCTTGCCCACGTTCGGCCGGCCGATGACGGCGATGCTCGCACGAACATCCGGCCCGGGGTCGACGGCCGGCGTCTCCTTGGGCAGCTGCGCTCGGATCGCAAGGATGAGCTCCTCGGTGCCGCGGTTGTGCTCGGCGCTGACGCCGATGACGTGCTCGGAGCCGAGCTGATGAAAGTCGAACACCTGCGCGTCATGCTGCTCGTGATCGATCTTGTTCACCGCGACGAGGAAGGGCTTGTTCGCCTTTCGGAGTCGCCGGGCGATCTCCTTGTCTTCTGGGCGCAGGCCGTGAGCGCCGTCGGTCACGAGCACGATCGCCTCGGCTTCTTCGATCGCGAGCTCGGTCTGCTGGCGCATCGCGAGCAGCATCGCGTCGTCGGTCTTCGGCTCGAAGCCGCCGGTGTCGATGAGCAAGATCGGCCGCTCCCCGAGCGTGGTCTCGCCGTAGTGGCGATCACGCGTGACGCCCGGGATGTCCTCGACGATCGCCGTCTTCTTCCGCATCAGCCGGTTGAAGAGCGTGGACTTACCGACGTTCGGGCGACCGACCAACGCGACGACAGCGCGGCGCACGAGCGGCTTCGGCGGCGCGGCCTCGAGCGCCTCGACCTCGTCAAGCTCTTCCTCGGCGATCACGGCTCACTCCCGGGCGATTCGATCGTGCTCTCGTCGTAGCCGAGCTCCCGCAGCGACGCCTCGCGCTCGCTCCAGTTCGGCACCGCCTTCACGAAGAGCTCGAGGTGCACCTTGCAGCCGAGCATCGTCGCGATCTGATGGCGCGCCTTCTCGCCGATCTCCTTGAGGCGCGCGCCCTTCTTGCCGATGACGATGCCCTTCTGCGAGTCGCGCTCGACGACGATGGCCGCGCTGATCTTCACGATCGGCTCACCCTTCTTCGTGGTCGTCTCCTCGAACTTTTCGGTGATGACGGCCGACGCGTAGGGCAGCTCCTCTTCGAGCTGTAAGAAGATTTGCTCGCGCACGAGCTCGCTCGCCACCTTGCGCTCGGTAGCGTCGGTGACCTGATCTCTTTCGAAGAGCCGCGGCCCGGCCGGCATGCGCTTCTCGGCCACGGCCAAGAAGATGTCGACGCCGTCGCCGCTCTTCGCGCTGATCGGGATGATCTCGTCGAAGTGGCCGAGCTGCGCCACCGCCGACAAAAACGGCAGGAGCTGCGGCTTGTGCACCCGATCGATCTTGTTGATCAGCAAGATCTTCGGCTGCGGCAACGACGCCACCTCGGCGAACGCCCGCTGGATGCGCGCGCTCGGCGGCCCTGAGCCTTCGTTCTCTTTGATGTCGATGACGAGCGCCACGACGTCGGCGTCGCGCATCGCCGAGCGCGCCGCGTGGTTCATGAAGCGGCTGAGCCCGGCGCCGCGCTTGGGCGACGCTTCGTGCAGCCCCGGCGTGTCGACGAAGATCATCTCGAGCGCGTCGGTGTGCATGATGCCCAGGATGCGCTCGCGCGTCGTCTGCGGCTTGGGCGAGACGATCGACACCTTCTCGCCCAAGATGCGGTTGAGCAGCGTCGACTTGCCCACGTTCGGCGGGCCGACCAGCGCCACGTATCCCGAACGGTGCACATCACTCACTTCGGCTGCTTCTCCTGCCGGTAGACGTCTACGGACTTGATGACGACGTTCTCCTCCGGCCGATCGCCAGGGCCCGTCTTGACGCGCGTGATCTTGGCGATGAGGTCGACGTTCTTCACCACCTCGCCAAAGATCGCGTGGTGGCCGTCCAAGTGCGGCGCCGGCGCCTCGGTCACGAAGAACTGCGAGCCGTTCGTGCCAGGGCCGCGGTTCGCCATCGACAGCATGCCCGGCCGGTCGTGCTTCAAGCTCGGATCGAACTCGTCGGCGAAGGTGTAGCCCGGGCCGCCGCGGCCGGTGCCCGACGGGTCGCCGCACTGGATCATGAAGTTCGGGATGACCCGGTGGCAGAGCGCTCCTTTATACAGGGGCTTCTTCACCCACTTGCCGCTGTCGGGCTCACGCCATTCTTTGGTGCCGCGGGCGAGCCCGACGAAGTTGGCGACGGTGTTCGGCGCCTGCTTCTCGAAGAGCTTGATGATGATGTCGCCCATCGAGGTGTGCAGCGTGGCGTAGAGATCGCCCTTGGCTTTCTCGGCCGGCGAGCCGGCGAGCGCCACGGCGAGGTCGAACTTTTGCTGCAGCGGTTTGTCGGAAGGTTCAGCAGCGGCGGCGGCATGGAGGACGATGAAAGCGAGGGTGGAGATCATGGCGTGCGCAGCCATGGCGGAAGCGGGAAGGTCTAGTCAAGGCAGCGTCATCCCCCGCCATCGCGTAACATTCGAGCATGCGCCGCCTCGGGCTCTGCTTCGCTGTCGCCGCCGCCCTCACCGGATGCATTCAACGCGTGGCCCTGCGCGGCCTGGTCTACGTCTCCGGCGACGAAAAGCCGAGCTACTCGAGCAACGCGGGCGGCGGGCAGACCGGGAGCCCCTACCTCGAGATCTTCCCGATCCCGTCCCCGAGCGCCGCGGCGCTCACCATTGCGTTCGAGATGCGCCCACGCTCGGCGTTGAAGCAATTGAACGCGACGCTGTACTATGACGACGCCTTCGAAGACGTGCTGCTCGACGCGAACGCAAGCGTCGCCGAGCTCGCGTTTCCGCAAGGCCGCTTCGAGAACGCCAAGGTACGCCTGCGCGCGGTGCTCACGACGGACGAGGTGCTCATCGTCGACAGCAACGCCTTCGTCGTCGACGGCGCGTTGCCCGAGACGTCGATCGACGCCGTGCCGGCGCTCGTCGCGGGCAGCCAGGCGCTCCCGGTCGTCTTGCGCTGCACGGATCCGGACGTCGTCACCCGCGAATGCCGCTTCGCCGCGCCGGGTTTTCCGGAGATCTGGGGCAGCGCGAGCGCGGTCACGCTGCCGATCGAGGACACGCTCGCTGCGACGGTCGTCTGCCGCTGCATCGACAGCGTCGGCAATGTCGCGTTCGCGACGAGCAACGCCTTCGACGTCGACGCCACGCCGCCGGTCATCACCGTGACTCCCCGGGCGGCGTTCTACGGCGCGTCGGCGCCGCTGAGCATCGTCTGGACAGCGAGCGACGCGTTCTTCGGAGCGACGCCGATCGCGCTCTCGTTCTCGTGCGACGCTGGCCAGATCTTCACGCCGATCGAGAGCGCGATCGCGAACCTCGGCGCCTATGCCTGGACCACGCCGAGCCTCGCCGCCGGTGCTTGCCGTGTGCGGGCCACCGCCACCGATCTCGTGGGCCACAGCGCGAGCGCCGAGAGCGCAGACTTCGCGATCGACGGAACCATCCCGGCGCTCGCGTTGACGGCGCCGGTTGGCGGCGAAGCCATCGGCGGCGCGGCCCTCACGAGCGTGACGTGGACGGTGAGCGATACCCACCTCGGCGCGATGCCTGTCGTGCTCGAGCTCTCGACCGACAGCGGCGCGTCCTACGCTCCGTTCGCCGGCCCACTCGGCGGCACTGGCTACGCTTGGACGACGCCGGACATCGATCTCGGAACGTGCCGCGTGCGCGCCAGCGCGACGGACGCCGTCGGCAACACGGCGATGGCCGCGTCCTCGGCCGACTTCGCGATCGACGGCGCGCCACCCGTCGTCACGCTGCTCACCTTCACGGGCGGTGAGAGCGTGCGCGGCGGCGTGAGCACGCCCATCCAATGGAGCGCGACAGACTCGCACGCCGTTACTGTATCGCTCGCTTATTCCTTGAACGGCGGCATGCCGACGACCATCGCGGGACCGATCGCGAACAGCGGCACCTACGCCTGGACCCCGCCGAGCCTCAACAACACGAACGCCCGCATTCACCTGACCGCGACCGACCCCTTCGGCAACGCGGTGACGGTGAGCTCGCCCGCGGTCTTCGCGATCGACATCAGCACGCCGCTCATCACGCCCGGGCAGATGACGATCAATGGCGGCTCGAACCTGACGACGGCGAACAACAACGTCGCGGTCAGCTTCCAAGCCGGCGACGCCACGACGAACCTCACGCACTTCTGCTTGAAGACGAACGGCACGGCGCCGAACCTCGCCGACGCGTGCTGGCTGCCGCTGAACGGCCCGAGCCCTGGCGTGACGCCGGCGCCGAGCATCACGGTGACCGACTACTACTATCGCGTCGGCTACACCGCGGTGACCTACAGCGTGTACGTGTGGGTGCACGACGCCGCGGGCAACATCTCGAGCAACAGCGGCGTGCTCGGCACGGACCGTCAGACCGTCAAGTACCAGCCGGGTGTGCCAGCGCTCTTCGTCGACGTGAGCAACGCCGCGAGCGACGGCGCGCCCGAGCCGCCGAACGAGCTCACCCCGAGCGATCTCACCGCGCCGCTCGCGAGCGCGGTCTACGTCAAGTGGACCATCGCGCCCGGACAAACCTTCGGCGCAGGGCCGATCGCGTTGCAGGCGACCACCGACAACCTCACTTGGACCACGGTCGCGAGCGCGCTGGCGAACGGCGATAACGACGCCGCCGCACCGGCCGGGTGCACGACGACCGCGAAGTTCAGCGGCTGCTACAAGTGGACGAACACCGTGGCGTCGACCTACGTGAAGCTGCGCCTCGCTGCGACGAACACGAACGGCATGGTGACCTTCGCGCAGATGCAGCCGCTCAACGTCGGCGGGACGGTGAACATCCTCGCCGGCGACGTCGAGCCCGGCAGCGGCGCCTCGGTGCAGTCAGCGCAGTTGTTCGTCGGCGACAGCTTCTACAGCGGCCGCGCCATGCACTCGCTCGTCGTGATGCCGGACGGGGTCATCTACTTCAGCGACAGCGTGCGCGGGCTTCTGAAGATCGATCCGGCGACCGGCATCTTGTCGCCGCTGATTCCGATCGGCCCGAGCGGCATCACCGGCAACGGCGGTCCCGCTACCGCGGCGACGCTCGGGAGCTGGTCCGGCATCATCGCGGACTACGACGGCAACATTCTCATTTGGGACGAAGAAGACGGCAGCCCCGGACAGATTCGCCGCTTGAACCACGCGACGCAACAGATCGATCTCTACATCGGGGGCGGGCTGTCTTCGGCGGACGGTGTCGATCCGCTGAATGTCGCCATCGCCACCCGCCACAACATCCCGAAGTTTCCGACGTTCTATGCGGCGCCGAACGGCGACGTGTACTTCGAGTCGGACGTCTATAGCGGCGGCGGCAAGCTCGCGGACAACTCGCGCCTTCGCATCTATTCGCCGACGACCGGCCTCGTCACGAGCCTCAAGCCGACGAACACGAGCGTCGGCTCGATCAACTATCCCGGCGTCGACTTCGCGAGCTGCTGGGGCTTTGGCTTCGGCCTCGAGTTTGACCTGTTGGACTCGTCGCGCACGAAGTTCTGGGACTCGTTCTATTGCCCGGTCGCCGTGCCGTACTTCGACACGTCCGCTCACGATCCCATCACCGGCGCGACGCAGCTCACCGGCGGCGCCACGGGCTTTCCCTATGATCGCGGCGGCAACTTCACCGCGCTCGACGGCAAATCGTACACGATCTCGTCGTACGATCAGGTGCGCCGGACGAGCGACAACACCCTCGTGCTCGGCACGGGCACGCCCGGCCGCTGCGCCGACGGCACGCCCTGGCAGACCTGCAACATGAACCTGCTCGACTACTTCGTCACGCAAAACGGCGACGTCTACTTCGTCGAAGGCAGCGACCGTGGCGCCGTCATCCGCACGGTCAACAAGGACGACGACAAGGTCTACACCATCGCCGGCAAGTACGCGGACTTCGGCGACGGTGGCCGCGCGCTGAGAGCCCGCTTTCACTCGCCGCTCAGCGTCCACATCCGCAACGATCCACCGCTGCGCGTGCTCGTGTACGACGACGGCAACCGCAACCTGCGCGAGTTCAAGCCGGGCGACGACATCGCGCTCGTCGCAGGGAACGGCGCCAACACGATCATCAACACGACGATCCCGGCGACGCAGTCCGGCATCTACCGCCAGCCGTACTACCCGAACTACATGGCGATCAACGAAGCGAACGGCGACGCGTTCTACGCGGCCCCGAACGGCTCGAACATCAACATCTGGAGGCTCGATCGCACGCTCGGGCAATGGGCGTACATCGGCGGCAACGGCGGCACGCTGATCGACGCGGCGGATACGATGCCGATCGCCAACGTCAACGTGAACAACTTCTTCATCATGGGCTTCGACGCGACCGGCTTCCTCGGCTGGGGCTCGCGCCTCAACGGCAACGCCACGATGGCCTACATGAAGCACTACACGCTGGCGCCGCCGTACACGCAGTCGCACGTCGCAGGCGACGGCAGCACGGTGCCTCTGTACATTCCGCCAGCCACGCCGGAGTATTTCTGTCCCAGGAACAACACGATCCCGACGGCGTCGTGCACGATCGGAGTGCCGACCCAAGGCGGCCTGCTCCCCGCGCAGTGGGACGCCGGCAACAACCGTTGGCTCTTCGCCGGGGTGTACAAGAACGAGCTCGTCTCGCTGCCGATCGGCGGCAACGCGCAGATCGTCACGCTGCTCGCCGAGACCCCAGGCGGCGGCATTGCGCACCACGGCAGCGGCGCGAGCGAGGCGGTCTACTACTGCTCGGCGAGCTACAAGCTTCGCAAGTACAGCGTTCAGGCCGCGACGGACACCGTCTTGCCCTTACCGCCAGGGATGCGCTGCGGTGGCTACACCATGGCCTACAGCGACACGCGCAACTCGCTGATCTTCTTGTTCAACGAAAACGCCATGACCGGCGTCGCAGAGTACATCGCGCCGTAGCTTTGCACGACTTCCGCACCCCATCTCCATCGCCCCTGCACTGGCGCGCGGTCTCCTCGACCCATGAAATCGACGCTGTACCGCCTCTACGAAGACCGCCTCTGGAACGAAGCGCACGCCTGGCGCATGCCCGAGCACATCGGCATCGTGCTCGACGGCAACCGCCGCTTCGCGCGCGAGCAAGGCACGGCCGTCCACGATGGGCATGCCCGAGGAGCCGACAAGCTCGACGATGTGCTCACGTGGTGCGAACGCTTGAAGATTCGCATCGTCACGGTGTGGGCGTTCTCCGTCGACAACTTCACGCGCAGCGCCGCCGAAGTTTCGGGCCTGATGACCCTCTTCGAAGAACGCCTGCGCGCGCTCGCGACGAACCCGCGCATCCACGACACCGAGACGCGGGTGCGGGCGATCGGGCGCACAGAGCTCCTGCCGGATTCGGTGCGCGCCGCGTTGAACGAAGTCGAGTCCGCGACGCGCCAGTACACGTGGCGCACGTTGAACATCGGCATCGCCTACGGCGGCCGCGAGGAGATTGTCGATGCGTTCAGACGCTGCTTCGTCGCTGCCCTCGCGCGCGGCGACCGACCGGAGCAGATCGCCGCGGCGCTGACGCCGGAGTCGATCGAGCCGTATCTCTACACCGCGCACGTGCCGCATCCGGATCTCATCATTCGGACGAGCGGCGAAGTGCGCCTCTCCGGCTTCATGCTCTGGCAGAGCGCGCACAGCGAGTACTACTTCTGCGATACGTACTGGCCGGCGTTTCGCGCGATCGATTTTCTGCGGGCGCTGAGGTCGTATCATCAGCGGCAGCGGAGGTACGGGCGCTAAAAATCGCGCCGCAGCTGCACGGCATCCAGCTCCTTCTCGATCATCTTCCGAAACATCCCCGGCGCCACCCACGTGTAGACGCAGAAGCCGAGCCACCCGTAGCGCACGAGCTCACTCATCGGCTGCTGGCCCACGTCCTCGAGCCCGAGCACCAAGAAGCGCTGCAGCATGTACGCGATGAGCAGGATCAACATCGCGCGCGGGCCGAAGGTGCTCATCCACGCGTTCCAGCGGAACCAAAAGCCGAGCCAGAAGCTCTCGCGGGCTTTGATCGCGCAGAAGAGCTCAATCGGCGCCGCCGCCGTCGGGTCCGACTGCAGCGCCCACACCGCATGCTCACGCGCACCTTTGACATCGCCGTTGCGCAACAGGGCGTGGCCCATCAACACGAGCGCGCCGCCGTGCTCGGGCGCGGCTTGCAGCGCGATCTTCGCGCACGTCGCCGCCTCCGAAGCGCGCCCGGCCTCCAAGTGCACCTCGCCGAGATCGACGAACACGTCGGGATCGTCGGCGGACAGGTCTCGCGCCTTTTCGAGCAAGCGAATCGCCTCGGCGTAGCGCCCTCCGTGCCGCTCGACCGCCGCGAGCCCGCGCAGCGCCTCCACGCTCGCAGGATCTAGCGCGCGCGCCGACTCGAAGCTCTGCTTCGCCGCCTTCGCCTTGTTGTGCGCGATGAGCACCCAGCCCATCACGATGTGAACGAGCTGATCCTCGGGCGCCGCGACGAGCGCCGCCCTCGCCTCGAGCAGCGCCGCGCCCACGCGCTTCATGCGCAACAACGACAGCGCCATCATCGCGTGCGCGCGCGGCTCGTTCGGATCGATCGTGAGCACCCGGCGAAACGCGTCGATCGCCGCCTGCGCTTGCCCGCGCTCCAACGCCGCTTCGCCGAGGGTCATCCAGCGCAGGATCTCGCCGTCCATCACATCACCAAGATCCCGAGCCAGACCGACGCGTCGAACGCCGCCTGCACGACCACCGTTCGCAGCACGGATCCGGCGATGACGAAGATCATCCCTTGGCGCACCTTGCCGCCGAAGTACTCGTAGATCTCGAAGCTCCGCGATTGGTGCAGGTACAGCCAGTAGCCGCAGCCGAGCTTCAACGCCGTGACCAGCACGAACAAGTAGTGCGCGGCGCGCTTCGGCAAGTCCGCTTGCTGGATGTAAACGAGCCCGACGAACGCGAGGGCCAACGCGGCGAGCGGCATGACGATCGCCAGCAAAGTCTCACGCGTCTTCGTGGCGCTGCCGATCGCGCGGCCGTTGAAGACGAACCACGGCAAGCCCACCCAGGTGCCGCCGAGCATCATCGCCAGAAACGGCCAAAACGGATTGACCGCATACGCCGCGAGCGCGCCGGGCTGCGGCTCATCGGGAACGCGATAGCTCACGCGTCGCGCCCGTTCGCCTTCAAGAAGGCGAGCACATCGTCGTACTGCCCGCCTTCGTTCGCGTAGCGGGCGTAATTGCGCGCGGTCGTCAGCCACTCGAGCGTCGTCGCCTTCGTGTCCTTCAGCGCCGCGTCCATGTGCGCTTGCGTGATCGGCACTTCCCTGCCGCCGCCGAGCGACGCTTCGATCGCTTCGTCGCTCGCCGTCTCGATCAAGTGCTCGAGGTCGGCGCCCGAGAAGCCCGCGGTCTTTTGCGCCACCGCACGCGTGTCGATCCTCTCGCTCGGCCGGCCGCTCAAGAGCAGCGTGAGGATCGACTCCCGCGCCGGTGCATCGGGCGGCGGCACGAAGAGCACGCGGTCGAAGCGGCCCGGCCGGCGAAACGCGGGATCGACCGCCCACGGCACGTTCGTCGCGCCGAGGATCAAGACGCCGCCGTTGTTCTGCGCGAAGCCGTCCATCTCGGCGAGGAACTGGCTCACGAGCTTCGCGCTCGTCGCCTCACGCGTGTGCTGGCGCTTCCCTGCGAGCGCTTCGATCTCGTCGAAGAAGAGCACCGCGGGCAGCGATGCGCGAGCCTTGTCGAAGATCGCATGCAGCTTTCGCTCGGACTCGCCGATGTACATGTCCAAGATGTCGTGGATGGCCACGTTGAAGAAGCTCGCGTTGCACTCGCCCGCGGTCGCGCGCGCGAGCAGCGTCTTGCCGCAGCCCGGCGGACCGTAGAGCAAGATGCCCCCTCCCGTTCGCTTCTTGAACTTTTGAAAGAGCGAGGGCTTTTGAAACGGCATGATGATCCGCCGCTCGATCTGCTTCTTCACGTCGTCGAGGCCGCCGACGTCTTTGAAGGTGACCTTCTTGGCGTCCGGATGCAGCAGCCGTGTCACCTCGGGGGCGTCGGTGTCGTCGTTGGAGATGACGCGCAAGCGTTGTTTTTCACTGAGTGGCCGATCGCCGATGCTCGAGACCTCGCGCACCGTCGCCCCGAGCTGCGCGCGCAGATCCATGTCTTCGAGCGCGCCGTTCTTCGCGACGGCGGCGTCGTAGGCCGCGAGCGCTTCCTTGCCGCGGCCGAGCGCTCCGAGGACTCGCGCGCGAAGCACCAGCGTGACCGCGTCGTCTTCCACGAGCAACGCGAGGGCGCCTTCGCCCCGCTCCCTGAGCGCCGTGACGATCACCTTCGTCAGCTCTTTGTTCGTCGGCGTTGCGGCGAGCGCGGCGCGGAGCGAGGTCAAGGTGGCGTCGTCCATCGCCGGCGGGCGTAGCACCATCGCGCGCGCTCTGCTACGACCGGCGTATGCGCGCAGCGATCCTGTCGATCGGCACCGAGCTCACCCGCGGCGAGCTCACGAACACGAACGCGAGCTGGCTGGCCACTCGCTTGACCGAGCTCGGCTTCGAGGTCACCCGCATCGACTGTTGCGATGACGACATCCCGCGCATCGGCGAATCGCTCTCGACGCTCGTCAGAGACCACGGCGTCATCGTGTCGACCGGCGGCCTCGGTCCCACGACCGACGATCTCACGACCGAAGCGTTCGCCAAGCACGCCGGCGTCCCGCTCGTGCGCGACGAGAAGCAGCTCGAGGAGCTCGAAGAAAAATTCCGCCGCTTCGGCCGCGCGATGGCCGAGAACAACAAGAAGCAGGCCGATTTTCCCAAGGGTTCTTCGGTGCTGCCGAACCCCTACGGCACGGCGCCGGGCTTCGAGATCGCCTTGGGCAAAGCGCGCGCGTTCGTGATGCCGGGCGTGCCACGCGAGATGAAGCCGATGTTCGACGACCAAGTGGTGCCGCGGATCCAGGCGCTGAGCCCGCGCCAGTCGCATCAGCACCGCTTCGTCGTGCTCGGCAAGCCCGAGAGCGAAGTCGGCCTGATGCTCGACGGCGTCGAAGCGGCGCATCCGGGCGTGACCATCGGCTACCGCGCGCACTTTCCCGAGATCGAAGTGAAGGTGCTCGCCAAGGGCAGCGACGAGGACGACGCGAAGCAGCGCGCCGAAAAAGCGAGCGCCGTGGTCCGGAAGATCCTGGCGCCGTGGATCTTCGGTGAAGGCCCCGGGAGCGTCATCGACTTCGCCGCGCAGATCTTCCGCGAAAAGAAGCTGACGCTCGCGCTCGCCGAGAGCTGCACCGGCGGCCTCCTCTCGCAGCTCCTCACCGAGCAGCCGGCGAGCGATTACTTCATCGGCGCCGCCGTCACCTACGCGAACTCAGCCAAGACCACGCTCCTGCGCGTGCCGAACGGGCTCATCGAAGAGCACGGCGCCGTCAGCGCACCGGTCGCCAAGGCCATGGCCGAAGGCGCGCGCCACGTCTTCGGCAGCGATCTCGCCGTCGCGATCACCGGCATCGCGGGCCCGACCGGCGGCAGCGCCGAGAAGCCCGTGGGCCTCGTGCACATCGCGCTCGCGACGGCCGCAGGCACGACTCCGCACGAGCTGCAGTTTCGCGGCGATCGCTTTCGGATTCAGCGGATGGCGGCGTACACCGCCCTCAAGATCGCTACGACTTACGCGCGCGCATCTCGGTGATGAAGCGGCGGATGAAGCTCTTGATGTGCGTCCGCTGCGCGCGGCTGAGCCCGTCGAACTCGAGCCCCATGCCGAGCGCCCGCCCGCCGACCGGCCGCTGCGATTGCGGGCTGCCGCGCGACCAACGCACGGTGCACGAGACGACGATGAGCTCGCGCACGCCGGGAAGTTGAAAGCGCAGCTCGATCTTCGTCCCGACCGCCAGCGGTGACGGCGTGGCGATGAAGCAGCCGTTCTGGCTCAAGTTCGCGAGGCGCGCGGTCATCAGCATCGGCCGGCCGTCATAGTCGACGGGCATGAAGATCGGGACGCGGAAGAACTGCGCGAGCTCTTGCTCCGGCAGCGTCGCGGTCACTGCGCTGCCTCCGCCGAGCGTCCGCTGAGCTGCACCCGCACCCGCTCGTCGCTGAACCCGCTCACCGTCTGCGCAGGCCCGACGACGACGAGCTCGCCCGCCTGCAAGCCCTTCCTCGCGATCGCTTCTTTGCCGCGCACCTCGACCCACTCCACGTTGCGGCGCACCGCATACTCGTGGTCGACGACGTAGGCCGCGTTCTCGGCTACCCGCGCCGCGGCGGGGACGACCAGCGCGTTCTCGATCGTCTCGCGCACGAGCCGCACCTTCGCTTTATCGGCACGCCCGAGCTCGCCGTCGGCGTCGGTCGCCTCGACGGTCACCCCTTTGTCGTCGCTCGCGGCGATGAACGCGTCAGGATAAACCGTGTCGCCCACGAACAAGCGCACCTTTTGATCCTTCTGCAGGCCACGCAGGCGGCCGTCGTCGAGGCGAAAGCGCACGTGCACCGCGCTCGGATCAGCGAGCACCGCGATCATCGTCTTGTCGTCGACCTTGGTCGGAGGATCGATGCCGATCTTCGTCACCACGCCGTCCTCGGGCGCGCGCAAGAAGTACGCGCTCTGCTTGGCGACGAAGGCCATCTCGGCGCTCTTCGACGCTTCGAACGCCTTCTGTTGCTTGGCCAGCGCCTTTTGCGGCGTGGCGAGCTTCTTCTTCAGCGCGGCGAGGTCTTTCTTCAACGCCGCCTGCTTCTTCTTCTGGGCCGTGAGCTCCTTCTTGGCCGCCGCCTTCTCGGCCGCGGGCTTGCTCCCGGCGCTGCGCGAGAGCTCGTCGACGCTCGTCTTCAGCGTCGCGGCCTCATCGTTCCTCTTGTTGAGCTCTTGCTGCAGCTTCTCGATGTCGAGCGCCAGGCCCAGGCTCGATTTCTCGGCGATCTGTCGCTTTTGCCTCAGCCCGGCGAGGGTCTTCTCCTCAGGCGCCGCCAGCTTCAAGCGCGCGATCGGCTGCCCTTGCTTGACGCTCTCGCCGGCGCGCACGAGCACCTCGACCGCCTGGCCGCCTTTCTCGAAGCGCAGCGGCCGAGTCTTTCGCGGCGCGATGTCCGCCGCTTCACCGGCGAAGAACAAGTTCACCCGTTGCACGCGCACCTTGTCCGTCTCGACGGCCGGCGGCGGGTTGAAGGCGTCCTTGCCGACGAGCATCCAGCCCAAGAAGCCGATCGCGCCGAAGCCGAGCACGCCGGCGATGAGCATGACCGGCCGCTTTGCCCGCGCGCCGCCCCCGCGCATGCCGTCTTTGCCTTCGTCGATGGGGATTGGGGCAACGCCGACGCCCGGCGGGCCGATCTCTTGCGTCAGCTCCGGGTAGAGCGACACGGCTTGCTTCCACAAATACTCGATGTCGCTCGGACCATCGTCTTCGCCGACGACGTCCAAGTGGTTGAGCATCACGTTCACCTTCTCGTCGCTCGGCGCGTACTTCTTGGCGGCGAGAAAGTAGTCACGGGCTTGCGAGATGAGGCCTTGCTTGACGTGTAAAAGCGCCGACCGCACGAGCCGCTCGAGCTCGTCTTCGACGGTCATCTTGTCGACTTCGCTGCCGCCCGACACCTCGATGATGTCGTCCGCGCTCAAGATCGCCTCGGCCGGCGCCTTCGACCCTTCGCCGGCCAAGAAGCCGAGCGCGCTCAATTCTTTCACGAAGCGCTCGAGATCGTTCGGCGACAGCTCGAACTTCAGCTCGTCACGCGCGCGCGCCGCCACTTTGGTGATCGGCGTCTGGCCGTCGAGCATCTGCGCGATGAAGTACTCGACCTCGTAGAGCCGATACTCGCGGCCGCTCGACGGATCGACGAGCCGATAGTACGTGCGCCCGTCTTTGTCCTCGCGGGTCGCGTTGAGGTCGGACTTGAGGCGCGGCTCGGTCACTTCTTGTCGTCCGCCGCTTGCGCTTCGGCGCCGCGCTTCACCTCTTCGAAGAACTTGATGTAGCGCGTCTTGGCGTAGTCTTTGATCTTCGCCAGGTTGATGTTCTGCATCGGCGCGTGGCCGATCTTCGCCGAGAACACTTTCTTCTCGCCGGCGTCCGTTGCCCACACGGCGAGCGTCGCCACGAAGGGCACTTCCTCTTTGACGATGCCCGCGACCGTCGCGGCTTCGTCTTCGAGATCGAGCACGTTGCCTTGCTTCCAGCTCACGCCGACGACGACGTGCGCTTGCGAGACGTCGACGACGACGGTGCCGGTGCGCTTGCCGAGGATCGACGCCTCGAGCTTTTGTTTCAGTACGGCTTCGGCCTTCTTGCCGAGCTCGCCGCCGAAGACGTCCATCTTCTTTTGCGCCGCGTCGAAGTCCTGCGGCTTCAAGCCCGCGGTCTTGCTCGCCTGCTGCTTGAGCTTCGCCTCGGGGACCTTCGCGTTCTTCGGGTTCTCCTTGAGCGCCTTGAGCTCGGTGACGGCGACGAACTCTTCGCGGCTGATGGTGATCTCACCGGCGGACGCAACGGACGTGATGAACGTGAAGGCGAAGACTAGAAGAGGGAGACGCATGGAAAGGTGCATGCGCGGCAAAGCTACCAAAGGGGATCGGTCGCGTCAAAATCGGTTGTCAGCTGAAGGGCTTGGCTCAACTCGCGAAAGTCTGCCGGCGGCGCTGCGACGAAGCGAAGGCCCGCACCGCTCTTTGGGTGCGCGAACGCGAGCGCGAACGCGTGCAGCATCGGCCGGCCGATGAGCCGCGGCCGCGCGCCGGCCGTCTTTGCGATGCCGCCATAGAGCCGGTCGCCGAGCAAAGGGTGCCCGGCGCTCGCGAAATGCACGCGGATCTGATGCGTGCGGCCGGTCTCGGGCCGTGCGCTCGCGAGGGCGACGCCGTCCTTGATGGCGAGGGTCCTGTACCGCGTGCGTGCGCGTTTTCCGTCGGGGCGCACGCAGAAGCGCCGGCCATGGCTCGGGTCGCGGCCGAGCGCACCTTCGTACTCACCCGCGCCCGGATCACCGGCGCACAGTAGGAGGTACGCCTTCTCGACCTGCCCACGGCGAAACGCCTCCGAGAGCACGAGCGCGCTCTGCTCGTCACGCGCGAGCATCATCACGCCGCTCGTCCCGGCGTCCAGGCGATGCACGAGCCAGGTCGCGCCGTAGCGCTCGCGCACGACGTCTTGGATCGCCACGCCGTTCTCGCCGGGCACGCGCTCGGACAAGAGGCGCGCCGGTTTGTCGACGACGAGCAGGTGGCGATCTTCGAAGAGCACCGTCGGCAGCAAGAAGCGGTCGCTCGGCGGCGACTTCGGCGGCGCGCTCCCTTCGTCGATCGCCAGCTTGTCGCCCTGCTTGACCGTCCGCGCGAGGATCTTCACGATCTTGCCGTTCAAGCGCACGGCGCCGGCGACGATGGCTTGGCGCGCCTGCTTGCGCGAGTGCCGGCCGAACGCGCGTTGGATGGCGGCGTCGAGGCGGACGCCGTCGAGTCCCTGACTAATTTCCACGACAGACGCCGCAGAATCCGGTTTGCCCGAGGTAGGCACCGGGGCTCCCATGTAAGAATTGTCTTTACATCGCAAGAGACCACGTGCAATTTCGCGCACCACACTGGGCCGGAGGGATGCCGGCTGCGAGGTTTTCATGCTGCTTTTGCCGCTCGCCGCGCTTGCGCTCTCCGCCTCCACCCCCCTCTCGCTGCCCCTCCTCGACGACGCCCGGCGCTTGACCAACGAGCCGGCGCTCGAGCTCCGAGTGCTCGCCCGCGAGGGTTCTTTGATCACGATGGAGCAAACGTACCGCGGCCTGCGCGTCATCAACGGCAAGGTCACGGCGGAGCTCAACGCGTTCGGGCGGCTGACGCACATCGACCGTCAATACAAGATCATCCGCGGCGAGCTGCCGGCGGTGAACGTCAGCGTGCAGCAAGCGATGCGCACAGCGTTTCTGAAGGCCGGCGTCGACTTCGACCGCTTGCCGACGCCCACGCTCGACGCGACCGCGGCGCTCGCGATCCTCGCCGAGAGCGAGCAACCGCGCCTCGTCTACGAGCTGCCCGTCCTCAGCATCAACCCCTTCGACCGCTTGACGGCGCTCGTCGACGCCACCACCGGCCAAGTCGTGCGCATGCTGAACGCCACGAAGACGCTCGACAGCTCGGCGAAGGTCTTCGATCCAAACCCGACGACGAACCCCACGCCGGCGACGAAGACGATCAAGACGAACGACGCCGTCACGCTCACCGGCGCGCTCATCGACACGCAGACCTGCACGCACGCCACCGTCGCCGATCTCGAGTTCTACGTGGTGCCCTTCCCGAGCACCGGCGAATTCGCTCAATACAAGCAGCTCATCGAGTTCGCCCTCGGCAAGCCGATCAACTGGATCGTCGCGCCGCTCTGCAAGGAGCCGCACAAAGCGTCGCCGGCGCAAGCGGGCACCTACGCGCCGGTCATGGATCAGAGCTCGACCGCAGCGCAGTCCGACAACTTCGCCGAAGTGAACTTCTTCTACCACGCTGATCGCGCCGCCAATTACTTCGGCACGAACGGCGCAGGAAACTTGAACGCGGGCTTCGCTGGACGCGCTGGCAACCCGCTGCGCGGCACCGTGAACTTCATGGCGCCGTCGATCGCCACGCTGCTCTGCACGACGGCCGCGTACGTCCCGCCGGTCAATCCGCAGAACGCCGGGCAAGTGCGCACCCAGGCCGAGGCAGCGTTCGCGGCGCGCGGCAACGAAAAAGACGTCCCGAACTTCGCCAAGTGCTCGGACTTCAAGAACCAGACGCAGCCGACGTCAGGCGACTTCACCCCGTTCGACAACGCGTTCTTCTTGCCTGCGCTCGACACTGAACGCCTTGGACCGCTCGCGGCCTTCCTCGGCGCGTTCCGCCCGTACGACTCGATGGTCTTCGGCCAAGGCTCGATCGACTTCGCCTACGACGCGAGCATCATCTATCACGAGTACACGCACTCGATCGTCGGCACCTTGAACGTGCTCCAAGACGGGCTCGCCAAGGACAAGTGGGGCCTCGACTACGCGCCGGGCGCCATGAACGAAGGCATCGCCGACTACTACGCGTCGGTGCTCACGCCCGGGCTCGACGGCTGCCTCGGGCCATACTCCGCGGTGCTCCTGGGCCCCGGCGCCACCTGCCTGCGCTCGCTGAACAACGACGACAAGTGCCCGAGCTCGGTCTACGGCGAAGTGCACGCCGACTCCGAGATGTTCTCGGGCGCGCTCTGGGAGATCCGCGCCGGCTTCACTGCGGCGAACGAAAAGGCCGAGCTCGACAAGGCCGCGTTCGAAGCGCTGAAGGAGATGCCGCAGGACGGCCAGTTCGACCGCTTTTTCGAAAAGCTCCTGGTGAAGATGAAGGCGCACGGCCTCTCGACAGAGAAGGCGAACGCCGTGCTCGCGAAGAAGAACGTGCTCGCGTGCGAGCGCGCCGTATCGCTCAAAGACGGCGACAAAGCGCCGACCGTGAACCTCGCCGGCACCGACACGAGCGGCGGCGACTTCGCGCCGGGCTTCGTGCAGTACAAGCTGGAAGTGCCGGCGCTCGCGAAGAAGATCGAAGTGAGCGTCACGGTGGAAGATGCCGGCCGCGGCGGCTTCGACAGCCTCCCGGGCAACGTGCTCGGCGGGCTCGGCGGGCAAGAGGCGATCGACGTGCGCTTGCTCTTCCGCACCGGCAAGGCGATCGAGTTCACGTACCCTACCGGCGACGTGCCGGCCGGCGCCGAAGAGGTCGAGCTCAACAAGAAGAGCAAGGCGGTCTTCGAGGTCGAGAAGAAGACCGACGGGCCCTGGTACGTCGCGGTCGTCAACTACAACGGCAGCTCGCACGGCCTGAAGGACCTCTCGTTCAAGACCTTGGAGAAGTTCGAGGAAGAGAAGCCCGTCGGCCCCACCGGCCCGCTCGGCGAATCAGGCGCGACCGGCGGCACCGGCAGCTTGATCGACACCGGCGGCACCGGCGGCAAGCAAGGATGCGGCTGCCACAGCGATGCCGGGGCGTCGCAAGACGGCTTCTTCGTGCTCTTCGCGATCGCGCTCGCCATCTCGCTGCGCCGCCGCCGTCGCGCCTGATCCGACTCCGCCATATTGCGCGAACGTCCGGAACCTGTTACCTCGCGCTCCGCTTTTCCTGCCTGAATTCGGATTCGCCACGATAGCTCAGTGGCAGAGCAGCGGTTTCGTAAACCGCAGGTCGCCAGTTCAATCCTGGCTCGTGGCTTTCTCCTTTCTCAACAACTGCAGACACCTGGGCGGACGGAGGACCGCCGTCCACCGGTGCTCTGGCAACTTTGCTCTGGCAAGGTGAATGCCCGGTCTCGGCGACGATGCTGCGCTGGCTGGTATCGGTGTGCAGATACAACATCGTGGTCATGACGTCGCTGTGCCCGAGAGCGTCGCTGACGACTTTCAAGGGCACGCGGCGGTTGATGAGGCGGGACGCGAAGGTGTGTCTCAGGTCCCGCATGTGCACGATGTAGTCGAGCCCGGCGCGTTTCGAAGCGCGGCGCATCGCCAGGGTCATCTTCTCGGCGTCGGCGAAGAGCTCGTCGCCGCGCTGTTCATGGCGGCGCAGTGCGATGTCCAGCGCCGTGGCCGTGAGGTAGATGGTGCGGGACTCGCCGGATTTCGTCGCCTCGGCCGGAAGGTTCAGACGAGCCTTGCCGTCGGCATCGACGTCAATCCAAGACCAGCGGCTCCGTATGAGCTCGTACAAGCGCAGGCCTGTGTCCAAGACGAAGCGGGCGGCATCGGCATTGCCAGGCTTCAGCTCGGCGAGAACCTTGTCGAGGTCAACGGCGTCGATGAAGGCGCCGCGCTGCTTTCCATCGCGGTCCTTGGCGCGGATGCGCTCGCGCTCCGGCCACTCGGGCATCTGCGCTATCCAGCCCTTCTTCAGCGCCACGGCGAGCACGCGCCTGATGGCCGCGAGCTCTTTGCCGTTGATGGTCTGCGGCAGCACCTTCGCGGCCAGACGCTTGACCTTGTAGTCTGCGAGGACATCGGCCGTGACATCCTGGGGGTAGAGACAGGCGGCGGGAAGATTGGCGAGCACCAGCTTCCAGAGCCGCTCCATGCCGCGGATGTGGATGTCGGCGCCACGCTTGGCGTCGCGGGCATGAGCGATGTCAGCGTCCGCGAGCTTGCGCAAGGTCGGAATCCCGCGGGCTACCTTCGGCGCCTGCGCTTCCAACTCGGCGCGCCGCTTGCGCTCTTCTTTGACAGCTTGCTTGAAGTCTTCGGTGTGGGTGCTCTCGCGGTGACGCCGGCCAGCGACTGTGAAGTCATGCCACCACGGACCGTCCGGCATGTCGATGCCACGCGCCTTCGCTTGCTTCTGGCTAATCTCGCGCCCGTCGGCGTCGTACTTGTATAGGCTCATTTCGTGCGCTCGGCGATGAAGGCGTCGAGCGCGGCCTTCGTGTAGAAGACCTGACCGCCTTCCTCTAGACGGGTCTCGCGGGGTGGATTCTTGTGGTGTGCAAGCCACGACTCCGAGTGATGCAGATAGCGGGCGGCCTGCTTACGGTTCCAAAGCGGCGTGCCGTCGAAGGTCTTTGGCTGCCGTTTCTTCTTGGGCTTGGCCGCCGGCGGCTGACCTGCTGGGGCGATGACGGGCTCGCGGGTTGCCGCCGGCGTGGAGCAGAAGGTCTGGCTGCGGGCGGGCACCAACGGAGCCGCAGTAACGTCAATCTCGGGCAGCTCTTCCCAAGTCGGTTCCAAGGCGAAGCCGGACACCTGCGGCGTGAACCGCTTGAGGGCCTCGGCGGCGGCCTCGGTCCGCGTCCGCGCCCGGGTGTTGGCAAGCATCTTCACGACATCATCGTGGGTCATCATCACCGACTTCATGAGACGCCCCCGACGGCCGCAGGCGCGAGCGCTTCCCAGTCACGAAGGACGCCGAGCTCACGAGCCTCCTCTTCGATGTCGACGTGGCGGTCGACGACAAAGTTGTTCTCGTGGTCGACGATGTAGAACTCGCCCAGGTCCATGAACGCGCGCGCGCTCCTCGTCTTCTTGAGGCTCATGCCGTGCCAGCCGACCTGCGCCAGACGACGGTTGAGCCGTTGGATGAGGGCGCGCTCGGTGACGAATACTCTCGGCAGGTCGTGAGCCTGATGGTCGCCGTGTACGGCATCGTGGCGGTGGGTACTGGGGGGATTGAGGGTTGTGAGCACAGCCTGACCGTCGGGTGGTGATGTGCCGGAACAGACGTTAGGGTCTTTGGTGGCTTGGTCATCGTGGGGCTCTTGCATGGGTGCTCTCCGTGGTTGGGTTACGCGCTTGGCGTAAATCCAAGACTACAGCAGACATACCAGGATGTCAATCTGCGACGCACTGCATCCAACTGCATCGAGCCACGAGCCCCTGGCTACCAGGTGACGGAGAGCAAAACATCTCAGGCCATGCAAACGTCTGAATTATGATGCTTTTGTGAATTCCCAGCGTCGGTTCGGTTGTTGACCTTTGCGCTGGCCACGGTATCCTAGCTCGGACAGAGCCCGCCCAAGGACGATGAGCTTGCCCTTGTCGTCCTTCGACCAGCCAAGTTCCTGGAGCACAGCATCCCTGTCGAAGGGGCTGCTCATGGTCTCGGCGACGGCCTTGACGGCCTTCAGGTCCTCTTCCAAGACCTTTGGCTTGCGGCCGCCGCCTGAGGCCTTGGTTGGCGCCCTGACGTCGCCGTCGGCGAAGCTAGCGTCGTCGGCCTTGACGCCTGCCATCTTCTGCAGCTGTCGCGCCGTCTGTAGAGCAAAAGCGGCGAGCTTATCAGGAACTCCGGGGTCCAGGGCGAGGCCACGCAGGGCATCAATAGCACGCATGACGGACGGCGGAGCTTTGCTCATGAGGGCATCGTAGGCCAGCATGCCGGAGTTCGCAAGGTCCTGGCTTGCGGCTCAGATGGCTTCGGCATCCACGAGGGCAGACTACCTTCCCGAGTCTACCCACTGTTCCATACACGAGGGACCTCGCAGGTCATCGCCACGGCAAACAGAAAGTCATCGATGCCGGCGAAGCCGGCAAGGGAATCTCGAAAGCAGAGAAGGCGGCAAAGCCGTCTCTTGGAGTGCGGCTGCGCCGCTCTTAGAGGCGGCGAAGCCGCCATCTTCCTTATAGTAATATTCTTCTTCATTCTTAGAAGGACGCTACTGTCACCCGCTACTGCAACACCTACACGCTACCCCTAATCCCGAAGTGTGCTCACACCATCCTACTGATTGTAGTCTTGGCAATCCTGGACACCTGAATTTTTTGGTGTTATGGTGAATGGGTCATGAAGAAGCAAAAGAGCCCGCATGTCCAAGTGCCCTGCCACCTCATTCGTAGTCTCGCAGACTTGGGCCTTGGTGCCCCCGAGTACCTTGTCGTCCTTGGCCTGCAATGCCGGTCCGGAGGGGTTGGGCGCCTCGACCTTAGCGAGCGTGAATATAGCCAAGCCGCCGAGCGCCTCCATAAATCTGGATTCGTCGATGCCGAATACCAGCTGGAGCCGCTCTGGAAACGCTTGGCGTCGATGCGGGGGGCCGAGCTCACCGGATGGAAGAACGCACCTGTCAAACCCTACCAGGACATACCGCTTTCGTTCTTCAAGCTGCCACTGAGCGCCGAGCAGTTGGCGACCTGGGCGTGTATCGACGCCTTTCTTCGCGGCAAGGATACGAAAGATAAGGTGAATCAAGGCCTCCTCGGCATGTGTCTGGGGCGCGACGTCAGGCGCATCCAAGAGAGCGTCGTTGGCCTCAAGAAGCTCGGGCTCCTCTCCATAGAGAAGCTCGGGCCTCGGACCTTTCGCTACGAGACGCACCGGCCGGGCAGCGAGTGTGCCACTACGCAAAGAAAACCAGTGCCAGCGCCAACTGCCAGAACTCCCAGTACCGACGCCAAGGGAGAACAGCGACTCGTTGCTGCACCCATCAACCCCACGCACCATGCCAACGCCGAAGAAAGCCAGGGCTTCGATGAGCCGTCCGATGAGACGGCGGGCGACAATTTCGCGAGTCTCGAACCCTTAGACCAAGATGGGCCTCCCGAAGACGACGATGGCCGTGACTGCGACGATGCTGATGGCACAGAGGAGCTGCGTCCAGATGACGAAGAAGGAGAACTCGTCACCAGGACGGTGTCCACGGCCACCGAGATGCCACGCCCGGGGACAGGCGGCGACACGCGCGAGCCGCAGACCGAAGCACAGCTGCTTGCCGCCTTCAATCGTGACTTGGACCTCAAGGAGTTCTACGCCCACCAACAGCTCGCGGCGCGGCGGCAGGCATCCCAACCGAAGTTCGATATCGAAGCCGAACGCGAGCATCGCCAAGACCTTTGGCGAACCCTCACCCAGAGGAAGTCGGTCTTTGAGAAGTTGGGCAATGGCGAAATCGACGTCGACGAGGCCAACAAACGCCTTGGCTACAAGTGAGTGATGGCGTCAACGGCTGCGCCCTGAGTGAGAACTGAAGCGCAGCTCAACGCTTGGGAGGTCGCGCAATGGTTGCACGAGAACGACAGGGCATCAGCCTGGCATTAGCGGTCTCGCAACTTGGGGACGCCGCCGCGGGCGTGCGCCTGCTCGTGCGCGTCGTCATCGGCGACCACCTAAACGACAGGCGCGAGGAGATGCAGGCACTGGAGGCCGCGGCCAGCATCTTGGACCTCTTGGTGACCCATACCCTGAGCATCCAGGCGGCGATGCGTGGTGATGTCGATGCCCGTGGAGTGAGGACGGCCGGGAACCAGGCGCCGGCGCTGCCCATCGAGGGCCAGGACCTTGTGCTCTCGCCCTGGGACAGCAGGCACACCTTCGAGCGCGCAAAAAACCGCGGCGCCGAGACCAAGGTGTCGCCGAGGAGCAAGCGAGGTCGCCGATGAGCGCCAACAGGGCGGTCACCCGCGACGTCATCATCATCGTCGAGCACGTCACCCAGCGCTCGCTCGTGAATACCGTGGGCGGCCGCACCCTCCCCGTTGTCGCCGCTGATTTGGAAATCGGCCGCGCCGTCAGCTGCGACAGCGTAGCCGTCGAAGGTGTCCGTGCGCTTCTCTACCACGCACGGCTCGCCAGGCCGGCCGCGAATTTCCGGCAGCGGGCCGATGGCACTCTGGTCGGCGGCCTTCAAGTCCGCTGGAGCGCGGGCAAGCTGTTTCCAACTGCCATCACTGTTTGCACCCTGGAGGTCAGCACGTGAGCGCAGCCATCGGGTACATGAGGATTTCTTCGAAGAGCCAGGAGTCAGCGACGCAGCGCGCCGCCATCGAGCGTGCGGCCGCGGCCCGCGGCGACACCATCACGTCATGGTACGATGAGAAGATGAGTGGCAAGACGCTGGCGCGCCCGGAGCTGCAGCGCCTGCGTGCCGACGTCCGCGCCGGCATCGTCAGCAAAATCTACGTCTACCGGCTCGACCGCCTCACCCGCAGCGGCATCCGCGACACATTCGAGGTCATCGAGGAGCTCCACGCCCATGGTTGCCAGCTGGTGAGCATCGGCGACGGCTTCGACCTCGCGGGGCCTGCGGCCGAAATCATCTTGGCGGTGCTCGCGTGGAGCGCAAAGGCCGAGCGCCAAGTCATTGGCGAGCGCGTAGCCGCGGCGCGGATGCGCCTCGAAGCCGAAGGACGCCCGTGGGGACGACCGAGCAGGCTTCGGGATGGCGAGCGTGTGCAGTTGATGAAGCTCCGCGAGCAGGGCATGAGCTTGCGCCAGATTGCCGTCACCATGAGGGTTCCGAAGACGACGGTTATCAGGGCGCTCGCGGCGGTCCGAAATACTACGCCGAATTCGGGCAGAAAAACCGACGCCTCGATGCCGCCCGACCCGGGGGCGGTCCCTTCTTCTACTTGCGGTCCATCGTGACGACCGGCCTGTGGTGACCTTCGTTGGCGGCCGAGCTCGGCCGGGGCTGCACGACGTCGACTGGCTCAAAGCCACCGTCGTCGACATCCGGCATCGGCCGCAACGCTGGCCGGAAGTCATGGCGACAGCCAGAGCTCAGGCCGAGCTTGCCGCCTTCCTTGCTGGCGCAGCTGAACATCAAGACCACGGTCTGGCCGTCGCCATCATGGATGCTCGCGGCCGCATCCGACGCCAGGCCGTGCATACACTCGGTGATGTTGCCACTCAGACTGTGGTCGTCGGCCGCCACCCCAGCGTCGATGCTCATCTCGGTGCCCCAGATTTTGCTCTGCGCCAGGCGCTGATTGTGCAGACGGCCAGGCGCCCCGACGTCATCAAGTACGTTGACCTGCGAGCAGCTGCCGGAACGAGCACCGTCGATGGCCACCCCATCGAGAGCGCCACCCTCACGTTGCCGGTCGTCCTGCAGGTCGGCGGCATGGTCATCATCATCGCGGGCACGCCGATGCCGCTGCTGTCGACGACGGCGTTCATCGGCAGCACCACGGCGCCGCAGCCGGCAGCGGAGTTCTCGTCGCCGCCCGAGCTCTTCAGGTATCGGCTTCAGTGGCCCGATGCGGTCACGGAGTTCCGGCCTGGCGCAACAACCCTCGCCAAGGGCGTGCTCATCGGCCGTCATCGGCGGTGTGACTTTCCGCGCCGCGTCGGTATGGAGATGCCCGGGCTGTCGCGGATTCACGCCGTGATTCTCACCATCGACGGCGAGCCCTACCTCGCGGATGCCGGGACCACGAACGGCACCGAGCACGAGGCGCTCGGCGAGATGCGCATCAAGCACCTGGAGGCTGGCGACGTGTTCCTACTTGGCGAGAAGCTGAGGCTTTCGGTTCACCCGCCCGCGTGATGTCTGCGACGTGCATAAGTGGCGCCGCGGTCCAGTGCGTCGAAGGCGGCGAAGATACACGGCGGCACCTCCCGGCAGGCGAGCAAAAGCGAGGCCTCTGACATCTGCGTGCTCGCGACGCAGCGGGTCTCCGGCCTGGAGAAGATTGGGTGCCGAGACGGAGCCAAGTGATGATGGGCGTCCGCCCGTCGTGGCGAAAAATTCCGACAATATTCACAAAAAATCGGGACCAATTTCCGGCCCTCAAAAATCATTTTTCTCCCATTTTTCTGCAGCGGCCTGAATTATTGGCCGCCATCAAGCGACGCCCTCGTGCTACCGTTCCTCGATGCAGGAACCCGCCGTCTACGACCTCCTGTTGCTCGACCGCTCCGGCGACTCAGACCATCCCCGTGAACAGCGCATCATGACCCTGGCCTGGGGGAACGATGCCGTCGTCGTCCTGGAGACCGCGGGCACCATGCGGCCGCCCTTCCTGACGGGCCCCATCAACGACGCCGACAGGCGCCGGCTGGCGAACATCTCGACGAGCAGCACCAAGATGTTGCGCCGGCGTCAGACATGCCGTGACTTCTTGCGAGACCGCAGCTGGGCGTCCGACCGGAGCGCCGTCGAAACGTTCACGGCGGTCGGCTGGCTCATGGTCTTGCAAGAGACCTACGAAAGCTGGCTCGGCGAGATTTCACAGCAAGACCCATTCGAGGACATGAAGCCAGCGCAGCGCCTACTTGGAAATCTGCATCGAGAGCTCGTCGCCCTCGCCTTCCGCTTCCGCGACGTCGCACCCCGGGTCGCCGCCGCCGCCGATGAGCGGGCCGAGGAAGCGCTGCACCTAGCGGCCAGGACTCAGGACGTGCCTGGCGATGAGGAAGAGCTGACGGAATTCTGCGCTGGGATTTGGAACCAGGTCGATGAGCTCGTCTCGGGTCTTGCCGAAGCGCCTGAGGGCCTAGCGCGCCGTTGACCTCTTCGACCGCGGTCGACCTGTCTTCACCTTCGTCGAGCGTGGCGTCAGCAGCAGCTGATGCGGTCGGACGCCAAAGGCCAGGGCGTACTTGTGCAACGTCTTCAGCGTGAGGTTCTCGGTCCCGCCTTCGACACGGGCCTGGTACGGCGTGCTGACGTCAATCTGCTCAGCGAGCAGGGCCTGCGTTAGCTGGGCTTTGCGTCGCAACTCGAAGATGCGCCGCCCAACGGCTTTCACAAATTTGTCGGCGGCTGGGTTTTCCTTCGGCACCGCCAGCGATTGCCGCGACGTTGCGCTGGATAAACATACACCCAAAGGTTAACATCGGGGAATCCATGCGAGTCACGGAACGCCGGAGCGTGTTGTCGCTACATCTGCTTCTGCTCGCTTCGCTGTGGGCGCGTGGCGTCGCCGCGGCCGAAGCGACGAAGCCGCGGAAGATAGCGGTCCTCAACGTCATGCCTCGGGTCGGCATCGAGGCGGGGCAAGTTGAGCTCTTCGCCGTGCTGATACAAAGCGAGCTGCGCGGTCGTCGCCACGAGGTCATTGGCAAAGCCGACATCGAGACGCTGCTCGGGCTTGAGAAGGCCAAGGACGTCCTCGGCTGCGACAAGTCGACGTGCATCGTCGAGCTCGGCGGCAGTCTCGGCGTCGATGAAATCCTGACCGGCGATGTCGCCCGGATTGGCACGGCCCTCGTCGTGAGCCTGCGGCGTCTAGACGCGCGCAACGCCAAGGTCATCAAGGACTCCGTTCGCCGTGTTGACGGCGCGCCCGACAAGGAGCTGCTCGAATTCATCGGGCCGCTCGTCGATGACCTCTATGGGCTCGTCGAACGACCGCGTCCCGCAGCATCATCTGGCACCTGGCAGGCGCCGGCAGGTGGCACAGAGGTCATCGTCAGCTTCGAAAGCCAACCGCCCGGCGCCGTCGTCATCGTCGACGAGCAGCTCCGCTGCCAGCGCACGCCGTGCTCAGTGAAGGTCGCGGTCGGCCAACACGTCGTCTCGATGCATCTTGAACGCTACGAAGACCGCAGGAACTCAGTGACCATCGGTGCCGTGGACCAAACCGTCACCTGGCGGCTCGGCGAGCAGTTTGGGTGGCTGACCCTGACGGCAAACACCACCGGCGAGCCGGTCATGTTGAACAACGCCACGGCACTTCGGCCGCCGGTGAAGAAGCACGAGTTGGCGCCAGGTAACTATGAGCTCGCCGTCCGTTCGAAGTGCTTCCAGGACCAGGTACAGCAGGTGGTTATCAGGAAGGGCAATGAGACGCAGGTCGATTGGCAGTTTCGGCCGCGCCTTGGCGGTCTTCGCGTCGTGGCCAGCGACGAGACAGGCAACGACGTCCGGGCCTCGGTGCGAATAGACGGCAAGGACTACGGAGACACGCTGAGCGCCATCACGGTACCGGTCTGCGCGCGCGCCATTGAGGTCACGAAGGATGGCTACGTCCCCTGGATTCGCAGCCTGAGCCTTGAAGAGCAGAAGGTGGCGAACCTGCAGGTGCGCCTCGAACGCCTCAGCGAAGCCAACACGAGAAGCTCGCGAAATCTGCCGGCCGTCGACTTTCGCGATGAGGATGAGAAGAGGCAACGCCGAAACGCCACGGTCTCGAAGGTGCTGTGGGGAGTGGGCATTCCGCTGGGGATACTCGCCGTCACGTTGGCCGTGGTCCTGCCGCTGACTCTGCCGCCGGCGAACCGCCTCGGCGTTGCCCAATTCTGAGGAACGATGAAGAGCTTGATGCTGCTCGTTGCTGTCGGCGTCCTTGTCTTCACGGCGTGCAACCCGTGCGCGGGGGTCGACGGCAAGTGCATCGTGCTCTCGCTCGACGGCACCGGCACCTTCGACCAGCTGGAGCTCAGCATCGACGGGCAGGCGGACAGTCTGAGATTTATCCCTGTACAGCCCAAGTCCACGCAGCTGCCACAGACCTTGGCAATAGGTAGTCCCACTTGGCCGACGTCAGTCGCAGTCCGTGCTTTTCTTGGAGGTCGCCTCGTCGGTCAGCTTGGCTTCACGCTGTCGGAGTCGGCCAATCGACGCGAAGGCCTCGATGTCAGCCAGGCCATGAACTTGTGCACGGGGAAGCAGCCGTCTGTTTGTGGCGGCACCTGCGTTCCCGATGCCTCCGCGGTGAGCAGCTGCGCAGACACGCCGCCGCCGGTTCCCACGCCGGTGATGACGGGAACATCAGACACCGGCAGCAACGACTCTCAGCCGACGACTCCGAGCGGCACTGCTGTGGCAGGTGGATTTCCGAATGCGCGTGCACTTCAGGTGCCCGCCGATGGCAAGGTCTATTGGCTGTCGCAGCTAGGCACCCAAGGCCCGGGGAAGCTCTGGCGCTACGACGCGGCATCTGGTGCCACACCTTCGGTGCTCTTCGAGCTGCCGTCATCGGTGGCGTCGCTCATCCGCGGCGTTGCCGTCGCAACCGACGCCAGCAACATCTACGTGGCCTATGGACCAGTGGCACGGGCACCGCTCGCTGGCGGGCAGTCGACCGTCATCATCTCGGGCAGCAAGTACGAGGGCGGAATCCAGGTCCTTGGCGGAAACCTCTACATGCTTGGCGATGGCGTACATCGGGCCTCGACCGCCGGTGGTGCCGTCACCGACTGGTTTACGAACCAGGACTCGCCGAGCTCGTTGGCCCTGAGCGCCAACCGCCTCTTTTGGACACCGCGCGGCGTCGTCAAATTCGGCTTGCTGACGGCGACCTCCACGGACATGTCCTTCCAAGAAGTTCGCTCGGCGCCCCAGAAGTGCAGCAAGGCAGTGGCGACGGCAACGCACGCTGCCTGGGTGGAGCCCGGTGCCATCAAGCTCTATGAGGTCGCGACCAACACGGTCTTCGGATTCAACGTGAAGACGGCTGGCGACGTCGCGCTCTCCGGCACGCACGTCGTTTGGTCGGCGCAGCTCGACGGCAGCTACGCCGGCGTCTTCGTGGCGCCGATTCGGGCGGCGACGTCAACGACGTTCAACTCCACGACCTTGGCCGTGACCAGCGGCGTCGTCGCCGACGTCGCGACCGCTGGCGGCAAGGCCTTCTGGCTCGATGGCGGCGGGGTCAGCGACTTCACGCTGATGATGGCCGCGCTGCCATGAGGTCTCGCTGGGCACGACGGGCTCTCGCCTTGGCGGCGGCGCCAGCTCTTGCGTCGTCAGCGTTGCTTCTGCTGGCAGCGGCCTGCCAGCGTGCCGCACCCTCCGGGGAAGGTGCGGACGTCGTCGAACTCAGACAACAGGTCGCTGAGCTGAAGCGCCAACTTGAAGCCCGCGATGCCAAGCCCGCGAGCCCGGCAACGCAACAGCAGCGCGATGAGCTCATCAAGAACTACGGTCTAGAGAGCGCGATTGTCGAAGCGAAGGTCTTGTCCGTGAAGAGCCGCATAGGCGGAGTCAACTTGCACATCGACCTCACCAATCGCAGTAGCGGGTTGCTCGCCTTGGTTTGCGTGAACATCAACCTCTACAACAAGGCAGGCGCGTTTCTCTGCTCCGATTCTCCCTGCGGCTACAACGTCCGGCCCGGGCAAACCGCTACGGCGCCCGGCCATTGCGAGAGTGTGCGCAAAGATGAAGTCAGCACGTGGAGGCTCTCTCTGGGCAGAGTCAAGCTCCAACGAGAATCCGGCGACGCTGTCTCGGTCGCCACCATCTTCCAGCTCAAGGAAGTCCGGTAGTCGTGGCAGCAGCGCCGCACGCCGCGCGCGTTCGGCAGCTGGGCAGCGACTTCGAGCTGATGATGGCCAACTTGCCCGTGATTTGTCCGCCACGACGGCGATGAAGTGAGCGGCAACGCCGCAAGGGAGAGAAAATGGACGAGCCCGAGAGTGTCATCGCCTTGATTTTGTTGGCGGCTGCCGTGGCCTTCCTCGGCTTGGCGGTGACGATGGTCATGGCCTTCGTCGCGGCCTGGCGAATCCGCAAAGAAGTGACGGCCGCCAGGGAAGGCAGGCCCATGCCGACGTCCGTATTGCCGCTCGCCAAGATGAACGCCGTCACCATTGGGCACGCCGCCGACTACGAGGTCTTGCTCGACGAGGTTCAGCGGCTCATCGAGACCGGCAAGACGAAGTATTCGAGTCTGCAGCTACAGGCCGGGCGCGAGGCCATCGGGAAGGTCATGCGCTTCAACATCCTCGTCCGGCGGCACAAGGTCCTGATGGTCGTCTTGTTCATCCTGTGCGTTGCCTTCATTCCCGTCGGCATCGTGTCCGTCGTCATCTTGTCGCTCGTGCTCGTCGTCGCCAGCCTGCAGGCTCGGCGCGTCGAGGAAATCGTAAACGAGTACTACCGAGGTGAACTGGTGCCTGCGCGGCAGATGCCGGCGTCTTCGTCACCGGGCGGCGGCATCTCCGAGGAGCTCGCAAAGTTGCATGCCCTCCGACAACAGGGCGTGTTGTCCGAGGAAGAATTTCAGCGAGCGAAAGCCAAGGTGGTCGGCTGATAAGTCGATATGCCATTGTTGGACAATTGGTTTGATGAGGTTCAAATGCATGACGGCGAAGACTTGGTGGAAGCAATTTTTGAGACCTGCCCGGCGGGCAGCGTGCCCGTGGAGCTCGTGAACCGGCTGCGAGCCGCGGTCGCTGGCATACGCGAGACCCAGGAAAGCATTGCGGCGGCCCGCCGGGCCTTCCTAGCGGTCGGAGACTTCATCAAGGACCGCCCCGACGCCGAGCAAGCCATGCATGAGCTCGGTCTGATTCTCGAAACCCTCGGTGTGGCCGAGGCCGTCGTCAGCAAGGGAATGTAGCATCTTGATTTCGGAGACCGGCGTCGGTGGCGCCCAGGACCCGAACCTCGGCATCAAGGGCGTCGGCCAACGGCACGGCGGTCGAGCCACGGTGCGCAAGCACGTTGCCGGCCATGCGGGCAAGCCACGCCGCCGTGATGCCCCGCGGCCAACAGAAGGTCGTGCCGGTCACCTTGGCTTCGAAGAAGTCGGCCAGCGTGTGAGCCAGTAGCCGCTGGCGGGGGTCTCGGATTTGTGCGGCCTCGCGGCGCAAAGAGTGCGCCTGGTTCTGCATGGCTTCGTAGTCTGCGGGATTCATGTTCATGACGCGGGCTTCCTTCTCAAGTCATATAGCCCAGCCGCCGGCCACCCATCTTGCTGTTGACCTTTGGGCCCCCGCCGCCGACAAAACAAAAATGGCACGACCCATCGAACCGACACCGACCCTCGAAGGCGAGGACGCCGAGGCCCTCCTGAGGAGCCTCGACGACGTTGCCACGCCTGAGGAGATGGACCGGCGTGTTCAGGCGTCGAAGCAGCGGCTGGCGGAGATGGAAAAGCGCCGGCAGGCGTTCAAGCTCGGCGTGGCAACACCAACGCGGTAGCCGAGCAACTGAGCGCAGGTTGTAGCGATTCCAGCAGATTCTGCTGTATGCTTGAGTGGATGAACCGCGACGAGCTCCTCAGCAGAATCTCCATCAACCCCGACGTGTGCTTCGGCAAGCCGTGCATTCGCGGTCACCGCATTTGGGTCTCGCTGGTCCTCGACATGCTGGCCTCTGGCTCCTCGGTGAAGAACATCATCGACGACTACCCCGGCCTCGTAGAGGCTGACGTCCTCGCGTGCATCGCCTACGGCGCCGAGATGTCCCGCGAGCGCTACCTGGACGTGCCGGTGGACGGCCGTTCTTGAAGTTCAAGCTCGACGAAAACATCGGGCGGCGTGGCGGCGACATCTTGCGAGCCGACCAGCATGACGTCGCCACCGTCCACGAGCAACAGCTGACGGGCGCCGCCGACCCCAAGGTCATCGACGTCTGCCGGACCGAGGGGCGTTGCCTCGTGACCCTCGACCTCGACTTCGGTAACCCTCTCCGCTTTCGGCCGCGCGACTACCGGGGCATCGTGGTCCTGCGGCTACCACCGCGGCCCTCCGCCGACGACCTCATTGACTGCGTGAAGACGTTGGCCGCGGGCCTCACTGGCAAGGACGTCGACGGCAAGCTGTGGATTGTCCAGCGTGGCGCCATCAGGGAGTACTCACCGGCTGACGAAGCCGACGACGACTCGAAGTGAATCAGCGGCGCCGGCCGATGGGCAGCTCGTGCCAGCCCGGCGGCATCACGTCGGCCAAGATGTCACCGATGTCCACGGGCTCGGGACCTACGAGCTCGCTGACGAACTTGATGTCCGGCGAGAGATGGTCGGCGACTCTGGCAACCTCCCCTGGCAACATGGGCTTGCAAGAGTCTGCATTTTGCTGCGTTTTCTCGGATGTGCTTTGCGCTGAAATCCCTTTGTTTGCCGTGGTTTTGAGGGTTTCGTAAACCGCAGGTCGCCGGTTCAATCCCGGCTCGTGGCTTACTTCCCCTTTTCTTACCTAGCCGCTTCGCTCGAGATCGCGTACTCCTTTGGGGTGAACCTCAAGCTCGGCGCCGAGACCGTCAAGAGCGGACCGCGCGTGGATCCGAACGCGCCGCCGCCACCCAAGGCAAGCCCCCCGCCCCCCGCGAGCGGCGCGTCCGAGCTCGTGCAACCAGACTTCATCCCGCCTACACAGTGGAAACCGCTCGAGCCCGGCGTGCCGAACAGCGGCCACGCGCTGCAAGTCGTCGGGCTCGATCGCTCGACGACGTCGCCTTCGCTCATCTGCCGCAATCCCTGGGGCTCGACCTCGCGCTTCAAGGACGGCGACGCTGCCGGGTGGTCACCGCCCGGCACCACCTGGCGGGACACGAAGAGCGGGCTCGTCGCCATCCCGCTGACGCCGGAGAACGAGGCGTTGATCGGCAGCATCATGCGGCCGACCGGATCGCTCGCGCATCGCACCGAGGGTTCCCAGTGACCGACGCGCCGATCACGATCGCGGCGCCGAACCGCGCCTTCGACACACCAGCCACGCCGGGAACGAGCCCAGAGGGCCGGGCGTTCACCGCGTGTGCGTCGGCGCTCGGGTCGTCGCGGCTCGTCGTCGCCAGCGGCCGGCCGCTCACCCAAGGCGATCTGCAAACGCTCGCGAGCCTCTACCAGAGCGGCGGCGCGACGGCGGCGCAAGCCAAGCTCGATTCCATCTTCGGCACGTCACCGCGCGTTTGGGCGAAGGAGCTCGCCCTCCTGTGCGACGACTTGGCCAAGAGCACGATCGCGCCAGGCAAGGACCTCGTCGTGTCGACGGCGGTCGAGGAGCGGCTCACGGTCGATGGCGGCTATGGCGGATCGCCAGACCCCATCGCGTTCACCGTCCGGCCGAGCAGTGCTGGCGTCACCTTGCCTCCTCCTCCGAAAGCGTCGCCCGGCTTCGGCCTCAAGATCGGCGCCACCGATCCGTTCTTGACGCAGACGATGCAAGCCGCGGTGGCTCCGGCCGCCCGCCGCGTCGCGGCGCACCCACCCGCGTTCGGACTGCCGTTGCTGTCGACCTCTCCGTTGTGGACGCAGGCAATGCAGCTCGACGGCCGCGTCGGGCTCGAGGTGAAGGGTTCGCCCGCGGCGGCGCTGCGCGCGTTCGAAGCGGATCCGAAGGGGCTGCGCCTCGACTGCAACGGCGCGACCCAGCTCGTCTTTTACCTCGCGCTCCGTGACGCGCTCGGCGAAGCGGCGTTCGATCGCTACTGCGCGGCTCACGGCGGCATGATCATCACCTCGACGACCTACGCCGGCGCGTTGGGCGCCACGATGGACACCGTGCGCGAGCGCGGGCGCTTCGACCCCGGCGCCATGCCGCCCATCTTCAACGCGAGCTCGGACGCTGACGGTTCGTGGCGCGCGCACGCCATGAAGCCGGGCGACGCCGCCTACTTCGACAACCCCGGTGTCACACCCGAGGGCCACGCGGCCGGATGGCGCGGCGAGAACGTGATCTACCTCGGCAACGGCATGTACTTCGGCCATCCGCTCGGGATCGTGAGCCACGACGCGATCGTCAAGCACCTGCTCGACAACGCCGCGCCAGGGTCGCACGTCTTCCTGCCCGAAGAGCTCGCCCGCCTCTCGCCCGCACGCGACGGATGACGAATCGCTGCGTTTGGGCTACCCTCGCCGGCCGATGGCAGAGGATCGCCCGACACCCACCGCACCCGGGAACGCGCACCTCGCCGCCCTCGCCGCGCGTTTGCAGCTGAAGAACCCGCAAGCTTTGTCGCCCGCCCTGGCCGCTGCGCTTGGCGCGACCGATGAAAGCGCGACGGCGCCCCGCCATGCCGGCACGCTGGCGCTCGACGAGGTGTCGTTTCGCATCGTCGACGTGGAGGCGACGGGCCTCTCGACCATCCACGACGAGATCATCGAGGTCGCGGTCTACGAGCTCTGCGGACGCACGTTGAAGAAGCTGATCGACACGCTCGTGCGCCCGACGCAGCCGTTGCCGCCGCACATCGCGGAGCTCACCGGCATCGACGCCGCGGCGTTGGCCTTGGCGCCCACCCTCGCCGAGGTGGCCGACGCGCTGCTGGTTGCGCTCTCCGGCGATTGCCTCGTCGCCCACAGCGCGCAATCGGATCTCGGCTACCTCTCACAGCTCGTGCGCGGCTTCGATCCGCACTGGGTCTGCCCGCCGACGGCGTGCACCTTGAAGCTTTCTCGCCAGCTCCTCGCCGAGAGCAGCGCGGCGTTCGGTCTGCGCGCGCTCGCTGAGCAATTGCATCTGCCGCTGCCCGCGCACCGTGCCGCACCCGACGCCCTGGCGACGGCGCGCTTGCTCGAGCACTTGATCGGCATCGCTAGAGAGCGTGGCAGCCGCACCCTCGACGATCTCATCGGCCTCTCGCAGCGCAAGGCGAAGGCACGACCGGAGCCGCTGATTTCGCCGCTCGCGCTCTCGGCGTTGCCCGACGCGCCTGGCGTCTACCGCTTCTTCGCGTCCGACGATCGCCTGCTCTACGTGGGCCAGAGCGCGTCGGTGCGGCGGCGCGTGCGCGAGCACCTCTACCGCGCGTCGACTGGCGCTTCGCTCGAGATCGTTCGTCGCGCGAGCCGCGTCGAAGCGACGGTGTGCAAGAACGAGCTCGAGGCCTTCGTGCTCGAAGGCGAGGCGATCACCGCCGAAAAACCCGTCCTGAACGTGCGCAACCACGAGCACGGCCACGTGCGCTTCATTCGCGTGAGCCCCGCTGGCGCCGTGACCTTGACGCACGCGGCGAGCACCGAGCCCGGTGTGCGCTCCTTCGGGCCGCTCGTCCTCGCCCGCTCCGAACGCTTTGTGCTTCGGGCGCTGCGCGAGACCTTCGGGCTGTCGCCGCGCGACCCGAAGATCCCCGCCACCGACGCGGTGCGCGCGTTCATCGCGTTTGCGGAGGAGCCGCTCGGCGACAAACCAGCCGCGACGCCGCAGACGACGTGGGAAGTGCTGCTCGACGTGAAGCAATCGATCCACCGCGCCGAGACCGAGCGCCTCGACGCGGCGCGCCCCTTTCGTCACCCGACGCTCGTCGCCAGCGCCCGCGACGCCGGCGACGTCTTCGCCATCGGCACCGGTCGACCTACCCTGCGTCTGCCGAGCAACGCTGCGGATCTTCACGCGCGGCTCGACGCGTGGCTACGTACTGCGCCCGTGGGCCAAGAGCTCGACGCGAGCGCGCGGCGCATTTCCGGCTACGTTCGCGCGCATCCGACGCGCGTGACGCTGCAGTCCGTCGAGGCGTTCTTGAAGGAAGGCGAGGCGACGCGTGGGTGAAACGACGCAGTTCGGCCTAGCGCTCGACGGCTTCGTCGTGGCGCCTGATCGCCCCACCCTCGCAGAGGTGCTCGGAGGCGCGGACGCGTACCGCGCTCGCTTTACCTACCATCGCGACTGCTTCGATTGGGCGGACAGCTTGATCTCCGAGCGCGAGGCCGACGACGCGCGCGACGTTGTCCTCGTCGTCGAGGCGGGGCGACCCGTCGGCATGATGGAGCTCGTCCTCGACGGCAGCGTCCTCACGATCGCGCTCCTCGTCGTCGTCGAGAGCGCGCGTCTCCGCGGCGTGGGCATGCGCGCCGTCGATCGCATTGCTGCTGCGGCGCTCGCGGCGCGATCGATCACCGCGGCGCCGTTCATCGACGCGCTCGCGATCGGCGTCGAGATGCAAAACCGTTCGGCGCGGGCGTTCTGGGAGCGCATCGGCTTCGTAGAGGTGAGTGCGGTCGGCAGCGGCGTGGCCCGCATCGCGAACCTCGAGCGCTGGTTGGCGGCGAATCCTGACGAGCAGCAGGCCGGCCTTTAGCCCACACGACAACGTCCCAAGCGCGACAACGTCTCTAACGCGACATCGGTCCGAGCCGGCCGGCCCCGAGCTCCCAAGGTCCGAAGGCTGGCGCGGGCTCCTGCGATTGCGCGGCCAGGCTGCCCCCGATCGCGCCGGCGACCCCGCCGACGACCACGGCGCCCACAATCGTCCACACCCACCACTTTTGGTACCACATCTCGCTTTTGCCACCGTCGCCGCCGGCGACCACTTGCAGCGGCGCGCCGCTAGGCGCCTTCGGGTTCAACGACGGCGGCGCCTCGAGCGGGATATCGAGCGGCGTGTCGTCTTCTACCTGCGCCTTTTTCTTCTTCGGCACGAGCGCGACGAGCGGCACATCCGCGCTCGTCTCGGGGGCGCCCTTCTGCAGCGTGACGTCGACCTTGTAGGTCTCGCCGGCGCCCACTTGGAACACCTCGCGATAGGTCTGAAAGCCGTCCTTCTTCACCTCGACCGCGCGGCGGCCGATCGAGATCTCGCCTTCGTACGGCACGACGCCCACGCCTTTGCCGTCGACGAACACCTGCGCGCCCTTTTGTTGGGTCTTCACGGTGAGGATGCCGGCATAGGGCAAGAGATCGATCTGCAGCTCGAGCGTTTTGTTCGCCTCGACCACGACCGTCTCTTCCGACATCAAGTAGCCGAGCTTCTTGAGCTTCACCTTGTGCTCACCCGGAACGACGTTCTTCAGCGTCATCGGCGCGGTGCCCTGCGACTTGTCGTCGAGGAAGAGCTTGGCGCCGGGGGTGATCGAGTTGACCACGATCGTGCCGGTCTTGCTCGGCGCCGGCGGCGCCTTCAACGGCGGAAGCTTGGCGGTGACGAGCGATAGAACCAGCGCGAGGGTCAACATGCTTGACCTACAGTGTAGCTGGACCGCAGGCGTCTGCGCAATTCACAAATTCACGCGCGCTCGGCGGGATAGTGCGAGAAGCCCAGACGGTTTCCGTCGGGATCTCGAAAATAGAAGGTGAACGCTGTCTCGTGCTCGATCGCGACGCCTTGCGCCCGAAGCTTGCTGAGGAGCTGATCGCGTTCTGCCGGCGCGATCGCCAGGGCCAGGAGGTGGAGGCCCGGCGCTTTGCTCGCGAAGGCGCGTGGCGCCGCCGCGGGCTCGGCGGTCTCTTCGATCATCAGCACGCCAGGCTCGAGCTTCACCCAAACGGAGCGCACCCGGCCATCCGGATGGCGATGGGTCACGTCGCGCTCGAGCCCGAGGACGCCGGTGTAGAAAGCGGCCAAGCGCTCCGGATCGGACGTCGCGATCGCGAGGTGATGCAGGCGCAAGCTCAATGCCGCTTGCCGATGGTGATCGGATAGTCGATGTTGCAGCGCTCGCCGGCGAACTTTTGAAAGTGCAGGCCGGTGACCGCGCGCTTCAAGCAGTCGAAGAACGGGCCGGTGCGCACGTTGCGGTCGTCGGTCTCGAACGACGCCACGCTGCCGGTGTTGGCGATCGTGAACGAGAGCGTGAGCGCCTCGGGCATCGCCGCGCCTTTGCTCGACTGATCGCGGATGCAGCCCTTGATCTGCGGAAAGGCGCCGCGCAGCGTGGTGACCATGCTGCCTTGGTCGAGCTGGCAGCCCTGCGGCCCTTCCTCGACTTCGTGGCCTTTCTTCCCTTTGACCTTCTTCTTGTTCGAGCTCACGGACACGAGCGGTAGGAGCTCCAGGTCCACTTCGATCTCGCTGTTCTTCGCCGCGAGCTCGGCCTCGGCTTTGCGCAGGTCTTCGTCGCGCTTGCGCTTGGCGGCGTCCTCGGCTTGCTGCTTCTTCTGCGCGAGCTCGATCTGATGGCCTTGCCACGCGCGATAGCCGTACACGCTGCCACCCACACCGGCGGCGACGACGAGGGCGAGGACACCGACGACGACGGTCGTCCGTTGCTGCTTCTTCTTCTGGACGGCTTGTTTCTGCCGGTGCGCTTCGGCTTGCTCGAGCGCCTTCTCGACGGCGGCTTTCAGCGTCGGGTGCTGCAGGAGCGGCACGAAGTCATCGTGCCCATCTTCGCAAACCACCGTGTCTTCGTTGAGGGCGCCCGTGCGGATGCGCTCGAGCAGGATCTCGGTGCTCACCGGGCCGTAGAGGTTACCCGCGTGCTGATAGAGCCAGGCACCGGACGCGGGCTTGTCGAATGAAGGAAGTGTGTCCCATGCGCCGGAGCTCATATTGTGCGTCACGCGAACCTTAGCACACGCTTTCCTCGCGCTCGACTTTACGCGGCACTCCTTTTTTCGGTGCCGCGGCTTCGCTGCCAGACGCGGACGCTCCCAGTCCGCTTTCGGTCGCGCAAACGCAAAAAGCCCGCTGACTCTGTTCGAATCAGCGGGCCCTTTGTGAAAATCCGGCAACGTCCTACTCTCCCACACGGCTACCCGTGCAGTACCATCGGCGCAGAAGAGCTTAACGGCCGAGTTCG